>JYOD01000107.1:117248-117749 GCA_000955785.1 Burkholderiaceae bacterium 16
TGATCATGAAGGCCAGCATGGTGACCTTGACGCCCTGCTTCTCGTATTCCTTGTTGAGCTGCACGCGGAAGGCTTCGAGGTCGGTGATATCGGCTTCGTCGTGATTGGTGACGTGCGGAATCATCACCCAGTTCCGATGCAGGTTCGCACCGGAGAGCTTCTTGATGCGCGACAGTGGCTTGCTTTCCACGTCGCCGAAGCGGGTGAAATCCACTTTCGGCCACGGCAGCAGGTTCAGCTCGCCACCGCCACCAGCCGGCGCGGCAGCAGCTTGCGCCGGAGCCGCGGTCAGTCCGGTCATTACGCCCTTGACGTAACCCTGCACGTCGTCCTGGGTGATGCGGCCCTTGGGTCCGGTGCCCGGCACGCGCGAAACGTCCACGCCAAGTTCGCGCGCGAACTTGCGCACCGAGGGGCTGGCGTGGGCGGCGGCGCCGGTCACGCCGGCGACCGGCGCGGCAGCGGGCGCGGCCACGGGGGCTGGCGCCAGCACGCTGGCGG
>JYOD01000108.1 GCA_000955785.1 Burkholderiaceae bacterium 16
CCTCTGCCGGGATGCGATGACCCGTAGCGACCGCGGCAAGGCGCGCGGGGGCCGCGGTAAG
Source organism: Burkholderiaceae bacterium 16 (assembly GCA_000955785.1). Taxonomy (GTDB): domain Bacteria; phylum Pseudomonadota; class Gammaproteobacteria; order Burkholderiales; family Burkholderiaceae; genus Cupriavidus. The sequence continues at coordinate 62 of JYOD01000108.1, forward strand.
GCTGGCGCCAGTACCGTAGGCGGCATGCGTCGGTCCGACCGTATCCGCGTCGATGGTGAAAGGTTGTGTCTCAGTCATGTCGTTGTCTCCTTCCAGTGTCCGTTTTTTCTTGGTTTTAAGTTCATCAGACGGACATACTGTATCGCTGGATGTAACTCTATCGAGCGACCTGATACATGTCAAGCTCACACTTGTTCCATGCTGCGGTCTCCTCGTAGCAAGTCAGTCAGCTGCTTCGCTTCGAGGTCAGATAGCTGGCGCGTGGAGTAGTGGCATTTCACATCACAGCGGGACCACAGCTCGTTGTCCCTCTTCAGGCAGTCGCTTTCCGGACTGCTGAATGTAGTGGTCTGTAGTCTCAGGCGGGAGGATGGCGTGACGACTCGAGTGTTGTCTGCCGTGTAGCTCGGCTGCCCGTGCGCAGGCATGGTGGTGCAGGCCGGTGCCGCAATTGCGAGCCAGGTGCGCGCTTGGTGCCATGGAGTGGATTGGTATTGGGGAAAAGCTGAGTACCGATACAATGGTTCGCGCAATGACATGCTGCTCCGCGCAGGCTGCCGTCCAGATACAGCTTGCGCACATGGAACCGTTGTTGTTGCGGGCACGTCATGTTGATGTGCCGCCGAGCTCAAGTCGAACTTCGCCCGTACCGCTCCGGGCTTCTCGCAGGCCGACAATCACCGCCGGCGTTCCGGTCCAGTCAACACTTCAATTACCTCTTATTTGTTTTTTATTAAGAGCGTAGTCGCGTTGCATCGGAAACGTTGGTGTGAGCCTCGCTGATTCGATGTATCTAAGCCTATCACCTATCTACTGTGGTGGGAGGGTGGATATTGCCTAATCCAGTGTTTCCTGGCGCAGAACAATCAGTACGGCAAGGGGTCGAGTCGATGTGCCAATGTACCGGCGGCAGCGCGGCAGATTGCCAGGGCAGGTTGGAGCAGCTCGATTGGCATTGGCACGCGGAACGATATAGATGGCGACATCGGTGCTACCGACTACTCCTAGTCAAAACGTCGTGAAGCGCTACGCCAGATAGTCGATCAGTAGCCTGACGGCCGGTAGCAGCCTGCGCCCGCATGGGAACACCGTATGAATGATCTCCCTCGCCGCACTGTGCATTGCAACCATGTCATCGGTTGGGGCCGGCAGTTCGCCGCGCTGGCCTGATGATTGCGCGGATGCCGGTCCCCGGAGGGGGCATTGTTCGACAGAGAAGAACGCCGTTTTCGGCAATAGGCGTATGTAAAGGCGGTGTTCCGGTGCTACTCTTCGCACCCGGCACGCACTCGCTGAAAGACAACCAGTCGGACTAGCGTGGACAGTGATGTGCCGGGACCTGACTTCAAATGCACGACTCGTCAGCCTGCGGGCCAATCCGCTTCGCTCCGGCAGTCCACATCGTTGGTCCGGCGGCGGGGTGCATCCGGATGATTGCCCTCGCAAGCCAGGCGACGGGACTACGCGATGTGCACGGCTTTGCCGCTGCGCAGAGAGCTGAGTTGTGCGCTTGCGGCACAGCGTCCGGACAATCGATGTGCCGCCTGCTCTCGGCTGGAGCAGTGCAGAGGAGCAGGGAAGATGCATGAAGAGATGTCAAACATGGGTGAGTTGGCTGGCATACATTCGATTGACCACTTTGGCCTTGTTGTACCGGACCTTCGCGTTGCAACAGAATTCTTCTGGGCATTCGGGCTCGACGTAGTCGAGATTCCCGGCAGCAATCTGGAGTTGCGCGCTGGCGGTACACAACGCTGTTGGGCTCGCATTTTCCCCGGGTGGTCGAGAACCCTGGCGTATATCGCGTTCCGCTGCTTCCAAGAAGACTTCGAGAGAATATGCACGCAGATTGTTCGTGCGGGCGGTACTCCAGCGACGCCGTTTCCCGAAGCGCCACCCGACGGCTACTGGTTTCGTGACATCGTTGGAAATCTTGTCCAGCTACGTCAGGGGCCCATCGATGCACCGGTGAAACTCGACCGAGGTGTCGTCTCGACAGCACTGAAACGCGATGACGTAGCGAGGAATGTGCTGATCCGTAGCGAAACTAGAGAGGTCCAGCCTTTGCGTTTGTCACATGTGATGCTCTTCGTGCCCCGGATGGAGGCGGTTATGGCGTTCTATGTTCAGGGCCTCGGCATGCGAATCACCGACAGCGCGGACGGGTTGGTCGGGTATATGCATGCAATGCATGGAAGTGACCATCACATAGTTGCCTTTGCGGCGTCCTCGGCGACAGGGTGGCATCACAGTTCCTGGGAGGTCCCGGACATGGACGACGTGGGAAGTGGTGCGACGCAGATGAGGGCAGCGGGTTTTTGCGACGGTTGGGGCGTTGGTAGACACATCCTTGGCTCCAACTACTTCTACTATGCAAGAGATCCGTGGGGTTCCTTCTGTGAGTACGCCGCTCACATTGACTATATTCCGGCGGGTGTCGATTGGAAGGAGCGAACCCATGGTCGAGACGAGATCCTGTACATATGGGGACCTGACTCGCCTTCGGACTTTACGGTCAATTCCGAGGTCTGACGATGGGTGCTGTGGGAGCGGGCCGCGGGTCTTGCACGGGACGCGTGGGTCCATCGTTCACGTAGTAGGACTCTGTAGCCCGATTTGGCAGACTACCGGGAAGGCCGCATCCCTCCTATGCTTACCGCAAATGACGCGATTGAATCCAATCGCCCTTGGAGATTCACATGAAGCGAGTCCTTGGCGTGTACAGCGCGCCGCCCCGTCACTGGGTGGGAGATGGCTTCCCGGTGCGGTCGATGTTTTCTTACCAGACCATTGGAAGACACCTCAGTCCGTTCCTGCTGTTCGATTATGCAGGGCCGGCCGACTTCACCCCTGCCGACCGGCCACGCGGGGTCGGCCAGCACCCCCACCGCGGCTTCGAGACGGTTACGATCGTCTACAAGGGGGAGGTGGCACACCGTGATTCGACAGGGCGGGGTGGCGTCATTGGTCCAGGCGATGTGCAATGGATGACGGCGGGCGCCGGCATTCTGCATGAGGAATTCCATTCCCCGGCCTTCACCCAATCCGGTGGCGCGCTGGAGATGGTACAACTCTGGGTGAATCTGCCTGCCAGGGACAAGATGACCGAGCCCGGCTACCAGGCTATTCTCGACCGGGACATTCCTGCCGTAACGCTGCCGAACGGCGCCGGGACGGTTCGAGTGATTGCGGGCGAGTATGCCGGTCACGCAGGCCCCGCGCAAACCTTCTCGCCGATGCATGTCTGGGACCTGCGATTGGCGCAAGGCAGCAGCAACGAACTGTCGCTTCCGGACGGTTGGAGCACGGCACTCGTAATCCTGCGAGGTTCGGTGCTCGTGAATGGCGATACGGAGGCACGCGATGCGCAAATGATCGTACTGGACCGAGCAGGGCTGGACATATCGATCCAGGCCAGTAGCGATACCGTCGCACTTCTTTTGAGCGGCGAGCCTATTGATGAGCCTATCGTGGGTTACGGTCCCTTCGTGATGAACAGCCAGGAAGAAATTGTCCAGGCCTATTCCGACTTCAACAGTGGTCGCTTTGGTCTGATGCAAGGATAGTTCCTGTTCTGCCGCCTCGGAGCGGCAGAACATTCTAAAGTTGGTGCCGATGCACCGTTCACCCCTCAAGGAGAAGCACGATGAGCACACCTGCGAACTTCAATGGGCAGCGCCCCGTTATCGATCCCAGCGATGCGGCCATGCTGTTGATCGACCATCAGAGCGGCTTGTTCCAGACTGTAGGCGATATGCCCATGCTGGAACTGCGGGCCCGTGCCGCTGCATTGGCGAAGATGGCCACGCTTACCAAGCTGCCGGTCATCACGACGGCTTCAGTGCCGCAGGGGCCCAATGGTCCCCTAATCCCTGAAATCCATGAAAACGCGCCGCATGCCCAGTATGTCGCCCGCAAAGGCGAGATCAATGCTTGGGACAATCCGGATTTCGTGGCAGCGGTGAAGGCGACCGGCCGCAAGACGCTTATTATCGCGGGCACCATTACGAGCGTGTGCATGGCCTTCCCCTCGATTAGCGCGGTCGCGGATGGCTACAGGGTTTTTGCGGTAGTCGATGCGTCCGGCACGTACTCGAAGATGGCCCAGGAGATCACGCTTGCCCGGGTTGTACAAGCCGGGGTGGTTCCCATGGATACCGCCGCGGTTGCTTCGGAACTGCAGAGAACCTGGCACCGGGACGATGCCATGCAGTGGGCCGAGATCTACACCAAGATCTTCCCGGCGTACCAATTGCTGATCGAGAGCTATACCAAGGCCCAGAACGTCGTGAAGGACAGCGAGGTGCTGGACTCCGCTCGCTGATCGTCCGTGCAACCGCTGTGTGAGAGATCGTTATGTCTTTTACACAGTTGGTCGCCAATTAGCTCAAGCACCAGGCCGGCACCGGATATTTGACCCATCACCCGTGCCGGCCTTCAACAATTCACTCGCTTTACGAACGAGTCCTCCAAAGTCAACCCCAAAAGCACCTTTCTAGCGTGCCGGTGCCCAGCCTGATTGCAGGCGCTACGCCGCCGATGACCCGTCGACTCGCGCCATGTTCGCTCCCTCGTTGGCCACACATCGGGAAACTTCATGAAGCGACCTTCCACGCGACGAACGCCCCTCCTTCTTCCACGGGCAGTATTCCATGCGATCACGTCGTTCCAAATGTGGAACGCAGATATGCGCTGGCGGCATCTATTCGACCGCTTGCGCTGAAAGCATACTTCCGGATTTTTGCGCGGAGCCCGCCCTGGAGGTGCGCGAACCTGGGGAGTGCTTGGCACGGCGATGAAATCCTCATGGTTCGTGTTCACTTTCAGCGCCGCGCAACGTGTCACCAAAAGCAAGAATTACTTTTCATAAGGCTTTAGTCATGCTTCGTTCTGTCATCTCCATCATCCTGCTTTCCTGTGCGGTTGCCAGCGGCGCTGCGGGTGCTGCGCCCACCGGCGAGGACGCCGCGTGGTTCGAGCCGGTTCGTCTTGGGGTCGCATTGGGTGCGGGAGCTGAGGCTTCGATTGCACGCCTGGAGACACGATGGAACTTGAAGAACGACCTTTGGGCGACGAGCTCGCAGTCAGTTCGTGTCCGCCTGGGTCTCGAGGCTTCCGTGGGTGGCTGGAATCCACATGGGGACAACAGCAACTTGATGGGCGATCTGGGCTTTACGCCCATCTTCCGAGTCCAAGGGGCGGGCCGCTCGGGTCTCTTCGCGGAGATTGGTGCCGGCATGCACCTACTGTCCCGGGCGCGCATCTCGGACTCCAAGGTCTTCTCGACGGCGTTTCAGTTTGGCGATCGCATTGCGGCGGGCTACCGGTTTGGCGATGCGCTCGACTCGGAACTGGCGGTGCGTTTCCAGCACTACTCCAACGCCGGCATCAAGGAGCCCAACCCCGGTATCAACTTTTACATGCTCCAGTACTCGGCAAGTTTCTAAGATTAATGTCGCGTTCGCATGCGGCCGGCTCACCGCATCCGTGATCGTGACAAGTACCAGGGCACCACCAATTCTGGCCGCGTAGCGCAAGGCGCTGCAGGCGCCAGTCTCGTCCATTCGCCTCGCAATATATATAATAGTGGCTACTATCTATCATTCTGCGAGGCCATATGGGGCCGAGAGCGAAGTCAGCAAAGACCGTAGCGGGCGAAGTCGCTGCTGCTTCGCCGGAACCGGCGGAGCTGGGCGGCCGCACGTGGGCTTCCCTCGTCGAGCAGTCGGTGCGGGAGGACATCATCAACGGCAAGCTGCCGGCGGGCAGCAAGCTGCGTCTGAAGGAGCTTGCCGAGCTTTATCAGGCGGGCGTGATACCGCTGCGTGAGGCCCTGTCGCGGCTGTGCGCGACGGGCTTCGTGCTGGCCATCGACCAGAAGGGTTTCCGCGTGGCGCCGCTGTCCGCGGAAGAACTCCTGGACCTCACGCGCGTTCGGCAGCAAATTGACGCCAGTGCGCTGCACGATGCGATCGAGGCCGGCGATATCGCCTGGGAAGCGGAAGTCGTCGCCGCCCATCACCGGCTGACCCGTATTCCGATGGTGCTGCCCGGCAAGGACGGTGCCCTCAATCCCGAATGGGAAGAGGCGCACGCCGGGTTTAACGAGGTACTGGTGTCCGGCTGCCGCTCGGCTTGGCTGCGGCGGTTTTCGATCACGCTGCGGGACCAGACCGCCCGCTATCGCTTCCTCTCGCTCGCCGTGCCCAAGGCGGCACGTACGCGCGATGTGGCGGCGGAGCACGAGGCCATTGTCAACGCGATCGTCGCGCGCAACGCGCGGGTCGCGTGCCGGCTTCTCGCCGATCATTTCCAGGCGACCACGGAACTTGTGCTGAAGTACATGCAACAGCGAAAGGCGAAGGCAGCGCCCGCACGCAAGCCGGCCGTGGCCACCGAACTGGCCGCCTGAGTGACCACCTGAGGCGTTCGCGCGCCTGCCGCCCGGCGCGCCGATCCCACGAATTGTTCTGGAGCGGATGGCGCTGCCCCATGAATGCAAATGCCAGTAACAGAACGCCGCGCACTGGTAGGACATCTTGAGCAGCGCCCCGCTTCGAAGCGCCAGTGTGCTTTCACGTGCTGAGCCATACGGAGATCGCCAATGGCCACTTCATGGGCTCGGCGTTCCTGTTCGCGGACATGATTGGTGTGGGCGTGGCGTTCGGCAAGCGCCGGCGCTTTTCTGTGAGCTACCGCTTCCAGCACCTTTCCAATGCCGGCATCAAGCAGCCCAACCCGGGGACGGACTTCAGTCTGGGCTACGTGCGCTGTCGGTTCTGACCCACGGGGAGTACTTCCGCGGGGGCTTGATCTGCCATGATCAGAGCGATGGCGTCATTGACCAGCGCGTCCGTTTCGCTGTCGTCCGGACGCACGCCGGTAGCCAGGGTCCGGTGCAGCACGCTGGCCAGCACCATGCCGTGGAAGAGCCGGGCACTGACTTCCGGGCTGGCTGACAGCCGTGCGCCGGCCGCTTGTGACGTGGCGAGAAAGCCGGCGACATAGGCGCAGGTTGCCGCGGGGCCGCGTGTGTACCACGCACTGCCGAGGGCCGGAAAGCGCCGCGATTCCGCGAAGATGAGCCGCAGGAATGCCAGATGGCGTTCCTCGAGCAAGGACTGCAGGAAGCTGTGCGCGATCTTCTGAAGGCCCTGCGCGGCGTTGCAGCGCGACAGGTCCAGACTCGTCTCGGTCTTCTCGAGGAAGCAGTCACAGAGCCTTTCCACCACGGCCACGAAGAGCCCGTCCTTGCCCCCAAAATAGCTGTAAACATTGGTCTTCGAGCCACCGCACGCCTTGACGATCTCGTCGAGGCTGACGCCGTCGTAGCCGTGCTCGAGGAACATGTCTGCGGCGATGCTCAGAATAAGTGCGCGTTTCTCTTCACCCCGGCGCGTCATGCGCAAGGGCGGGCGATGAGGAACGTTGGCGGAGGCGCTCGGTGCTGATTCCATTCAGTTGCCAGGTTTGAAAAAGGTTGGTCGCCGGCGCCATGCTCAGTGGCGTCGGCCCCCGCGCAGTCTACCAAAAGGCCCGGCGGCGGGACCCGCAGCGAGCGGCGGTGACTTCAAAAAATCCGAAGGCTATCTTCCAAACAAAATAGTACCATACGGTATGGTTTGATGTATAGTTGATTCCGTGAGCAGTGCTTTGTCGTGGCCGGTGTTCAGCGCTCGATACGGCGGATGCTCTTCCCTTCGGATTTCAAAGGAGCAAGTGATGAAAACGGCAATGATTGGTGCAGTGGCGATGCTGGTGATGGCTTCCGCAGCCCAGGCAGCAGTGCGGTCGCCGGATGTCTACACGGATGGCGCGCGTGCGGCACATGCCTCGCTGCCCGTGGCCGAGGCGCTGCAGCGCTCGCAGGCCGGCCGGCTGGCGGACGAGCAGTTCCGCAAGATCGCCGTGCGCAAGGCAGACCCGTACCTGGATGGTGCTGCCCGACCGGTCGACCCTTTCACCGACGGCGCGGTGCGCCAGGTCGACATCGATGACCGGCGGTCCTAGAAGAGATATGTTGGAATGGTCAAGGTACCGGCATTCAGCGGAATCCGAAGTTTCCCCGACCGCACCGCCAGCCGCACCTGCCGACGGCAAGCCTACGGAGGAAAAAGCCTGCCCCCGGCCATCCCGGTTTGGCCGCTGAGGCGCAGGCCCGATACGATGCGGGCGCGCTCCAATGCCGGAATCCTCCGGCGGCCGTCCTATTCAATTTCCACCACATCGACCACTTGCTGCTGATTCCTGTAGCGGACTTCCTGACGCATGACGAATCGCCGGGCGGGACAATACCAGTCGGTCATGTCGAGCACGGTCGGTTCCAGTTCGATATCCGTATCGACCAGCCGAAAGCTGCCGGGATCAACGAACTTGGTATATCGGATCGGCCAGCAGAGAAGCGTGCCGGTGACAAGCTTCAGACGCTGCAGCGGACCCACTGTCCGCTCAGACAAGGTCAGGCGGACACTTGAACCGACGAAATCGGAGACCTTGGTGCCCGTGCGGCGATCCACGATACGAAAGTCGTAGCGGGACACAAACGTTTCCGCGGGGAGTACCTGGCCCTCGACCAGCGTCGGCGGGTACAGCAGCAGTCCGTTCGAGTTGGTACTCATTTCCCCGACCAGATCGGTGTACAGGCCGTAGGCCTGAACACGTGCGTTCAGGCTGCGTACGATCGGTTGTCCTGAGCGCTCGTCAATCACGAGCCGGTGACGCTGTACTGTCTCGACGGGTGGCCCCATCAAACGCCGGAGGGCAGACTTGGAGTAAATATCCAGATCGAACGAACAAATGTCGCGCTCAAGGTCGTTCACGTTCCGGAAGAAGGCAAGCGTCGTCATCGGCGTCAATCCGTCCGCCTCGAAGCGAATCCGGCCGCCGTCATGAATATAGGGCGCGTCGCATATCTGTCCGGCGTACACGCGTTGAGACGCGGTCCCTAGCAGACCACCTGCGGCGAGCCAGGCTGCCGCAAGTGATCGCCAGAGCGGCCTGCACCGGCGTGCCGGCCATCCCGGTACATGGGCGCTCCTTCCGTAGGGGCCTGGATCATGAGCCAATTTCATATAGATAGCCGTGGACCTGGCAGCGTGCTCCAATCTGGCGGTGCGCCTGCCGATGACCGGTCCAGTGTAGTCGCAATCGGCATAGTGAAGTGGCGTGCCGGCTCTATTCGATAGAGATGTGAGCCCACGCAACGCCTCGCATGCAACCAGTTTGCCTCCAGTTCCGGGAGCTAGCTCCGAGAGTAGCCATGCTTGCGAGAGACGGCAGCCGCGGTGACATGCGACCGCTTACGTGGGCAACACCAGCACGTGCTTCCTGGGGCTGCCCCATTTTGCGACCGCCTTATAGGCTTGTGGGGCGGCTTCAAAGCTCCAGGTCTGGACCTCAGGTGGCGCAAGAAAGCCCTCATCGAAGCCGGCGCGCATCTGATTCAACAACTCGACGACGTCGTGGCCGGAAAGCTGCATCGTGTCGACGCCGATCAGGTGCTTAAGCCCATGGTAGAAGTCGACCAGATTAAAGCTCACGACCTGCGGATTTCTCGCGATGGCGATCTGACGCCCACCTTGACGCAAGGCGCTGATGCATTGCTCAAACAGCGGCCCGCCAACAACATCGAGCGCAACATCCACACCTCTTGCACCTGTCAGTGCGATGGCCTCCCTTGTGAGGGCCGGCACCGTCGTGTCGATTATTGCATCGGCACCTGACGGATTTGCCAGCGACGTGGCGGCGCCAATGACGCGCGCCTTGCGCCAGTGGGCGATCTGGGTGGCCGCGCGCCCGACCGCGCCAGACACTCCTGTTACGAGCACGGTCTCGCCGGTCTGGATCTGCGCGGCAGTCACCAGCCCGGACCAGGCGGCAAGGTAAGGTACACCGATGGCAGCAGCAGCCTCCATTGTCATGCCATCGGGTTTTGCGCTGACCCAGGTCGACGGCATGACAATGTATTCGGCATGCACGCCATCGCGCGTCACGCCGAAACCCGGGCCGCTTCCCCAGACTTGCTCGCCTTCGCGCCCCTCGCCGTCGACAATGATGCCGGCAAAATCCCTGCCTGGAACGCGCGGTGTGGTGGACTTGAAATGGCCAGCGACATTCTTCACATCGCTGGGATTGATGGCCGTTGCCGCGATCTTGACACGCAATCGACGGCAGCCTCGCCAAGCATCGTGCGCAAAGGCCGGCTCGAGGCCGGTGACGACATTGCCTCGGAATACTAGGCCCCCTCGATCGCCGGACGATCGCCCCTACAGTGGTCGAGGACGCAGCGGGCGTTAGCGCTGGCGATCTGGGAAGGCGACAACATAAGGGCATCCCAAATGCGCTTTACGAGCCCGCGAAGCTGGAATCTGCATGGCTGATTCCTCTACACCTGTTCACCGTGACCGGGTGACAGCGGTGAGTCGGAAACGAGCGGGACGCCGCTGAGGTGGTATCCCATTTGATGACTTGAATGGTGGGCGAGGGTGACATCGCTCGGCGCGGGTCGATGGTTGATCTGCGCTACTGCCGTTCGCTCACTTCATGGGCAGCCAGCAACTGGAAAATCCCGGACAACCCCATTGCCTCGGCCATCTCGCGTGGAGTTTCGCAGTCGTCGATGCGCGTCCGGCTAGCTGCGTCCGCACCAGCCTCCAGCAGCTCTTTACCGCAGGCAAATTGCGCACGCTTGCGGCCATGCGCAGCGCGCTATAGTCGTTGATGCCACGCTGCGCAGGATCGGCGCCGAAGGCCAGCAGCAGCCTGAGCACCTCGATCACATCCTTTCGTGCGGGTGCGCCTGGCCGGGCGAGACTGCATGAAAGCGCCGCAATCAGCGGCGGAAAACCCGCGTGATCCACCGGCCGGGGATCCGCCCCGATCTCGAGCAAGGTGCGGATAAGGGGCAGCGCGCTATGGTAGATCGCATAATCCAGGCAAGCGCCAATCCCCGGCGGCATGGGTCCGTTGGGAATGCCGGCCGGATCATCAACCGCCGCCCGCAGCGCATCGATGTCGCCGGTGCAGAAGGCCGTATGGATCTTCTCAAACTGCCGGTATCCCTGGCATCGCTTGATGTCTGGCTTCTTCATTTCGTGTCGCCTGATCTGGCCCCATTGTAGCTTTCGGGAGAGAGCGTCGGGGCGAGGACCAACGCGGCGATTTCGTTTGGCTGCGCATGTGGGCACGGCGGGTGACTGTCCATGGCGAGCATCCTTTGATCATCAAAATGCAATTAATCGCCAGGATTCCCACCCCAACCTTAAACCGGGGTTTGGCAGCACAAGCTACCTGCCTGGGGAGTGGGGGCGGACGGGCTCTCAGCTTTCAGCGCGATGATGTAACGGCGAATAGGCCGTTTTTCGTTTGCGCCAGATGTTTGCACCAGAGCCCAACAGATGAAGACTCTAGAATGAATGCATGACCCCGGTATACACGCCCTGTTGCGTTGCCCCGGGCAGCGGTTTGGTGTCCGGCGTGACTACCACTGAGAACGCTGCATTGCCGCGGTTGATCACTGTGCCGACCGTCGCATACAACAGCGTGCGCTTGGAGAGATGGTAGTTAGCGCCGAGCGCGAGCATCGTGGCGTTGCCGCCGTCCTGGTTGAGGCGGGCATGGTAGGCACCGCTCAGAATCGTCAGGGACTGTGCGGCGGACCAGGCGGCGCCGAGCCAGAGCAACTGATGCTTGTCTGCGGCGGTTGGGTTGTTGGCGGTCGCCACGGTGGCGCCGCCAGAGCGTATCAGGCTATAGCCGGCAAACAGCTTGACGTCTCCGGCCTGGTAGGCTCCGCCGAGCGCATACTCGCGCGAAGTGGCATAAAGGTCGGTGAAGGCGCCGTTGGCGTTGCGGATCTCCTCGTAGAGGCCCTTGAGCACAAGCGGGCCGCTCTGGTAGCTGACGCTGCCGCTCAGCTGGCGCCCGGCGTTGATGTTTCCCGCCACGCCGTTCAGGCTGCCCTGCGCGCGGAACGATAAGCCGCCCCACAACGGCGAGTTGTACGTGATGGCATTGCTGCGAGGCCCCCAGTTGCGGCCATAGGCAAGGGTGCCGATGCTGGTGAACTGCATGGCGAACGGGTCCACCTCCCACAGTTCGCCGTCAGTCAGTGCCATAGCGCGGCCCAGCCATACGGTGCCATAGCTGCGACTGGAAAGCCCAACGACCGCGTAGCGGTTGAAAAAGCTGTCGCCGATGGTGCGACCGTCGTCGGAGCTGAACATGCTCTCCAGGTTGGCCACCGCGCTCAGGCCCTGGCCTAGGTCTTCCTGCACCCGCATGCCCCACCAGCTGGCGCCCCAGTCACTGCTATAACGAAAGAGATCAGAGGTGCGTCCGTTACCGCTGGCGACCTTGTTGACAAAGTCGACTCCGCCGACGACGCGGCCGTACAGAGTGACGCTGCTTTGTGCGCACGCGCTGCCCGCCCAGAGCAGGACGGTGGCGGCCAGGCATGCGGGAAGGCGCCCCCGGGCGGGGAACGCAACACAGTTGGAAGACATCTCTGGCTCCATGCGATGGGAAAGACATCGGGTAAATGAAAACGCGCAGCGCACCGGCACGAGGGCAAACAGGTGCCCGCCGCGTGCGCCCCGGGGGCGAACGCGAAAAGCTCTGGCAAGCGCTGCGTAAAGGAACAGGCAAAGCGAGTCCCTGCCACGCGCGGGTGGCGAAGGGACTGCCGCTTAGGGAAAGACACGGCCGCGCCTGGCGCGGCCGTGGACCGGCGAAGGTCTAGCCTAGCCGGCTGGCGTCGCGCGCTCGATCGTGAAGTCGTAGCGCAGTTCGAGGCAGGGGCCGCCGATGCCGTATTCGCGACGGCCGTCGCTAGCCGCGACCGGCTCGAACTTGCGGACCAGCGATTGCTTTACCGCGAACACCACGTCGGAGTCGAGGTAGGGGTCCTCGGCGTCGAAGATATGCGTCACCAGCGGTTTGCAGCCCGCGGCGGTGACCTTCACGTGCAGATGCGCGGGGCGCCACGGGTGACGGCCGGTGGCAGTCAGCAGCTCTCCGACGGGCCCGTCGGTGGGGATCGGATAGCGTACCGGGCGCACGGTGCGCACCAGGAACTCGCCGTCGGCATTGACGCGATACCAGCCGCGCAGGTTGTGCTCGGGCTGCTCCGGGTCCTGAATGTCGTACATGCCGTTGGAGTTGGTCTGCCAGACCTCGATCTGCGCGTCGGTCACCGGCGCACCGGCTAGGTCCAGCACGCGGCCATTCACGAACAACGGCACATCGTCGCAAGGCAGTTGCTGGATCGATTCGCCCCATTGGCGCTCGGGCGTGCCGGGCACATAGAAGGGGCCTACCACGGTTGATTCCGTCGCGGCCTGCGCCACGCCGGCGCTGACCATATTGACCAGCATGGAGATCCCCAGGTTGTCGGACAGCAGGATCATCTCTTGCCGCTTGTCGTCCGAGATCTGTCCCACCGCCGTCAGGTAGAGGATGCCGCGCAGCCACTCCTCCTCGGTCAGGCGGACATCGCGCACGAAGGCGTGCAGGTGCCGGATCAGCGATTGCAGGATCTCGCGCAGGCGCGGATCGGGGGTGTCCTGGTAGCGTTGCAGGACAACTTCCGTCAGTTCCGCTTCGGTCATGTTTCGCATGTCGATACTCCTTGTTCAGTGGGCGTAAGGGGCGGGGAGGAAACGCTCCCCCGGTGCCACGCCTGCGAGCGCCAGCACGTGGTCGCGCGAGCGCTCCAACTCGCCGATCAGCCGCGCCACGTCCACGTTCACTAGCTTGCCGTGCCGCTTTACGGCCTTGCCGGCGACCCACACCGAATCCACCAGCCCAGGGTGCCCCGCCAGCACCACTGCGCCGACCGGGTTGTTGAGCGGCGCCATTTCGAGGTTGTCGGCGCGAATCATGGCGATGTCGGCGTCCTTGCCGGGCGTGAGCGAGCCGACCCGGTCGGCCATGCCGAGTGCGCGGGCGCCATTGATGGTGGCGAAGGCGAGCACATCGCTGGTGTCGATCGGCAGGCGCTGCACCACCTCGCCGGTCTGGTCGGCGTGATGGTGCGCCCACGCGCGTTCGACCAGCAGCACCGTGCGCATCACCTGGAACAGGTGGCCGCTGTTGGAGGTTACAATGTCCACCCCAAGCGTCGGCGCCAGCCCCACGTTGAGCAGGCGGCGCGTGGCGGGCCAGCCGTGGCCCATCTGCAGTTCGATATCGGGCGTCATCGAGGCCCAGGCGCCATGGTCGGCCATGATGCGGAACTCGTCATCGGCCAGCGAATTGCAGTGCACGCAGACCACGTCTTCGCCGAGCAGCCCTTGTTCGGCCAGCCAGGCTACCGGGCGGTTCTTGCCCCACGCACCATCGCCAACGTGCACGGAGATCAGCGCGCCGATGTCGCGCGCGAGCGCCCAGTCGTCGATGGTGACTTCTCCGGTGGCGTATTGCGGGCCGCGCAGCGCCATGCCCATCTGGACCAGATCGTCGGTGCGCGAGAAGTGCTCCTTCTTGACCCGGTAGGCGTCGCGCGAGGTCGGCAGGTCGCTGACCGGAAGCCATTCGGCATTGGAGTTGCCGTAGCACATCACGAAGCGACCGCCCGAGTCGCGCAGGCCCTGCACGGCGCCGTCGGTATGGGCGGGCGTGTTCATGTTGTGCGACCAGTCGAGCACGGTAGTAATGCCGGCGTTGAGGGCCTCGCAGGCGCCCGCCAGGTTGGCGGTGTAGATGTCCTCGGCCCGAAAGTGCTCGCCGAGCTGGCCGCGCACGCCGGCAAAATACTGGTCGAGCGTCCAGTCGGCGGCGATATTGCGCAGCGTGGTCTGCCACACATGACGGTGGGTATCGACCATGCCCGGCATCACGATGGTGCCGTTGCCGTCGATGATCTCGGCGTCGTCGGCCTCGAGCCCGACGCCGACAGCGGCGATCTTTGAGCCTTCGATCAGTACATCGCCTTTATCGAAGTCGCCGAGCTTCGGATCGACGGTGATGACGCTGGCATTGCGGATCAGGGTGCGTTTCAACATGGTTTGTCTCCTGTTGTTGTACCGGTGTGGTGGTTCGATTTAATTATTGCGAACGTTCGAATGTTTAAGAATGCGGGGTTACCCTCAGCGTGTGGTGCCTCACCGCTAGCTCTGCAATCCCTGCGCGATTTTTTCCGCGACCATGATGGTCGGCAGGTGGGTATTGGCGCTTGGCACGGTCGGCATGACCGAGGCATCGGCGACATACAGCCCCTGCATGCCGTGCACGCGGCCGTGCGGGTCCACCACGGCGAGCGGATCGGCCGCAGCGCCCATGCGACAGGTGCCGCTCACGTGGCCTGTGCCACTGATGCTGCGGCGGGCATAGTCAGCCAGGGCATCGTCACTGCGCAGGACCTCGGAGGCGGGCGTCATCCTGGACAGGCGTGCGACCATGTGCTGGCCGAACGCCGGCATGGCGTCGATCAGCCGGGCGGCTGCTGCCGCGCGCACGGCGTTGGCGCGGGTGGGCTCGTTGTAGCGCATCAGCCGGCTAAGGTTACCGGCGTCCGACAGCACATACGGCGTGCCGCATATCCCGCCGAGCTCACCGAACAGCGACGCCGCGAAGCGGAACGCCGACGTGACGCGCGCCAGGTCGCGCGGGTCGGAGAGCAGATCGAACTCGACCACGGTCTGCGCTTGCGGCGCCTGCGAAGACAGCGTCACCGAGCCGCGCGACCAGGGCTTGTTGAGCACCGGCGCTAGCGACGCCATGCGGTGCCCGAGCGCGTGCCATGACAGCCAGCTGCGAATGTACATGCCCATGTCGCCCGGCGTGCCGCCATGCTGCGCCGAGGACCAGCGCATGGTAGTGGCGCAGGCCGGGCGCACGCCGCGCGGCTCGCGCCCCGCACGCGCCAAGAAGGCGACGATGTAGAGAATGGCGTGGTTCTGCAGGTTGCGGCCCACGCCCTTGCGCTCCAGCTGCGGGGCAATGCCTGCGCGTGCCAGTTCATCGCCAGGGCCGATGCCGGCGCGCAGCAGCAAGGCCGGCGTGCGCAGTGCCCCGGCGGCCAGCACCACCCTGCGTGCACGCGCCTCGCGCACCTGCCCTTGCGCGTCGGCATAGGCCACGCCGGTGCAATGCAGCGCGCCGTCGCGGCGTTCCAGCAGCAGACGGGTGACGGTGGCGTCAGCCTGCACGGTCAGGTTGGAGCGGGCCCGCACCGCGGCGTCCAGGTAGCAGATGCCGGCCGAGCCGCGCTTGTCGGGATAGCGGCTGATGGGCAGGGTGCCGTAGCCATCGCCGAAGTCGGCATTCATGTCGGCGACGTGCGAGAAGCCGCGTGCGGCGGCCACCTGGTGCAGGCGCGCCGATAGCGGCGACCACTGCGTCTGCGGTTCGCGGCGGATCGGCACGGGGCCGTCGCAGCCGTGCATGGCGCCGGGGAAATCGTGGTCCGACTCGAGCTTGCGAAAGTAGGGCAGCACGTCATCCCAGCCCCAGCCTGCGGCGCCCATCGCCGCCCACTCGTTATAGTCGTCAGGACGGCCGCGCAGCGCGAACATGCCCATGATCTGCGAGGTGCCGCCGAGCAGCCGCCCCTGCGGGAAGAAGGACGGCGCGGTGCCATTGGCGCGGCCCCAGTGCACCAGCGTGTCCGGCCACATATAGGCCGGATTGAAGGTGGAGAGCGGGAAGATGCTGCGGATGTCTGCCGGCTCGTCGCCGGGCCGGATGTCGCGGCCAGCCTCCAGTAGGAGCACGCTCCGCCGTGGGTCTGCCGACAGGCGGTTTGCCAGCACTGACCCTGCCGCGCCAGCGCCCACGATGAGGTCGTCGTAGATTGTCATCGCGAGTCGTCCGTATCGTCGCCGTCCAGGACCGGCCCGGTTGCGGCCAACATTTCGGCGGTCAGCACGCTGGCGATGTAGTCCTCGTCTCCACGGCCATGCGCTAGCGAGATGGCGTTGAGCTGGCTGACGAGCGCTGCCAGCGGCAGCGGCACGTCGGCATCGCTGCCGGCAGCCAGGATCAGCCTCAAGTCCTTGGCCATCTGCCCACACGAGAACAGCGGACTGAAATCGCGCTGCCGCAACTGCGCCGCCTTGACTTTGAGCAGCGGAGAAGCCAGCGCGCTGGATGCCATCACGTCGAGCAGGTCATTCCAGCGGATGCCGCCCTTGCTACCGAGTGCAAGCGCTTCGGCCATCATCGCCGCCGTGGCACCAACCATCAGGTTGAGCACCAGCTTCATGCTGCGCGCCTGCTCCTGCTGCCCGACGTAGCGCAGATTCGGCCCCCACTGCGAAAGCAGGGGCTGCGCTGCTTCGAACGCATCGCGCGGACCGGAGACGATGGTTGTAAGCGCGCGTTCGTGCGCCTGTACCGGCGTGCCGGACACCGGCGCGCGCAGATAGCGCACGGCGGCGGCTTGCGCGGCGCGGGCGACCGTGGCGGATGCCTGTGGCGATACCGTGCTGGTGTCGACATACAGCCCGCCCGGCGCGGTGCCTTCGAACACGGCAGGCGCCACCGCCAGCAACGCGGCATCGTCCGGCAAGGACGAGAACACCGCCTGCACGCGCCGGGCCGCGTCCGCCGGGCTTTGCGCCAGGGTGGCGCCCAGGGCTTGCGCCTGCTGCCGTGCGCTGTCGGTCGGCTCGTACAGGCTGACCGAATGGCCCGCTGCCATCAGGCTTGCCATCATCGGCATGCCCATCTTTCCTGCGCCGATCCAGCCAATATTCATGACAGACTCCCGACGTCGATGCGTGGTGGGCGGCCGTGGAAAGCGTCATCCAGCAGCGTGCGCAGGCGCGCCTGCTCCAGCGGGCGCGGGTTAGGATAGGGCCGCTCGACCATCCGCCTGGCGGCGCGGTCTAGACCGTCTTCCGGCATGCCGAGGGCGCTCAGGGCCGTGGGCAGCCGCAGAAGGTCCAGCAGCGCGAAGACTTCTCCCGGCGCATCGCCGGCCTTTCCCGAACCACCCAATGCTACCGACAGGCTCGCCAGCGCCGGTGCGGCCGCCGACGCGTTGTAGGCCAGCGCGTGGGGCAGCATCACCGCGTGCATCTCTGCATGGGGCAGCGCAAAGCTGCCGCCCAGCACATGGCAGGCCTTGTGATGTAGACCCATGCCGACATTGGCCAGCACCATCCCGCACAGCCAGGCGCCGTACAGGCAGTCGGCGCGCAGGCCGATGTCGCGCGGGGCGTCCCGCAAGGCGGGTAGGGCACGCGCGAGGGCGCTGATGCCTTCCAGCGCCATCAGCCGGATCACGGGGTTGAGGTCTGCGGCATAGAGCCCTTCGGCGGCGTGCGCGATGGCATTCATGCCGCTGGCGAGGCTGACCGGCAGCGGCAGGTCCAGCGTTAGCTCGGGGTCGTAGATTACCGTCTTTGGCAGCACAGCTGGATTCTTGCCCGTGGTCTTGGCCTTGTCCTGAGTTGTGCCGTACAAGGGCGTGACTTCGCTGCCGGCATAGGTCGTGGGGATGACGAGCAGCGGCAACCCGCTTTCGAGCGTCAACATCTTGCCGAGCCCGGTGGTCGAGCCGCCGCCGACTGTGATGAAGCCGTCCGCGCCCAGTTGGGTGGCAACGGCCTGCGCATCGCGCACGACACCAACAGGGACGTGCATCTGCGCGCCGTCATGTAAGCCGACGGCGAGCTCGGCCAGTTGCTCGCGCACTGATTCGGCCAGGCCACGCTGTTCGGGCGTGGACAGCACCAGCACGCGCCTGCAACCGAGGCGCCGCACTTCCGCCGCCACATCGCGAACGGCGCCGGCGCTGAATACCACGCGGCCGGCAAACTGGCTGTAGACGAAGCTGCGCTGCCGGATGCAGCTCATTGCGGCGCTCCCGCGCGGTCGTCTACGCGCTTATAGAAGGCGTGGATATGGACCGACTCCCAGATGCCCAGCGACCAGAACGGATCGTGGCGGCTGAAGGCTTCTACTTCGGCCCGGCTGTCGGCCTCGACCAGAAAGAAGCTGCCGGTCATATTGGTGCCGACATCGTCCGTCAGCGGTCCGGAGACGAGGGTGCGGATCGGGTGGGCGGCCAGGTACTGGCGATGCTTGTCGACGTTGGCGGTGCGCGTCGGCAGCATGCCCGGCTTGTCGACGGCGTAGATGATCCAGTGCATGGTGATAAAGCCTTTCAGATGGGGTTGACGGAAGGGGTTGGACCGTTCGGGTTGCCGAAGGTCCAGTCCCAGCGGCGGATGTCTACGCTGGCGAACAGGCCGGCGCGGAAGTAGGGATCGGCGTGGCTGAAGGTGACCACGTCTTCGTGAGAGGCCGCGGCCACAATCAGCAGCGAGCCATTCATGACGGTACTCTCGCCCTCGAGCGAGGCGCCGCTCGCGACCACCGTCACGCGCTCGTGCCCGCCGCGTAGCCAGTCGCGGTGGCGCGGGCGCATCGCCACCCGCAGCGCGAGCGAATCGAGCTTGTCGGTGGCGATCACCATGAAGTACATGGGTGCAATCATGCCCCGTCCTCCTGCGCGCTGAACGGGATGGCTTGGTCCACAAGCTTCCAGATGAAGCGCCCGCTTGGCGTTTCTTGCTCCTCGAGCAGGTGAGCGACCAGGCCGGCCGTGCGCGAGAGCAGTGCAAAGCCGCGCATCGCGCCGACGGGCACGCCGATGTCTCCCAGAATTGCGGCCACGGCGCCGGTGGCATTGATGGTCAGGTGGCGCCCGCGCGCCTCGTCCAGCGCCGCGGCCAGTCTGCGCAGCGCGGCGGTGTGCCGGCCGGCCACGCCGTGTCGCTCCGCCAGCGCGAGCAGGGCGATGGCGCGCGGATCGTCCGGCGTGTGCAGGTGGTGGCCGAAGCCGGGACACGTGCGCTTCTCGCTGACCAGCCGCTGCGCCAGCGTGCGCGCAGCAGTGTCGGCCGCATCCGGCTGGGCGGCGTCGGCGATCACGGCCAGCATGCGGGCGCAGTCTTCCATGGTGCCGATGAAAGCGCTGCCCACGCCGAGTAGGCCCGCCGCGACGCCGGCCTGCAGGCTTTCCGGCGAGCTCATGTAGATCAGGCGCGCGGAGATGGCGCTGGGCGTCATGCCGTGCTCCATCAGCACGATCAGGATGGCCTCGATCAGCGCGAGCTGGCCGGGCGCGAGCTCGCGCCCGAGGATATGCCGGCACGCGGTGGCGACAAAGGGCTGCTTGCCGAGCAGGTCGTCGACCAGGTTCTGGTCCCGATACCAAATCGCCTCGGCGTTGTGGCGGCACAGGGCCGACGCGGGTTTGTCGCGGTTGGCCTGGCTCATGACTTGCTCCTGGTTTGCGCTGCCGCTTGCTGGCGGATGCGGCGGACGACTTCGTCTTTCAGAGTCTTGCCCACTGGGCTTTTGGGTAGGGTATCGAAGATATGCACTACCTTGGGCGCCTTGACGGCGCCGATCTCTCGTTTGACGAAGCCGATCAGCTCCTCCGGCGACACGCTCGCACCCGGCCGCAACTGCACTGCTGCGTGAACGGCCTCGCCCCATTTGTCGTCGGCGACGCCGACCACCGCGCTCTCGTAGATTGCCGCGTGGCGGCCGATGGCTTCCTCCACGTCCGACGGATAGACGTTGAAGCCGCCGGAGATGATGACTTCGCGCACACGCGACTTGATGAAGAGAAAGCCGCGCTCATCGAAGGCCCCGACATCGCCGGTATGCAGCCAGCCGTCGACGATTGTTGCCGCGGTCTGTTCCGGCATACGCCAGTAGCCGGTCATCAGCAGGTCGCCGCGGGCAACGATCTCGCCCTCCTGGCCCGGCCCGAGCAGGGTGCCGTCCTTGCCCATGATGGCCACCTGCGTGGTCATGCTTGGCCGGCCGACCGAGCCGAGGTTGCGCGGGTCGGCAAGTTGATCGGGACGCATGCAGGTGAGCACTGTGGGCGCTTCGGTCTGGCCGTAGGTGGTGGCCACCACGTTGCCGAACACATGCTGCGTTTCCTGGATGCGTGCCGGTGGCATCGGCGCCGCGCCATATATCAGCAGCCGCAGGCTCGAGACGTTGCGGGGTGCGCGGGTCTGTTCGGCGCACAGCGCATAGATGGCAGTGGGCGGCAGGAAGAGCGAGGTCGCACCGGCTTGTGCCGTCCAGTCCAGCAGCGTCGGCGCCGAGGTGTCGGGCGGAAAGACCAGGCCGCCGCCGGCGCCGAGCACGGCCAGCACATAGGTGGAGGCGCCGTGCGTCAGCGGTGCGCTGACCAGGAAGCGGTCATCGGCGTGAAAGCCGAACTCGTGCCACTGGGTCAGCACGGTGGTGTTCCAGGCGCGCATGGATTGCATCACACCCTTGGGCACGCCGGTGGTGCCGCCGGTGAACTTGATGGCCTGGGTGGCATCGAGGCAAAGGTTCAGGACGGGGCGGTCGCCGCCGGCGCGGATGACCTCGTCGATGTTCTCGAGCGGGACCAGGTGGCCTCCCGCGGCAGGCAGCCGTTCATGCATGGCAGTGTCCAACACCACGATGGATGGCTCAGTGAATGCCAGGATCCGCTCCAGTTCGGGCGTGCCGTTGCGCGGGTTGAGCGGCACCCACACCTTGCCCGCTGCAATGGCGGCCAGCAGCGAGACCAGGTGGTCGACGCTGTTTGCGGCGCCGATGGCCAGGCGCGAGCCGGGTTCCGGGTCAATCCTGGCAAAGGCTGCGGCGAGGCCGGCGACGCGCGCGGCCAGTTCGGCGAAGGTCAGATCGGCCGTCGGCGAGCGCACGGCGATCCGCTCCGGGTAGCTGTCGGCGGCCCGCCAGAAGAAGTCTATCGGATACATGGTTTCCTTTTTCTTCAAACATCCAAACGTTCGAATGTTGTGAAGTATAGCGGGGCTTTGTATCATGTCAACATTCGAATGATTCTCCGGACCCCCAAGCCGGTCAATGCCGCCTATGTCGCAACTCCTGCTGGCCCCGCAACCCCAGTACCTGGCTGTCGCCAATGAACTCATGGAGGACATCCTCGCCGGGCGGCTGGCCGTGGGTGACCACCTGCCGCCAGAGCCCGAGCTCGTCAGGAAGTACAAGCTGAGTCGCTACGGTGTCCGGCTTGCCATCAAGGTGCTGATGGACCTGGGGCTGGTGTCGCGCCAGCAGGGCATCGGCACGCGCGTGCTGAGCAACCAGACCCGGGCGCGCTATAACCAGACCATTGCCGGGCTGGACGACATTGCTCGCTACGCGCAGGAAACCAACTTCCGCATCTTGTCCAAGGGTCTGCTGTCGTCGGGAGAGGCGCGCGTGCCGCTGGTACAGGCAGGCGCAGAGAAATGGCTGCATATCGCCGGGCTGCGGACCACGCAGGGGCAGAACTTGCCGATCTCGCTGGCCGATATCTACGTAAGCCCGAAGTATGCCCGCCTGCCGAAGCTCGGCGCCACACTGAACATACCGGTACATGCGCTGATCGAGCGGCAGTTCGGCGTGCGGGTGACGCGCGTGGACCAGGATATCCAAGGCGCGCTGGTCAGCCAGGAAGAAGCGCGCCTGCTGGATGTCGAGTCCGGCGCCCCGGCGCTGCGCATTGTCCGTACCTACTATGCCGCGGAAGAGGTGATCGAGGTGACGCTGAGCGTGCATCCTGCCGAGCGCTATAGCTACAAGCAGACTTTCGAGCTGGAAGGGCGGTAGGGTGGGCCAGCCTACGCGGTCAGCGTAACTGCGCATTTTGTCCTGCATGCGTAGCGCGGCATAGAGAGCCCGTTGCGGATGATCTTCGAGCGCGATCGGCGCGCCAAACAGCGCCAGGATACCGTCGCCCATCGACTTGGCCACAAAGCCATCATAGTGATGCACTGCCTCCATCATCAGCGCCAGCACCGGGTCTATCAGGCAGCGGGTGTCTTCTGGATCGAGGTCGTGGATCAGCGCGGTTGAGCCGGCCATGTCGGCGAATAACGCGGTGATCGTCTTGCGCTCGCCGTCCGCCGCGCCACGGGCTTCCATGTCCACCTGTACCACCCGGATGCGCTCGGCTAGATAGGTGGGGGTTTAGTCGACTGGAGCGCTGGTCGCTAGCGCATCGCTCGAAAGCGGCCCGTTCAATAGTGCGCCGCATTCGCTGCAGAATTTGGCGCTCGCGCTGGTCTCGTGCCTGCAGGCAGGGCAGGCGCGCAACAGCCTGGCGCCACATTCCTCACAGAACTTGGCACTGGCCAGATTCTCGAACCCGCAGCTTGCGCAGCGCATAGGGCGTACCCCCGCCTTGGAGGGTAAAAGTGCAGCGGAAGCTTACAATAAATTCAACCGCTTGGGTCCAAGTATTGTAGCCGTTGGAGTATCCGCCAAGCGCCCCGTTTGCCAAGCCTGGCTTGTTCTCAGGCTCGAGCCAAAGCATTTGTTTAGCGTCATTTCTCAAGACTCCGTTCGGCTGCGATGTTGTGACATCAATCGACTGCTCTTGATGGCGCTGATTGCCTGCAGCGGGAAAATGCTTCCACGAAGCCCACGGCGCCCTGCAAGATAGCCAGCCTCGCACGGTGCGATGGTGGCATGCCCGGGCATATCGGTGTATTGAAAAGTGTGCTCCGGTGATTTAACTATTTTTGCTTTGGCGCTGCGGGCCAGGCCTGCTGGCGGTAGCCCTCCCGCTGGGATTGTCAGCCGGCGCGCCGCATCAAGCTGAAACTCTGCGCGGTCGGCCCAGCATCGCCCTGTACGGCCAGGAACAGCGCCAGCGGCACCACATCTTCCGGATCCTTGACCCACTCCCCGGCCGGCGCGAACTTCTCGCCGAA
This sequence comes from Burkholderiaceae bacterium 16, assembly GCA_000955785.1. GTDB lineage: Bacteria > Pseudomonadota > Gammaproteobacteria > Burkholderiales > Burkholderiaceae > Cupriavidus. The sequence goes on from JYOD01000108.1 coordinate 23,749, forward strand.
GCCCGTCATCTCGGTGCGTACCGGTCCCGGGATCAACTCGTTCACGCTGATGTTGGCGTCCAGCAGTTCCACGGCCAGGGTCTGCGTCAGCATCCACATGCCCAGCTTGGCGCTGGCGTAGGACGACATGCCGGGATTGGGCCGGTGGCGCGAGCCGGAGCCAGTGAAGATCATCTTGCCGGCGCCGCGCCGCCGCAGATGCGGAAGGGCCGCGCGCGCTGTATGGAAGGCGCCAATGAGGTTGACCTCGACGGTTTGTCGCCAGAGCTCAGGATCGCAGTGTTCGACCTTGCGGCTCTGCATCGAAACGCCGGCGTTCGCCACCACGATGTCCACCCCGCCGAACAGGGTAAAGCTGGTCGCGAACAGGGCTTCCATGGCAGCGTAGTCGCACACGTCCGCCGTTACTGCTGCCGCCTTGCCACCGGCGGCTTCGATCTGATGCACGGTGTCCTGAATTTCATTGGTTGTGCGCGCACTGCACACCACCGCCGCGCCAGACCGGGCGTAAGCCATCGCAATGGCACGACCGATGCCGCGCCCCGCGCCGGTGATGACGGCAACCTTGCCATGCAGGTCTGCGTGCGCCTGGGAATTGTTCATCTGGGCTCCTATAGCTCGGCGAATTGGGATAGTCGGACAAACATAGATGATGCATAACCCAATCGGTTTGATAATTTCGATATGCGAAACACCGCTCGACATCCGCGGCTATCAACGCTTGATCGGGACAACGCACGCAGATTCGCTATGCGAAATCTTGCACGGATGCGCGCGCACTCAGCGCTAGGCTGTAGGCCACCCAGGGCCAACCTGACGCCCTCCGAAGGAGCGAACCCATGTTTGATCATGCCAGCCTTGACCGGATGTTTCGGCCCCGCAGCATCGCCCTGATCGGCGCTTCCACCAATCCCGACAAGATTGGCGGTGTGCCGCTCGCTCTCCTGCTGAAATACGAGTACGACGGCAAGCTGTATCCGGTCAATCCGAACGCCGCCGAAGTGCAAGGCGTACCCGCCTACCCGAGCGTGGCTGCGATTGGGGCGCCAGCTGACCTGGCCATCGTGGCGGTGCCGATGGCACTAGCCGAACAGGCTGTCAAAGATGCGGCTGAGGCCGGGGTGTGCAGCGTGGTGCTGTTTACATCCGGCTACGCGGAAGTCGGCGAGACTGGCCGCGCCGCGCAGGCGCGCCTGGCCGCGTTGGCACGCACGCGCGGCGTTCGCATTCTGGGCCCCAATTGCCTGGGCTTCATGAACACCCGTGATCAGGTCTATGCCACCTTCTCGCCAGCGCCCCATGCTGCTCGTGCCCGTCCCGGCGCGGTTGGCATCGTGTCACAAAGCGGCGCCTTCGGCATTTACGCCTACGCCATGGCACGGGAGCGGGATATCGGCCTTTCCTATTGGATCAGCACCGGTAACGAATGCGATATCGAGTTTGCCGACGCGGTCGCGTGGCTGGCCCGCGATCCCGATACCCGGGTGATCATGGGCTATGTAGAAGGCTGCCGCGATGGCGCCAAGCTCAAGGCCGCTTTATCCCTGGCACGCGACGCGGGCAAACCGGTGATCGTGACGAAGGTCGGGCGTACCGCGTCCGGCGCGGCCGCAGCCGCATCCCATACCGCGGCGCTGGCCGGTGACGATGCCGTCTTCGACGCGCTGCTGCGCCAGTACGGCGCCATTCGCACGCGCACGCTGGACGAATTCTTCAACGTGGGCTACGCGCTAAGCGGCCCCGTGCGTCCCGCGAACAACGCCTTGGGCATCATGACGTTGTCGGGCGGCGTGGGTGCGCTGATGGCCGACGACGCCGCTGACGCGGCCCTGGAGCTCGTGCCGATGCCGGCCGGCGCACAAGCCGCGATCATGGCACGCGTGCCATTTGCCGCGCCACGCAACCCCGTCGATATCACCGGCCAGGTAACCTCCGAGCCGGAACTGATGACGTTTGCCGCCCGTACCATGCTGGACAGCGGGGGCTACGGCAGCTTGCTGGCATTCCTGGCGGCGGCGGGCACCTCCGCTACCTTCTGGCCCCACCTGCTCGCATTCGCCAAGACCATACGCGCCGAGTATCCCGATACGCCGCTGGCCCTGTGCTCGCTATTCACGCCAGAGCGGCGCCGCGCGCTGGAAGCGCTGGGCTGCCTGGTGTTCGCGGACCCGAGCGCCGCAGTCCGCGCGCTGAAGTGCCTGGGCGACACCGTGGCGATAGCCCGCCCCGCTTGCGACCCGGGCTTGAGCCCGAATGCGGAGAATCCCGTTGTTGCCACGATCGAGGCTGGCGTGTTGGATGAACCTGCCGGCCTGGCCTTGCTGCGCTCTGCCGGCGTCCCGGTGGTGGCGCACCAGCGTGTGGCCAGCCAAGATGAAGCAGTAGCCGCGGCAGCGGCTTTTGGCTACCCGGTGGTGATGAAATTGGTCTCTGCCGACATCACCCACAAGAGCGACATTGGCGGCGTACGTCTGCACCTGCAGGATGCCGGTGCGGTCCGGGCCGCCTACCGCGAGATCCTGGAGGAGGCGGCGCGCCATGCACCTGCGGCTAGGCTCGATGGCTTACTGGTCGCACCGATGATCAAGGGTGGCGTGGAATGCATCTTGGGGGTGCAGCGCGATCCCGTCTATGGCCCGGTGGTCATGTTCGGCTTGGGCGGCGTGCTCGTGGAAGCCATGCGGGATGTCGCCTTCCGCATGGCGCCCTTTGACGAGCGGGATGCGCATGCGATGATCGACGAGATCCGCGGACGGCGGGTGCTGGCGGGCATGCGGGGCCAGCCGCCAGCCGACGTGTCCGCGCTGGCGAGCGCACTGGCGGCACTCTCCCGCTTCGCGTGGGCAAATCGTGACGCCGTGGTCAGCGTCGACGTCAATCCGTTCATCGTCCTGCCGCTGGGCGGGGGTGCGCTCGCGCTGGACGCCGTGGTGATCGGCGCCGGCAACGCGTCCGACAGGCTGGCAACGGCCTGATCCGCCCGGCGCAAGCGAAGCACGGGCGGCCCGGCACGCGCTTCACAACAACTCACTCGGCCTTGATGCCCGCCTCCCGAATCAGCTTGCCCCAGCCGGCATAGTCGCGGCGCACCACCTCCTCGAACTGCGCCGGCGACAGGTTGGTGGCCTGGATGCCCAGATCCTTCAGGCGCGCCGCCACGGCGGGCTGCTTGAGGATCTGGCCCACTTCTTCTCGCAGGCGGCTCAGGACAGGTGCGGGCGTGCCCGCCGGGGCGAACAGGCCGTACCAGAAGCTGCTGTCGAAGCTCACGCCTTCGTCTTTCAGGCCGGGCACATCGGGCAGGTTGGATGACCGCTCCGTGCAGGCGGCCAGCGCGCGCAGCTTGCCAGCCTGGACATATGGCGCGGATGTCGTGGAGTCCACCATGGCGACCATGATGGTGCCTCCGAGCACGTCGGCCAGTTCGGGGGCCGTGCCTTTGTAGGGCACGTGCGTCATAGTGATGCCCTTCGCGCGCATCAGGATGTCCGCGCACAAATGCCCGCCCGAGCCCAGTCCCCAGGAGCCGTAATTGATCTGCCCGGGCCTGGCCTTGGCGGCCGCAACCAGTTCCTTCAGGTTGTGTGCGGGAAACGCGGGATTGACCACCAACATGTTGGACGCCGTCCCGATCTGTCCAAGCGCGGCAAATCGCTGGTTGGCCGTGTACGCGGCATTGGGATAGAGAAACGGCGCCATCACCATGGTCGCCGAAATGCCGAGCACGATGGTGTAGCCATCGGGCTCGGCTTGTGCCGCATAGCTGGTGCCGATGGTGCCGCCCGCCCCGGCGCGGTTCTCCACCACCACCGTCTGCTTGAGCGATTGCTGCAGCCGCTCGGCCATCATGCGGGCTACCGTGTCAGTACCGCCTCCAGCAGGAAAGGGCACAATCAGCCGGATCGGCTTGCTGGGATAGGGATCGGCATGGGCCATGGGCGCGAGCATCAGGCAGGCCACCGGGGCGGCAAGCAATTTGCCAATGGACATCGTCATCATTGTCTCCTGTCGGTTTTTTCTGATCCCGCTGCTTGGGCAATGGCGGCACTTTCCCCCCCACGCCCCCACGGGTCGGACGATCCTACGGCGCCTGTCGAATCCAGACGGTCAACATTTCGCTATCCGAAACACCGGGCCCTCGACGATGTTTCGATATGCGAAATCATTCACCGTGCCACGCCATTACGCTCCTAAGCTGTCTCTCACACTTCCAACGGCTTGCCACGCGCTTGCCAGAAAACAAGGAGGAGACAATGACGTTTCGATCGTTCGCCACCGCGGCCCTGGCTGCCTGCCTCACGCTGCCAGGCGTCGCCAGTGCCCAGACTTACCCGTCCAAGCCGGTCCGGATGGTTTCCCCCTATGGCCCCGGCGGCTCCAACGACATCTCTGCGCGCATCATCGCGGAAGGCCTGGGCAAGAAGTATGGCCAGCAGTTCGTAGTCGAGAACAAGCCAGGAGCCGCCACCCGGGTCGCCAATGAGATGGTCGCCGGGGCGCAGCCTGGCGGCTACACGCTGCTGTATGCAGCCGCGCCATTCGCCATCAACGAAGCGGCCGGGATCAAGGGGCACTACGACATCCGCAAGAACTTCATCGCCATCGGGCCGCGTGTGGTGGCGCCGCTGTTCCTGATCGTCAACGCGGCATCGCCCATTCGCAACCTGGCCGATTTCGTCAGCTTTGCACGCGAGAAAAAGGATGGTGTGACGTTCGCCGGTACCGGCGTCGGGGCTGCCCCGCATCTGACATCCGAACTCCTCGCCAACGCAGCCGGCTTCAAAATACTGAACGTGCAGTATCGCGGGGATGCCACGGCCTACACCGAACTGCTCGCCGGCCGGGTTGACGCCACGCTCACGGCCATCACCAGCGCTCTTCCCTTTATCAAGGCGGGCAGGCTGCGCGTGATTGCAATCGCCTCCGAACAACGCTCACCGATCTATCCGGAAGCCCAGACCTTTTCCGAACTCGGTTATCCGACGGTCATAGGCTATGGCTGGTTCGGCCTGCTCGCACCGGCGGGCACGCCGCCGGCTGTCGTCCAGCAACTCAACCGCGACGTCAATGCCGTTCTGGCGGATCCCGGCAACAAGGAGCGCCTCGTCAATCTCGGGCTCCAGCCGGAGAGCGGATCGAGTGAGGCCTTTGCGGACTTTATCGGCAGCGAGGTAGCCAAGTGGTCGGCCGTGATCAAGCGCGCAGGCATCGTGCTGGAGTAGCCAGTGTTTCGATATGCGAAATCATTTCACATAGCGAACCTCCGGCCTTCTACGATGGCTTCCCGGACATCCCGGCTAAATAGTGAACTAAAGAACAAAGGCGCGCCACGGCGCCTCCTGAGGAGACCAGCAGCATGAACAGTTTCGGACGTCGACCCCGCTTGGCCATGATGGCGGCAACCGCAATGTGCCTGATCGTCCAGCCTGTGGCAGCGCAGACGCCATGGCCTAGCCGGCCAGTACGCCTGGTGGTTCCATTTCCGCCGGGTGGCAGCACCGACCTACTGGCGCGGGCGTTGGGTGAGAAGCTCAGCAAATCGCTAGGGCAGGCCGTTGTCATCGACAACAAGCCAGGCGCATCGGGCGCCCTCGCCGCGGAATCGGTCGTGCGCGCCGACCCCGATGGCTATACGGTGCTGGTGACCATCCAGGCGTCGGTGGTGGTGGTTCCGCACTACACGACAGTCCGCTACGATCCGCTGCGCGATCTGGTGTCCGTGGCTGCGCTAGCTAATGGCCCGCTGGTCTTTGCGGGCAACGCGGCCTTCCCGGCGCGCAACGTCAAGGAGGTGGTGGCCTATGCGCGCGCCCATCCCAATACCGTTTCGTATGCCTCCTTCAGCCCGGGAACCTGGAGCCATTTTGCCGGCCTGCTGCTCAACCGGCACGAAAAGATCGACCTGCTGCATGTGGGCTACAAGGGTTCGGCACCAGCCATCGGCGACGTGGTCGGTGGCCAGGTCCAGTTGATCTTCGATGGGCAAGCCACCGTGCTGCCTATGGTGAAGGCCGGCAAGCTGCGCGCCTATGCGGTGACCTCCGCCACCCGCACCAGGTTGCTGCCCGACGTGCCCACCTTCGCGGAACTCGGTTACCCCGAGATTTCCAGCGATGGATGGATGGGCGCGTTCGCGCCGGCCAAGACGCCTGACGCCGTGGTGAAACGCCTCAACACCGAATTCGTCAAGCTGCTGAACACACCGGAGGTCATGGAACGCCTCAACACACTAGGGGCCGAACCGGCCAGCGCGATGGATGCTGCTCGCTTTGGCCGGCAAGTGGCGAGCGATTACAAGCGATGGGGCGACATCGTGCGCACCAGCGGCTACCGCCCGGAATAAAGGCTTCTCGAATTCCGGTGCCAGGCACGGCACCGCTCCCAGGAGGAAGACAATGGACACAAGCAACATCCTGATGGTCAAGCAGGCGCTGTCGCGCCATGCCGATGGCGTATACACGCTTGGCGGCCAGGGCAACTCCGTCGTGGTCGACCTTGGCGCCACGCTACTGCTAGTGGATGCCGGCCCCGGCGGCGGCATTACCGACGCCATGATTGCGCAATTGCGCGCCAGCCTGGACAAGCCAGTGGCCTATATCGTCTACAGTCACGGCCATATGGGCTACAACAATGGCGTGCGGCAATGGCTGGCCGAAGCCGCCAGGCGGGGCGACCCGACCCCGCAACTGGTCGCGCATGCCAACCTGCCGGCGCGCTACCGGCGCTATCGCGAGACTGGCGGCTTGCAGGCCTATACCAATGTCCGGCAATTTCGCAGCGACTATCCCGCCACGCCGCCCGCGCACTGGTTCCAGATGCCTACGCTGACGTATCAGGACCGGCTGGCCCTGACGGGCACCGAGCGGCATGTGGTGTTGATGCACGCGCCCTCGGAGACTGACGATGGCACGGCGGTGTGGATACCCGATGCACGCACGCTCTACGGCTCTAACGCTTTCATCAAGACCTGCCCGAATGTCGGTTCGCCGTACCGCATCTATCGCGATCCAATGCGCTGGGCGCAGACGCTGGAGCGATTCGCCGAGCTAGCGCCGGCGGTGCTGATCCCCGAGTTCGGCAAGCCAGTGACGGATGCGGCGGAGATCCATGAGGCCCTGACTGTACCGGCACGCGCGCTGCGCTACTTACGCCGGGAAGTCGTGGCCAGGATGAATGCCGGCATGAGCGAGAACGACATCATCAACGATGTACCGCTGCCAGACGAACTGTTCGGCAGCCGCTTCATGAAGCCAACGTATGGCTGCGCAGCGTACATCATGCGTGACATCTGGCGCTCTGAGAACGGCTGGTGGAACCGCAATCCGACGGACCTCCATCCGGCCGCGCCCGCAAAGGCGGCTGCGGCCGTCCGGCGAGCACTGGCCAACCCGGAGCGGGTACTGGCACGCGCCCGTGAGTTGCAGGCGGCAGGCGAGCTGCAACTGGCCCTGCATGTCATCGACCTGCTCGCCAGCGATGATGACGGCGACCCGGTATCGAAACAGGCACGCGAGTTGAAGGCGGCACTGTGCGAAGGCCGGGCCCAGCTTATGACTTCGGTGGTGTCGCGCCACCTCTATCTCAGCGCCGCCGACGAATTGCTCGACCGTCCCGTCGGCGCCGCCGAACGTGCGCGCGGCGATGCCGGCTATGCATGGCAGTAGACCGGCACGATAAATCTGCCCGATCTGGTCGGGCAATCGACCGGGGCGCGCCAGCGCGCCTCCAACAACGCGGAGTCACCCAGATGCAAGCCAATACCACGCAAGCCATTGAAGAACGCGTCAAGCCGAATACCGGCCTGGGCGTGCTAGTGCGCAGCGAGTACTTTACGAACCTGATCCCTGGTGGCCATACGCTTGGCGGACAGGGCAATTCCCTGGCCATCGAGACGGCGCGCGGCGTGGTGATCGTCGACGCCGGCCCCGGCGGCAGCGTGACGCGCGCCATGATCACGCGCTTGCGCGAGTTGTCCGCGGCGCCGGTTCTGGCCATTGTCTACAGCCATGGCCACAGCGGCTACAACGCGGGTGCCAGGCTGTGGCAGGAACACGCGGCGGAACGCGGCGAGCCCCAGCCCACGCTGATCGCTCAGGCCGGCGTGCCGGCGCGCTACCGGCGCTATACGGAAACCGCGCAGTTGCAGGCCTGGCTGAACAGCCGCCAGTTCCGCAAAACCCTGCGGCCAGCATCGGCCGACAGCTACCCGATGCCGGACCAGACTTTCGACAGCCGCATGGTGATCGACGGTGGCGACCGCCGCATTGAGCTGATCGCCGCACCGTCCGAAACGGACGACGCGCTTGCGGTGTGGCTGCCCGAGTCGCGCTTCCTCTATGGCGGTGCCTCGATGATCCGCAGCATTCCCAACGTTGGCACGCCGCTGCGTACCATCCGCGACCCGCTGCGCTGGGCAAACACGCTGGAGCGCCTCTATGCACTGAACCCGACACAGGTTCTCCCCGAGTTTGGCGACCCGATTACCGATCCGCAGGAGATCCATGACGCGTTCCAAGTGCCCATCCGCGCGCTGCGGTACTTGCGCGATGCGGTGGTAGAGCGCATGAACGCCGGCATGAACGAGCGCGAGATCCTGCACGACATGGTGTACCCCGAGGCGCTGTTTGGTCACAAATGGATGCGGCCGATCTATGGCGACCCCGAGTATATCGTCCGGGAAATCTGGCGCATGGAGAATGGCTGGTGGGATCGCAATCCCACCCACCTGCACCCGGCCCGGCCTGCCGAGGCGGCGAACGCCGTGCTGTCCGCCCTGGGCAACCCGGGTCACGTGCTCGATGAGGCCCGCAGGCTGCAGGCAGAAGGCGATACCCAGCTCGCGCTGCATGTCATCGACCTGCTTGCGCTGGCGGATCCGGTCATCCCGGAAGTGGTAGCTGCGCGCGCGCTGAAGGCAGCGCTGTGCCGCCAGCGCGCCGAGCAGATGCGCTCGATCGTCTCGCGCCAGATCCTGCTTAGCAGCGCCGAAGACTTACTCGGCCTGCCGATCGGCAGCACCAGCGCGGAAGATCCGCCGGCCGACTTCTCCTGGAACTGAGTAGAGGATCCCAGTCATGCACGCGGATATCCGTCATCACCATGTCATGCTCAACGGCTTCGATATGCATTATGCAAGCTGCGGCGAGCCAGGCCATCCGCTGCTGCTGTTCGTGCATGGTTTTCCCGAGAACTGGCAGGCCTGGCACCACCAGCTTGAGGCCTTTGGCCCTCACTACTATGCGGTCGCGCTCGATACGCGGGGCATCAACGAGTCCGCTGGCCCGGTAGATGTGAAGGGCTACCGGGCCGGTCATATGGTGGCCGACATTCTTGCCTTGATCGACCACCTTGGCTACCCCCAGTGCGTGCTGGTCGGCCATGACTGGGGTGGTGCCATCGCGTGCGCCGTTGCGCTGGCTAACCCCGCCCGCTTGCATGGACTGGTGATGATCAATGCCGTCCATCCGGCGATCTACCGCCGCGAACTTGTGGAAAGTCCGGCGCAGCAGGCTGCCAGCGCCTACATGAACTTCTTCATCGGCGACGATGCGCTGGCGCAGATCTGCGCGAATGACTTTGCTTATCTGTTCGGCATGTTTGCGGAAGACGGACAGCAACCGGAATGGCTCGACGCGCCAACTCAAGCCGGCTACCGGCACTCCTGGTCCCGCCCAGGTTCCGTACGGGCAGGTCTCGACTACTATCGCGCCTCGCCGCTCCACCCTGCGGCGCTGGGCGACAGCGGCGCCGCAGGCGTTGTGTTCGACTCCGCGGCTATGACACTCAGCGTTCCCACTCTGGTGATCTGGGGCGAACGGGACCGTTTTTTGCTGACGGGCTGCCTTGATGGCCTCAGGCAATTCGCGCCAGACCTGAGGATCGAGCGTATCCCGGACGGAAGCCACTGGGTCATCCACGAGCATGGCCCCCGTGTTAACCGGCTGATTACCGAGTTCCTTGACGACCGCCTGGATACCGCTTGAGCGATGTCGAATTTCATCTTTAAGTAGCCGGACAGTGGCACACTGTCGGCTTGCCCCCTAATTCCTTTCGCCAGGTATCCACCGATGGCAAGCGTCGTTCCGCGAGACCGCAGTGCAGCAGCCCGCGCCGGAAAGCCCCAGAACCTGACTCGGGCAGTGCTGCGCGAGCCAGGAGACCGGCAGTTCGCCAGCACCCTGGAGCGCGGCTTGCGCGTCCTGCAGTGCTTTTCCGCAGATTCCCCCGAACTCGGCAATGCCGAGATCGCGGCGCGTACCGGTCTGCCAAAGCCTACGGTTTCCAGGCTGACCCATACCCTGGTCAGGCTCGGCTACCTGCGTCGCCATCCAGACAGCGGCGATTTCGGATTGGGGATGAGCATTCTCTGCCTGGGCTACCCGCTGCTAGCGGGGCTGCAACTGCGCCGGCTGGCGGCGGGCCCCATGAAGGAGCTGGCGGACCTGATCGACGGCTCTGTGGCGATCGGCGTTCGAGACCATCTGCGTATTGTCGCGCTGGAAAACATTACCACGCGTGACGTGCTCAAGCGCAAGCCCGGCACGGGTCTCACGCTGCCACTGGTATCCAGCACCGCCGGCACGGCCTGGCTGGTGGGAGCCACGGCAGATGAACGCAAGCGCGCGATCCGTGAGATCGAATATGCGGAGCCTGGGAGCTGGGCGCGGCAGGCCGACGAATTTGACGTATTCCGCAAGGAATTTGCCCGGCTTGGTTATGTCAAGCGCCGCAACGTCTTGTGCCCGGACACGGTGGCACTTGGCGTACCGCTGCGCCGACGGCCTGGCGCCGAGCTGCTGGTGCTGTCCTGCGTCCTGGCGACCAGCGCGGCCACGGCAGACACGCTGGAGCAGCACGCCGCCGTGGGACTTCTCACCGCGGCAAAGTACATCGGCGAAAAGCTGCAGCAGCCGTAGCGTTGCCATTTACCAGATTCGCAGTCAGGCCCGGATGACCGTACGCCTCACCTCACGCAAGGAGTTGGCGGCTGGACGATTCCATCAATCTGTTGCATCGACCTGTTGAATCCTCAACCGCGTACTTCGCCAGGGAATCGCTGCCCGGTACGCGTTCATGACGCAATAGCGAGAGCATTATCCGGTTAATATGATGTGTCGGGTGTTGGGGGTGTCATGCGGTGTATAGCCGGATTCTGGGCCACAGGCAGCGCATCCGGCCATTGTGATACACATTAGTCTCCATGCAGAACACCACAAGCCCCAGCGAATAAGCAACCAGTCCTGCGCGGCACTGCCTACATTTGCACGATCTCGATTTTGGGGCTATTTCGCAACTTGAGATAGTTCAGAGTTAAGTGAGACAGGTCGAGAAAGTTCAAAGATAGGTGAACCACCGGTTCAAAGTTGAATGAGCGTGAACGCGTTCTACCGTGGCCGGACAAGGGCAACTGGTTCAACGTTGAGTGACGCTCCACAACACGTCGTTGAGCAGATGATCGGCATGCGCTTGCGGCGATGTCGGAGTCTCGGGCAGTTCAACCGACGCGAAAACCGCCTCGCGTGTGGCGCACGCGCCAACCGGATCAAAACGCTCGCCCGCAAAGAAATCCGCCGGATGCTCGGCGATCAATCGCTCGAGCGATTCGAATGCACCTCGATCCGCGTCGAACCAGCGCAGGGGGCAGTCGTCGCCCCCGTCCGTGCTTTGTGAGGTCTCTTCGCGAGAGATGTCCGGCTTCATTTGCATCACCCAGTTTAATCCCGTAGCGCCATGGTGCGCCGGGCATTATGCCGGATCGGACGGATGCGGATTGGCCGAGGGCCCCGACCGGCACGTTTGGCAACGTCGCCGCTGCCCGTTGATGACCATCAATCGCCTTTTCTATCGGGCGCCTTGCGGAGGGGTCAGCACCAGTACCACATACCAGAGGGGCTCTGGAGTTGATCGCACGCCGAAGGGGGGGCTATCCATTGATGGATGCAGGGCGCGCCTCTTAGGCTGTTCAGCTTGTGGGATGCCAGCCATGGCATGGCATTGGGCAATTCCCCCCCGGTGCCACGGTCATAGCCGGAGCCCTTGTAGGCTTCGAGTTCGGCAAATTCAGCTCGGGGCAGCCAAGCATCGGCGAGTACTTCTTCGTGCTTACCTCATTCTGCACTGGTAACGCGCATTGAATTCACCACTCAGTTGCTATCGCCCCTTTTCCGACGGAGGAATAATAGGTCGGGAGGGTTGTATTCACAGAAGCTATCTCTGTTCCGGCCAAGATCATCCGGGCGGGCTAGATTCACAGAGTTAGTGAAAATATGGCGAAATGCTGTAGGATAATCGAACTGTTATTGATAGATGGAGACCGAGATGGCTACCTACAAACAATTGCTAGCAGATAAGGAAAAGCTGGAGGCCCAGCTTGCCGAGGTTCGTCAAAGCGAGGTCGCTGGCGTCATTGAGAAAATCCAGGCGATGATGGCAGAGTACGAACTCACGGTCGATGACTTGGCGCCGAAACGACGTCGTGGACGCCCGGCGGCTAGTGACAAGCCTAAAGCTGCGGCGAAGGAGAAGACCTCGCTGCCGCCAAAGTACATGGACCCCAAGACTGGGGTCACCTGGACCGGCCGTGGTCGGGCACCGGCGTGGCTGGGCAAGAATCGCGACAAGTTTCTGATTCCAGATGCATGAGCCGTTCTAGCGCAGCCCCAAGATGGTGTTGCGCGCCGTTCCTGAGGTTCAATGTAACGCCGCCGCGGCCCCGCAACACTTTTTGAACTTCATGCCGCTACCGCAGGGGCACGGGTCGTTGCGACCGATTTTCGGCGACGAGCGTTGAATCGTGGTCGCGAGCTGCCGTTCATGAACGGCCTTCCGGTATGGGAGCCAGTAGCGATAGATGGCGGCAGTGCTCGTCGGGATCTGTTTCGCCAGCTCTTCACGTTGATCCGGCCAGCGAGTCAGCGCCTCCTCCTCGGGCGTGACCTCGTCCGCGCCGAGCAAGTACAGCGGGCGCAGCCATTCCTGCCCGCGGGCATCGTCGAATAGCTGCTGCCAGTCCTGTTTGCGCAGCGCAATGCCCTGCATAAAGCCGTGTGCCCACGATTCACCGTCAATGTGCTCTCGTGTATCGTCCGGGCAGGTCATGGTATCGAACATCGGTTCGAAAACGTCCGGATCGTTCTCCAGAGACCAGACGATGCCGTTGAAATGCCGTAGGATCAAGTCAGAGATGCGCTGTGCCTGATCCTTCGTCTTGAAATGCGGCGCATCTTCCTTTTCCGGCCCCCATATGCCCGGCAGCACCTGGCTTGGCAGCAGGGTCGTCGGCCCTATGGCGGTGGCGGTCAAATATCCATCTAGCCCCGCGAGCATCAGTGTGGTATCCGACGTCGCATCGGAGATGAGGAACTGGTCGAGCTCGTCCAGTTCCTCGTCGGACAGGGGAGCCATCATTCGGAGGGTGTCCGAGAGCGAGGTCGGCATGATACGTATTTGGCGGGGTAAAAGGGGTGCATTTTACGCTGCCGACGTCAGCGGATGGGGTTGCCTGCTGGCGTATCTCGTTAGCCACGCCCGCCTATGGCGCCGCGGGTGGGGCTACGTCGGCTATCTGCTGCAGCGCCGCCTGCTCCTGATACCATTGCTGTAATTCCACCACCATCAGCAAGCAGGACCGGCGCCATATCAAGGAACTCGAGCGCGATCTGCGCCGCAAGAATGCCGCGCTGGCCGAGACGGCGGCCTTACTGGTGCTGTCAAAAAATCTGCAGAGCGGTGCGAGGAGGACCTTAAGTAGTTATCCCCAAGCCCAGAATGCGAATCAGAGCCCGGAACTTCTCTTCGTTCTCCAGCCTGACTACCAGTTGGCGATCGCCTGCGCGCAGACACAAACCGGCGGTTTCTTTTCGTGTGGCAATCATGACGGCAGTTTCCGCATCTTCACAATCGATCAGTAGTGTGGTGCCTATGATTCGCAGTGCTTTGCCCTGTTTCTGGCTGGTCTTGATGAAGGATTCCACTTTTTCTGGCAGGGGCTGGTCATCCCGAGCCTGAAGAAACGCCCGAAGTTCCGCGATGTCATGCCCTTTTTCAATGGCATCAAGGGCCTTTTGACGGTCGAGTCGCCAACTTTTCCCCGCCTCCTCTATGGACCAAGTGTCCAGTGTCAGGGATTCTTCCGCCGACAGGTGGCCTCCCACGACATTCACTTGTAAACCAGGTGAAACCGAAAGCCTGACGCTGAGCTGGATCGGAGTGGGCGTGTAGTCCTCGCTTATGCCGAGGCAATACGCACCCAGCGGCGTCAGGCGGAAATAGATCAGACCATCGTAGCGGCTGAGGAATTCCAGGTCGTCCGTCCCCCACACGTTGCTAAAGTCTTGCCGGGCCTCGCTGGGGTCAATGTACGCGACGTCGATGATGCCTAGGGTAGCGGCGTATTCGAACAGGAAACAGAGCAGATAGCGGAGCTGCAGAATTGCCCAAGCATTGTGGCCGTCGTAGCCCAGGCTGCCATATTGCTGATCGACGATGTAGAGCTTCCACGGGTCGTGCGCAACGTCAAATGTGTGACCGGTGGCCTGCATGAATCGGGAAAAGTCATCGACATTGATCCAAGCTCCGACCGGACAGCGCTGCAGGATTTCGTTGATAACGGCACGACGCGGTGCCGCGGCAGTCATGACGCGGCCCTTCGATTTCTGGCCCTTGATGATGTCTATGCGGCTGAACTCGTCGAATTGACTGGATTTAAGCCACTTTCTCCAAATTGTGCGCAACACGCTGGCTGGGGAGGCAGTCAACGCTTTCAGCCCCGCCGTGCTCAAAGCCAGTTTGCTACCGTTCCGTTGCACCAGTCCGGCGGCCTGAAGCAGCAGCGGCCACGAGAACGCCTTGAGCGGCCCAATGTCCTGATCCCTTTGATCTTGCTTGGGCTGGTGGGCGTAGAAATCGCCACCGACCAGCTTCTCCGTCAATAGACGCAGCGTCGTCGCGCCGGGGAGCGATGTCTTGTCGCTGACCTGGATCTTGCCCTGATCCGCTAGCCGCAGCAGAACCGACAAATCCACAATCGCGTCGCGCTCGCTGTTTCGCACCGTCAGCGGATCTTCACCGGGCATCTCAGGAAGCGTACCGATCGTGTTCAGTCGGATGGGCTCAGGCTGAGGCACCAACGTCCTTAGTCGTTCGCGTAGATCGACGGGCAGACTGTAACTCCCATCTTCACGGTACAAGAAAAGGCCCAATGCCGTCGGCGGTCCATAGTGCGAATAGCGGCTGCCATTCTCCTTGATCGTGAAATCGGGCAGCCGCCCGTATTTCGCCCGGAACCGAGTTTCATGATAGAGGCCGTCTGTGGCATACACGGTCTCCGCCACCGCCAAACGCTGAGTCTCGTCCAGACGCGCCCAGAGCGCGTGCAGGCCATCCCCAGAGAGCGTTCGCAGGATCTCCCTGACCAGTTCGTCCTTCTTACCGGCGCGGGCCGCGTCAGGGAGCCAACGCATAAGTGACTTCAATTGGTCGTTGGTGAGACGAGCAAGCACTTCCTTCAACGTGTTCATGGGAAAAATTGGGAATGACATCCAGAGGTGTGACTATAAATTATCTTCCGTATCGCCGGTTCACTCGTGGCGTTAGCGTATGCGCAAAGCTCTGGAGCGTGCGGCGGCTCCAATTTTTGGGGGAACACGGATTTTGGGGGAAGACCTCTGCCTGAGAAAATGAGATGAACGCGCAATGGGCGAGTATCGCCGGTGACAGGGTAGGATGCCAGTCCCGTCAGCATTTCAGCAGCAAGACACTGCGCTTTGTCCATGCCAGCAAGCTCCCCCAATATCGCACCGAAGTCCGAGCTGGATCGGCTCGCGGGACTGGTCGAACGCGTCACATTCCACAACGCCGACAGCGGCTTTTGCGTCCTGCGCCTGAAGGTCAAAGGCGAGCGTGATCTCATCACCCTGGTCGGGCATACCCCAACCGTGGCGCCAGGAGAGTATGCCTCTGCGTCGGGTACGTGGGTAACGGATCGCGAGCACGGCAGGCAGTTCAAGGCCGTATTCGTCAAAATTTCACCACCGAACACCTTGAGCGGCATCGAACGTTACCTCGGGTCGGGCATGGTTAAAGGCATCGGTCCGGTATATGCCGGTCGGCTGGTCAAAGCCTTCGGCGCTGCAGTGTTCGACATCATTGAGCAGACACCCGCACGGCTTCGCGAAGTCGAGGGGATTGGAGAGATCCGCGCCAAAAAGATCACCTCGGGCTGGGCCGATCAGAAGATCATTCGCGAGATCATGGTCTTTCTGCATGGGAACGGTGTCTCCACATCGCGTGCCGTGCGTATCTTCAAAACGTATGGCCAGGACGCGATTGCTATCGTCACGGAAAATCCTTACCGATTGGCCAGTGACATTCGTGGTATCGGATTCCTGTCGGCCGATACCATCGCCCAAAAGATCGGTATTGCACGTGACTCGCCGCTGCGGGCGCGGGCGGGCGTCTCCTACGCGTTGTCAGAAGCGGCGGGAGACGGCCACTGTGGCCTGCCGCGGAGCCAGCTCGTGTCGCTTGCCGTGAAACTGCTCGAAATCCCGCAACCCATCATTGAGGATGCGATCGACCAGGAGTTGGCAGAGGAAGTCGTGATCGCGGATACCGTTGACGGCGTGCCGAGCGTCTTCCTGGCGCCGCTGTACCATGCCGAGCGCTCCATCGTCTCACAGGTCAAACGCCTGGCGTCCGGATCGCCACCGTGGAGCGCGTTTGATGCCGACAAGGCCATCCCGTGGGTTGAGAAGAAGCTCGCTATTGACTTGGCCGATAGCCAGAAGCAGGCCATCCGTCTGGCCTTGTCGTCAAAGCTGCTGGTTATCACCGGCGGTCCCGGTGTGGGCAAGACCACACTGGTCAATTCGATCTTGACAATCCTGCGTGCAAAGCAGGTGAAGGCGCTGTTGTGCGCGCCTACTGGACGGGCGGCCAAGCGGTTATCGGAATCTACCGGGCTTGAAGCGAAGACCATCCACCGGCTGCTTGAAGTCAATCCAGCCAATGGACAATTCAAGCGCCATGAGGAGTCGCCGTTGGATTGTGATCTGCTTGTGGCAGACGAGTGCTCGATGGTCGACGTGCCGTTGGCGAACCAGTTGCTCAAGGCTGTGGCGTCCACCACAGCGATGATCTTCGTCGGCGACGTGGATCAACTGCCGTCGGTCGGCCCCGGACAGGTTCTCGCGGATTTGATCGAAGCGGGCGCGGTGCCTGTCGTGCGCTTGACTGAGGTGTTCCGGCAGGCTGCCACCTCGCGCATCGTTCGAAGCGCCCACCAGATCAATCAAGGGCTGTTCCCATCCTTGCCTGAAAAAGGCGAAGAGTCGGATTTCTATTTTGTGCCGGCCGACGAACCCGAAGCAATTGCCCAGACCGTCGTCGATCTGGTCAAGACCCGGCTACCCAGAAAATTTCATCTGGACCCGGTACGCGATATTCAGGTGCTGTGTCCGATGAATCGCAGTCTCACTGGTGCTCGCGGCATCAATCAGTTGTTGCAGGAAGCGCTGAACCCGCCGGGTGAGCACAGCATAGAGAAGTTCGGCTATCGCTTCAGTGTTGCCGACAAGGTCATGCAGATCGAGAATAACTATGACAAGGATGTCTATAACGGCGACATCGGGTTCGTGACCGACATCGACCCCGATGAGCAGGAATTGACCGCGAGCTTTGATGATCACGTCGTCACATACGCGTTTGGCGAACTGGATGAACTCGTGCTGTGTTACGCGACGACCATCCACAAATCTCAGGGATCGGAATATCCGGTGGTGGTGATTCCTATCTCGACCCAGCACTATATGATGCTCAAGCGAAATCTGATCTACACCGGCATCACGCGCGGCAAACGCCTCGTTGTATTGGTCGGACAAAAGCGTGCCCTGGCGATTGCTATCAAAGGCAAGCGGACCGAACGTCGCTGGTCGAAACTCGCAGAATGGTTGCACCTTTGACGCGCTCGGCGTCAGCCCTGTCGCTTGGTGCGCTGAATGGGCGTTCGCTATTGGCCGACGGTCACGATTGAATGGAATGGTGGGCCCCCCGTGCGGAGTGAGATGCCTCCGATGCCGGCGAGCTTTCAAAAAAAGTAACTCATTCAGCATGCATTCGTGTGCTCTCTGCCGCTCTCGTGAGCGGTCTTGACTCGATGTCAAGCAGTGGTGCGGGCGCCCGTCGGGGTGGGTGTATAGACCGCGGCAAGATATTTCTGTCTTGTCACGTGGAAGTCGCAATGTTGCATTGCAAAAATTGCAACGACAGACTATTGGATGCTGTGATGTTAGGGTTTATACTGATCCCTGTCTCCTCCTTGTCTCCGACATGGATTCAACCCGCCTTCGTGGCGGGTTTTTTTCTTTGTGCGCCGAGCATGCGCAACGGCTTGGGGGTAAGAACCGGATGGTGGTGAAGGACTAGGATGCCCAAAGCGCCACCCAATGAGGCCAAAATGCCTTGGAGGCGCTGGCGTGTTGACGCGGGAGCATCGTCGACGGCCTTGCATCGAACCACGGAGCTCCGCGAGCAGTCATTATTTATCGTGGTGGCGCTTGCGAGCGCAGGCATGCGATGCCGGGTCGCGCTTCGTCGGCGCACGAACCCCGCGCCGACGACTCGGCATCCTCATCATTCATTCAGTTGGGCCTCGGCGCAGTCGCTGGCTGAGACAACGCGCGCGCCACACGACGGGCTTGCAGTTGCTGCGCCCGGTTTGCATCGGCCTTTGAAACCTGTCCCACCTCCCGCCCCGCCAGATCCACGCGTGCGGCACCTTCCACCAGGCAGGTCCAGTAGCGGGTGCCGCGGCACCAGGTCCGGATCGCGTCGCGCAATACCGGCTCGGTCAGGCCAAGTTCCCGCGCCTGCTGGACGAGATCCTCGAAGATGCCGACCTTGAGCGGTACCTTGGGCGCAGGATTCTTCGGAAAGATTGCCGGGAAGCGCTTTTGCAGCTTCGCGATGGCCTGCAGCACCGGATCGACGGGCTTAGCGGGCTCATTAACGGGATTCGCTGGCCGGGCCGAAGCCTTCGGGGGTGCGCGACGGGTCTTCGCCAGTGGCGCGGCCTTGGCTTGCTTCGCCAGTTGTTCCTTCAATGCCGCCAGTTGTTCGAAGCCCATCGTGCCCAGCCATTAAAAAACGTCGTGCGATTGTAGCAGTCCCTCGCGATTCGCCTCGCCGCCCACGCCGCGGCATTGGCCGAATCAGGCATCCTGGCCAGGGCGGGGCGTCCGTCACGTTTCGCGCGTCCACCCGATCCGGTGCCGTTCCTGCGTGGCCTCATGCCGCGCATCGTCTTCGGTGTGCAGGTAGGCGCTGGTGGTCGAGATGGTCGCATGCCCAAAATTGTCCCGCACGAACCGCAGGTCCACCTGCTGGTCGGTCATGTGCGACCCCGCGGTATGTCGCTTATCTACCCAGCGATATAAGGCAGAGGGTTTTTTGGT
>JYOD01000109.1 GCA_000955785.1 Burkholderiaceae bacterium 16
CTCCGCATGTCCGAGAGTCAGGTTGTTTGTCATGGTGCCGATGCGTGCTGGTTTGTGTAGGCTTCAATGTAGTTGAGCGATGACACAGTCAACAGGCACATGTTTATCGTTTTCAACTTGGCCATCGACTTAAGGCTGTATGACCTATGGGTGGCTTGTCATGCGATCGACCAGGCGGCGAATGAGGGGTGTGGCCGACACGACAACCGGCAGCATGGTCAGCCAGGAGACGCTCCAGGACCTTAGCCAGTGCTGAATGAACAGGCCTTCCTCTGCAAATGGAATGCTTGCGATGGCAGCAGCGATGGAGCAGGTCAATCCGGCCTGGATTACGCCATAGGCGAAATAGCTGTAGCGCGAAGGAATCTTAGGCATGTGAGTCGCCCCTATGCATTCTTTGAACCGGACACTCATGCACCCCGCCATTGCCGCGCCAAGGGCTGTCGCCCCTGGCGCATGACAGGCGCTATGCGGCTGCTCCAACCTTTCCCGCTAACCGCTGCACGGTTTCGTTGGTATCCCACAGCGCGTTTGCGATGAAACGGAAGTTGACCAGCGCCGCGTGATACCCGTCGCCTTCCGGTAGCTTCGGCCCGGCTACGGCGTCGCGCACGACAGCAACCTCGAAACCTTGCTCCAGCAGATCCCGCAGATGGGATTCGACGCACAGATTGGCGGCCATGCCCGCAAG
>JYOD01000011.1 GCA_000955785.1 Burkholderiaceae bacterium 16
GCAGGGCCTTGAGCTTGGCCTTGTAGGCGGCGAGTTCGGCGCGGGTGGGGAGCTTGCCGTGCACCAGCAGGTGGGCGATCTCTTCAAACTCGCAGGTCTCGGCGATGTCGATGATGTCGTAGCCGCGGTAGTGCAGGTCGTTGCCGGTACGGCCGACCGAACACAGCGCGGTATTACCGGCGGTCACGCCCGACAGGGCGACGGATTTCTTCGGCTTTGGGGTGGCGAGCGGTTGCGCTTCGGACATTGGGGGGTCTCCTTGGGGAATGCTGTGCTGACTGATGTTGCTTACGATCGTACTGCTGTGCAGTTGTGCTTACTTGGCCTTGCCCTGGGCAAACAGGGCGTCCAGTTTTTGTTCGAAGTCGTGATAGCCAATGCTCTCGTACAGCTCGGCGCGCGTCTGCATGGTATTGACCACGTTTTGCTGCGTGCCGTCGCGGCGGATTGCAGCGTACACGTTTTCGGCGGCCTTGTTCATTGCGCGGAAGGCCGACAGCGGGTAGAGGACCATCGACACACCGGCACCACCCAGTTCCTCGGTGGTGAACAGCGGCGTAGCGCCAAATTCGGTGATGTTAGCCAGCACCGGCACCTTCACGGCGTCGACGAACTTGCGGTACATGGCCAGGTCGGTCATGGCTTCGGGGAAGATGGCGTCGGCGCCGGCTTCCACGCAGGCCACGGCCCGCTCGATAGCCTTGTCCAGGCCTTCCACGGCCAGCGCGTCGGTGCGCGCCATGATGACGAAATTCTCATCGGTGCGGGCATCGACCGCGGCCTTGATGCGGTCCACCATCTCGCCTTGCGAGACGATTTCCTTGCCCGGACGGTGGCCGCAGCGCTTGGCGCCGACCTGGTCTTCGATATGCATCGCGCCCGCGCCGAACTTGATCAGCGACTTGGTGGTGCGCGCCACGTTGAAGGCCGATGCGCCGAAACCGGTGTCCACGTCCACCAGCAGCGGCAGGTCGCACACGTCGGTGATGCGGCGGACGTCGGTCAGCACGTCGTCCAGGTTGGAGATGCCCAGGTCAGGCAGACCCAGCGAACCCGCGGCCACGCCGCCGCCCGACAGGTAGATGGCGCGGTAGCCTGCGCGTTTGGCCAGCAGCGCATGGTTGGCATTGATGGTGCCGACGACCTGCAGGGGGTGCTCATCGGCCAGGGCCTGGCGGAAGCGGGCGCCGGCGGAGCGGGCGAGGTCGGAAGTGGAGAAGGTCATGATGTTCGCTTTGGGAGTGGACGGGCTATTAGCGCAAGGGGTGTGCCAGGCGTGCCAGGCTACGTACCCCGGGAATCGCAGCGACCGCCGGGCAAGGCATCAGCCGTTGTCAGGCTTGGCCTGGCGGCGATCCGCGTCCATTTGCCGCGAGTCATTGTGATGTAACGGGCGTGTGTAGGAAATTTCAAATTTGAAAGGTTTGCATTTCAATATTGAAATGCACGTTGCCTGCGCGCACAATCTCAAGATTAGCTTGCTACTGGCAAGAGCACGGGTCTTTCCGCTCCCATGACTATTGGCCTTCCCGCTCCGATCAACGCCGCCGGCACCGGCAATGCCGCGCGCCCCCGCATCTGGGCCATCGGCATCAGCCGCCTGTCGCGGGCCTTTGCCGACCTGATTCCCGGCTATGCCGCCCAGGCGGAATTCCGCATCGTCGGCAAGGGCTACGCCGCCGCCGCCAGCGCCGTCGCACGCGAAGCGCGCGAGGGCCGGCTCGATGCCGTGGTGGCGGGTGGCTCCAACGGCGCCTACCTGCGCCAGCATGTCGATGTGCCCGTGGTGTTGGTCAAGGTGACGGGCTTCGATGTGATGAGCGCGCTGGCGACGGCGCGGCGCATCTCGCCGAAGGTGGCGCTGGTGACGCACGCCGCCACCTATCCGGAGCTGGACGAATTCGTGCGGACTTTTTCGCTGTCCATCCCGGCCTACACGTACCTGACCGAAGACGATGCCGCCGCCCGCGTGAAGGCCCTCAAGCAGGAGGGCGTGAAGGTGGTGGTGGGGCCCGGCATGGTGACCGACCTGGCGGACAAGATCGGCCTGATCGGCGTGTTCCTGTACTCCGGCAATTCGGTGCGGGGCGCGCTGGAGGATGTGATTGAAGCAGCCCGCCTGCGCCGCATCGAGTCTGGCCGGCGGGACTACGTGAATACCATCCTGGCTCACCTCAACGAAGGCGTGGCCGCGGTCGACGCGGAAGGGCGCATCCAGACCTACAACCCGGCCATGGAGCGCTTTCTCGGCACGGCGCCGGCCGCCGCCCTGGGCCGCAAGCTGCAAACGCTGGCTCCGGCGCTGTCGCTCGACGGCGTGATGCAAAGCGGCAGCAAGGAGCTGGAAGCCATCCACAAGCTCGGCGACAAGATGGTGGTGGTCAACCGCATCCCCATCGTGACCGAGACTGGCACCGCCGGCGCGGTGCTGACCTTGCAGGACGCCAACGCCATCCACCGGGTCGACCGCAACCTGCGCTCGCGCAGCCGCGCCCGGCCGGCCGGGGTGCGCTACAGCCTCGATGATCTCGCCGGCGCTTCCCCCGCCATGCATCACCTGCGCGAACTGGCGCGTCGCTATGCGGCGGTGGATTCCACC
The DNA here is from genome assembly GCA_000955785.1 of Burkholderiaceae bacterium 16. Classification (GTDB taxonomy): domain Bacteria; phylum Pseudomonadota; class Gammaproteobacteria; order Burkholderiales; family Burkholderiaceae; genus Cupriavidus. Next base: position 2,600 of record JYOD01000011.1, read on the forward strand.
GTGCTGGTGGGTGGCGAAAGCGGCACCGGCAAGGAAGTGCTGGCACAGGGCATGCACGACGCGAGCCCGCGCCGGGCGTTTCCCTTCGTCGCGGTCAATTGCGCCGCGTTCCCCGAAACCCTGCTGGAAAGCGAACTGTTCGGTTACGAAGAAGGCGCCTTTACCGGCGCGCGCCGCGGCGGCAAGGCGGGCCTGTTCGAATCCGCCCACAACGGCACACTGTTCCTGGACGAAGTGGGCGATATGCCGCCCGCGCTGCAGACCCGCCTGCTGCGCGTGCTGCAGGAAAAGCAGGTGCTGCCGATCGGCGGCCTGGATGCGGTGCCGGTCAATGTGCGGGTGATCGCCGCCACCCACCGCAACCTGGGCGAACTGGTCCGGCAGGGCAGCTTCCGCCAGGATCTCTACTACCGCCTCAATATCCTGCGCATCGAGATGCCGCCGCTGCGCGAGCGCGCCGGCGACCTGCCCGAACTGGCGGAACTGCTGTACCGCCGCGCCCAGGAACGCCTGGGGCAGCCGGCGCCGCAGCCGCTGCCGCAAGCGGTGCGGGCAAGGCTGGCGGGCTATGCCTGGCCGGGCAATATCCGCGAACTGGAAAACGTGACCGAACGCATAGCCGTGCTGGTGGCGGGGCGCAAGCTGGCACCCCGGGATTTGCTCGATGAATTGCAGGCGGCCGCGCCGGAGTTGTTTGGCACGGAGCCGGAGGGCGATCCTGCGCCGCTGGCCGGCGGCTTGCGGAGCGCGGCGGCCGGGGGGGCGGACGATGCGACCGAGGCCGGCTCGCTCGCGGGCGTGGCCCGCGCTAGCCAGGCAGAGCATATACGGCGCGTGCTGGCGGAATGCGGGGGCAACCGCGCTGCCGCCTGTCATCAGCTGGGCATCAGCGCCACTACCCTGTGGCGGCGCCTGAAAGAGGCGCCGTAGCCATGCCAGGGCTGCGCTCAGTGCCGTGCCACGAGGGGTTGCGGCGTCAGCCCCTTGGCCGCCAGCCAGTCCGCATTGAACAGGCGCCCGGCATACAGGTCGCCGCGGTCGCACAGCAGCGTAACGATGGTGTGGCCGGGCCCCATCTCGCGGGCCAGCCACGCCGCCGCCGCCACGTTGATGCCGGATGAACCGCCCACCCATAAGCCTTCCTCCCGCAGCAGCCGGTAAACCGTGTCGACGCAGGACCTGTCGTCGATCCGGACCGCATCGTCGATCGGCGTGTCCGCCAGGTTGGCGGTGACCCGGCTGGAGCCGATGCCCTCGGTGATGGAGTTGCCCTCGGCCTTGACCTCGCGGTGCTTGACGAAGTGATACAGCCCGCTGCCGTGCGGATCGGCTAGCACGATGCGCACGGGCGGGTTGCGCTCCTTCTCCTTCAGGAAACGCGCGACGCCGGCCAGCGTGCCGCCCGTGCCGGTGGAACAGACAAAGGCATCGACCTTGCCGGCGGTGTCATGCCAGATTTCCGGGCCGGTGGTTTCGTAGTGAGCCTGGCGGTTGGCCAGGTTGTCGAACTGGTTCGCCCAGATGGCGTTTTCCGTCTCCTGGGCCAGGCGCCCGGCCACCTTCTGGTAGTTGTTGGGGTCGGCATAGGGCGCCGCGGGCACCGGGCGCACCTCGGCGCCGAGAAGCCGCAGGCGGTCCATCTTTTCCGGGGACTGGGTGTCGGGGATCACCACGATGCAGCGATAGCCGCGCGCGGCGCAGATATGTGCCAGGCCAATGCCGGTATTGCCGGCGGTGCCTTCTATCACTGTGCCGCCGGGCTTGAGCACGCCGCGCCGTTCCGCATCGCGGATGATGAAGAGCGCCGCCCGGTCCTTGACCGAACCGCCCGGATTGAGGAATTCCGCCTTGCCCAGGATTTCGCAGCCAGTCTCCGCGCTCAGTCCTGCCAGCCGGATCAGCGGCGTGTGGCCGATGGTGCCGACGAAACCATCCCTGACGTCCATGATGTACTCCGGGTGATGCGCTCCGGATGCGCTGGAGCGTCACTCAAAGTGATAGATCGGCGTTGGGGGAATAACAAGCCGTGCCGGAAAAACCGGATGGCCGACGGGTTCGGCTTCGGCTGGAAAAGCGGGTTTTGGGCCACTTTGGGATGGCGGTCCTTGGGGGGGCGGCCGTCAGGCAGCGTTCAGCCACCGGAAATTGATGTCGCCCTCAAGAAATTCCTGCCGGGTGTCGTGAAAATCACGCACGTATTCGCTGTTGAGATGCGATTCCAGCGCGTGCCTGGAATTCCACTCCATATAGAGCACAAACACCTCGGCATCCTCGGCGTCTTCTCCCACGTGGTAGCGCAGGCAGCCGGGTTCCATGGCGCCGCGCAGGCGCAGCGCGGCCAGCTTGGCAACCAGGACTTCACGGCGGTGAGCCTTGGCGCGCGCAATTCCGACAAGCGTGTACGTTGTGGACATGGTGTGAACGGCAAGCGTGTGGCGCGCCATTGTAGCCGTGCTGCCGGTCCTTGGGCCGAATGCCCGAGGGCGCTGGCCGGATATTTGGGCGGGTTGACAAGTCGGCCCGCGGGTGATGGCGGGGTACGGCGCCGGCACAGCAAGCCTGCTGGGCGAGCGTGGGCATAATGGGTCCGCATACGGTACATGCGCCTCATGTACCGTATGCGCCAACCGGCATGTGCGTCGCTAAACTACAACAATGATTGTCAAGGACAGCAATGAGTCATATCGAGCGTCTTCGTCTTCCCGAGAGTGATCCCGCTTTCGGCGGCAACAAGGTTTTCGACCTCTTCCAGTATTCCCCAGCGGTCACCGCGAACGGGCTGGCCTTTGTCGCCGGGCAGATCGGCATTCGCGCGGACGGCTCCATTCCCGGCACGCCGGGGAGCAGATCGAACTGGCGTTCGGGCGCCTGGAAGCCATTCTCGGGCATCTCGGGCTCGACTTTACCGACCTGGTGGAACTGGTTTCGTACCACGTCAACGTGGGCGAACAGCTTGCCGACTTTCGTGCCGTGAAGGAACGCTTCATCAAATCGGACTTTCCCGCGTGGACGATCCTGGGCGTGGCCGCGCTGGCCCGCCCGGAACTCGTGGTCGAGATCAAGGCGGTGGCAGCGGTCCGTAAGTAAGCGGCACGTTTCCCGCTTTATGGCGTGGCTTGCCGTGTGATCACCTGCCCGTTGCGCGCCCCGCTGTGCGTGCCGTGCCGCCAGGTAATGGCGCCGTTGACGATCACGGTGTCGATGCCTTCGGCCGGTCGGGCAGGGGTTTCGTAGCTGGCGGCATCGCGCACGCTCGCGGCATCGAAGACGACGATATCGGCATGGTGGCCCACCTCCAGCGTGCCGCGTTGATGCAGGCCGAAGTTGCGCGCCGTCAGCCCGGTCATCTTCCAGACCGCCGTCTCTAGCGGGAACAGCCCGATCTCGCGGCAGTAGTGGCCGAGTACGCGCGGGAAGGTGCCCCACAGGCGCGGATGCGGGCTTTCGCCGACGGGAATGCCGTCGGAGCCGATCATGGTTTCGTCGAAGGCGAGGATGCGCTGGACATCGTTCTCGTCCATCAGGAAGTAGACCGCGCTGCCGGGCTGCAGGCGGCGCGCGGCCTCGTCCTTGGGCACGCCCCATTCCCTGGCAATGTCGTCGAGATCGCGGCCCGCGCATTCGGGGTGCGGCTGGCTGGCGGAGATCAGCACCCGGCCTTCGAGCATGCCACGGTCGGCGCGGATCATGGTGGAACCGGCCGTGTACGGGTAGCAGTCGAGCGAGACGCACTGGTGCTTCATGGTTTCACGGATGAATGGCAGCGTGACCTGGCTCCTGCCGAAATTTGCCGCGTTCTGCACCTTGTGGTGCGACACCACCACCGGCACGTCGAGCTCGCGGCCGATGCGGAAGGTTTCTTCCAGCGACTGCATGACATGGTCGGACTCGTCGCGCATATGCGTCACGTACAGCGCCTTGCGCGCGCTGAGCGGCCGGCAGACCTCGATGATCTCTTCGGTCGTCGCCTTGGCGGCGGGCGGGTAGAAGGTGCCGGTCGACAGGCCGATCGCGCCGGCCTGCATGGCTTCTTCGACCAGTGCCCGCATGGCGGCAATTTCCTCGGCATTGGCGGGCCGGTCGAGCGCTGGCATGGTGACCGCGCGCAGGGTCGAATGCCCGACCATCGCCGCCACGTTGACGGAGCTTGGCGTGGCGCGCAACGCGTCGAGGTAAGCCGCGAAGGTGGTGAAGCGGCCCTCGGCCGGCGAGTCGATCAGGCTCAGCGGCATGGGCAGGTCCATGTCGGCGCGCAACGGGGCGGCACTGATGCCGCAATTGCCGGCAATCACGGTCGTTACGCCCTGCGAGATCTTGAAGGGCATGGTGGCCTGCGACAGCACGGCTTGGTCATCGTGCGTGTGCGCATCGATGAAGCCGGGAGCGACGATCTGGCCCGCCGCGTCCAGCGTCCGGTCGGCCGTGTGCCCGGTCAGGTTGCCGATCGCCGCGATGCGGCCGCCGCGCACGCCGATATCGGCGCTGAAGCGGGGTGCCTTGCTGCCGTCGATCACGGTGCCGCCAGCGATCAGCAGGTCGTAGTGCGTGGAATTGGAGTCGGACATCGGATTCCTCTTTTTGGTCTGCGCCGAGTCGGTCAGCGGAAATGGCAGGCCACCTGATGCCCACCGCCGGCGGATGACCGTTCGGTGAGTGCGGGCGCCTGTTCCTTGCATACGGCTTGCGCCAGCGGGCAGCGTGTGTGAAAGCGGCAGCCCGATGGGGGGTTGGCCGGGCTCGGCGGGTCGCCTTGCAGCAGCAGGCGCCGGGCCGGCGTGCGCGGATTGGGCACTGGCACCGCCGACAGCAGGATCTCGGTGTACGGGTGGCGCGGTGCGGAGAACAAGGTGTCGCGGTCGGCCAGTTCGACGATCTGGCCCAGGTACATCACGGCGACCCGGTGGCTGATGTGGCGCACCACCGCCAGGTCATGCGCGACGAACAGGTAGGCGATGCCGAACTCGGCCTGCAGGTCCATCAGCAGGTTGACCACCTGCGCCTGCACCGAGACATCAAGCGCCGACACCGGCTCGTCGCAGACGATCAGCTTGGGGTTGAGGGCGAGCGCGCGCGCGATGCCCAGCCGCTGCCGCTGGCCGCCCGAGAATTCGTGCGGGAATTTCTTCGCTGCCTCCGGCCGCAGGCCGACCTTGCCGAACAGCCACTGCACGCGTTCGCTGCGCTCGGCGCGTGACTGCATGCCGAAATTGCGCAGCGGCTCGCCGACGATCTCGCCGGCCGTCAGGCGCGGGCTTAGCGAGGCATAGGGATCCTGGAAGATGATCTGCAGGTCGCGCCGGCGCAGCCGCATGGCGCTGGCCCGCAGGCCCACCAGTTCCTCGCCGTCGAGCTGCACCGAGCCCGAGGTAGGCTCGACCAGGCGCAGCACCGACTTGGCGGTGGTGGTCTTGCCGCAGCCGGATTCGCCGACCAGCGAGAGTGTCTCGCCGCGCTCGACGGTGAAGGACACGCCGTCCACCGCCTGGATGGGCGGCTTGCGTGGCGCCAGCCAGCGCTGCGGCGCGATGTAGTGCTTCTTGAGCCGGTCGACCTTGAGCAGGGGCGATGGCGTTGCGGAGGTGGTGCTCATGAGATGGCTTCCTGGGCTTCCCGGGCTGGCTGGTTGCATTCGATGCGGCCTTCCTCGATCGCGAAGCAAGCTACCGCATGGTCTGCGCCGTGGCGCGTGAGTTTCGGGATCTCGCGCGCGCAGCGCGTGCCGGCATGCGGGCAGCGCGCCGCGAAGGCGCAGCCCCGGCGCGCTTCCTGCGGCGATGGCACCAGGCCGGGGATTTCGGCCAGGCGCTGGCTGCTGGTATTCATCGAGGGCATCGAGGCCATCAGCGCGCGGGTATAGGGGTGCAGCGGGCGGTCGAACAGGTCGGTGACATCGGCTTCCTCGACCTTGCGCCCGGCGTACATCACGATCACCCGGTCGCAGCACTCCGCCACCACGCCGAGGTCGTGCGTGATCATCACCACGCCCATGCCAAGCTCTTTCTGTAGGCGGCGGATCAGGTCCAGGATCTGGGCCTGGATGGTTACGTCGAGCGCGGTGGTGGGCTCGTCGGCGATCAGCACTTCGGGGTTGCAGGCCAGCGCCAGCGCGATCATCACGCGCTGCCGCATGCCGCCGGACAGCTGGTGCGGGTACTCGTTGACGCGGCGCTCGGGCTCGGGGATCTGCACCAGGCGCAGCATTTCCACCGCGCGCCGCATCGCGCCGGCACGGCTTGCACCCTGATGCAAGCGCACCGTCTCGGCGATCTGGCGGCCGATCGTGAGCACCGGGTTCAGCGAGGTCATCGGCTCCTGGAAGATCATCGAGATGCGGTTGCCGCGGATGCGGCGCATCTCGCGCTCGCTGATCTGCAGCAGGTCGGTGCCGCGCAGCCGCACGGCGCCGCGGATGCGCGCCGGCGGCGTCGGCAGCAGCCGCATGACCGACAGCGCCGTCACGCTTTTGCCGCAGCCGGACTCGCCGACCACGCCAAGGGTCTGGCCGGCGCGTACCGTGTAGGAGACGCCGTCGACCGAGCGGGCAGGGCCGGTGAGCGTATCGAAATGGGTGTGAAGCTCGTCTACTTCGAGCAGCGGCTCGCCGGTGGCCATGGCGGCGCGGGACATCGTCATCGTCATGAATGCGCTCCCTGGTTCAGAGTTGCCGCGCCAGGCGCGGATCGAGCGCATCGCGCAAGCCGTCGCCCAGCAGGTTGATCGCCAGCACCGTCGCGGCCAGCAGGATGCCGGGGTACAGGATGATGTGGAAGGCCACGGCCACGAAGTTGCGGCCCTCGGCCATCATGTTGCCCCAGCTCGGCGTCTGCGCCGGGACGCCTACGCCGAGGAAAGACAGTGCCGCTTCGGTCAGCACGGCGGCGGCCGCCACGAACGTGGCCTGCACGATCAGGGGCGCCACCATATTGGGCACCACGTGGCGCGCCAGGATCACCGGCAGGCGGGTGCCTACCGCATGCGCCGCCTCGACGAAGAGCTGCTCGCGCAGCGTCAGCGCCAGCGAGCGCACCAGCCGCACCACGCGCGGAACCTCGGGGATGGTGATGGCGACGATCACGGCGGTCAGGCTGGCCTGCGTGACGGCCATCAGCGCGATCGCCAGCAGGATGCCGGGGATTGCCATCAGGCCGTCCATCACGCGCATCACGAAGGCATCGGCCCAGCGCACAAAGCCCGCGGTGAGGCCGAGCAGCACGCCGAGCACGGTCGCGAGCAGGCCGACCGACAGGCCGACGATCATGGAGACGCGGCCGCCCCAGACTGCGCGGCTGAACACGTCGCGGCCCAGCGCGTCGGTGCCGAACCAGTGCTCGGCCGAGGGCGGCTGCATGCGCGCCAGCGGATCGATGTCCTGGGGGTCGATGGTGGCAATCCAGGGCGCGCCGATGGAGAGCACGGCGATCGCGATCAGCAGCAGCGCGCCAATGATCAGCGTGGGATGCTTGCGCGCCCAGTGCCAGCGCGGCAGCACGAAGGGCGCGTCGTCGGCGGCCACCCCTTCGGGGGCGGCGCCTTGGGTCACGGGCAGGGAAGTGGTCATGTCAGCAGGTCTCGCGGCAAGGAAAGGCGCTCAGTACTTGATGCGCGGATCGAACAGCCGGTAGCTCAGGTCGATCATCAGGTTGATCAGCACGTACACGCCGGCCGAGATCAGCAGCACGCTCTGGATCACCGGGTAGTCGTGACGCTGCACCGAGTCGACCACCAGGCGGCCGACGCCGGGAATGGCGAACACGGTCTCGGTAACGACCACGCCGCCGATCAGCAGCGCGATGCCGACGCCGATCGTGGTGGCGATCGGGATCGCCGCGTTGCGCAGCGCATGGCCCAGCACCGGCAGCACGCCCAGGCCCTTGGCGCGCGCGGTGCGGATGTAATCCTCGTGCAGCACTTCGAGCACGGTGGCGCGCGTCATGCGGGTCACCAGCGCGATATAGACCAGCGCCAGGTTGACGCAGGGCAGCACCAGGCTGCGCAGCCATTCGCCGGCGCCGTCAGCAAAGCGCGCGTAGCCCTGTACCGGGAACCACGGCAACTGGATGGCGAAGGCATAAACCAGCAGGTAGCCCACCAGGAACACTGGCAACGAGAAGGCCAGCACCGCGAACAGCATCACCAGCCGGTCGATCCAGCTGCCCGCGCGGTAGGCCGCCAGCGTGCCCAGTGGCACCGCGACCAGCAAGGTCAGCAGCATCGTCAGCGCGGCGATGGAGACGGTGGGCTCCAGCCGCTGCGCCAGCAACCGGGCCACCGGTACCTGGGTGAAGATCGAAGTGCCGAGATCGCCGGTGGCAAGCCGGCCGGTCCACAGCGCGAACTGCCGCCACAGCGGCTGGTCAAGACCCAGCGTGCCGCGCAGCCTGGCGATGTCGTCGACCGTCGCGAGGTCGCCGGCGATCAGCGCCGCCGGGTCGCCCGGCGACAGGTGGATCAGCAGGAATACCACCACGGCTACCACCGCCATTACGGGTAGCGTCGCGGCCAGGCGTCTGAGCAGGTAGCCCATCGTCGTGTCTCCTCGGTGGGGTCGTTCTTCTTTCTCTTTTTTACTTGTCGAGCATCCAGACCGTGGGCATGCCGGCCCACAGCTTGTCGATGCCCTTGAGGCTGGCGCGCGCCGCGAAGGCCGCCGAGTACTGGCCGGCGTTCACATAGGGCACGGCCTCATAGGCGCGCTTCTGGAACGCATCGAGCAGTTCCTTGCGCCTGGCCGGCACGGTCTCGCGGATCCAGGCTGTGCGCAGCTCATCGAGCGGCTTGTCGCAGGGCCAGCCGGGCAGGCTGTTGCCGCAGGCGGCGCTGAGGTAGGCATTGGTGATCGGTGAATTCGAATCGAACTCGCCCGCCACGGTTACGTACATATTCCAGCCGCCGGCCTCGGGCGCGTCGCGCTTGGCGCGGCGCGCGCCGATGGAGGCCCAGTCCATGTTCTGCAGGTCCACGTTCATGCCCATGCTGCGCATGGTCTGCGCCGCCATCAGGGCTTCGGCGTTGAGCTGGGGCACGTCGGTCGGTACCAGCAGCACCACCTTCTCGCCCTTGTAGCCGGCCGCGCCCAGCAACTGCTTGGCGCGGGCCAGGTCGGCCTTGCGGTAGGGTTCGGCACCGGCCGCCGTATCGTTGGCGCCGCCGCAGATGAAATAGGTGGCGCAGTAGTTCATGCGCATATCGAGCGGATACCCCATGGCTGCGGTGAAGCGGTCCTGGCTCACCGCCTGCAGGAATGCCTGGCGTACCTTCGGGTTATTGAAGGGCGGATGGAGCTGGTTCATCACCAGCACGCCCTGGTAGGCGCCGCCCGAGCCGATCTTGACGCTGGCGTCGGCACGCAGCGGGGCGATATAGTCCGGCGGCACCTGTTCGACCAGGTCGACTTCGCCGCGCTTGAGCGCCGCGATGGCGCTGTTGGCGTCCGGCAGGTAGAGCCATTCGACGCGCTCGAACTGGCTCTTCTTGCTGCCGGCGAGACCGCTTGCCGGTTCGCTGCGCGCCACGTAGTTCGGGTTGCGCACGAATACCGCCTTGTTGCCCGGCACCCATTCGTCGCGCTTGAAGACGAAGGGGCCGGAGCCGATCACCTCGGGCAGCGGCGCGGTGGCGGGCATCCTGGCCAGTCGCTCGGGCAGGATTACCGGGGGAAAGCCCGAGGGCTTGGCCAGCGCGTCGAGCACCATGCCGAAGGGCTCCTTGAGCGTCAGCGTGAAATTGCGCGCGTCGACGGCCTTCCACTCCGCGCCGGCATCGCCCATGGCGCGGCCCAGGCTGTCGCGCGCGCCCCAGCGCTGCAGCGATGCGACGGCGTCGGCGGCGGTGACGGGGCTGCCATCCGAGAATTTCAGGCCGGGGCGCAAGGTGAAGCTCCACTGCTTGCCGTCCTTCGAACTGCTGTACTTCTCCACCATCTGGGGCTGCGGCTTGCCGCTTGCATCCTGCGCGAACAGCGTGTCGTACACCATGTAGCCGAAGTTGCGCGTGATGTAGGCCGTGGTAAAGGTCGGGTCGAGGATCTTCAGGTCGGCGTGCGCCACCACCTTGAGCGTCTTGGTCTGGGCCAGCACGGGAAGGCTGGCGCCAGCCAGGGCGAGGGCGCTCGCCGCGAGGGCGGCGGACAGCGGGGCATTCAGTTTCATCTGCGGGTCTCCTTTGTCGTCGTTATCGTCGTTATCGTTGTGGACAGGCGGGCGGTGCTCAGGCCGCGGCGCTGTCGAGCGGCCACTTGGGACGGCGAACCTTTCGGTAGGGCAGGGTTGTGAGATCGAGCGTCACGGCACCGGGGGCGCCCGCGTAGATCACGTGCTTTGCCACCTTCGAGAACGACGCGTAGAAATGCTGCGAGGACTTGACCACGATGATCTTCTTGCGTGCAAGGTCGCATCCCAGCTGCGTGAAGAGGTCCGTGCCCATCGCCTGGTTGCGCAGCGTGATCAGCACGATGTCGATGCCGCTGGCTTCCACCAGCGCGCAGTCGCCCATCTGTACCGGGGTGTTCGACAAGCCGGTCATGACCATGTCGGCTTGCAGCGCCTTGACCGTGCAGTCCAGGTCCAGCGGATCGCCCGAGAGAGGGCTGATCTTGCCGCCGATTCGCATCGCCAGCCGTGCGCCGACGCCGGCGTCGAAGGCGATGCGTGCCGCGATCGGGTCCCACATCGGGCCGACCGCCGCGTTGCCGATGCCGCGCTCGATCATGCGGCGCAGGATGAAGGTGGAGTCGCTCGCCGCGCCGCCGCCCGGGTTGTCGGCGCCATCGGCCAGCACCACGGGTCCGCCGTCGAAGGCCAGCGCCTCGTCGAGCGCGATGTCGATGTCCGGGTAGGGCACCGTGAGCGCCTCGCGCATGCCGATCAATTCATCGGCCAGCTGGCGGGCCAGCGCATCGGCCCTGGCCTGGTTGCCATCGGTGTAGACCAGCACCTTGGTGCCCATGCCGGGCACGTCGCCCCAAGAAAAGCCGTGCGCTATGGAGACCGACAGCACGCCGTCCCGGCCTTCCAGCGACTGGATGCGGTCCACGAAGCCGCGCGCGGGCTCGCGCGAGGTATGGACGGTGACGATCATCTCGCAGTCGACCACCGACGCCACCGGCCGGATCTTGCCTTCCACCTTGGCGGCGCACAGGTCGACCAGTTCCAGCGCGCGCTCCAGCACATCGGTGTGCGGGTATTCCTTGAAGGCGATCAGCAGGTCGGCGTGCGCCACCATCTCCGGCGTCAGGTGGCTGTGCGGATCCAGCTCCGCGCCGATCACCACGCCGGGCCCGACTATGGCCCGCACGCGCTGCAGAAGGTCGCCCTCGCAGTCGTCATAGCCGTCGGCCACCATCGCGCCGTGCAGGCCGAGCAGCACCATGTCCACCGGCAGTGCCGCGCGCAGGTCGGCCAGCAGTTCGTCGCGCAGGGTTTCGTAGGCATGGCGGGTGGTGGTGCCGCTGGGCTGCGCGCCTGCCACCATGCCTTCGGACAACTGCCAGCCGCGCTCCTTGCCGCGCAGCCGTGCGGCCCACAGCGGGCCGGAGAAGAAGGTCATCTGGCCGGGATGCTGGCCGGCGGGGAAGTAGCCGCGGTCCCGGAAGGAAGCGAGGCCGGTCGGCATCGGCGCGAAGGTGTTGGTTTCGGTGGCGAGGGAGGCACTGAAGACACGCACGGTGGCGAACTCCTGGGTTGGGCGGTTGGAGGACAGATGCGATTCAGGTCGATGCTGCAGCGCGGGCCCGTTCTCGGCGGCAAGCCCGGACGAGGCGGGATGCGCGGGCGCCAGCGCGGCGCGGGTCTTGCCCCAGGGCCGCCGGTGTCCGGATGCCATGGCCGCCCTGGCCCGCGACCCGGAAGACGCTTGGCGCGCTTGCAGGGCGCTAGTGCTTTGGAATGCGAGTGAGTGTATTCAAGAATTTGCGAATATGCAAATTGCGAATACGCAAATTTTCCACTAGAGTGAGCAGCATGGGATGTACCCGGCGGTGCCGTCTGATAGCATCCGGCCCAACGGAAAAAGGACGCAGGCTTGAAAATACATTTCGCCCCGGGGCGCGGCAGCGACGATAGCGACGAGTCTGGCGACGAGTCGCGCACGCTCGACCGCGAGACCTTTGGCAAGCGTTTGCGCACGGCGCGCAAGGCCTTTGGCTGGACGCTCGCACATCTCGCCGAACTCTCCGGTGTTTCCATCACCACAATCTCTCGCGCGGAACGCGGGCGACTTGCATTGGGCTACGAGAATTTTGCCGCGCTGGGCAAGGCGCTGCAGATGGACATGGGCTCGATGTTTGCCGGCGCCGGCGTGAAGACGTCGCCGTTCCAGGGGCCCGTCGTGACGCGGGCCGGCGAGGGCGTGACCTACCGGGGCTCTTCTTTTTCCTATGAGTTTCTCGGCACCGAGGCGGTGGGCAAGCAGATGAGCCCGGTGATCGGCACCGTGCATGCGCGCCGCATCGAAGGTCCCGAAGACTTCGCCCGCCATCCCGGCGAGGAATTTGTCTACGTGCTCACCGGCGAGGTCGAGGTGCACTTCGACAACGGCGAGAAGGTGCACCTGGGGCGCGGCGACGCGCTGTACTTCGATGCCCGCATGGGCCATGCCTACGTCAGCGTAAGCCGCCAACTCGCCAGGGTCGTGGGCGTGACCACCAGCGAAAGCAGCTTCATGAAGTCAGCCCAGGCTGGGGAGCCGGACGCCGCGCCAGCGCGTGTCGTCAGGCGGCCCCGGGGGAAGACCGCTGCCGGCAAGGGGCAGGGCAAGGGCTGAGGTACCCGCATCAGCGCAGGCTCCGTGGAGCCGCGCGGCTTCGCCCCGGTTCAATCCACCGTAATCCCCGCCGCCCTGATGAAGCTTATGTTCGGCCTCGGCGCGCCCGGGCCGGAAGCGTCGCGCGTCGATGCGCCAGTATCCCGGCTAAGTTCTTGCCTGGAAATTACCGATTGTGAGCAAAGGCATAACCATCCTGCATGGCCGGGCTGGCGTGGCCGGCCCGGAAAGGATGTCCGCCAGCCCTAAAGTATTCCGGCTTGCTGCCGTTAAGCGACCACGCCTTATTCAATCTGCACACGAGGAGCTGGCATGCTGAAGCGGATCAAGACCCGGCAGCTTCAAGTCGGAATGTTCGTGGCCAGGGTGGGCGGGCCATGGATTGAACATCCCTTCTGGCGGTCGCGGTTCCTGGTGAACAGCCAGGAACAGATCGACCAGATGATTGCCTCCAAGGTCGAGGAGGTATGGATCGACCTGCTCAAGGGCAAAGGCATCCCGCCGCCTGTGCAACTGGCGGCAACCGGATCGCTGACTGTGAATCCCGTGGCCGACGAGCCAGCCGGCGCCGTGCCGCAATCGGCGGTATCGCTGGAGGTGGAGTTCGGGCTCGCGCGGGAAGTCATGAAGAACGGCAAGGCAGTGGTCGGCTCGATGTTCACCGACGCCCGCATGGGCCGCGCGCTCGAAGTGGAGGGCGCCCTGATGCTGGTCGACTCCGTATCGAATTCGCTGACGCGCCATTCGCAGGCCCTGATCGCGCTGGCGCGGCTCAAGGTCCGGGACGACTACACCTATCTGCATTCCTTCGCGGTCTGCGCGTTGATGATCGCGCTCGGGCGTACCCTCGGGCGGGACAATGGCGAGGTGCAGCAACTCGGCCTGGCGGGCCTGGTGCACGATATCGGCAAGATTTCCATTCCCACCCAGGTGCTGCACAAGCGTGGCGACATGACCGCCGCGGAGATGGCGATGGTGCAGCGCCATCCGTCCGTCGGCTATCGCATCCTCAACGAGGCCAGGCTCTACAGCAATATCCCGCTCGATGTCTGCGTGCACCATCACGAGCGGATCGACGGCCGCGGCTATCCGTTCGGCCTGCATGGGCATGAGATCAGCGTGCACGCCAAGATCGCCGCGGTGTGCGACACCTATGACTCGCTGACCTCCAGCCGGCCGGGGCACCAGGCCTGGACGCCGGCGCGGGCGCTCGAATACATGGCGGTGCGGGTCGATACCTTGTTCGACCGCACCGTGTTCCAGGCTTTCACCAGGTCGATCGGCATCTATCCGCTGGGCACGGTGCTGCGCTTGCGCTCCGGACGGCTGGCGGTGGTGTTCGCGCAGAACGACAACGAGCCGCTGCGCCCCCGGGTCAAGGTGTTCTACTCACTGAGCGAGGCCGCCCAGGTGGGCCCCGAAACGCTGGATCTGAGCGAGGCGGAAGACACCATCGTGAGCTTCGAGGACCCAGCGCAATGGGGCTTCCGCGACGAACAATTGCTGGAACTCTGCGCAGCCTGACCGGCGCTCAAATCAGCGAAGCGCATCTTGTCCGCAAGGGCAGCGTCAGGCGGCCCAGGCCTGTTCGAGGATGCGCGCGGCATCGCCACCGCCCGCGCTGATGCCCATGACGGCACCCCATTCCGGGTCGAAGCGGCTGGCCAGGAAGGCGCTGGCGGTGGCCGCATCGGCATGCTGGAGCATCAGGCAGGCCTGGGCTGTCAGCACCAGCCGCGCGGTGGTGCGGCGCGCCTCGGCCTGCTGCTCTTCCTCGGGCAGGCGCAACGCCGCGCGCAATGCCGCCACGCTGGCCTGGATGCGCGGCTCGCCCGCGCCCACGGCGCTCATCTGGTCCAGCACGCGCAGGTAGTCGTCCGGGTTGCGGCCGATGGCGCGCAACACGTCCAGGCACATCACGTTGCCCGAGCCTTCCCAGATCGAGTTGACCGGCGCTTCGCGGAACAGCCGGCCCATCGGGCCTTCCTCCACATAGCCGTTGCCGCCGAAGACTTCCATTGCCTCGCCGGTCATTTCAACCGCACGCTTGCAGATCCAGAACTTGGAGGCGGGCGTGAGGATGCGGCGCCATGCGAGACGAGCGGGATCGTCGGTGGCTTCGAAGGCGGTCGCCAGGTCCATCGCCAGCAGCATCGCGGCCTCGGCCTCCAGCGCCATGTCGGCAAGCAGCCTGACCATCAGCGGCTGGCGGATCAGCGGCTTGCCGAAGGCGCTGCGATGGCGCGCATAGTGCAGGGACTGCACCAGTGCCTGGCGCAGGAAGCCCGCGCTGGACAGCGCGCAGTTCAGGCGGCTGTAGGTGGCCATTTCCAGGATGGTGGGAATGCCGCGGCCCTCGTCGCCCACCATGATGCCCCAGGCTTCACGGAATTCCACTTCGCTGCTGGAGTTCGAGCGGTTGCCCACCTTGTCCTTCAGGCGCTGGATTTCAATGGGGTTCTTGCTGCCGTCGGGCCGCCAGCGCGGCACGAAGAAGCAGGAGGAGCCGGCTTCGGTATTGGCCAGCACCAGGTGGGCGTCCGACATCGGCGAGGAGAAGAACCACTTGTGGCCGGTGATCAGGTACTCGGCGCCGCGTCCCTCGCCGCGGCTGGGCACCGCGCGGGTGGTGTTGGCGCGCACGTCGGAGCCGCCTTGCTTCTCCGTCATGCCCATGCCCACGTTGATCGATGGCTTGTGCTCGATGGGGATGTCGCGCGGATCGTAGGCCTGGGTCAGCAGCTTGCCGCCGAGCTGGGCGAACAGGTCCGGCTCCTTGCGCAGCACGGGGATGCAGGCCTGGGTCATGTTGGTGGGGCAGAGCGAGCCGGACTCGATCTGGCAATGCATGTAAAGCGAGGCCGCGTACGAGGCCCAGGCGGACGGGCGCGTATCGGCGAAGGGCAGGTTGGCCAGGCCGCTCCTGCGCGCGATGGTCATCATCTCGTGCCAGCCGGGGTGGAAGCGGACGTGATCGATGCGCTCGCCGATACGCGAGTGCGTATGCAACTCGGGATGGTGGCGGTTGGCATCCTCGGCGTGGCGGATGGTTGCCTCGGCGCCGAGTACCGCGCCCTGGCGCTCAAGCTCGGCTTCGTTCCAGGCCGCGCCGGCGCGTTCCACGGCACGCCGGATGCCGGGGTCGCTGGTGTAGAGGTTGTAGTCCTTGAGTTCGGGGACCTGGTTGGTGATGGCATGCGTGGCGTTCATTGCGGGCTGTCTCCTTGGGCCGGGCTCGCAGGGCTCGCTGCCGCCCGTTAGATTCGAATGGTCATTCTAGATACAATGCCCAGCCTGCATGTTCGGCTTTCGGAGCACCATGAATCCACAGCAGAAAGGCCCGGTAAAACCTCGCCGCAAGCCGGTGCAGTCGCGCTCGTGGCAGACCTCGCTGGCCATTCAGGAGGCCTTTGTTCGGCTTTTGGCCGGGCAGGATTACGGGCAGGTGACGATTCGCGCCATCGTCGACCTGGCCGGGGTGGGGCTGGGTACCTTCTATGAGTACTTCGGCAGCAAGGAAGAGTTGGCCCGTGTTTGCCTGCATCTGCGTGCCAAGCGCATCGTGCTGGCCATGGACGAATGCCTGGCACAACGCCGGGGCGAGCCCATGGCAGTGATCGTGGACGCGCTGATTGCCGTCAATGTCGGGCACCACCGGGAAACGCCGGAGCGGTGGGGGCCGGTCTATCTGCTGGAGCGGCACTATTCCGGGCGCGCGGCGTATCGAAAGATGTATGGGAGGTTCGTGGCGCTGTGGAGCCGGGCGCTGCAAAGCGCCGCCGACGCGCCACCCGCCCCGGTGATCGAGGAGGCCTCGGTGACGCTGCAGGCCATCGTCTACGGTCTGATCTCGCATGCCTGCATCGACGAGGGGGAGGAGATCGATTCTCCGCGGCTGATGCGGCGGCTGCGGGGGGCTGCGTATGGGTATCTGGGTACGCTGGGCGAGTCGCCTGGGGTGCTGAACGAAGCAGGCAAGACGCGCCAAAACCGTCTGGAATGACGACGGCTATGGCTGAACGACGGCCCCCGACTGCCGGCACTTGATGCTGCAGCCGCGGGCCACAAAAACAAAACCGGCGCCATCGGCGCCGGTTTTGTCTTACAGTCAGGGCTGAATCCAGCTTACTGGATCTTGGCCTTTTCCTTGAGCGACTTCATCATCGCCTGGAACTGCTCGCGCTGCCAGTTCTGGTCGCCCATCAGCATCTGCACCAGCTGCGGCTTGACTTCTTCGAAGGTCGGGATCTTCGCGTCGCGCACGTCGTCGAGCTGGATGATGTGCCAGCCGAACTGGGTCTTGACCGGGGTCTCGGTCATCTGGCCCTTCTTCAGCCCCGTCATGGCGGCGGAGAATTCCGGCACGTAGCTGCTGCTGTTGGCCCAGTCGAGGTCGCCGCCATTGGCCGCGGAGCCCGGGTCCTTGGACGAGGCCTTGGCCAGGTCTTCGAACTTGGCGCCGCCCTTGATCTTGGCGATGATGGCGCGCGCGTCGGCTTCTTTTTCCACCAGGATGTGGCGGGCGTGGTATTCCTTGCCGCTGCCGAACTGGGACTTGATCTTTTCGTATTGCTTGCGCAGTTCTTCGTCACTGGCGCCGTGGGTCTTGACGTAGTCTTCGAAGACGGCACCGGCCAGCACGTTGAGCTTGGCCTGTTCCAGTTGCTCCTGCAGGTCGTCGCGCTGGGTCAGGCCGCGCTTGTTGGCTTCCTGCAGCAGCAGCTCACGGTCGATCAGCATGGTGCGGGCACGGTCGCGCAGTTCTGCGCTGGGAGGCTGTCCGGTGCCGGCTATCAGCTTGTCCAGCTTGGCCGAGGGGATCGCCTTGCCATTCACGACGGCGGCGTTCTGGGCGAGGGCGGGCAAGCTGCCAGCGGCAAGCACAGCCGCCAGGCTGAACGAGAGGACTGTGGTCTTCATGGAATCAGGTCTGAGAGTTGCTCGAGGAATCGCGGGAGGTTTCGCGGGATTCAAGTTCTTGGTCGGTCAGCGCCGTCACTGCCAGCGCATGGATTTGCGTGGGGAACAGATCGCGCAGCGCATCATACACCATGCGGTGGCGTGCCACCCTGGTGCTGCCGGCAAATTGCCCGCTGACGATGGTCACGTGATAGTGCCCGCCGCCGGAGGCGGCGCCGGCATGGCCGGCGTGCAGCGCGCTGTCGTCGCGCACCTCTACGCGGGAGGGAGAAAGGGCTGCGCGCAGCAGGGCTTCGATTTGTGCGGGTTCTGCGGCCATCGGCGTTTGTGCTTGTCCTGGTGGGTGTCCGGCCGGGGCCGGAAGGTCAGTCTTGGAAGGCGCGGCGGGAATGGCCCGCCGGGGCGCTTACTCGGGGGTGTTTTCCTGCATGTGGCGCGACAGCCAGACGCTTTGCGCCAGGATGAACACCAGCATCAGGCCCATGCTGCCGAACAGCTTGAAATTGACCCAGGCATCGGTGGAGAACTGGTACGCCACGTAGAGGTTGACCACGCCCATCACGGCGAAGAAGGCGGCCCAGGCGGCGTTGAGCTTGCCCCAGGCGGCTTCCGGCATGGTCACCTGTTTGCCCAGCATGGCGCGGATCAGGTTCTTGCGCCAGATCAGCGCCGACAGCGTCAGCGTGGCGGCGAACAGCCAGTACAGCACGGTGGGCTTCCACTTGATGAAGGTCTCGTTGTGCAGCAGCAGCGTGGCGCCGCCGAACACCGAGATGATCACCAGGCTGACCCACTGCATCGGCTCGACCTTGCGGTGGCGCAGCCAGACCCAGCCGATCTGCACCACGGTGGCGGCGATGGCCACTCCGGTGGCGGCGTAGATGCCCGCGAACTTGAAGGCGACGAAGAACAGGATGACCGGAAACAGGTCGAACAGGAATTTCATGCGGACTGGATTGATCGACGCAAGGTCGAGGACAGGGTTGGCGGCGAACCGCCGCGCGGGCGGTTCGGGCTTAGCGCGGCGTGTCGGGCGATGTCGGCGCGGCGTCACCCGCATCGAAGTCGGCGGGGTCGCGCTCATCGAATTTTAGCGCAGCCGAGTTGATGCAGTAGCGCAGACCGGTGGGAGCAGGGCCATCTTCGAAAACATGGCCGAGATGGCTGCCGCATTCCTTGCAGCGGACTTCGACCCTTACCATGCCGTGGGTGCGGTCGGTGTGCTCATCGATCACCTCGCCGTTGATAGGGCGGAAATAGCTGGGCCAGCCGCAACCGGCGTCGAACTTGGTGCTGGCTTCGAACAGCGGCGTGCCGCAGCCGACACAGCGGTAGGTGCCGCGCTCCCAGTGGTCCCAGTAGCGGCCGGTGAAGGGCCTTTCGGTGGCCGCCTCGCGGGCAACGCGGTATTCGATGTCGGAGAGTTGCTCGCGCCACTCGGCTTCGGTCTTTTGCGTGGTCATATCCGGCTTTCCTTTCTGGTTGGCTGGGAAACGATCGCTTTTCGTCACCCACGGCCAGTTGGTCGTATCTCGACTGCGAATCCTTACAGTGTGGCCGCGTCCTTATGACGAACAGCTCACTTCCAGCCCCGCGGCCCAGTCCGGCGGCAACGCGGCATAACCTTCCGCCTCGGGCTGCTCGTCGAAGGGGCGCGACAGCACAGCCAGCAGACGGTCAACCTCGCTGAAATCGTTCTCGCGAGCGCGGCGGATGGCGGTTTCGGCCAAGTGGTTGCGTAGTACGTACCTGGGGTTGACCGCCAGCATGGCCACCGCCCGCGCGGCGTCGACTGAGTTCTCGGCACGCAGCCGTGCGCGGTACTTGTCGGCCCAGGCATCCCATGCCGCGCGATCCAGGAACAGGTCACGCACCGGCGCATCCTGGCTGCCATCGACGGAAGAGATGCGGGCGAGGTTGCGCCAGAACAAGGTGTAGTCCACGCGCTGTGCGTGGAGCAACTGGAACAGGTCGGTCAGCAGCGGTTCGTCGTCCTCGTCGCCGGCGCCCGTCGGACGCAGGCCCAGCTTGTCGCGGTATTGCCGGAAGAAGGCCGCCGCATAGCGCTCGCGGAACGGATCGAGCGCGGCGCGCGCGGCTTGCACCGCGGCATCGGTGGCGGCCTTGCCGGCTTCGCCTTCGCCTTTGCCATCGCCTTCGCGCCACAGCGGCATCAGCGCCTGGGCCAGGCAATGGAGGTTCCAGAACGCAACCTGCGGCTGCTGGCTGTAGGCGTAGCGGCCCTGCGTGTCCGTGTGGTTGCAGATGTGGTTGGCGTCGAAGGCATCGAGGAAGCCGAAGGGGCCGTAATCGATGGTCAGGCCGAGAATCGACATATTGTCGGTATTCATCACGCCGTGGCAGAAGCCTACCGCCTGCCAATGCGCCATCAGGTCCGCGGTGCGCAGCGAGACTTCGCGCAGCAACGCCTGGTAGGGCTGCTTGTCCTCGCGGCATTCCGGCATGAAGCGGTCGATGACGAAGTCCGCGAGCTGGCGCAGCGCGCCGATATCCTCGCGCGCGGCGAAGTGCTCGAAATGGCCGAAGCGGATAAAGGAGGGCGCCAGCCGTGTCACCACGGAGGCGGTCTCGATGGTTTCGCGTCGCACAGGAGCGTCCGAGCCGACGATGCACATGGCGCGGGTGGTGGGCACGCCCAGCGCGAACATGGCTTCCGAGCACAGGTATTCACGGATCGAGGAGCGCAGCACGGCGCGGCCGTCTGCCATGCGCGAGTAGGGCGTCATGCCGGCGCCCTTGAGCTGGATTTCCCAGGGGCCGCTGGCGGTGCGCGCTTCGGTCAGGCGGATCGCGCGCCCGTCGCCCAACTGGCCGGCCCAGACGCCGAACTGGTGGCCGGAATAGACGCTGGCGAGAGGATCCGCCCACTCGGGCACGTGATTTCCTGCAAAAATTTCGATGAAGCTACGCTGTGTTGCATCATCCGCATTCCAGCCCAGCAGGCCAGCGGCCGCCGGCGATACGCTTACCAGCCGTGGGGAGGGTAGCGGCGTCGGGGCAAGCCGGGTAAAGAAGCGTGATCCCAGGTCGGCAAAGCCGGGCACGGTCGTGAACGGCGGGACGGCCGCGGCCGCGTCCAGTTGGGCGGGGCTGGCGGCTTCAGGCAAGGCGCGGGGGGCGCCGGTTGGCTCGGGAGAGTTCACTGAGGCATCACTGTGGGTGGCTGGGCACTGCAGCGCCAGCTTGTCGAATTTCCCGCAAGTGCGCTTGCAGGCTAGGGAAAACGACATGTTGAGGTGCAACATGGCAGGCGGTATTGTACTTCCACGCCGTCGTTCGCATCTCTGACCGCCGTTGCCACCACAATGTTTCCGGTTATCCCTTAAGTCCCGTCCCCGACGCACCGCGATGGGGACGGAGTGCAGCAACCCAGCCTTCCGGATATGGCGCTGCACAACGGATTCCCGTTGACGTTTCATCAATGGATGGCAACAATCGGCCAAAAAATAGAACGGTTGTTCGTTTTTCCGACGGATTCAAAAATTACAGGAGACTATTCCATGGCATTGATGGGTCAAATGATGAGCGAACCCCTGCTCATTTCCTCCATCATCAAGCACGCCGCACGCCATTATGGCGGCACGGAAATCGTCTCGCGACGGACCGAAGGCGATCTGCACCGCTATACCTACCGCGACTGCGAGCTGCGTGCCCGCAAACTGGCCCAGGCCATCGCCGCGCTGGGCGTGCAGTCGGGCGACCGTGTCGGCACGCTGGCCTGGAATGGCTATCGCCACCTGGAGATCTACTACGCGGTGTCGGGTTCGGGGGCGGTATGCCATACCGTCAACCCGCGCCTGTTCCCTGAGCAGGTCGCCTACATCATCAATCACGCCGAGGACCAGTACGTCTTCTTCGATGCCACCTTCCTGCCGCTGGTGGAAGGCGTGGCGGCGCATTGCCCGGGCGTGAAGGGCTGGGTGATGATGAGCGACCGCGCGCACATGCCGGCCGATCCCAAGGTGCCGCTGCTGTGCTACGAAGACCTGATCGACGTGCAGGACGGCAACTACGCCTGGCCGCAGTTCGACGAGAACACCGCGTCCAGCCTGTGCTACACCTCCGGCACCACCGGCAACCCCAAGGGCGCGCTGTATTCGCACCGTTCCACCGTGCTGCATTCCTACGCATCCGCGCTGCCGGATGCGCTGGGGTGCTCGGCGCGCGATGTGATCCTGCCCGTGGTGCCGATGTTCCACGTCAACGCGTGGGGCCTGCCGTATTCGGTGCCGCTGGTCGGGGCCAAGCTGGTGCTGCCGGGCGCCAAGCTCGACGGCGCCTCGCTCTACGAGTTGTTCGAGCAGGAGAAGGTGACCTTCTCGGCCGGCGTGCCCACGGTATGGCTGGGCTTGCTGCAGTACGTGCAGGCCAACAATCTCAAGTTTTCCACGTTCCATCGCACCGTGATTGGCGGCTCGGCGGCGCCGCCGGCCATGATCCGCACGCTCAAGGAACTGGGCGTGGAAACCATCCACGCCTGGGGCATGACCGAGATGTCGCCGCTGGGCACGTCGTGCAGCCTGCTGGCGCGCCACGACGGCCTGCCGGAAGACGAGCGGCAGAAGATCCAGGAAAAGCAGGGCCGCGTGATCTACGGCGTGGACATGAAGATCGTCGACGGCGACGGCAACGAACTGCCCTGGGACGGCAAGGCCTTCGGCGACCTGCACGTGCGCGGTCCCTGGGTGATCGAGCATTACTACCGCAACAATGCCTCGCCGCTGGTGGATGGCTGGTTCCCCACGGGCGACGTGGCCACCATCGATCCCGACGGCTATATGCAGATCACCGACCGCAGCAAGGACGTGATCAAGTCCGGCGGCGAGTGGATCTCCTCGATCGATATCGAGAACGTGGCAGCCGCCCATCCCGCGGTGCATATGGCAGCCTGTATCTCCTGCTATCACCCCAAATGGGATGAGCGGCCGCTGCTAGTTGTGATGAAGCGGCCCGGTGCCGAGGTGACGCGCGAGGAGTTGCTCAAATACTTCGAAGGCAAGGTCGCCAAATGGTGGATCCCCGACGATGTGGCTTTTGTTACCGAGATTCCGCTGACCGCCACCGGCAAGATGCAGAAACTCAAGCTGCGCGAGCAATTCAAGGACTACCGCCTGCCGGCGGCCTGACCCCAAGCCAAGGCGGCCACAGAGCCGCCAATCCTTGCCGGCCATACGGCCGGCGCCTGCACGAAGGTTCCAGGCGCGCCGAGGTTTCGGGAGAGGGCGCCGCCGCGAACCGGGAATTACAGCCAACAATAAAACCGAAGGAGACAAGCATGATCAGATTGCGTCCGCTCGTGGCCGCCACGGCCATTTTCGCGGCAATGGGTTCCGGGGTCGCGGCTGCCGATACGGTGAAGATCGCCTTTATCGATCCGCTGTCCGGCCTGATGGCGCCGGTGGGCCAGAACCAGCTCAAGAGCTGGCAGTTCGTCGCGGACATCGCCAACCAGAAAAACTGGGGTGGCGGGCACAAGTTTGAAGTGGTTGGCTTCGACAACAAGCTCTCGCCGCAGGAAAGCCTGACCATCCTCAAGCAGGCGGTGGACCAGGGTATCCGCTATATCGTGCAGGGCAACGGCTCCTCGGTGGGCCTGGCGCTGGAAGACGCAGTGGCCAAGCACAATGAGCGCAATCCGGGCAAGGAGATCGTCTACCTGAACTACGCGGCGGTGGACCCGGACATGACCAATGGCAAGTGCAACTACTGGCATTTCCGGCTCGACGCCAACTCCGACATGAAGATGGAGGCGCTGACCACCTTCCTGGCCAAGGATCCCAACGTCAAAAAGGTCTACCTGATCAATCAGAACTACTCCTTCGGCCACCAGGTGGCGCGCGCCGCCAAGGAATACCTGAAGCGCAAGCGTCCGGACATCCAGATCGTCGGCGACGACCTGCACCCGCTGGCCCAGGTCAAGGACTTTGCCCCGTACGCGGCCAAGATCAAGGCCTCCGGCGCCGACACCGTGATCACCGGCAACTGGGGCAGCGACCTGGCCCTGCTGATCAAGGCCGGCAAGGACGCGGGCCTGACCACCAACTACTACACCTACTACGGCGCCACCACCGGCGTGCCGACCGCCATGGGGCCGACGGAAGCCGGACGTGTCAAGTACGTCGGCTACTACAACCCCAACAACAAGGGCTTCAAGGGCGGCGATGTCATCGAAGGCTTCAAGAAGAAGTACAACGACGACTTCTACGTGATGGCCGCCTACACCGGCATCGCCATGCTGGGCAAGGCGTTCACGGACGCCAAGTCGACCGATCCGGTCAAGGTGGCCAGGGCGCTCGAAGGGATGAAGGCCGACAGCCTGAACGGTACGGTGGAGATGCGGGGTTCGGACCACCAGGCCCAGCAGTCGCTGGTGGTGGCTACCTGGACCAAGGTCGACGGCAAGGAGATCAAGTTCGACCAGGAAAACACCGGCTTTGGCTGGAAGACCGATGCGCTGATGGACCAGTATGTGGCAGCGCAGCCGACTTCCTGCCAGATGAAGCGCCCGGGCTAAGCCTGCGCTTGGCGGGCGGCGCGGCCAGGTCCGGCGCGCCGGCCCGATCCTGCATACTTCGGTCGGCCCGGGGCGACGCCTGTCGCCCCGGGCGGGTGACGCGCACCCGCGTGCATCCGTTTCCAGACCGGCCAGCGGCAGCCTGCAGGCTGACCGGTGCCAGATTGAAGGATATGTTGTGGAATTCTTCGTCATCTCTCTATTGAACGGCGTCAGCTACGGGCTGCTGCTGTTCATGCTCTCTTCCGGGCTTACGCTGATCTTCAGCATGATGGGCGTGCTGAACTTCGCGCACGCCAGCTTCTACATGCTGGGCGCCTATTTCGCCTACACCATCGCCAGCAAGATCGGCTTCTGGCCCGCGCTGATCTTCGCGCCGCTGCTGGTGGCCGGCGCCGGGGCGCTGGTGGAGCGTTTCGGGCTGCGTGCCGTGCACAAATACGGACACGTGGCCGAGCTGCTGTTCACCTTCGGCCTGGCCTACCTGATCGAGGAAGGGGTCAAGCTGGTATGGGGCCTTGCCGCCGTGCCTTACCGCATTCCGGCCGAACTGGATGGCCCGCTGTTTACCGTATTCACCTCCTCCTTCCCCAAATACCGCGCCTTCATGATGCTGGTGTCGCTGGCCATGCTGGTGGCGATCTACCTGGTGCTCACCCGCACCCGCATCGGGATGGTGATCCAGGCCGCGCTGACCCATCCCGGGATGGTCGAGGCGCTTGGCCACAATGTGCCGCGCGTGTTCATGATGGTGTTTGGCGGCGGCGCCGCGCTGGCGGGGCTGGCAGGCGTGATCGGGGGCAATGCCTTCATCACCGAGCCGTCGATGGCGGCGGCCGTGGGGTCGATCGTCTTCGTGGTGGCGGTGGTGGGCGGCATGGGGTCACTGGTGGGGGCGTTCATTGCCTCGCTGCTGATCGGCGTGCTGCAAACCTTCGCCGTCACGCTCGATGCCTCGCTGGCAGGCTTGCTGGGCTCGATCGGCCTGCAGATTACCGACAGCACGCCGCTGTCTTCGCTATGGAAGCTCACGGTGGCGCAGGTGGCCCCGGTTCTGCCGTATTTGTTGCTGGTGGTGATGCTGATTTTCCGCCCGCGTGGTTTGATGGGTACCAGGGAGGGCTGACAGCATGGAGACGACAATGCAACAACGCCGCGAGGCGGTCGTGACCGGCCGCACCATGCGCTACCGCCCGCTGAACCTGGCGCGCTGGATCATCTGGGGCCTGACTGCGTTCCTGATGCTGGTGATGCCGCTGTTTTTCTCCGGCGGCTTCGCCATCACGCTGATGTCGCAGATGGGCATCATGATTATTTTCGCGCTGTCCTACAACATGCTGCTCGGGCAGACCGGCATGCTGTCGTTCGGCCATGCGGTCTATGCGGGCCTGGGCGCATTTATTGCCATCCATGTGCTCAACATGGTGGGCGCGGGCAAGGTGTGGCTGCCGGTGTCGCTGCTGCCGGTGGTGGGCGGCCTGGCCGGCGCCTTCTTCGGCGTGCTGTTTGGCTACGTCACCACCAAGAAATCCGGCACCACCTTCGCCATGATCACCATGGGCATCGGCGAGATGGTGTTCGCCAGTTCGCTGATGTTCCCCGATTTCTTCGGCGGCGAAGGCGGCATTTCCACCAACCGCATGGTGGGCGATCCGTTGTTCGGCATCACCTACGGGCCGGGACGGCAGGTGTACTACCTGATCGCGGTGTGGTGCCTGCTGTCGATGGTGGCGATGTACGCCTGGACGCAGACACCGCTTGGCCG
The DNA here is from genome assembly GCA_000955785.1 of Burkholderiaceae bacterium 16. Lineage (GTDB taxonomy): Bacteria > Pseudomonadota > Gammaproteobacteria > Burkholderiales > Burkholderiaceae > Cupriavidus. Next base: position 28,579 of record JYOD01000011.1, read on the forward strand.
CATCGCCAACGCGGTGCGAGACAACCCGGAGCGGGTCGAGTTCATCGGCTATAACACCCAGCGCGTGCGCTACCTGGTGCTGATCCTGTCTGCCTTCTTCGCCGGTATTTCGGGCGCGCTGTCGGCCATTAACTTCGAGATCGTGTCGGCGGAAAACGTCAGCGCGGTACGCTCGGGCGGGGTGCTGCTGGCGGCCTTTATCGGTGGCGCGGGCGTCTTCTTCGGGCCGGTGATCGGCGCCGTGGTGTTCATCCTCTTCGCGGTGGCGCTGTCGGACCTGACCAAGGCCTGGCTGCTGTACCTGGGCCTTTTCTTCGTGCTGATGGTCATGTTCGTGCCGGGCGGTATCGCCAGCGTGCTGATGATGCAGGTGCCGCTGCTCGCGCGCGGCAAGCTGCGCCGCATGCTGCCGGATTATGGCCGCGCCGCGGCCGCCGGGCTGGTGCTGCTGGCCGCGGTGATCCTTACCGTGGAACTGGTCTACAAAGTGCAGGTGGATAGCGCCAATGGCACCGCGATGTCGCTGTTCCGTATCGGCTTCGACGCCGGCACCGTCACGCCGTGGCTGGTGGCGGCCGCATTGTGGGTGGCCGGCTTGCTGGCCTGCCGCGCCGCGCGGACGCGGGTGAGCGCCACCTGGGACAAGGTACAAGCCGAAATGGCGGGAGGTACGGCATGAGCGCCGCGCTGGAATTGAACGATGTGCGCAAGAAGTTCGGCCAGACCGAAATCATCCGGGGTGTCAACCTGACCATCCCCAAGGGGGAGCGCCATGCGTTAATCGGCCCCAATGGGGCCGGCAAGTCGACCACTTTCAACCTGATCTCCGGCCGTTTCGCGCCCAGTTCGGGCACGGTCAGGCTCAACGGGCAGGAGATCGGCGGGCTGCAACCCTTCGTGATCAATCGCATGGGGCTGTCGCGCAGCTTCCAGATCACCAATATCTTTCACCGGCTGTCGGTGTTCGAGAACCTGCGCTGCGCGGTGCTCTGGTCGCTGGGCTACAAGTACTCGTTCTGGCATCGCCTGTCGGAGTTGCGCGATGCGCGCGAGCGCGCCGAGGAAGTGCTGGAGCTGATCGGCCTGCATCACCGCCGCAATACCCAGGCCAGCCTGCTCACCTATGCCGAGCAGCGCGCGCTGGAGATCGGCATCACCATCGCCGGCGGCGCGGAAGTGATCCTGCTGGACGAACCCACCGCGGGCATGAGCCGTTCGGAGTCCGACCACGCGGTGGAGTTGATCCGCCGTGTCACCGTGGGCAAGACGCTGGTGATGGTGGAGCACGATATGAGCGTGGTGTTCGGCCTGGCCGACCGCATCTCCGTGCTGGTCTACGGCGAAGTCATCGCCACCGACACCCCCGAGGCCATCCGCGCCAACCGCAAGGTCAAGGAAGCCTACCTGGGTACCACCCTCGACGAACCCGCCACCGAAGGAGCGCACTGATGGGCAAGCGCATGCTGGACGTGCAGGGACTGCACGCCTACTACGGCAAGAGCCATATCCTCCACGGGGTCGATGCGCATATCGACGAAGGCGAAATCGTCGCGCTGCTGGGCCGCAACGGGGTGGGACGCTCGACCATGGCCAAGGCCATCCTCGGCATGGTCAAGGCGGAGGGTTCGGTGCGCTTTCGCGACGAGGAGATCCTCGGGCGGCGCACTTTCGAGATCGCCCACCTCGGCATCGGCTATGTGCCGGAAAACCGCGATATCTTCCCCACGCTGACGGTGCGCCAGAACCTGCTGCTGGGCGAAAAGCGCAATCCGCGCCAGTCCAAGCCCCGCTGGACGGTGCAGGACATGTACAACATGTTCCCGCGCCTGAAGGAACGAGAGAACACGGCCGCCGGCGTGCTCTCCGGCGGCGAGCAGCAGATGCTCACGCTTTGCCGCACGCTGATGGGCGACCCCGATCTGGTGCTGATCGACGAGCCCACCGAAGGGCTGGCCCCGATGATCGTCACGCTGGTGGGCGACTACCTGAAGGTGCTGAAGGAGCGTGGCGTGTCGGTGCTGCTGATCGAGCAGAAGCTGGCCATCGCGCTGGATATTTCCCAGCGGGTCTACGTGATGGGGCACGGGCACATCGTGTTCGAAGGCTCGCCGCAGGATCTCAAGGCGAATTCGGCCATTCGCAAGGAATGGCTGGAGGTGTAGGGCGGTTGGTGCCCGGTGTCCGATATAACGCCGGACATTGGTAAAACAGCCAGCATGCGCTGGCTGTTTTACCATTTGGCGATCGTTCGCTTCGCCATCGGCTGGAAGCAACGGCGCCACCTCGCCGACGCTTATTTCGCCTTCAGAAACTCCCCCACCTCCAGCAACACCAACTCATTGTCGTCCGCCTTGTCAGGCTCGCGGCTGCTGGAAAACGGCAGGTTGTTGTCGTTGCCAACCACGATATGGGTGGGGTTCACCACGTCTACGTTCTCGATCGTGAAGAACGGGAGCTTGAGCACACCGTCGTTGAGCGGCTTGCGGGCCAGCTTGTCGGGGTCGGCGATATTGAGCAGGTCGATATAGCCGATCTTGCGCACCGCGCCGCCGGCGTTGGCATCGGTCAGCTCAACCTTGTAGATGCGCTTGAACCTGGCGATGTCGGAGAAGCAGTCGCTGCGCTTCTGGCCTTCGGGGCAGGCCTTGTCGGCCGTGCCTTCGCCGTTGTCGCGTTCGATGATCAGCCCTGTGGTGGCGTCGATCATGTTGAAGTCGCCAATGGCGTTGCCGTTGGCTTCCAGCGGATACTTCCACGAGCGGCCCGTCCATTTGCCGGCCTGGGTGTCGAACTCCAGCACGCGCAGGGTTTCCTTGCCGTCGGTGCGTTCGAAGTCCTTGGCCTGGGCGTTCCAGACCGGGCCTTCAAGTAGCGCATAGAGCTTGCTGCCGTCGGGCGACGAGGCCATGCCTTCGAAGCCCTTTGAGCGCTTGACCTGGAAATCCACCGAGCCACCCGGCACGCCGGGCGTGGTTACAGCGGGGTGGTCGGGTGAGCGCACGGGCTTGCCGTCGACCAGCGTGTCGTACACGGCCAGCACCTTGCCTTGCAGGTCGGCCTTGATCAGGAAGGGGCCGAATTCGTCGCCGATCCACAGCGCGCCGCCGGCGAACTGGAAGCTCTCGGTGTCGAAGTCCGATCCCGTCAGGTAGCGCTGTTTGGTCCCTTCGTGGACGATGCGGAAGGGTACTTTCTTGTCCGGATCGTGCAGGAACACGGTGCCGAGGCGCTGAAGCTTGCCGCTCTTGAAGTCCACCTTGTAGTGGTTCAGGTAGAGCATGAAGTCGGGCGAGTTGGCCTTGCTGCCGGCGCCGTTGTCGGTCAGCACCCAGAAGCTGCCGTCAGCCATGTGCTTGATGCCGGAATGCCCTTGCAGCGGCTGGCCCCCGAAGGGCACGGAGACCCCCGTGGGCCGGTTGTTCGACTGGCCTTCCACACTGCCCAGCTTTTCCACGCGCGCGCCGGTGGTGAATTTGCCGCTTGCCTGCAGGTCCTGCGGCGCATCCTTGGGCGCGGCAATGAAGCTCTCGGCCGGCAGGATGGCATGGCCGGCCAGGGTCGCGGGGTAGGCGGGCGCGGCGGCCGTCTGTGCCACGGCGGGCAGGGCCCACGCGGCAGCGGTGATGGTGATTACGGCAGTGACAGTCGCGGACGGAAGCATGCGCATGTAGGTGAACAATCGAGTCGAAAGACCACTACGATGCATGGTCAGCGTGACGGCGGCATGAAAGGAGCGTGACGGGAGCATGACAGGCAAGTGTCTCCGGCGCTCGTGGAGCGGCAATCACTTCGCTGAGTTGCAGCAGATCGACGAGGTTTTCGACGAGGCTGCCATGTGCGGTGCGCAGGTGGCCTGCCTTGGCCTTGCGGCGGCGCGTCATGCGGGATTGCCGGTGCAGGGCAGGTGTGTCGGCATCGTGATCAGCGGCGGCAATGTCGACCTTCCGCGCTATGCGGAATTGCTCTCGGCATGTTGAAGGGGCGCGACGGATGACCAGAGGCCTGGCCGGTCACCGGACATGGCACGCCCGGGGTGCGTGGCTAACGCGTCAGCGGGCTGGCGCTTCTTGCGCGAGCGGCGAGGCCGTGGCCGTGGCCTGGTCGGCCGCCGGCTTGCAGTTGAACGGCATGTCTTCATAGTCGACCAGCCGGGTTTTCCGTACCAGCCGGTAGCCGAGCCAGAGCAACAGGAACAGCGGCACGCCAATATAGGTGCCGACAATCTCCATCCAGCGCCCGCGCACGTCGGTGAAGGCCTGGTAGTTCTGGCCCAGCACGATCACCACGCACAGCACGATGGCAAAGATCGGGCCGAAGGGATAGAGCGGCGAGCGGTAGGCCAGGTCGGACGCGTTGAAGCCCTGGTGCACCAGCCCGCGGCGGAAGCGGTAGTGGCTGACAGCGATGCCGAGCCAGGCGATAAAGCCGGTCATGCCGGACGTGTTGAGCAGCCACAGGTAAACCGCCTTGTCGCCAAACAGCGAGCTGAGGAAGCACAGGGCGCCGATGGCGGTGGTGGCGAACAGGGCGTTGTAGGGCACGCCGCTGGCCGAGAGCCGGGCGAGCGCTCGTGGCGCGCGGCCGCTAACGGCCAAGCCGTACAGGATCCGCGTGGAAGCGTACATGCTGGAGGTGCCGGCGGAGAGCAGCGCGGTCAGCACCACGGCGTTCATCAGCCCGGCGGCGAAGGCCAGGCCGGCGTGGCGGAACACCAGCGCGAAGGGGCTGACGCCGATGTCGGTGACGTCGTTGCGCAGCAGGCTGGGGTCGGTGTAGGGGATCAGCACGCCGATGATGAGGATCGCCAGCACATAGAACAGCAGGATGCGCCAGAAGGTCTGGCGGATGGCGCGCGGGATGGTGCGTGCCGGGTCAGCGGCTTCGCCGGCGGCCACGCCGACGGTTTCCGTGCCCTGGAAGGAGAACCCTGCGATCATGGCCACGCCGAACATGGCAGGGATGCCGCCGACGAACGGCGCATCGCCAATCGTGAAGTTCTGCCAGCCGGACTGCGGACCGCCCTGCATGATGCCGAAGATCATCATCAGCCCCGCTGCTAGGAAGATCAGGATCGTGGCCACCTTGATCAGCGCGAACCAGTATTCGGCCTCGCCGAAGCCGCGTACCGAGAAGGCGTTCAGGCCGAACATCAGCAGCAGGAAGCCCGCACTCCAGACCACGCCGGAGACATGCGGGAACCAGTACTGCATCACCAGTTGCGCCGCCACGAGTTCCACGGCAATGGTCACGGCCAGGCTGAACCAGTAGCTCCAGCCGAGGGCGAAGCCGAAGCCTTCCTCCACATAGAGCGCGCTGTAGGTGACAAAGGAGCCGGCCACCGGCATATGCACGGCGAGTTCGCCCAGGCTTGTCATCAGGCAATACACCATCAGGCCGATCAGGCAATACATCAGCAGCGCGCCGCCGGGTCCCGCCTGGGAGATCGACGCGCCGGAGGCCACGAACAGCCCGGTGCCGACCGCGCCGCCAATGGCGATCATGGTCAGGTGGCGGGCTTTGAGTTTGCGCTGCAGGTCGTCGTGCTCGACGATGGGGTGCTGGTGAGGATGAGGATGGGAAGACATCAGGGTCACTGGAACTTCGGCGGGCGGGGCCGCGGCTTCGGCACGGGCGACGCCTTGTGGGGCGCCCGAGCGGGCAAAGGGCGCGAGTTTACCGGGTTATCCGGGTAAATCCGAGGGTTATGGCGGTTTATGTCAGGAAAGTCGCCTACTGTGACTAGAGGCATTCGTCAGGAGTTGGGGGAATGTGCTGCATGGGGCATGGCGGTCGGGATTTACCCTAGCTTTCCGGGTGCCTTTCTCAGCTTGAATGCACGCCGGTGAGCTCGCCCATGAACCGGGCGCATGGCGCCACCGGACGGGCCCCAAAATGAAATTGAACGACCGTGCTATTTTGTGTATGCTTGTCCCGCTTGCACCGGCGGCACCAGGGGCGGGCACCGGCAAAGGGGCGCTGGCATGCGTTCCCCGGCAGCCGGGCGGTGGTCAGGCGGAGCACGGCGGCGTTGGCCGCGCTGGCGCTTTCCACAGCGCGCAGAACAACATAATTCGAGAATTCGAATCCCGAGACAACATCCAGTTACCAAAGGAACCAGCATGACAGCGCAGTATCAGGTTCAGGACGGCGTAGCCGTCATCACGCTCGACAATCCCCCCGTGAACGGCCTGGGTCTCAGCACCCGGCTCGGCATCGTCGAAGGCATGACCCGTGCGCTGGACGATGCGGCCGTCAAGGCCATCGTCATTACCGGCGCCGGCAAGGCTTTTTCCGGCGGCGCGGACATCCGTGAATTCAATACGCCCAAGGCCACCCAGGAGCCGACGCTGCATTCGGTGATCAAGGTGGTGGAAGGTTCGGGTAAGCCGGTCGTGGCGGCGATCCATTCCGTGGCCATGGGCGGCGGCCTGGAACTGGCGCTGGGTTGTAACTACCGTGTGGCTTCGAAGGGCGCGCAGATCGCCCTGCCGGAAGTGAAGCTGGGCCTGCTGCCCGGCGCCGGCGGCACGCAGCGCCTGCCGCGCGTGATCGGCCTGGAAGCCGCCCTGAACATGATTGTCTCGGGTAATGCCATCCCCAGCGAGAAGTTTGCCGGTACCAAGCTGTTCGACGAGATCGTCGACGGCGACGTGCTGCCCGCGGCCGTGGCCTTTGCCAAGACGGCGGCGGCCAACCCCGGCCCGTACCCGAAGGTGCGCGACCTGAAGGTCAAGCACGAGAACGCGGAAGGCTTCATCGCCTTTGCCCGCAACACCGTCGCAGCCGTCGCCAAGAACTTCCCCGCGCCGCTGAAGTGCGTGGACGCCGTGGCAGCCTCGCTCAAGCCGTTCGATGCCGGCCTGAAGGACGAGCGCGAAGGCTTCATGTACCTGATCACCACGCCGGAATCGCGCGCGCTGCGCCACGCCTTCTTTGGCGAGCGTGCCGCCAGCAAGATCCCCGACGTGCCGGAAGGCACCGCCACCCGCAAGCTCGAGAAGATCGCTGTGATCGGCGCGGGCACCATGGGAGGTGGCATCACCATGAACTTCCTGAACGCCGGCATCCCGGTGATCATGCTGGAAACCAAGCAGGAAGCGCTGGACCGTGGCGTGGCCACCATCCGCAAGAACTACGAAAACAGCGCCAAGAAGGGCAAGCTCACGCAGGAGAAGGTCGAGCAGCGCATGGGCCTGCTGACCACCACGCTGTCCTATGACGAGATCAAGGACGCGGACATGGTCATCGAAGCCGTGTTCGAGGAAATGGGCGTCAAGGAAATCGTCTTCAAGAAGCTGGATGAAGTGATGAAGCAGGGCGCGATCCTGGCTTCCAACACCTCCACGCTGGACGTCAACAAGATCGCTTCCTTCACCAAGCGTCCGCAAGACGTGGTCGGCATGCACTTCTTCAGCCCGGCCAACGTGATGAAGCTGCTGGAAGTGGTGCGCGGCGAAAAGACCGGCAAGGACGTGCTGGCCACGGTCATGCAGGTCGCCAAGAAGATCAAGAAGACCGCCGTGGTGTCGGGTGTGTGCGACGGCTTTATCGGCAACCGCATGATCGAGCAGTACAGCCGCCAGGCTGGCTACCTGCTGGACGAAGGCGCGCTGCCGGAGCAAGTGGACAAGGCCATCGAGAAGTTCGGCTTTGCCATGGGCCCGTTCCGCATGGGCGACCTGGCCGGCAACGACATCGGCTGGGCCATCCGCAAGCGCCGCGCCGTGGACAAGCCGGACATCCAGTACTCGAAGACCGCCGACCTGCTGTGCGAACAGGGCCGCTATGGCCAGAAGACCGGCGCGGGCTGGTACGACTACAAGGCGGGCGACCGCAAGCCGTACCCGAACCAGCAGGTCAACGACATGATCGTGCAGCACTCGAAGGACCTGGGCATCACCCGCCGCAAGATTTCCGATGAGGAAATCGTCGAGCGCCTGGTGTTCGCGCTGGTCAACGAAGGCGCCAAGATCCTGGAAGAGGGCATTGCCTCCAAGGCCTCGGATATCGACATGGTCTACCTGACCGGCTACGGCTTCCCGCTGTTCCGCGGCGGCCCGATGCTGTACGCGGACCAGGTTGGCCTGTTCAACGTGGCGCAGTCGATGGCGCGCTATGCCAAGGGCTACCACGGCGAAGCCTGGAAGCCGGCAGCGCTGCTGGAGAAGCTGGCTGCCGAGGGCAAGGGCTTCAACGGCTAAGCATAGCCAGCGGCGATTCGATCCTGCGCGGCCAGGCTGGCCGCGCAGGGTTTCCACCACAGATCGCAAACCGGTCACAAAGCGAGGAGTAGCGGCATGGCCAAGCAATACGGCCCGGAAGATTGCCTGCTGGTCATCGACGTGCAGAACGATTTCATGCCCGGCGGCGCGCTTGCCGTGGCGCAGGGCGATGAAGTCGTGCCCGTGATCAACCGCCTCGCGGCGGCGTTTGCGCATGTGGTGCTGACGCAGGACTGGCATCCCGCCGGCCACATTTCGTTTGCCGCCAACCATGCCGGCACGCAGGAGTTCCAGACCGTGGCGTTGCCCTATGGCCAGCAAGTCTTGTGGCCCACGCACTGCGTGCAGGGCACCCGTGGCGCGGCGCTGCATGCGGGGCTGGATGTGCCGCACGCGCAGATGGTGATCCGCAAGGGCCATCACCGCGAGGTGGACAGCTATTCGGCCTTCATGGAGGCCGATCGCACCACCCCGACCGGGCTTGCCGGCTACTTGCGCGAGCGCGCCGTGCGCAGGGTGTTTTGCGTGGGACTGGCAACGGATTACTGCGTTGCCTGGAGCGCGCTCGATGCCCGCGCGGCGGGGTTCGAGGCCATCGTGGTCGAGGACGCCTGCCGCGCCATCGACCTCGGCGGATCGCTGGCCCGTGCGTGGCAAGACCTGCAAGCCGCGGGCGTGCAGCGCCTGCAGTCGGCCGGCCTGTCCTGAAACGGAAGAATCGCCAAGCCAACTCAAGCTAACCCGGCTGAACCCAGCCAACGACATATTGCATGACACTGCCGGACGTGAACGCACGCCGCAGGTCACCAGATACCAGAGATACCGAGGAGCAAGACATGAAAGAGGCAGTCATCGTTTCCACCGCACGGACCGGCCTGGCCAAGAGCTGGAAGGGCGGTTTCAATATGACCCACGGCGCCACCCTGGGCGGCCATGCGGTCCAGCACGCCATCGCCCGCGCCAAGATCGACGCCGCTGAAGTGGAAGACGTGCTGATGGGCTGTGCTAATCCGGAAGGCGCCACCGGCGCCAACATCGCGCGGCAGATCGCCCTGCGCGCCGGCTGCCCGGTCACCGTGCCCGGCGCCACCGTCAACCGCTTCTGCTCGTCCGGCCTGCAGACCATCGCCATGGCCGCGCAGCGCGTGATCGCCGATGAAGGCGACATCTTCGTGGCCGGCGGCGTGGAAAGCATCTCCTGCGTGCAGCAGGAAATGAACCGCCACATGATCCAGGAAAGCTGGCTGACCAAGAACAAGCCGGAAATCTACTGGAACATGCTGCAGACCGCCGAGAACGTGGCCAAGCGCTACAACATCTCGCGCGAGCGCCAGGACGAGTACGGTGTGCGCAGCCAGCAACGCGCCTTCGCCGCCCTGGAAGCCGGCAAGTTCAACGACGAAATCGTGCCGATCACGGTGCTCGCAGGCGTGGCCGACAAGGCCACCGGCCAGCTGATGACCAAGGAAGTCACGGTCTCGGCCGACGAAGGCATTCGCGGCGACACCACGCTGGAAGCCGTGTCCAAGATCCGCACCGCCATGCCCGGCGGCGTGGTTTCGGCCGGTAACGCATCGCAATTCTCCGACGGCGCTTCGGCAGTCGTGGTGATGGACGCCAAGGTGGCCGAGGCCAAGGGCCTGCAGCCGCTGGGCGCCTTCCGCGGCTTCGCCGTGGCCGGTTGCGAGCCTGACGAAATGGGCATCGGCCCGGTGTTCGCGGTGCCCAAGCTGCTGAAGAAGGCCGGCCTGACCGTGGCCGACATCGGCCTGTGGGAACTCAACGAAGCCTTTGCCGTGCAGGTGCTGTACTGCGCCGACACGCTGGGCATCCCGATGGACCGCCTCAACGTCAACGGCGGCGCCATCGCGGTGGGCCACCCCTACGGCGTGTCCGGCGCCCGCCTGGTCGGCCACGCGCTGATCGAAGGCAAGCGCCGCGGCGTCAAGTACGTGGTGGTGACCATGTGCATCGGCGGCGGCCAGGGTGCTGCCGGCCTGTTCGAAGTCCTCTGAGCGCCAGGGCGAGACCGTGAGCGAGCAAGCGGATGCCCTGCTGGCGCATGGCCGGGAGGTGCTGGCCAGCCAGCCCTTCTCGGTGCTGGTCGGCACGGAGCTGGCCGCGCTCTCGCCTGGCCGTGCCGAACTGCGCCTGGCCATCCGGCCGGACCTGCAGCAACAGTACGGCTTCCTGCACGGGGGCGTGGTCAGCTATATGGCCGACAATGCGCTCACCTATGCGGGCGGCGCGGCCATGGCCGCGCCTGTGGTGACTTCGGAGTACAAGATCAACTACCTGCGTCCGGCGATCGGCGAAATGCTGATTGCCCGCGCCGAATGCCTCAGCCGGGGCCGCCAGCAGGCGGTGGTACGGTGCGATGTATTCGTGCTCAAGGATGGCGAGGAAAAGCTCTGCGCGGTAGCGCAGGGCACCATCGCCCGCATGGGCGAAGGCAGCTAGCAGTACGGCAACGGAGGGAAGGGCGCGCGAGCGCCTTTTTCTTTCCCCGTGCCATTTACAGAATTAGCAGAATTTGCGGCGCGCCATGCAGCGTGCCGTTGTGGAGACAGCGACGATCCATGCCGCGAGGCCGCCACTGGTGCCAACGCCGGGTCGCGCATCTTTGATTTTCCCTTTCAGTCTGGGAGCCGTTTCCTGCCATGTCGCTGATCCTTTCCCGCCGTGACCTGAACTTCGTGCTGTACGAGTGGCTCAAGGTCGAGGGGCTGACCCGCATTCCGCGCTACGCCGACCATTCCCGCGAGACGTTCGACGCCGCGCTCGATACCTGCGAGAAGATCGCCACCGACCTGTTCGCGCCGCACAACAAGAAGAACGACCAGCAAGAGCCGCATTTCGACGGCGAGACCGTCGCCATCATTCCCGAGGTCAAGACCGCGCTGAAGGCCTTTTGCGAGGCCGGCCTGATGGCCGCCGGGCAGGACTACGACATCGGCGGCATGCAGTTGCCGGTGGTGGTGGAGAAGGCCGGCTTTGCCTATTTCAAGGGCGCCAACGTCGGCACCAGTTCCTATCCCTTCCTGACCATCGGCAATGCCAACCTGCTGCTCACGCACGGCACGCCGGCGCAGGTGGAGACCTTCGTCAAGCCGGAGATGGAAGGCCGTTTCTTCGGCACCATGTGCCTGTCCGAGCCGCAGGCGGGCTCGTCGCTGTCGGACATCACCACGCGCGCCGACTACGAAGGCGAATCGCCGCTCGGCCAGCAGTATCGCCTGCGCGGCAACAAGATGTGGATTTCGGCCGGCGAGCACGAGCTGTCCGACAATATCGTGCACCTGGTGCTGGCCAAGATCCCCGGCCCGGACGGCAAGCTGACTCCGGGCGTGAAAGGCATCTCGCTGTTTATCGTGCCGAAGTACCTGGTCAATGCCGACGGCAGCCTGGGCGAGCACAACGACGTGGTGCTGGCCGGCCTGAACCACAAGATGGGCTATCGCGGCACCACCAACTGCCTGCTGAACTTCGGCGAAGGCATGAAGTACAAGCCCGGCGGCAAGGCCGGCGCGATCGGCTACCTGGTGGGCGAAGCGCACAAGGGCCTGGCCTGCATGTTCCATATGATGAACGAGGCCCGTATCGGCGTGGGCCTGGGCGCGGTGATGCTGGGCTATACCGGCTACCTGCACTCGGTGGACTACGCGCGCAACCGCCCGCAAGGCCGCCCGATCGGCCCCGGGGGCAAGGATCCGGCCAGCCCGCAGGTGCGGCTGGTCGAGCACGCGGATATCCGCCGCATGCTGCTGGCGCAAAAGAGCTATGTGGAAGGCGGGCTGGCGCTCAATCTGTATTGCGCGCAACTGGTGGACCAGGAGCGCGCCGCCGAGGGCGCGGAGCATGAACGCCTGGCGCTGTTGCTGGATATCCTGACGCCCATCGCCAAGAGCTGGCCGTCGCAGTGGTGCCTGGAAGCCAACAGCCTGGCCATCCAGGTGCATGGCGGCTACGGCTACACCCGCGAATACAACGTCGAGCAGTTCTACCGCGACAATCGCCTGAATCCCATCCACGAAGGCACGCACGGCATCCAGGGCCTGGACCTGCTGGGCCGCAAGGTGGTGATGAAGGACGGTGCCGCGTTTGCGGCACTGGGCGAAGAAATCCAGGGCACCATCGGCCGCGCCCTGGCCAGCGGCGATGCCGCGCTGGGCAGCCATGCGAAGGCGCTGGGCGCCGCCGTCAAGCGCGTGGCGGAAGTCACGCAGACGCTGTGGGCGGCGGGCGACGCCAGGGTGACGCTGGCCAATGCCTCGGCCTACCTGGAAGCCTTCGGCCACGTGGTGATGGCGTGGGCGTGGCTGGAACAGGCGCTGGTGGCGCAGGCCGCGCTGGCAGGAGCGAAGAGCCAGGAAGACCAGGACTTCTATCGCGGTAAGCTGGCGGCGGCGGCGTATTTCTTCCGCTGGGAACTGCCCAAGGTGGGGCCGCAGCTCGACCTGCTGGCCTCGCTGGACCGCACCACGCTGGATATGCAGGACGCCTGGTTCTGACCACCGGCAATTGCGCAAGATGACCGGGCGCGCCAGGATGCGCGCACAACACAATATCGGGAGACCCCATGAATACCATCCAGCAATTGTTCGACCTGAAGGGCAAGACGGCGCTGATTACCGGCGGCTCGCGCGGGCTTGGCCTGCAGATCGCCGAAGCGCTCGGCGAGCAGGGCGCGCGCATCGTGCTGTCGGCACGCAAGGCCGATGAGCTGCAAGCGGCACAGGCCCACCTCAAGGCGCTCGGCATCGAAGCCGACTGGATCGCCGCCGACGGCGCCCGCGACGCCGATATCGCACGCCTGGCCGACGAAGCGCTGGCCAGGCTGGGCCATGTCGACATCCTCGTCAACAACGCCGGCGCTACCTGGGGCGCGCCCGCCGAGGACCACCCGGTGGAGGCCTGGGACAAGGTGATGAACCTGAATATCCGCGGCCTGTTCCTGCTGACCCAGCGCATCGGCAAGCTGTCGATGATCCCGCGCCGCTATGGCCGCATCATCAACGTGGCTTCCATCGCCGGGCTGGCGGGCAACCCGCCGGGATCGATGGAAACGATCGCCTACAACACGTCCAAGGGGGCGGTGGTGAACTTCACCCGCACGCTGGCGGCGGAATGGGGCGAGCACAACATCACGGTGAACGCGCTGGCGCCAGGCTTCTTCCCGTCCAAGATGACCCAGGGTTCGCTGGACCGCCTGGGCGTGGAAGCCATGTGTGCGTCGGTGCCGCTGCACCGGCTGGGCGACGACGAAGACCTGAAGGGCGCGGCGCTGCTGTTCGCCAGCGCCGCCGGCAAGCACATCACCGGCCAGGTGCTGGCGGTGGACGGCGGCGTGAGCGCGGTTTAAGTCCATGCTCTAATGCGGTTGGCATGTGGCTTGCGTGGCTCAACCTGAGCCCGCCGGCCAACCGTACTGTCCTCGCCTCTTTAGCAAACATGACTCAAACCAACGGTTTCCCCCTCAAGATTCCCTTCCTTGCCGATCTCGGCGTGCAATGCACGCGCATGGACAAGGAAGGCAGCGAGATCGAACTGGCGCTGGAAACGCGCCACCAGAATAGCTGGGACATGGCGCACGGCGGCGTGCTGATGACGCTGCTCGACGTGGCCATGGCGATAGCCGGCCGTGCCGCCGACCCCGACGGGCGCGGCGTGGTCACCATCGAGATGAAGACTACCTTCATGGCGCCCGGACGCGGCAAGCTCATCGCACGCGGCCAGTGCGTGCACCGTACCAGCACCATGGCTTTCTGCGAGGCCGAGATTCTCGACGCCGATGGCAAGACCGTATCGCGCGGCTCCGGCACGTTCAAGTTTGTCAGGCGCGTGCCGCCGCAACGCGCGGCGGGCGGCGCCTCGGATACCGGCGCCGACGGCTGAAGCGGCACATGTCCGGCAGCGGCGTGCCGCATGCCGGGCCCGCCGGCGCAGGGAGCAGCACAGCAAGAACCAGACCGGGAACAACCGGCACGCGGCACCGATAAAACAAATAATGGAGACCAGATGCTGTTTGAACGGATTGCCGCCACGCGGCTATTGAAACTGACCGTGCTCGCCGCCTGCGGCGCAGGAGCCCTTGCCATGTACCAGCCGGGCCATGCCCAGAATGCGCCAGCTCCTGCGCCCGCCGCACCTAGCTTTCCGGATGCCGCCGCTACCGATCCCGTGACCGCGGGCTGGATGCAGGGCTTTCCCCCGGCAGCCGCCAAGATCATCAGCTTTACGCCCGCCAGCAACGGCTTTCCGCGCTCCCGCTGGAGCTTTTCGCATATCCGCGAACTGGTCCCGACCGCGTCGGTCTGGCACGGGCGGGGCCCGGCCGCGGCACTGCCGCGCGCCGAGCACGATATCGGCAGCGTGGCCTTTACCGATGCCGACGGCACGCGCCGCACCTTCAGCGACATGCTGGGCCTGACCTATACCGATGGCATCCTGGTGATGCACAAGGGCCGCGTGGTCTATGAGAAGTACTTCGGTGCGCTTGACGACCATACGCCGCACATCGCCATGTCGGTTACCAAATCCTTCGTCGGTACGCTGGCCGCCATGCTGGTGGCGGACGGCAAGCTCGATCCCGCCGCGCCGGTCACGCGCTACCTCCCCGAGATGGCCGGCACCGCATACGGCGATGCCACCGTGCGCGAAGTCATGGACATGACGGTTGGCGTGAAGTACTCAGAAAACTACGCCGATCCCAAGGCCGAAGTCTGGGACTACAGCCGTGCCGGCGGCATGATGCCGCGCGAGCCTGGCTATGCCGGGCCCAAGACCTTCTATGAATTCCTCGCCACGCTGAAGAAGGAAGGCGAGCACGACCAGGCCTTCGCCTACAAGACCGTCAATGCCGAAGTCCTCGCCTGGATCGTCAAGCGGGTGTCGGGGCAGTCGCTGGCCAGGCTGCTGTCCGAACGCGTCTGGCAGAAGATGGGCGCGGAGAACGATGCCTATTTCATGGTGGACAGCATCGGCAGCGAGTCCGGCGGCGGCGGCCTGAATACCACCCTGCGCGACCTGGCCCGCTTTGGCGAGACCATGCGCAACGGCGGCCGCTATAACGGCCAGCAGGTCATCGCGGCCGAAGTGGTAGCGGACATCCGCCGCGGCGGCGACCGCGCCAAGTTCGCCAAGGCCGGCTATGCCACCTTGCCGGGCTGGAGCTATCGCTCGATGTGGTGGGTCTCGAACGACGACCATGGCGTGTTCGAGGCGCGCGGCATCCACGGCCAGCGGATCTATATCGATCCCAAAGCGGAACTGACCATCGTGCGCTACGCTTCGCACCCCATCGCTGCCAATGGCGCCAACGACCCGGTCACGCATCGCGCATACCGGGCACTGGCGCTGTCATTGATGAAGTAATCAGCCCGTAATCAGCCCGCCATTCGCAACGAACAACGTATGACAAAGGACTAGTGTCCTTGTCCATTTCACTGTAAGGAAACCATCATGTCGAAGACCTTCAAGCGCATCGTCCTGGCCTCGCGTCCCACCGGCGCCGTGACTCCGGACAACTTCCGTCTGGAAGAGGTGCCTGTGCCCGAACTGGGCGACGGCGAGGTGCTGGTCCGCAACCATTTCCTGTCGCTCGACCCCTATATGCGCGGCCGCATGAACGAGGGCAAGTCCTACGCCACGCCGCAGCCGCTGGGCGAAGTCATGATCGGCGGCACGGTCGGCGAGATCGTGGCGACGAAGAATCCCAAGTACGCCGTCGGCGACAAGGTGGTCGGCATGTTCGGCTGGCAGGAGATGGGTGTCACCAACGGCATCGGCATCCAGAAGGTCGATACCACCCATATCCCGCTGTCGGCGTACCTTGGCTCGGTTGGCATGCCCGGCGTCACCGCCTGGTACGGCCTGAACAAGATCATCCAGCCGAAGGCCGGCAAGACCATCGTGGTGAGCGCGGCTTCCGGCGCGGTCGGCAGCGTGGTGGGCCAGCTGGCCAAGCTGCAGGGCTGCCGCGTGGTCGGCTTTGCCGGCGGCAAGGACAAGTGCGACTACGTGGTCAATGAGCTGGGCTTCGATGCCTGCATCGACTACAAGGCGGCCAAGGACAGCAAGGAGCTGTACACCATGTTCAAGGAAGCCACCCCGGATGGCGTGGACGGCTACTTCGAGAACGTGGGGGGCGAGATCCTCGATACGGTGCTGGCCCGCATGAACGCCTTCGGCCGCATCGCCATCTGCGGCATGATCGCCGGCTACGACGGCCAGCCGATGCCGCTGAAGAACCCGCAACTGATCCTGGTGTCGCGCCTGACCGTGGAAGGCTTTATCGTGTCCGAACACATGGACGTGTGGCCGCAAGCGCTGCAAGAGCTGGGCGCCGCCGTGGCGCAAGGCAAGCTCAAGTTCCGCGAGAGCGTCGCGCAAGGGCTGGCGAGCGCGCCGGAAGCGTTCATGGGCCTGCTCAAAGGCAAGAATTTCGGCAAGCAGCTGGTCAAGCTGGTGTAAGAACGGGCCTGCGGACGCTCCCTCTCCCGCTTGTGGGAGAGGGAGCGCAAACCGGTGGTATGAATGACGAATAAAGGAGACACCCCATGAATGCTCCAGCAGAACAAGCCAGGCCGCTGGCCGATCAGGACGAAATGGCTGCCGGCCTGTCCGAAGAGGTGAAAGCCAAATATCGCGTGCTGCCGCGTCCGCCCAAGTTCGATACGCCGGCCGAGGAACGCCTGCACCGCAAGCAGCGGCTGGCGGCGGCCTTCCGGCTGTTCTCCAAGTTTGGCTTCGATGAAGGCGTGGCCGGTCATATCACCGCGCGCGATCCGGAGTTCCCGGACACGTTCTGGGTCAACCCCTTCGGCGTGCACTTCAGCCAGGTCAAGGTCTCCAACCTGATCCGCTGCGACCACCACGGCGAAGTGGTGGAGGGCGACTACCCCGTCAACGCCGCCGCCTTCGCCATCCATTCGCGCGTGCACCAGACCCGCGCCGACGCAGTGGCCGCCGCGCACTCGCACAGCACGTATGGGCGCGCCTGGTCCACGCTGGGCCGGCCGCTCGATCCGCTGACGCAGGATGTGTGCGCCTTCTACAACGACCATGCCCTGTACGACGATTTCGGCGGCGTGGTGGTGGAGCTGGACGAGGGCCAGCGCATCGCCACCGCGCTCGGCAGCAACAAGGCCGCGATCCTGCAGAACCACGGGCTGCTGACGGTGGGCAAGACGGTGGACGAAGCCGCCTGGTGGTTTATCACCATGGAGCGTTCCTGCCAGGTGCAGTTGCTGGCCGAGGCTGCCGCCGCGCGCACCAACGCGCCCCTGAAAGTCATCTCGGACGCGGCCGCGCGCCAGGCTTACTCGATCGTCGGCACCGCGCAGGCAGGCTGGTTCCAGTTCCAGCCGCTGTACGCCCGCATCGTCAAGGAACAACCTGACCTGCTGGATTGACGCCATGGCTGCCTTCGCACCGTTTACCGGCAAGGTCGTTCTGATTACCGGGGCCTCGGACGGCATCGGCGCGGAACTGGCCGTGCTGCTGGCGCAGCAAGGCGCGCGCCTGGCGCTGGCGGCCCGCCGCGTGGACATGCTGCAGGCGCTGGCGGAACGCATCCGCCGCCAGCACCCGGCCGCCGACGTGGCAGTCTGGCGCGCCGACGTGTCCGACGAGGTGGATTGCAGGCGGCTGGTGGCCACCGTGGTTGCGCAATACGGCGGGCTCGATGTGCTGGTCAATAACGCTGGCGTGTCGGCCCACGGCTACTTCGAGCAAGTCTCCGACTACAGCTACTACGAGCAGGTCATGCGCGTGAACTACTTCGGCGCCATGTGGTGCACGCGCGAGGCGCTGCCGTACCTGCGCGAGCGCGGCGGCCTGATGGTGGCTGTGTCCAGCCTGGCCGGCAAGATCGGCGTGCCGGGCCGCACCGCCTACTCGGCCAGCAAGTTTGCGCTGGCGGGCTTTTGCGAGGCGCTGCGGGCCGAACTGCGCGGTACCGGCGTGGATGTGTGCGTGGTGTTCCCTGGCGTGGTGGCGACCGATACGCGCATCAACGGCTTCGGCCCGGACGGGCGCGCGCTGGGCGAAAGCCGGCTGCGCGAGGACGACGCCATGACCGCGCAGGAATGCGCGCGCCAGATGCTGGGCGCCATGGCGGCGCGCAAGCGCGAACTGGTGATGACGGCCAGGGGCAGGCTGGGCCTGTGGCTCAGGCTGCTGGCGCCCGGCATGGTCGAGAACATGGCGCTCAAGGCCTTGAAGCAGGCGGGGCGGTAACGGCAGCAATCAGAACAATTTCAGCTGGACAACAAGAGCGACACCGACAACATGGCCGATCTAATCCTTCACCAGTACGCAACCTCGCCGTTCTCAGAAAAGATCCGGCTGCTGATGGGCGCCAAGGGCCTGGCCTGGCAGGCGGTGGAAATCCCGCCGATCCTGCCCAAGCCCGATGTGGTGGCGCTGACGGGCGGCTACCGGCGTACCCCGATCCTGCAGGTGGGCGCCGACATCTATTGCGATACCGCGCTGATCTGCGAGGTGCTCGACAGCGTGGCGCGCGCGCCCGCGCTGTATCCCGCGGCGCAGGCTGCCAGCGCGCGCGTCGCCGCGAGCTGGTTCGATACCGCGCTGTTCACCGCCGCCGTGACTTACCTGTTCCAGCCGGCCGGTGCGCAAAGCATGCTGGGCCATCTCACGCCTGCGCAGATCCAGGCCTTCGCCGCGGACCGCAAGGCCATGCGTGGCGACACCAATGCCTTGCGCATGCCCTTGCTCGAGGCCATTGCGCTGCTGCACGAAACCTTTGGCCGGCTGGAGCAGCAATTCAATGCGGGCGTGGCGCACGTGGCGGGGCCCGAGTTGTCGGTGGCGGATTTCTCGCTGTATCACAACGTCTGGTTTATCCGTCGCGCCAGTGAACTGGCCCGGCTGCTGGACGCGTATCCGGCCGTGCAGGCCTGGTACGACCGCATGCAAGCCTACGGCCACGGCACCGTGCGGGTGATCGGCAGCGAGGCCGCGCTGGACGTGGCGCAACGCACCGATCCGCAGGCGCAGACCAGTGGGGTGGCGGCCGACAGCGGCTTTGAGGCCGGCGATGCGGTTACCGTGACGCCGACCGATTACGCGCGCGACCCGGTGGCGGGCGTGCTGGTGGCGCTGGATGCGCACCGTGCCGTGCTGCGCCGGCAAGACCCGCGCGCGGGCGCGGTCAACGTGCATTTCCCACGCCAGGGCTATCAGGTGCAGCGCGCGGGCTAGGACCGGCGCGCGGCAGGACTGGCAAGACAACCACATACCAACCAGAGCAACCAGAGGCAGACAACATGAAGCAATTCCAGGGCAAGGTGGCAGTGATCACTGGCGGCGCATCCGGCTTCGGCAAGGAATTCGCCAGGCTGGGAGCGGGACTCGGCATGAAGCTGGTGCTGGCGGACGTGCAGGAAGATGCACTGGACGCAACGGTGGCGGAATTCAAGGCGCAAGGTGTGCCGGTCATCGGCGTGCGCGTGGATGTGTCCAAGGCGGAGCAGGTCCAGGCGCTGGCCGATGCTGCCATCGCCGCCTTCGGCCAGGTCAACCTGCTGTTCAACAACGCGGGCGTCGGCGCGGGCGGACTGATGTGGGAGAACAGCGAGCGCGACTGGGAATGGGTGCTGGGCGTCAACCTGTACGGCGTGATCCACGGCGTGCGGATCTTCACCCCGCTGATGCTGGCCGCCGCGGCCAAGGACCCGTCGTTCGAAGGCCATATCGTGAATACGGCTTCCATGGCTGGCCTGCTAAGCCCGCCTGCGATGGGCGTCTATAACGTTTCCAAACACGCCGTGGTTTCCTTGTCCGAATCGCTGTACCAGGATCTCAGCCTGGTCAGCGAGCAGGTGCGTTGCTCGGTGCTGTGCCCGTATTTCGTGCCGACCGGCATCACGCAATCGGGCCGCAACCGCCCCTCGGAACTAGCCAACGAGGCGCCGCCCACGCGCTCGCAACTGGTGTCGCAAGCGCTCTCGGACAAGGCGGTCAGTTCGGGCAAGGTCACGGCCGCCGAGGTGGCGCAACTCACCTTCGATGCGATCCGCGACAACGGTTTCTATATTTACTCGCATCCGCAGCAACTGGCGCCCGTGCGGCAGCGCTTCGAAGATATCATTAGCCAGCGCAACCCGAGCGATCCGTTCGCCGACAAACCGGAAGTGCGTGCGGGACTGGTCGCGGCCCTGCGCGGCGAATAAGCCGCCAGGCGGCGGACAGGGCGTCAGGCTGGTGGAACGGATCACCGGCCAGCCCTGGGCGCGGCGGGCAGCAGCAAGTCCATCGGAGACAAGTCAGCCATTGCGGCAAGGGAGGATTCCATGACCAAACCTGCAGTCATTCGCCATCTGCAGTACGCCACCTTACCCAATAGCACGTGCCTGCACTACGCCAGCGCGGGGGAACGGGGCAAGCCGCTGGTACTGTTCGTGCATGGCTTCCCGGAATTCTGGTACGAATGGGAAGAGCAACTCGCCGAGTTCGGCAAGACCCACTACGCGGTGGCGCCGGACCTGCGCGGCTTCAACCTGTCGAGCAAGCCCGCCGACGTGGAATCCTACCGGCCGCGCCACATCGTCGAAGACCTGGTGCAGTTCATCAATGCGCTGGGCTACTCGCATTGCGTGGTGGTGGCGCACGACTGGGGCGGGGCGATCTGCTGGAACCTGGCCATCCAGTTTCCGAAGATGGTCGAGCGGCTCGTCATCATCAACTCCCCGCATCCTTACGTGTTTGCCAGGGCCCTGACCAGCGATCCGCAGCAGCAGGAAGCCTCGGCCTATATGAACTGGCTGCGCGCGCCGGGATCGGAAGAAGCGCTGGCGGCCGACGGCTTCGCCAGGCTGGAGAGTTTCCTGACCGGAGCCGGCAAGCAGCCCGCGCCCTGGTTTGCCGGCGAGACACGCGAGAAATACCACGCTGCCTGGTCGCAGCCCGGCGCCGGCGGCTCGCACTCGCTGACCGGCGGCGTCAACTATTACCGCGCCTCGCCGATGCATCCTCCGGGTCCCGGCGAAACGCCGCCCGATATTTCCAAGCTGGACCCCACGGCATTTACGGTAAGGGTGCCGACCCTGGTGATCTGGGGCGAGCGCGATACCGCGCTGCCCAGGAGCCTGCTGGATGGCCTGGAGAAGTTCGTCCCGGACATGCGGCTGGAGCGCATCCCGGACGGCACGCACTGGGTCATCCACGAACAGCCGGAGCGCATCAACCTGCTGATCCGCAGCGCCTTGCCCTGACCGCGCCTGACGCGGCTGCCTTCCCGTCCAGCCGCGTCAGGCGTGTGCCACAGCGCTGGCCCGGTGGGAAACCGGGGCACTGTGCATGGGGCCGCGTGCCGCCGGCTGCTACATTGACCGGATTCGACAGCGCCGGTGCACGCAAGGAAGGTCAAGATGAAGACGATTGGACTGATCGGCGGCATGAGCTGGGAATCCTCGGCCGAGTACTACCGCCTGATCAACCAGGACATGAAGCAGCGCCTGGGCGGCCATCACAACGCGCGCAGCGTCATGGTCACGGTGAGCTTCGAGCAGATCAAGGCACTGCAGCACGCGCAACGCTGGGACGAACTCGGCGAGTGCATGCAGCAGGCCGCCTTGCAGGTACAGGCGGCGGGAGCGGATTTCGTGCTGCTCTGTACCAATACCATGCACCGCGTGGCGCCGGCCCTGGAAGCCGCGCTCGACATTCCCTTCCTGCATATCGTCGATCCTACCGCGCAGGCCTTGCGCCGCTCCGGCATCACGCGGGTCGGCCTGCTTGGCACGGCCTTCACCATGGAGCAGGACTTCTATCGCGGCCGCATGCAGGAGATGCATGGTATCGAAGTGGTGGTGCCGGAGGCCGCGGACCGTGCGCTGGTCCACGGGATCATCTATGACGAACTCTGCCACGGCATCGTGCGCGACGGCTCGCGGGATGTGTACCGCCGGATCATCGATGGCTTGCAGGCCCGGGGCGTGGGCGGGGTGATCCTGGGGTGTACCGAGATTGCGTTGCTGATCGGGCAGGATGATGTGGCGCTGCCGGTATTCGATACCACTGCGCTGCATGCGCAGGCGGCGGTGGGATGGGCGCTGGAGGGGGCGGTGGCCACGCATTAGACCAGGCACGCGGCGGACTTCGTCGTGGCGGCTTTTCACGGGAAGCGAGATGCCGCTGAATGCCGAAGCCCGTGGCAGTCGTCGCGCCTCTTCCTCTCGATGCGCATGCGTCTTATCCCTTCGTGAAGATTTCCAGGAAATGCTTGCTCGGATCCTCGAAATAGATTCTGCGGCAGCCATCGTCCGTGCTGACCACACCGGGGCGGCGGCGGTATGGGTCCGACCAGTACATCAGATTGCGCGCGCGGATTCGGGCGAGGCTTTGCTCGAATTCGACGTCGCTGATCAGAAAGGCATAGTGCTGCAGGGCAACATCGCCTTCCGCGTCCATGAAGTCCAGGGTGACATCGTTGTCCAGCCGCACGGCAAGAAACGGCCCGAAGGGCACGGCCGCGGGACGTCCGAGGATCTCGCAGAGGAAGTCGGCGGACACCTTCTTGTCATGAGAAAAGACGATGGTGTGGTTGAGCTGGATGGCCATGTCGCAATCTCCGGGAAGGGGTATGTGCAAGCGGAGCCCACGCTGAACCCTTACGAGCGCGCGGATACTGCTCACGTCTTGCTGGTCCAGCCAATCCGGTGCCGCTCCTGCGTGGCCACGCGCCGGGCATCGTCTTCCGCATGCAGGTGGGCGCTGGTGGCGGGCAATGGACTCGTGCCCGAAATTGTCTCTGACAAACCGCAGGTTCACCTGCTGGCCATGCGGCCAACCGGGAATCGCCAGTGCCCGATTCCCGGTTGCCTGGAATCGCTTCGGCCACTTCGCGGCAAGCACCGTCGGCGTGGCCCGAAGCTCAACTCGATCAACTCAACGCGATCAACTCAACCGATGCCGGTACAGGCGGTAATTCTCATCGTCGAAGCACACAAAACTGACCTGCTCGATGCTGGGCGCCGCCGCCAGCGCCTTGCGCACTGCCTCAATGGCAATATCCACGGCCCGCTCCCGCGGGAATCCGTAGATGCCGGTGCTGATGTTGGGAAAGGCGATGGTCCGCAGCTTGTGCTGCGCGGCCAGCGCGATGCTCGCCTGGTAGGCGCTGGCGAGCAGGGCGTCTTCGTCGTGGCTGCCCCCTTGCCAGACGGGACCGACCGCATGGATGACGTAAGGCGCGGGCAGCAGGCCACCGGTGGTGATCACCGCCTGGCCGGTGGGGCAGCCGCCCTTGGTTTCGCGGATGCCGCGGCAGGCGGCCATGATGGCGGGGCCGCCGGCGCCGTGGATGGCGCCATCGACGCCACCACCACCGAGCAAGCCGCTATTGGCGGCATTGACGATGGCGTCGACTTCCATGCGGGTGATGTCTCCGTGCAGGACCTGCAGGTGTTCCCCTGTCATGACCTCTTCTCCGTGCTGGTTGGATAAAGCTGGACCGCCCCGGCTGTTCCGCGCACCTGTGCTGCCGGCCCGCCGCGGCACTTACATGGATTCCGCCAGCATACGCCGATAATCCGCGGCGCTGGCCTCTTTCGGGTTGGTCTTGTGGCAATGGTCCACCAGCGCACCGGCGATCACCTTGTCGAACATGTCCTCGGTGACGCCCATCTGGCGCAGGCCCGTGGGCAGCCCGAGGCGCGCCGTCATGTCATGCACGGCCTGGGCCAGGTCGGCATCCGCGGGCAAGCCCATGGCGTGGCGCAGGCGGGCGTAGCGGTTGTCGCGCACCACGCTGGGCGCGTCGGCATTGAAGCGCAGCACGGCCGGCATCACCACCGCGTTCAGGGTGCCATGGTGCAGGCCGGTCTTGCCGTCCACCTTGAGGCCGCCCAGCGGGTGCGACAGCGAGTGCACGCAGCCCAGGCCCTTCTGGAAGGCCATGGCGCCCTGCATGGACGCGCTCATCATGTTCAGCCGTGCCTCGCGGTCCTGGCCGTCGCGTGTGGCGCGTTCAATGTGCTTCCAGCCGCGTTCCAGGCCGTCCAGCGCAATGCCGTCGGCGGGCGGGTTGAAGGCGGGTGCCAGGAAGGTCTCCACGCAATGCGCGATCGCGTCCATGCCGGTGGCGGCGGTCAGGCTGGCCGGCAGGCCCAGCGTGAGGCCCGGATCACAGATGGCGGACTTGGGCAGCAGGTGCCAGGAGTGGAAGCCGAGCTTGCGGCCGTCTTCCAGGATGATGATGGCGCCGCGCGCGACTTCGCTGCCGGTGCCCGAGGTGGTCGGCACGGCGATCAGCGGTGCGGCGCGCTCGGTGATCCTGGCGCTGCCGCCTTCGATGGTGGCGTAGGTGGTCAGCTCGCCGGGATGGGTGGCGAGGATCGCAATGCCCTTGGCCAGGTCGATGGAAGAGCCTCCGCCCACCGCCACCAGTCCGTCGCAGCCGCCTTCCCGGTATTGCGCGGCGGCCTTCTTGACCATCGCCTCGGTCGGGTTGGAGGGTGTTTCGTCGAAGATCTCGTGCGGCAGGCCGCCAAGGGCGTCGATGGCCTGTTGGGCTACTCCGGCGGCGACCACGCCTTTATCCGTCACGATCAGGGGGCGGCGGATGCCGATGCGCTCGCACTCCGCCTTGAGCTGGCCGATCGTGCCGAAATCCAGGTGGATATGGGTCAGGTAATAAATGAAGGCCATCTATGCTGTCTCCGTCGGTGAGGGGTTTTCTTTTTTTCTGACGATGGCCGATGATCGCGCAAAACCTGCCGATCTGGCCAGCCCTGGCTAAATTTCATATGCTTTGCTGCCGAAACAGATGGAATCATACTAAAATCGAACGATCGTTCACAATTCGAACATCCGGCATGCCAGAGCGGCCGGCGCTTCGGTTTGCCGAAGGTTCGTTGCCACTACACTGATCGTCTTTCATGTCCGCTGTTCCGTCTGCCTCCGCGTCCGCCCAGCCCGCGCCTGCCATGTCCGGCATGCCGCCGGCCCCGCTCGACCCGCAGGTGGCGGCACTGCTGGAGCTGATCGGACGGGTCAAGCGCCCATCCATCCACGAACTGGATCCGGCCGACGCCAAGATCGCCTACGAGAAGAGCGCGCCCATCATGGATATCGCGCCGCAGCCCGTGCACAGCGTGGAAAACCTGAGTGTGGCCGCGCGCGATGGCTACGATATCCCGGTGCGCCTGTACGCGCCGCGCGAGGCCAACTGGACCGAGCCGCTGCCGCTCTTACTGTATTTCCACGGCGGCGGCTTCACGGTGGGCAGCGTCAATTCGCATGATCCGCTGTGCCGGTTGCTGTGCGCGCAGGCGGATTGCATGGTGCTGTCGGTGGACTACCGCCTGGGCCCGCAGTGGAAATTCCCCCACGCGGCGAACGATGCCTTCGACGTGATGCAGTGGGTGTTCGACGAGGCCGCGCGCCTGGGTGCCGACGCCAGCCGCATCGCCCTGGGAGGCGACAGCGCGGGGGGCACGCTGGCCAGCGCCTGCGCGGTGCGCGCACGCGATCTCGGCCTGGCGCCGGTGCTGCAGATGCTGATCTACCCCGGCACGTGCGCCCGCCAGGACACGCCGTCGCACCGCGCGCTGGCCGAGGGCTATTTGCTGACGGCGCCGATGATCCAGTGGTTTTTCGCGCAATACCTGGACAGCGAAGCCAGCCGCGACGACTGGCGCTTCGCCCCGCTCGATGGCGGCGGCCAGGGCGCCAATGTGCACGGCTGCTGCCCCGCCTGGATCGCCGTGGCTGGCTACGATCCGCTGCACGACGAAGGCGTGGCTTACGCGGCAAAGCTGCGTACCGCGGGCGTGCCGGCGCGCCTGGCCGACTACCCGGGCATGATCCACGATTTCTTCAAGCTGGGACGCTTCGTCCCGGCGGTGGCCGGCGCGCATGCCGACGCGGTCGCCGCCTTGCGCATCGCTTTCGACGGCGGATGAGCGCGGCTCGCCGGACACCGCCGGCAGCCGGATCGAAGCGGTCGCTGAACCCCCGATTTTGATGGCTTTACCAGTAGGGCATCACTTGTAGTAGTAGCAATTGCAATAGCAACAGGAGACAGAGACTCATGCATCGCCGCCAATTCCTCGCCCACGCGGGCGCGCTCGCCGCTACCGCGGCAACCCTCGGCCTGGCCAGCGCGCCGGCCCTGGCGCAGGCGGACAATTTCCCGCAACGGCCGATCCGCCTGATCATCGGCTATACCGCTGGCGGCTCCACCGACCTGCCGTTCCGCGTGCTGGCGGAAAACGCTTCCAAGATCTTCGGCCAGCCGGTGATCATCGAGAACAAGCCGGGAGCGGGCGGCGTGCTGCCCGCCCAGCTGATGCAGTCGACCCAGCCTGACGGCTACACGCTGGCGCAGGTAGCGATGCCGGTCTACCGCCTGCCGTACACCACCAAGATCAACTGGGACCCGGTCAAGGACCTGTCCTATGTGATCAACCTGGCCGGCTACTCGTTCGGCCTGGTGGTCCCGGCGGATTCGCCGATCAAGACCATGCAGGAATACATTGCCTATGCGAAGGCCAACCCGGGCAAGCTGACCTACGGCTCGCCGGGTTCGATGACCACGCTGCACCTGACCATGGAAGAGCTGGCCATGAAGCAGAACGTGCAGTTCTCGCATATCCCGTACAAGGGCAACTCGGAATCCATGCAGGCCCTGCTGGGCGGTCACGTGATGTCGGTGGCCGATACCCCGGCCTGGGCACCGTATGTGGAATCGGGCAAGCTGCGCCTGCTGTCGACCTGGGGCGAGAAGCGCTCGGCGCGCTTCCCCAATGTGCCGACGCTCAAGGAACTGGGCCTGGGCATCGTGCAGACCTCGCCGTTCGGCGTGGTGGCGCCCAAGGGCACCGACCCGAAGATCGTCAAGAAGCTGCATGATGGCTTCAAGAAGGCCATGGAAATGCAGAACTACCGCGACGCGCTGGCCAAGTTCGACATGGAGCCTTACTACATGAGCAGCGAGCAATATGCCAAGTTTGCGGCGGATACGGTCAAGAAGGAAAAGGCCATTATCGACAAGCTGGGGCTGAACAAGCCGCAATAAGCAGGGCATAGCCTGCATTGAGCCGGCGCCGCCCTGTCAGGGGCTGGCGCCGTTTTCATATCGGGCCGGTTTTCGGCCGGCAAACAAGGGGAACGCCGTCATGGCAAAGGAAGATTTCCGTCACAGCATGCCGCTGCGCGTGCGCTGGGCCGAGGTCGATCCGCAGTCGATCGTCTTCAACGCGCACTACCTGACCTACTGCGATATCTGCGTGACGGAGTACTGGCGTGCGCTGGGAATCCGCTATCCGGAGGACGTGCTGCACGCGCATGGCGTGGATATCTTCGTGGTGAAGTCCACGCTCGAGTATCACGCGTCCGCGCGCTTCGACGACATGCTGGAAATCCGGGGGCGTATCGCACGTCTGGGCCGCTCCAGCATGTTGTTCCGCGTGGAGATGTATCGTGGCGACGAGCGCCTGATCACCGGCGAGATCGTCTATGTGTGCGCGGATCCGGCCACGAAGAAATCGGCGCCCGTTCCCGGGCCGGTACGGGAAACGATCACGGTTTATGAAGTCGTGAAGCCGGACGCCTGAGCCGGCTGGCTCCCGGCGGCCCGATGGTCTCTTAAGCGGTGGCGCTGGCCTGCGTGCAAGCCAGCGCTGCATCGAAAATGCGCCTGGAAACTCAGCGCACCGCGATACCGGCATCCTCCATGTAGGCCCGGATCACCGCATCGAAATCCGCGTCTCCCTGGAACCCCAGCGCCAGCGCCCGCTCCGTGTTCCACGCGGCAGGCCAGGTGCCAACGATATTCTCGATGCGCGCCTCGCGCTCCCAGCTCACGCGATCCGCCACGGCATCGCCGGCCACGCGCCGCAACGCCGCCACCATCTCCCTTGGCGTCACCGACAGCCCCGGCAGGTTCACGGTCCGGCGCTCGCCGAAACCAAGGCCATCGATCTCCATGCCGCGCACCAGCGCAGCGATGGCCCCGCGCGGCGACAGCAGCCACAGCGGCGTGTCCGGCGCAACCGGGCAATTGGCCGCCTCTCCAGCCAGCGGCTCGCGAATGATCCCGCTGGCGAACGACGATGCGGCGGCATTGGGCTTGCCCGGCCGTACGCTGATGGTCGGCAGCCGCAGCACGCGCCCGTCGACAAAGCCACGCCGGCCGTAATCCGACAGCAGCAGCTCGCCAATCGCCTTTTGCGCGCCGTATGAGGATTGCGGGTTGAGCGCGGTATCGTCCTGCACCACGGCGGGCAGGGTGCCGCCATACACGGCGACCGAACTGGTGAACACCACGCGCGGCCGATGGCCCAGCGCGCGGCAGGTTTCCAGCAGCGCACGGGCGGCGTCGAGATTGACGCGCATGCCCAGCTCAAAATCCGCTTCCGCCTGGCCGCTGACAACGGCTGCCAGGTGGAACACCGCGCCGGTACGGGCATCGACGGCCTGCGCCAGCACCGCAGGGTCGGACAGGTCGCCTGTGACCACGCGCACGCGTGCGTCGTCCAGCGGGGGCGGGGCCACCACGTCGAGCAGGGTCAGGCCTTCGATGGCGGCCGGCTTGCCGTCGATGTCCAGGGTGCCGCGCTTGAGCAGCAGGCGGGCCAGTTGCAGGCCGAGAAAGCCGGCGCCGCCGGTGATCAGTACATGCATCTTGATCTTCCAGTTGATTGGTTCGGGCCGCAAGCGGGCGCTTAGCCCTTCAGGTAAGGCTTGAGCCAGCCCAGCCCCGCCGAGGTGCCGGCGCGCGGCCGGTATTCGCAGCCGATCCAGCCGTCGTAGCCAAGCCCGTCGATCACATCGAACAGGTACGGATAGTTCAGTTCGCCCAGATCCGGCTCGTGCCGCTCGGGCACGCCGGCGATCTGGATATGCCCGATGCCGGCAAAGTCGCGCTTGAGCTTGACGGTGAGGTCGCCTTCCACGATCTGGCAGTGGTAGCAGTCGAACTGCACCTTCAGGTTGGCCGCCCCGACTTCCTTGCAGATGGCCTGGCCGTCGTCCTGGCGGTTGAGGAAATAACCGGGCATATCGCGGGCGTTGATGGGCTCGACCAGCACCGTGATGCCTTGCGCGGCGGCGGCACGGGCGGCGTGCGCCAGGTTCTCCAGGTAGCAGGCACGATGGCGCGCGCGATCGGCGCCGGCGGGCACCAGGCCGGCCATCACGTGGACCTTGTCGTTGCCGATCACGGCCGCGTATTCCAGCGCGCGGGCGAAGGCATCGCGAAACTCGGCCTCGCGTCCCGGCAGGGCCGCCATGCCGCGCTCGCCGGCGTTCCAGTCGCCCGGCGGCGCGTTGAACAGGGCCTGGGTCAGCCCGTTGGCATCGAGGCGAGCCCGGATCTCGGCGGCGGGATGTTCATAGGGGAAGAGATACTCCACCGCCTTGAAACCGTCCGCCGCCGCGGCGGCGAAGCGGTCCAGGAAGGCGTGCTCGGTGTACATCATCGACAGGTTGGCGGCAAAGCGCGGCATGCGGTGCTCCAGGAGAAGGGGTGGTTTCTTGGTTCTTGTTTCTTGGTTTAGCGGTTGACCAGCCTGGCCGGCGTGAGCCAGACCAGCCCGGCGCCAAGCACCAGCATGGCCGACAGCACATACATGCTCGACTGCGTGCTATGGGTGAGGTCGGTCAGGTAGCCCACCATGTACGGTGCCACAAAGCCCGCCAGGTTGCCCACCGAATTGACCACGGCAATGCCGGAGGCGGCGGCCAGGCCCGACAGGAAGGCGGTGGGCAGCGACCAGAACAGCGGGGCACAGGTCAGCACGCCGGCGGCGGCCAGGGACAGCGCGGCGATGGCCACCACCGTATTGTGGGTAAACGAGGCGGCAATGGCAAAGCCCATCGCACCCATCAGCGCCGGCACGATCAGGTGCCAGCGGCGCTCGCGGCGGGCGTCGGCGCTGTGGCCCAGGAAGTTCATCACCACGATGGCGCAGACAAAGGGAATGGCGCTGAGCAGGCCGATATTGAGATTGCCTTTCACGCCGCTGGTCTTGACCAGGGTGGGCATCCAGAAGGTCAGCGCGTATTGTCCGGTGACGAAGCAGAAGTAGATCAGGCACATCCACCACACGCGGCGATCCGAGAACACCGCGCGCAGCGAGTGGCCGGTGCCCGAGGCATTGGCCTGGCGCGAGTCTTCCTCGATATTGCGCTTGAGCACGCGCTTCTCGTCGGCATTCAGCCAGGGTGCCTGGTCGATGCCGTTCTTGAGCACGAACACCGTGATCACGCCGATCAGCAGCGCGGGCAAGGCTTCGAGCAGGAACATCCATTGCCAGCCGCGCATGCCGCCGTAGTCATGGAAGGCGTCCATGATGAAGCCCGACAAGGGGTTGCCGAACATGCCGGCGACCGGGATGCCCGACATGAACAGCGCGATCATCTTGGCGCGCCGGTTGGCGGGGTACCAGTAGGTCAGGTAGAGGATCACGCCGGGATAGAACCCCGCTTCGGCCAGGCCGAGCAGGAAGCGCATGATGTAGAAGGTGGCCGGCGTTTTCACGAACACGAACAGCGCCGAGATGATGCCCCACGTGATCATGATCCGCGCAATCCAGATGCGCGCGCCCAGCTTGTGCATCAGCAGGTTGCTGGGCACCTCGAACAGGAAGTAGCCGATGAAAAACAGTCCGGCGCCGAGGCCGAAGACGGTCTCGGAGAAGGCCAGGTCCTGCGCCATCTGCAGCTTGGCGAAGCCCACGTTGACGCGGTCCAGGTAGGCGATCACGTAGCACAGCATCAGGAAGGGCATGATGCGCCAGAACACCTTGCTGTAGGCGCGCTTTTCGATGTCCCGGTCGATGTCTTGGCCGGCGCCGGTCAGCGCGGCCTGGGTGGAAGTATTCATGGTTGTCTCCGTTGTTTCGGCTTGATGCCGGCCTGGATCCGGTCCGGATCGGCAAGCCGAGGGCGAACGCTGCCCTTGCCGCGGCCCGAGGGGGAATCGGGGCGTGCGGCCGGGCCGTTCTGTTTTGCTTATGGTTGTGGTTGTGGTTGTGCTCTGCTTACCAGCGCGCCTTGAAGGTATCGCGCAGTTCGGCCAGGGCATGCTCGTCGAGCGGGTCGGGCTTATCCTTCAACATCAGCCAGAGCCTGGCGGTTTCTTCGAGTTCCTCGAGCGCGAACGCCGCGCGCGAGACGGTGGTCTCCCACATCACCGGGCCAAGGCGCGCGAGCAGCACGCCGCGTACTTCGGCGGCAAGCCGGGCGACGCGCGCCGCCACCGCCGGGTCGCCCGGCCGGTGGTAGGGAATCAGCGGGATATGCCCCACCTTCATCACGTAGTAGGGCGTGATCGGCGGCAGCACATCGTCCGGTTGCCAGGCGCCCGCCAGGCTCAGCGCCACCAGGTGGGTGGAGTGCGTGTGCACCACGCCGTGCGCCTGCGGGTTGTTGTCGTAGATGGCGCGGTGCAGGGTGAGCGTCTTGGACGGTTTGTCGCCCGCCACCCAGTTGCCGCCGCTGTCCACCTTGGCAATGGCGGCGGGGTCCAGCATGCCGAGGCAGGCGTCGGTCGGCGTGATCAGCCAGCCGTCGTCCATGCGTGCGCTGATATTGCCGGCGCTGCCGACGGTGTAGCCGCGCTGGTAGAGACTGGCGCCGATGCGGCAGATCTCTTCGCGCAGGCTGGCTTCGGTGCTCATGCTTCACCTCCGAGCTGGCGCAGCGCTTCGTCGAAGAAGTCGACGCCGCCGAAATTGCCGGATTTGAGCGCCAGCGCCAGCGGTTGGGCCTCCAGCGTGACGGTGGCGGGCACGCCCGGTGCAATCTGCGTGCCGATGCGCAGCGCTTGCACGCCCAGCGCCTGCACCACCGCGCCGGAGGTTTCGCCGCCTGCCACCACAAAGCGGCGCGTGCCGCGGGCCTTCAGGGCGGCGGCGATGGCGGCCAGCGCCTGCTCTACCAAATGGCCGGCACGTTCCACGCCGAGCGCGGCCTGCGCGGCCTTGACCGCTTCGGGCGTGGTGGTCGCGTAGACCAGCACCGGCTCCGCATGCGAGGCGATCAGCCCGAGTGCCTGCTCCACCAGCGGCGCGCCTTCTGCCAGCGCTAGCGGGTCGATGCGTAGCGCCGGGCGTTGTTGCTCCAGCCACCGGGCCACCTGGGCATTGGTTGCCCTGGACGCGCTGCCGGCCAGCACCACGGCAGGGCCGGCAACCGGGGCGACGCGATCGGCGTCCGCGCGCGCCGGCAGCAGGCCGGCGCGCCGGAAATTGGCAGGCAGGCCGAGCGCCAGGCCGGAGCCGCCGGTGAGCAGCGGCAGTTCGGCGCAGGCTTCGCCAAGCGTATGCAGGTCGGCATCGCTGACGGCGTCGGCGATGGCAAGGCGCACGCCGTCGCCGCGCAACGCTGCAATGGCTTGCCAGGCGGCCGCGCTGCCGCGCGCAACGGCGTCATAGCGCAGCAGGCCAACCTGGCCCTGGCTTTGCCGCTGCAGCACGCGCACCAGGTTGGCGTCATGCATCGGCGTGAGCGGGTGGTGCTCCATGCCCGACTCGTTGAGCAGCACATCGCCTACGAACAGGTGGCCGCGGAAGATGGTGCGGCCGTTCTCGGGAAACGCCGGGCAGGCGATGGTGAAGTCGCTGCCCAGCGCCGCCAGCAGCGCCTCGGCCACCGGGCCGATATTGCCTGCGGCCGTGGAGTCGAAGGTGGAGCAGTACTTGAAGAAGAACTGGCGGCAGCCCTGTGCCTGCAGCCAGCGCAATGCATCCAGCGACTGCGCGATCGCTTCGTCCGCCGGGATGGTGCGCGACTTCAGCGCTACCACCAGCGCATCGGCATGCTCCACGCCGGGCAGCGCTTTACCGCCGGCCGGTACGCCGATGGTCTGCACCGTGCGCATGCCGTTGCGCACCAGCGTATTGGCCAGGTCGGTGGCGCCGGTGAAATCGTCGGCGATACAGCCGAGCAGGGCGCGCGGGGATTCGTTCTGTGCGGTCATGCTGGCTTCCTCAGTCGGCCTTCTTCGCCGGCAGGTCGATGCCGGGGAACACCTTGATCACGGCGGAATCGTCTTCGCCGCCGTGCCCGGCGCTGGCCGCCATCATGAACATCTGGTGCGCCGCGGCCGACAGGGGCAGCGGGAATTTGCTGGCGCGCGCGGTATCGAGCACCAGGCCGAGATCCTTGACGAAGATGTCTACCGCCGACAGCGGCGTGTAGTCGCCCGCCAGGATGTGGGGCACGCGGTTCTCGAACATCCAGGAGTTGCCCGCGCTGTTGGTGATGACCTCGTACAGGGCCTCGGCATCCACGCCCTCGCGCAGGCCCAGCGCCATCGCTTCGGCTGCCGCGGCGATATGCACGCCGGCCAGCAACTGGTTGATGATCTTGACTTTGGAGCCCGCGCCATGCGCGTCGCCCAGGCGGTAGACCTTGCCAGCCATCGCGGCCAGCACGTCCTCGGCGAGCGCGTAGGCTTCGGCCGGCCCGGAAGTCATCATGGTCATTTCGCCGCTGGCGGCGCGGGCGGCACCGCCGGAGACCGGCGCGTCCAGCAGCAGGATGCCGCGCTCGCCCAGGCGCTTGCCCAGCGCCTGGGCAAAGCTCGGCGGCACGGTGGCGCTGGCGATCACCAGCGTGCCGGGGCGCAGGCCGCTTGCCGCGCCTTGCTCGCCAAACAGCACGGCCTCGGTTTGCGCGGCGTTGACCACCAGCGTCACCACCACATCGCATTGCCCGCCCAGTTCGGCCGGGCTGGCGCAAGGGATGCCGCCGGCGTCGGCAAAGCGCTGCAGCACTTCGGGCCGCAGGTCGCACGCGTGTACCTTGAATCCGGCGCGCAGCAGGCTGTGCGCTACGCCGTTGCCCATCGCGCCGAGGCCGATGACGCCAATTGATTTGCTCATGAAGACTCCTGCCGGGAGGGCGGTGATCAGTGGGACGGGCCGCGCGCTGGCGCGTCGGCAAGGTCGGCTGCGGTGCCGGGCTGTCCACCCAGGGACAGGCGCCGCGCCGCGTTGTACATATGGGTCTGGGCCGCGTTGCGCGCGGCCAGCGCGTCGCCGGCACGGATGGCGGCAGCGATGGCCTGGTGTTCCTCGCGCACCTGGCGCGAGAAGTCCGAGCGGCGCGCCTCGTTGGTACGGGTCACGCGGGTTGCGGTTTCCAGGTACTGGCTCAGGAAAGCCAGCGTCTTGAGGAAGAAAGGATTGCCGGTAGCCTCGGCGATGGTCCGGTGAAAGGCCACGTCGGCGGCCACGCCGTCGCCGCCGGCGGCTTCCTCGGCGTCGATGCGGGCCAGTGCGGCATCGATGGCCATCATGCTGGCGTCCGTGCGGTCGCGCGCCGCCTGTGCCGCTACCTCAGCCTCGATGGCGCGGCGCAGTTCGACGATGTGCAGCACGGATTCGAGCGTGGCCACATCGGTGTAATCGATCCGCAGCGGCCGGATGCCAGCCTGCTCGGTGACGAAGACGCCGCTGCCCTGGCGCGACTCCACCACGCCTTCGTGACGCAGCCGGGCGATGGCTTCGCGGATGACTGTGCGGCTCACGCCGAATTCTTCGGAAAGCACCGCCTCGGTGGGGAGCTTCGCGCCGCGCGCAAAGGCACCGCCTTCGATCTTCTCCAGCAGTTGTTCAGCAACAGTATCTGTCAGGGCTCGGGCCGGGACTTTCTGGAACACGGGGCGCTCATGTGATTAGGTAATACGGTCATCATACAAATTTGCAGGGATGCGTGCAGATCGGGACTTACCCCTACCCGTCCGCCTTGCTGCAGTGCGGCAACCGGCGGCGTGCCGGCAGCGGAGTATCATGGCGGCCCGCCCGTATCCTTGCCTTTTCCGCATCCGAGCCATCATGACGATCACCATCCGCCTCGCCCCCTGGTCCGAAGTCCGCGAAACCGCGCGCTCCATCCGCTACGCCGTTTTCGTCGAAGAGCAGGGCGTGCCGGTGGAACTGGAATGGGACGAATGGGATGAGCCGAGCTGGCATGCGCTGGCGCTGGCCGAAGATGGCAGCGCGCTGGCCACGGGCCGCCTGCTGCCGGATGGCCATATCGGCCGCATGGCGGTGCTCAAGGCGGCGCGCGACAGCGGTGTCGGCGCCATGGTGCTGGACGCATTGATGGCCAAGGCCGCCGACCTTGGCTATCCCGAACTGGTGCTCAATGCCCAAAGCTACGCGGCGCCGTTCTATGCGCGCGTGGGCTTCGAGCAAGTTGGCGAGGAATTCGAGGAAGCCGGCATCCCTCACGTGGAAATGCGCAAGCGGCTGGGTTAAGCGTCGCCAACTCCGGCCGGCCGGGGGAATAGCGGCCGCGCCAATAGCGCGCAAACGCCGGCCGCCAGCCACACCGTGGGCCAGCCAAACCCGGCGGCCATGGCCGGGATCGCCAGCGGCACCAGGAAGAAGCCGGAAAAAGCGAAGGTGTTGCCCAGCCCGAGTGCCGTGCCGGCACGGCTCGCACCCGCGATCGTGGCCAGCTCGGTATAGGCGACGCCATGCCAGGCGGACGTGCAAATGCCGCCCAGCACAAGGCAGGTCACCAGCATGGGCGTGAGCACGGCGTGCCCGACCGGAGCGGCAGCGCAGAGCCAGGCCAGCCCGCCGACTACCCCGAAGAGCAGCAACGTCAACATGCTGCAGGCGCGCATGTAAGCGCGCCGGTTGCCGTGGCGGTCGGTCCAGCGGCCGCTCCATACCCGCATCACGGCAGCGCCCGCCTGGACCGCGGCCACGGACAGGCCCGCGGCGGCAATGCCGATCTGGCTGAAATCGTGCAGGAAGACCGTGGCGAAGCTCAGCACGGCCACCTGCGGCACGCACATCAGGCCTATGCCGCTCACCAGCCGCCAGACCAGCGCGTTGCGCAACAATCCGGGCCCGGCTTGCCGCGGCGGCGGCATGCCGCTGGCCGGCAAGGCGGCTCGTTCTCCGGCAGCTGGCGGTTCATGCATCCAGCGCAAGGCAAAGATCACGGTGATCCCGCAGAGCGCGGCCAGTGTCCCGTACACCGCTACAAAGCCAGACGCCTGCGCCAGCATCGGCAAGGCCAGCGCCCCGATCCCGCCGCCGGCCGGCACCGCGGTCTGGCGGATGCTCATGGCTAGGCCCCGTTCGCCTTCACGGAACCACGCCATCACGGCGCGGCCGCTGGAGCCGTTGACGCTGCCGCCCAGCAGGCCCAGCACCAGCAAGCCGAGCGCCAGCAGGGCATGGCCTGGAACGTGCCCAGGCAGCGGCGCCATGAACACGGCCATCAGCACCAGCCACAGCGTTGTGGCGAGCAGCCCGGTCAACAGCACCCGGCGGTCGCCCCAGCGGTCGGTCAGCAAGCCCCACGGCACTTCGCTCGTCGCGATACCGAGCCCCATCATGCCAATGCAGAAGCCCAGCGCGGCGTTGTCGAGCCGGTAGCCGGCGCGCATCAGCACCGCCGTGGTGGGAATGCCCGAGAACGCCGCGGCGAAGCTCGCATTGGCGGCCACGCCGATGGCCAGCACTTTCCAGCGGTGGCCGGGGCCGTGGCGTGGGGCGAGCGCTGCGCCGGAAACAACGGGGAACGAAAGCGGGGAGCGGGTGCGGGACACGGCATCATCCTTGTAAGCGGCACGGGTGGCCTTGACGCCCCGATTCTGTCAGTCGAGAATGATCCTGAATATCAGATAATTTCGCACTAAATATCCCAAATAACAGGATGATTTGCGATGGCTACGGTGAACTTCGACCTGGATGTGCTGCGCAGCTTCGTGGTGGGCATGGAGCTAGGCAGCTATGCCCGTGCCGCCGACCGGCTCGGCCGCTCCACCTCGGCGGTGAGCGCGCAGTTGAAGAAGCTGGAGGAGCAGGCCGGCACGGTGATCTTCCGCAAGGCGGGACGTGGCCTGGCGCTGACCGAGGCCGGCGAGACCATGCTGGCCTATGCGCGCAGGCTGCTGGATCTCAACGACGAGGCCGCTTCCGCCGTGCATGGCGTAGCGCTGGAGGGCTGGGTGCGGTTTGGCCTGCAGCAGGACTTCGGCGAGGTGCTGCTGCCCGAAGTGCTGGGCCGGTTCGCCCGCGCGCATCCCAAGGTCCGGATCGAGGCGCGCGTGGCCCGCAATGCCGAGTTGCTGGATAGCGTGGCGGGCGGTCGCCTGGACCTGGCGCTGGCCTGGGACGATGGCGTGCGGATGCCGCATGTGGAACAGGTCGCGGTGTTGCCGATGCGCTGGATCGGCCCCA
This sequence comes from Burkholderiaceae bacterium 16, assembly GCA_000955785.1. GTDB lineage: Bacteria > Pseudomonadota > Gammaproteobacteria > Burkholderiales > Burkholderiaceae > Cupriavidus. The sequence goes on from JYOD01000011.1 coordinate 65,984, forward strand.
CCGCCGCGCGCGCGCCGTGGCAGGGCAGCGAACCGCTGCCGCTGGTGGCGTTCGAGGCACCGTGCCGCTTTCGTTCGGCCGGCACCGCCGCGCTTGATCGTGCCGGTATTGCCTGGCGTGTGGCATTCAGCAGCGCAAGCCTGGGTGGCTTGTGGGCCGGAGCGGCGGCCGGTCTGGGCCTGACCGTCCGCACCGGCATGGGCTTGCCGCCGTCGGTCAGGGCCTGGGAGCCGGGGGAAGGCGGACTGCCCGGACTGTCCTCGCTGGCGCTGGCCCTATACCGCAAGGACGCCGAGCTGGAGGCCCCCGCCGCGCGGCTGGCGGTGATCGTGGGCGAAGCGGTTCGTTCCGCGCTGCCGGCCAGGCTGGCGGCAGCGGCCTGAAGCCCGGCAGGACTTGCATCCCGCCGTACGCGCGGTACCATCGCGGTCTTTATTTTTGCCCTTGTCTCGTTGTCTGGTTGTCTTTATCCCGCTTATGTCTGAAATCCGTTCCCGCCTGCTGCACTCCCTGGCCGATGCCACGCCTGCCCTCGACCTGGCCGCTGCGCCCGCCGGAGATCCGCCCGCCGGCGAAGATTTGCTGTCGGCCTGGCTAAACCCCTGGCTGGCGGAACATTGCCTGGTGCAAGTCGACTGGCGGGAGTTCAGCACGCTGGGCGCGCAAGCCGTGGCACGGCTTGCAACGCTGCGCGCGGCGGGGGTGTCGGCCATCGATGTCGATGATCTCTACGACGAGGACGGGATTCCGCTGGGCGGCGACGACAACGATTTCGATATGGAGCCGGCGGCCCTCTACCTGGCGCACGTCAATCGCGAGCTTGCGCCGCACGGGATGCAGTTGCTGGAGATCGGGCATTTCGAGGACGCCTGGCTGCTCGCCGTGCGCAACGACCCGGGCGCCATCCGCGCGCTGAATGTGGCGCTGCGTCCGCTAGGGCTGGTGGCCCGTCAGTACTGAGTGCTGCGCTGAGTCGCCTTGACGGGCACCTTAACGGGGTGCCTGCACCGAGTCGGCGTCGCGGGCAACCCGCAGGTGGCCGCGATATGACACCTCGCCGGTACGGCCGTTGGTGTCGAAGCTGCGCTCGCTGAGTTCGAAGCGGCCATCGTGGCGCACGCGCAGTACCGTGCTGGCGCGGGTCCCATAGCTAGGCGAGCGGATGAAGGCCGAAGACAGCAGCTTCTCCCACTCCGGTGTCACGCCGGTGCTGGGCAGCTCGAAATCCAGTGCCTGGCGATCATTGGCCAGCAGATCGAAATAGGGTTCGGCGCTGGCCCCCGGCTGGCCGGTGTCGGCTGCCACGGCTTCGGCGAGCGCGCCGACGCGGCTGCGCACCTTGGGCCAAGGCGTATCCAGCAAGGCGTTGGACAGGCCATAGAGCCCGGGCTTGAGGCGCTGCGGATGCGGCGCCGCGCCGCGGTTGCTGTACCACCAGAGTTCGCGCAGGTCGCACGCCAGGAGGTTGAAGCCGTTATAGGCGCCGGCGCGAGGCTGCAGTCCGGCCAGGTAGGACTGGGGGGCGCCGTCGCCACGCAGGAAGCCGGCCACCAGTTCGCCGCGCGAGCGGGCATCGGTGCGTTTCTCGGACGGTGCGCGGTAGTTGGTCAGGGCGGCAAAGCGGCCGTCGCCGGCCAGGCCCATCCAGGTGCCCGGCTCGCCGATCACTTCCGCCAGGTCGCGGCCGGCCAGCACATTGGGCGCATCTTCCCACCAATGCACGGGCGCAGCCGGGCGTGCGTAGAATTCGTCGCGGTTGCCGGCCACCACCAGGGCATAGTCCGGGTGCGATTGCCAGGCCACCAGAATCAGGCACATAGCGCTTCCTTTCCTGCGTTCACTGCGATTGCCGCTTCGACTGCAATCACTACGACTACGGTTTCATCTTTCGCGGCACCACCGCGCGGTGATCCTGCCGCTGCCGCCATCAGAGCTGGTCCAGGTCGACAAAGCGCTCGACCTGCCTTTCGCCGTTGATGAAATGCTGAAGCCCGCTCTGCCGCCAAAGGCCATCAAGGAACAGATCGAAGGCAGGCGGCACGTCGGCATAGGCCTCCATCCAGGTCTGCATGCCGTCGCGCGTTTCGGGTCTGCGTAAGAGCGTACCACCAATTCCGCCGGCTTCGGCAACGGTCTCCATCCAGCGATGCCAATGCGGCAGCGCGGCATCGGCCAGGGCTTCCGGCACCCGGAAATAGACGTAGAGGTGATCGCTCATGACAGTCTCCTGCGCGGGGCTGGCGGTTCAGGCTGCGTCGCCGAAGGGTACCGCGTAGGGCAGTTCGCCCACGCGCACCGGGCTGCCGCTGGCGCTACCCAGGTGCAGGGCGCCACCGGCGGCATCGATCTTGAGTTCGGCCAGGCCGTCCCAGCCGCCTTGCGGCGCGGCGGCGGCATTGACCACCATGCCGCAGGGCTGTTCGGGATCCTCGGGGCGGAAGATCTCGGTGGCCGCGGCCGGCACTTCGCCTTCGCCGTGGATCAGCCACATGCGGCGCTTGAGCGTACCCCGGTACTGGCTGCGCGCCACGATTTCCTGGCCCGGATAGCAGCCCTTGCGAAAATTCACGCCGCCGACCAGTTCCAGGTTGATCATCTGCGGCACGAATTGCTCCTGCGTGGCAAGCGCGATGCGCGGCACGCCGGCCTGCACCTCCAGCCAGTCCCACAACGCCGAGTCCGCCGGCAGCAGTTGCGCCGACAGCGCGGCCTGCACCTGCGCTGCCTGCTCGGCCGGAAGCACCACCTGCCAGCGCGGCAGGCCGGCGCCATCGGGTAGCCGGATCACGGTGGCGGCAGCCGCTGCCCCCGTCGACCACGGCTCGGCCGGGGCGGGCAGGCCTGCAGCCTGCAGTGCCGCGGCGCCGCCGGCGCCGGCTACGGCCAGCACGGCGCGGGCAGGCGTCAGATCGGACAGGCGCGCCTTGGCGCGCAGCACGAACATCGACAGGCGCTTCTGGATGGCGGGCTGCAGGTCCGCCGACAGTTGCAGCACGATGCCTTCTTCGTCCCGCCACATCAGGAAACTGGCGAGCAGCCGGCCCTTGGGCGAGCAATAGCCGGCTACGCGCGCGGTGCCGGTGGCGAGATCGTCGACGGCGTTGGTGAGCTGGGTGTGCAGGAAACTGCCGGCGTCGTCGCCGGCAACCCGGATCAGGCCCAGCTGCGCGGGCCTGCAGACGACTCCGCTCTGGCGCACGGCTTCGAACTGGGTGGCGAGGTCGGGGGTAGGGGAATTCATGGCAGGTATCGCAAGCAAGAGGGCGCTGGGCAGCGCCGGATGGAAGGCGCAAACGCCGACAAAAGGCACAAAGGCACAAAGGCACAAAGGCACAAAGGCACAAAGGCACAAAGCTACAAAGCTACAAAGCTACAAAGCTACAAAGCTACAAAGCTACAAAGCTACAAACGCCGGCGGATTACAGTGAATGTGGCAGCAAAAGGCGCGGCAAATTGCACGGTAAATGGCACGGTAAATGGCACGGTAAATGGCACGGTGTATGGCGCAAACCGGAGCCCGCCAGGCCGGGGCGCCGCTGTCCGGCTGATCTCCGGCATATGGGGCGTGTTCGTGGCGGTGCAAGGCTCCCGGTATTATATGAGGCTGTCGCCATTTCAGCCGGCGCCCTGCGCAATTGATGCAGCGCGCGGCCGGCGTTGCCGGGGCGCATGATGCGCCACCACTACCTGCCCTACATGAAACGTATTTTCCTGCGACTGACCCTGGTCGCCGTGGTTTTCACGATTGCCGCCGCCGGTGCCTTTGCCTGGTGGGCCAATCGTCCGCTCCAGTTGTCGGCCTCGCCGATCGAGGTGGTGATCAAGCCCAATTCCAGCGTGGCCAGCGTCGGCCGCCAGATCGAGCGCGGCGGCGTGCGCATGGATCCGCGCCTGTTTGCCTTGCTGGTGCGGCTTACCGGCCACAGCGCCGACCTCAAGGCCGGCGGCTACGAGTTCGACAGCAGCGCCACGCCGCTGTCGGTGATCGGCAAGATCGCCCGGGGCGAGGTCAACCACTATGTGCTGACCGTGATCGAGGGCTGGGAATTTCGCAAGATGCGCGCCGTCGTGGATGCGCACCCGGCGCTCAAGCACGATAGCCGCGGCTTGTCGGATGCGGAGCTGATGAAGGCGATCGGCGCGCCCGAGCCGGCCCCGGAGGGCATGTTCTTCCCCGATACCTACCTGTTTGCGCGCGACAGCAGCGACCTGGAACTGTACCGCCATGCTTACCGCGCGATGCAGCGCCGCCTGACGGATGCCTGGAACGCCCGGGCGCCCGACCTGCCATACAAGTCGCCCTATGACGCGTTGATCATGGCTTCCATCGTGGAGAAGGAAACCGGCCAGCCGGCCGAGCGTCCGCTGATTGCCGCTGTATTCGTCAACCGGCTGAAGAAGGGCATGATGCTGCAAACCGACCCCACCGTGATCTACGGCCTGGGCGAAGGGTTCGACGGCAATATCCGCAAGCGCGACCTGCAGACCGACACCCCTTACAATACCTATACGCGTAACGGCCTGCCGCCCACCCCGATCGCCTTGCCCGGGTTGGCTTCGCTGGCCGCGGCCACCGCGCCGGCGCCGTCCGATGCGCTGTATTTCGTGGCGCGTGGCGACGGCAGCAGCCATTTCTCCAACTCGCTTCCCGAACACAACCGCGCGGTAGACAAATACCAGCGCGGCAAATAAGTCTCCCCATGCGCGGAAAATTCATCACATTCGAAGGCATCGACGGTGCCGGCAAGAGCACCCACGTGGAGTGGGTGGCGGAGCGCTTGCGCGCCCGCCTGGCCGGCAATGCCGCCGTCGTCACCACCCGCGAGCCGGGTGGCACGCCGCTTGGCGAGGACCTGCGGCAACTGCTGCTGCACCGCAAGATGCACCTCGAAACCGAGGCCTTGCTGATGTTCGCCGCTCGCCGCGAACATATTGCCGAAGTCATCGAGCCGGCCCTGGCGCGCGGCGACTGGGTCGTATCCGACCGCTTCACCGACGCCACCTTTGCCTACCAGGGCGGGGGCCGGGGCTTGCCGCGCGCGCGCCTCGAAGTGCTTGAGGCGTGGGTCCAGGACGGCTTGCAGCCGGACCTCACGCTGTTGTTCGACGTGCCGCTGGAAACCGCCAGCGCCCGGCTGGCCGGTGCCCGCGAGCCAGACAAGTTCGAGGCCGAGTCGCGTGCCTTTTTCGACCGCACCCGGCAGGAGTACCTGCGGCGCGCGGCCGAATCCCCGCAGCGCTTCCGGGTCATCGACGCCACCGGGACCATTGCCGGGATTCAGGTGGAACTTGAGACAATCCTGGCAACACTTTGAATTGACATCACTATTTGTAGATTGTGATAGAGGTGAACCTTGCGGCGGCGGCCACACGTCATTGCACTACTCAATCTGAGTAGTCGCTCGAAGTATCAACCCTAACTCACTGATTCGCATGCTTTATCCCTGGCAGAAAGAAGACTGGCAACGGCTGAACGCGCTGCGCGAGCGGCTCCCGCATGCCTTGCTGATTCACGGCCAGCAAGGCATCGGCAAGCGCGACCTGGCGCTGCATTTCGCCCAGGGGCTGCTGTGCGAAACCCCGCGGCCCGATGGCCAGCCCTGCGGCACATGCTCTGCCTGCCACTGGTTCAGCCAGGGCAATCATCCGGATTTCAGCGTGGTGCGCCCGGAAGCCATGGAGGCTGCGGGCGACGCCGAGACCGACGAGAGCGGCAAGAAGAAGACGCCCAGCAAGGTGATCCGCATGGAACAGGTGCGGGCGTTGATCGATACAGTGGGTATCGGCACGCACCGTGCCGGCCTGCGCCTGGTGGTTGTCTATCCGCTCGATGTGTTGCAAAGCGAGGGCGCAAATGCCTTGCTCAAGACGCTGGAGGAGCCGCCGCCGTCGACCGTGTTCCTGCTGGTGACCGACCGCCTGGACCGGGTGCTGCCCACCATCTTGTCGCGCTGCCGCCAGTTCTCCGTGCAGCGGCCCAGCGCCGCCGACGCCATGGCCTGGCTCGGCAGCCAGGGCGTGGGCGATGCCGAGGCCCAACTGGCGCTGGCCGGCGGCTCGCCGCTGACCGCGCTGCACGCCGCCGAAGCGGAGGAGCAGCCGATGCAGCGCTGGCTGGTGAGCCAGCTTGGCGCCGGCGCCGGCTTCGATGCGCTGGCGGCAGCCGAACAGGTCCAGAAGATGCCGGTGCCGTCGGTGCTTGGCATCTTGCAGCGCTGGACGTACGATCTGCTGTCGGCGTGCCTGGCGGCCGCCCCGGTTCCGCGCTATTTCCCGCGCGAGCAGGCGGTCCTGGCGCGCTGCGCGCAGGCCACCGATGCGCACCGGCTGCAGGCCTTCTCAGCGCGGCTGCTGAACCACCGCCGTAGCGAGAATCACCCGCTGGCGGCGCGGCTGGTCATGGAATCCGTGTTTCTGGAGTACCGGCAGTTGTTCCAGTAAGCCGGAGCGGTCAGATAGGTAGTTGCAATAAGTCCAATAAGGCCTGAAGGCCATAGAGTGAGCAAGGGGTCAGTCATGAACACAGAAGTGACAGGGGCACGGGGCGCCAGCGTTCCCGGCGCCGCAGGTGGAATTGGGGCGCCGACCGTTCCTGGCGCCGCAGGCGGAATCGGGGCGCCGACAGTTCCCGGCGCATCCTCCCGGCCGAACGTGCTTTCGCTTTCGATCAAGGACCAGGCGGGGCTCTATGCCGCCTACATGCCGTTCCTGCAGCGCGGCGGGATCTTTGTCCCGAGCAACCGGCCCTTCCGGCTGGGCGAGCAGGTGTTCCTGGTGCTGTCGCTGCTCGATCGGCCGCAGAAGTACCAGATCGCGGGCCAGGTGGCATGGATCACGCCCGTCGGCACGCCGCACAAGACACCGGGCATCGGGATTCACTTGCCGGATGACGATATGGGCCTCAACCTGCGCCGCGCGGTGGAAGAGATCCTGGGCAAGACGATCGAATCGGTTAAGCCCACCCAGACTTTGTAGTTGACCTTAACTTTGTTGTTCAAGTTATTGTTTTAGAAGAATTTCAAAATGAGTGATTCCGATTTTTCCGTCCGGGTCGCGGCGCAGCGCGACCTCGCTGCCATCGTCGACATCTACAACAGCACCGTGGCGTCGCGCATGGTCACGGCGGACACCGAGCCGGTCACGGTGGCATCGCGCCAGGCCTGGTTCGATGAACACAAGCCCGGGCGCCGGCCGCTGTGGGTGGCGGAGGACAGGGAAGGGAGGATGGCCGGCTGGCTCAGTTTTTCCGACTTCTATGGCCGCCCGGCTTACGGCGCCACCGCGGAAGTCTCGATCTATCTCGACGCCAGCCGCCGGGGACAGGGCCTGGGACGCTTCCTGCTGCAGCAGGCCATCGCGCATGCGCCGCAGATCGGGGTCAACACCCTGCTGGGCTTCATCTTCGGCCACAACGCGCCCAGCCTGGGCCTGTTCGCCTCGCTCGGCTTCGAGCGCTGGGGCAACCTGCCGCGCGTGGCGGTGCTCGACGGCGTGGAGCGCGACCTGGTCATCCTCGGCCGGCACTTGACGAAGCCCGAGGCATAAACGGGACGGCGGCTGCCTAAGGCCGCGTTTCCCCATCCGCATCCAGCGCGGCAAGCAATGCCAGCACGGCCGGCGCCTGCTCGTCCGCGCGCCAGACGCCATGCAGTTCTGAGGCCCGGCCCGGCCTTGCCAGTGGCCGGCAGGCCAGGTTGGGCAGCTGCACCAGCGCCACCGACGCGGGCACCAGCGAGACGCCGAAGTTCTGCGATACCAGCGTAGCGATCGTCAGCATATGGCGCACTTCATGGCGGATGCTGGGCGTAAAGCCGGCGCCCATGCAGAGGGCGACGATCTTGTCGTAGTACTCCGGCGCGAAATGGCGCGGGAACAGGACAAAATCTTCCAGGCGCAATTGCCGTAGATCGACTTGCGCCTGCGCCGCCAGCGGATGATCCGACGGCAGCACGCAGATAAACCGTTCGGCATAGAGCACGCGGGACGCCAGTCCCGCCGGGATGACGCGCGGATGCGCGATGCCGATATCGATCAGGCCGCGCTGCAGCGCCTCGATCTGCTCGAAGCTGTTCAGCTCGTGCACCACCACCTCCACCCCCGGCCGCTCTTGCGCGAACGCACGAATCGCCGCGGCCAGCTTCGTCAGCATGGCCGAGCCGACAAAGGCGACGTGCACCGCGCCGGTTTCCCCCTTGGCGGCCCGGCTCGCCAGGCCCTGCGCATCGCGCGCCAGGGCAAGGATCTTCACCGCTTCCTGGTACATCACCCGCCCGGCGGGCGTTAGCGCAACCTCGCGCGTGCTGCGCCGCAGCAGCGCGAAGCCGAGTGAGTCTTCCAACTGGCGGATGTTGAAGCTCAGCGGCGGCTGGGTGATGGCAAGGCGCTCGGCAGCCCGGCCGAAATGCAGTTCCTCCGCGACGGCAACGAAGTAACGCAACTGTCGAAGGTCCATGGAAGGTCAGGGTGATTGATTCAATACCGATATAAATAGCGCAAAAAACGATATTGGACGAGAAAACTCACGAGTTTGAGAATGCTTCTTGCGCACCCACCCGCGGCGGCCTTCCGCGGCCAGCGCCGCGCAATAAAAAGAACCAGGGAGACAGCCGTGAATCCGAAGACCCTCGTCGTCTTGCTCATCGCCCCATTGCTGACCGTGATGACGGCAACCAAGGCCGCCGCGCAAGCCTATCCGCGCCAGCCCATTCGCATTGTCGTGCCCTATGCGGCCGGCGGCATGACGGACGTCGTGGCGCGCGTGATCGGCCTGCGCCTTGGCGAGCGGCTTGGCCAGCCAGTGGTCGTGGAAAACCGGCCGGGGGCAGCCACCATCGTCGGCGCGGAGCAGGTCGCAGGAGCCAGCGCCGATGGCTACACGTTGCTGGCGGCCACCAATACCACTCTGACCATCAATCCCTGGCTGTACCCGAAGTTGCCTTATGACCCCGCCCGGAGTTTCGCGCCGATCGCGCTGGTTGCCACCGCGCCGAGCGTGATCGTGGTGAATCCTGCCGTGCCCGCCAGGACCATGGACGAACTGGTGCAACTGTCCCGCGCCAAGCCAGGCAGCTTGAGTTATGCATCGTATGGCAACGGCTCGACCGCGCATCTCGCCGGCGAGATGCTGAAGGCGCGCGCCGGGATCGACGTGCTGCATGTGCCGTACAAGGGCAGCGCGCCGGCCAAGGCCGCCGTGATGGCCAACGAGGTGTCGATGACCTTCGAGCCCGCCTTCACGGGCCTGCCGCAGATCGCGGCAGGCAAGCTGCGCGCGCTTGCCGTGATGAACGCGAAGCGCTCGGCGGTGATGCCCGATGTGCCGACCACGGCGGAGCTTGGCTTCGGCGGCATCGAGATGTCGGCCTGGGTCGGCCTGGTGGCGCCCGCCGCCACGCCGCCCGCCGTGGTCGAGCGGCTGGCCAGCGAGATCGAGCGCATCGTGGCCGAGCCGGCGGTGCAACAAACCTTGCTGCGCAGCGGGGCCGAGCCGGTGGGCTACTACCGCGAAGCCTTCGGTGCCTATATCCGCGAGGAAACCGCCCGCTACGGCAAGGTGATCACGGCCGCGCACATCCGCGCCGACTGAACAAGCACGACCCACCACCCAAGCCACGACGACGCCAACATGAACAAACCGCTTTCCCATATCCGCGTACTCGACCTGACCAGGGTGCTGGCCGGCCCCTGGTGCACCCAGAACCTGGCCGACCTGGGCGCGGAGGTGATCAAGGTTGAACGGCCCGACGCGGGCGATGAAACCCGCGGCTGGGGGCCGCCCTGGGTGCCCGTCGAGGCCGGGGAGGAGCGGCGGGACTCCACGTATTACGCCTCAACCAACCGGGGCAAGAAATCGGTCACTGTCGATTTCGCGACCAGCGAAGGCCAGGAGATCGTCCGGCGCATGGCAGCCACCTGCGACGTGCTCGTAGAGAACTACAAGGTCGGCACGCTGGCGCGCTTCGGGCTCGGCTACGAGGACCTGCGCGCGGCCAACCCCGGATTGATCTATTGCTCGGTCACCGGCTATGGCCAGACCGGCCCCTACCGGCACCGTCCCGGGTATGACTTTGTCTTCCAGGGCATGAGCGGCCTGATGAGCCTGACCGGCGAGCCCGATCATGGCTGTGGCGAATGCGAGGGCGGCGGGCCGCAGAAATTCGGCGTGGCGGTGGCCGACATGACCACCGGCCTGTACGCCAGCCTGGCGATCACGGCGGCGCTGGCGTGGCGCGAGCGCAACGGCCGTGGCCAGCATATCGACATGGCCCTGCTCGATTGCGCGATGGCGCTCGGCAGCAACCAGGCCGTGGGCTACCTGACCTCGGGCAAGGTCCCGCGCCGCTACGGCAATGCACATCCTAACGCCGTGCCTTACCAGGTCTTCGCCACCCGGGACGGCAAGCTGATCGTTGCGGTGGGTAACGATGGCCTGTTTGCCTCGTACTGCGAGGCCATCGGCCGGCCGGAACTGGCCGCCGATGCGCGCTTTGCCAAGGTCAGCGGCAGGCTGGTCAACCGCGACGCGCTGTTGCCGCTGCTGGCGGACATCATGCGCGCCGACACGACCGAAGCCTGGCTCGCGCGCCTGGAAGCGGCCGGCGTGCCTTGCGGTCCCATCAATGACTTTGCCCAGGCCTTCGACGATCCGCAGGTCAGGCATCGCGGCATCCGCGTGGATCTGCCGCTTTCCACCGGAGGGACCTGTCCCGCCATTGCCAGCCCGATGCGTTTCTCCGCCACGCCGCTGGACTACCAGAGCGGGCCGCCCGTCCTCGGCGAGCACACCGAGGCCGTGCTGGGCGACAGCCTGGGCATGGCACCCGAGGATCTGATGCGCCTGCGCGCCGCCGGCGTGATCTGAATACCTCGCTCGTCCTTCCATCCTCCTTGCCGGAACCCTCCCATGTCTTTCCAAGCCAGCTACGCCGAGTTCGTCAGTCCACGCCCCGGTGATGCGGGGACCAGTTCCCGCCACCTCGCGCCGGATTGCGCCGGCCTGGATTTCTTTGCGCTCGACCGGGGCCTGCGGGACCTGTTGGCGCTGTACCTGCCGGCGCAGGAACACCAGCACCTGCTGCCGCATTTCCAGCGCATGGGCCAGTTGGCCGGCGGCCGCCTGAATGCGCTGGCGGCGGTGGCCGACAAATACGCCCCGGTGCTTCACGCGCGTACCCGCTGGGGCGAGGACCACGACTGGATCGAATACCACCCGGCCTACCAGGAGATGGAGCACATCGCCTTCGCCGATTTCCAGTTCCATGCGATGGGCCACCGCGCTGGCGTGCTGGGGTGCGCCGCGCCGCTGGCGCCGGCGGCGAAATACGCCTTCCAGTACCTGTTCGTGCAGTCCGAGTTCGGCCAGATGTGCCCGATCAGCGTGACGGATACCTCGATCCACCTGATCCGCAAGTTCGGCAACCAGGCCTTGCAGCAAAAACTGCTGCCCAGCATGCTGTCCCCCGACCTGGCGTCGCTCTGGAAGGGCACCCAGTTCATGACCGAGAAGGCCGGCGGCTCGGACGTGGGTGCCATCGAGACCGTGGCGCGCGAGGAGGGTGGCCAGTGGCGCCTGTACGGCGAGAAGTGGTTCTGTTCGCATGCCGATGCGGACGTTGTCCTGCTGCTGGCCCGTCCCGAAGGCGCGCCGTCCGGCACCCGCGGCCTCGCGCTGTTTGCGCTGCCGCGCCGGCTCGACGACGGCAGCCGCAACGCCTACCGCATCGTCCGGCTGAAGGACAAGCTGGGCACGCGGTCGATGGCCAGCGGCGAAGTCCGGCTCGAAGGGGCGGTGGCCTATCCGGTTGGCGCGCTGGACCAGGGCCTCAAGCAGATGATGGAGCAGGTCAACCTGTCGCGCCTGTCGCATGCGGTGCGCGCCGCCGCCATGATGCGCCGTTGCCTGAACGAAGCGCTGCAGGCCGCGCGGCACCGCTCTGCCTTTGGGCGCGAGGTCATTGGCCATGCGCTGCTGCGGCGGCAATTGCTGAAGATCATGGTCCCCACCGAGGCGGCCTTGTCGATGGTCATGGCCACGGCGGACGCCATGCGGCGGGCCGGCGAGGAAGAGGGCGAGGGCGACGGTAGTGCACGTCAAGCCTTGCGCCTGCTGACGCCGCTGATCAAGCTGCGCGCCTGCCGGGACAATATCGCCGTGGCGACCGGCGCCATGGAAGTGCGGGGCGGCAACGGCTATATCGAGGATTTCGTCAACGCGCGGCTGGTCCGGGACGCCCATATCGGCGTGCTGTGGGAGGGCACCAGCAATATCAATGCGCTGGATGCCATCCAGCGGGCGGTGGGAAAGGAGGGGGCTCACCGTGCCCTGGGGACCTTGCTGGCGGGGCGGCTGGAACAATCCGGGAACCTGCCGGCGCCGCTGCGGCAGGCCCTGTGGCAAGGGTGGCAACGTGCTGCTTCGCTCGCCCAGACGGTGGCTGGCGGCGCGCGGCACGAGGCGGAGAGCCGCCGTGCCGCCAGCGCCCTCTACCACGCCAGTGCCGCCATCCTGATGGCCTGGGAGGCTGCCCGGCCTGGTGTCGACGCCCGCCGCCTGCTACTGGCCGACGCGCTGCTGCGGCATCGCCTGCTGCCATCCGATCCGCTGGCGAGCCCGGATGAGGAGGGCGAATCCGCAGCGTGCCGGCTGCTGCTGGACCCGGCGCCGCTCACGCTGGAGCAGGCCTGCGCGGCGATCGCCTCCGTCTGATCCCGGCTGGCGCAAGTGGCGCATCGGGCTCCGGGCCGCGCCCGCCGATCCGCCATGGGCGGGCGCGCGGGCACGACCGGATACAATGGCGGGTGGCGCCGCCCGCGGCGGCGTCTCTATACGGAAACCGCCCCAATGTTTGTCGATTCCCACTGCCATCTAGATTTCCCCGAACTGGCCGAACGCTTGCCCGAATTGCTGGAGAACATGCGTGCCAACCAGGTAACGCATGCGCTGTGCATCTCGGTCACGCTGGAAGATTTCCCGCGCGTGCTGGCACTCGCCGAGCAGTTTCCGCATCTCTACGCTTCGGTCGGTGTGCATCCCGACTACGAGGAGGGCGAGGAGCCCACGCTGGAGCGCCTGCTGGCGCTTTCGGCGCATCCGCGGGTGGTCGGCACCGGCGAGACCGGGCTCGACTACTATCGGCTGAACGGCCGCAGCATTGCCGACATGGAGTGGCAGCGGGAGCGTTTCCGCACCCATATCCGCGCCGCGCGGCAGACCGGCAAGCCGCTCATCATCCATACCCGCTCGTCCGCCGACGACACCCTGCGCCTGATGCGCGAGGAAGACGCGCGCGCCGCCGGCGGGGTGATGCATTGCTTTACCGAGAGTTGGGAGATCGCCCGGCAATCGCTGGATGAAGGCTTCCATATCTCGTTTTCCGGCATCGTGACATTCAAGAACGCCGTGGAGCTGCAGGAAACCGCGCGCAAGATACCGCTGGAGCGAATGCTGATCGAGACCGATTCACCTTACCTGGCGCCCGTGCCTTACCGCGGCAAGACCAACCAGCCAGCCTGGGTACGCCATGTGGGCGAATTCATCGCCAATCTGCGCGGCATTCCGGTCGAGGAATTGGCGGAGCAGACTTCCGACAATTTCTTCCGTCTTTTCAAGCATATAGATAGGAATACTCATGTTTGACATGAAGATTGTACGGCGTCTCGCCGCTGTCGCGGCGCTGCTTTGCGGCACGGTTGCCTGGGCGACGCCCGCCGACGATATGCGCAAGGCGGTGGAGTTCGACGACATCAACGCCGTCCAGAAGATGCTGGCGCGCGGCGTCGATCCCAACCTCGTCGATGCCAAGGGCAATCCCATGCTGGTGGTGGCATTGCGCGAGAAGTCGCTGAAGGTGGCGGGGGCACTGATCCGCGCCAAGAATATCGATTTCGACAAGACCAATGCGGCCGGCGAGACGCCGCTGATGATGGCCAGCCTGCAGAACGAACTCGATATGGTCAAGCTGATGGTCGACCAGATGGAGGTCGAGATCAACAAGACGGGCTGGACGCCGCTGCACTACGCGGCGACCAACGGCAACAACGAGATCGTCAAGTTCCTGGTTGATCACGCTGCCTATATCGACGCCGAAAGTCCCAACGGCACCACGCCGCTGATGATGGCGGCGCGCGGCGGCCATATCGAGTCGGTCAAGCTGCTGCTGGACGAGGGCGCGGACATGCGGCTGAAGAACCAGCAGGGCATGACGGCAATCGATTTTGCCGAGCGCTACCACCAGAAGGAGATCGCGGACGGGCTGAAATCGCGCTGGCAGAAGCTGTATCCGCAGACGCCGCTAAGCTCGCAGTCCCCGCAAAAGGGCTGGAACTGAATTTGCGGGAAGCGCGCCGGTCTTGCCCGGCGTGCTCCCGCCCCGGCTACGCGTCGTCCGCGAGGCGCACGCCGGTGAACTGCCAACGCTGGTGCGGATAGAAGAAGTTGCGGTAGCTGGCGCGGATATGCGATTCGGGCGTCACGCAGGAACCGCCGCGCAGCACCATCTGGCTGCACATGAACTTGCCGTTGTATTCCCCCACCGCGCCCGCGCCCGGCCGGAAGCCCGGGTAGGGCTGGAAGGGGCTGGCGGTCCATTCCCACACGTCGCCAAACATCTGCCGCAGCACGCCCGAGGTATTTTGCCGGTCGGGCAGCGGCCGCAGAATCCGTCCTTCGACAAAATTCCCCGTGGCTGGCTGGTTGCGCGCCGCATGCTCCCATTCCGCCTCGGTGGGCAGGCGGCGCTCGGCCCAGCGGGCGAAGGCATCGGCCTCATAGAAGCTGACATGGGTGACCGGGCTATCGGGATCGACCGGCTGCATCCCGCGCAAACTCATCTGCCACCAGGTGCCCTCGCGTTCCTCCCAGTACAGCGGCGCTTCGATGCCCTGTTCGCAGACCCAGCGCCATCCATCCGACAGCCAAAGGCCGGCGGTACGGTAGGCGCCGTCCTCGATGAATTCAAACCACTGGCGGTTGCTGATGGGGTGCGAGCAGAGCTGGTACGGTTGCAGCAGCACATTGTGGCGCGGGCTTTCGCAATCGAAGGCAAAGCCGTCGCGGTCGTGGCCGATGGCGACCACGCCGCCGGCAAAGCGGATCCATTCGGCGGCCGGGCGCGGGTCGGCGATGACGGGCGCCAGCAACTCCGGCGCGAAAGCCGGCTTCAGCGGGTTTTGCGCGAACAAGTGCAGGATGTCGGTCAGCAGCAGTTCCTGGTGCTGCTGCTCGTGGTTCAGGCCAAGCTCGATCAGCGCTGCCTCGGCATCCGTCTGCGCGCTCGTGAGCAGCCCGAGCATGGTTTCGTCGACCGCTTCGCGGTAAGCCAGGATCTCGTCCAGCGAGGGCCGCGAGAGCAGTCCCCGGCGCGGGCGCGGGTGGCGGGCCCCGACCGACTCGTAATAGGAGTTGAAGAGGTAGCGGTATTGCGGGTCGACTGGCTCGTAGTCCGGGATGCGGGCCGTCAGCACGAACTCCTCGAAGAACCAGGTGGTATGCGCCAGGTGCCATTTGGCCGGGCTTGCGTCGTCCATCGACTGCACCGTGGCGTCGGCGTCGGTCAGGTCGGCGACCATGGCCTCGGTGGCCGAGCGGATGTGGCGGTACCGGGCAAGCAGGGCCGGCTCGTGCGGAGGATGCACGGCGCTGGCAGGCAGCAGGGCAGAGGACATGCGGGCTCCCTTATCGAACTTTGCGGACTTGGCATCTGCCGCGGATGCCGCGCGAAGGGCGGCTGGCCGTGGCGTGTGGATTGCGGACAGGTTCCGACCCAGGCCCTCGCAACAAGGCCGCGCGGGCTTCCCCCTGGATGGACGTGCACCGAAACCGCTCGGGCGTTCCGAACCATCATAGACCCGATCATGCACGGGGCATAGCAGGCTCTTGCCTGCAAAACCGGGGGCAATGCACTCACCGGGCGGGCCGGCCAAAGAGGGGTGGGAAACGGCTTGCCGGAGCGCAAAACGCCCGCCGGCATGAATGCGGGCGGGCGTTTTGCCTGGCGGCGCGGCGGCGTGCCGCCGCCTGGCGGTCAGGCGATCACGCGGCCAGGGCTGCCACGGCGCTGTTGGCGGAGGCCAGGCTGGCTTCGCGGGCTTCCGGGCCCATGGCGAGGCCATGCGCGCGCACATACGTGATATCGGTGATGCCCAGGAAGCGGAACACCACGTCGACGGTCTGCTCATGCAGGTCCAGGGCGTTGGCGTCCTGGCGCACGCCGCCGCGCGACGACACCACGATCACGCGCTTGCCGCCGGCCAGGCCAACCGGGCCGGTCTCGGTGTACTTGAAGGTGCGGCCGGCCTGGGCGATACGGTCGATCCAGGACTTGAGCTGGCTGGGGATGCTGAAGTTGTATTGCGGCACGCCCACGACCAGCACGTCGGCTTCGAGGAATTCCTTCAGGAAGGCTTCGGTGCGTTGCAGTTCGCTTTCCTGCAGAGCGTTCAGGCCGTCCTTCGGGCCGCCCAGCACGGGCAGCAGTGCGTTCGACAGGTGTGCCGGAGCGTCCTGGTCGAGGTCGCGCACGGTCAGGGTGGCTTCCGGGTGCTTGGCGCGCAGGTCGGCCACGACCTTGGCGGTCAGGGTGCGGGAAGCGGAGTGGCCGCCAAGTACGCTCGAGTCGATTTGCAAGATCTTCATGTTCTTCTCCACAGGGGTTCGGGTTGGATGAAGCAAAGATAGCGGTCTGCCATTGATGCCGGTAGTGGGGCAAAATAGAAATTATTGTTCCAGAGACAGAACGCCAGCCGACTGCTACCCTGGCGCGCTCCCCCGCCGAGGAAGTCCGATGCAAGACCTGAACGATCTCTCGCTGTTTGCCCAGGTGGTCCAGAATGGCAGTTTTTCCGCCGCCAGCCGTGCCAGCGGCGTGCCAAAGTCCCGCCTGAGCCGGCGCATTGCGCAGCTGGAGCGCGACCTGGGCGTGCAATTGCTGCGCCGGACTACCCGGCAGGTACGCGTGACGCCGATTGGCGAGGCGTACTACGAGCGCTGCCGCGCCATGCTCGCGGAGGCGGAATCGGCACGCGAGGTGATCGAGCAGGCACGCGACCAGCCGGGTGGCAATTTGCGGATCAGTTGTCCGGTAGCGATCGCCCAAAGCCTGCTGGCCCCGGCGATCGGGCATTTCATGCAAGCCAATCCCGGGATTCGGATCGAGGTGGAGGCCACCAACCGCCGTGTCGACGTCATCGCCGAAGGATTCGACCTGGCGCTGCGCGTGCGCGATGTGATGGACGATTCCTCGCTCGTGGTGCGCACTTACGGCGAAAGCCCGCTGCTGCTGGTGGCCAGTCCGGCGCTGCTCGACAGTATCGGCCGCCCGCGTACGCCCGAGGCGCTGGACGGCATGCCCGGCGTCAACCAGAAGCCGCACGATGGCAAGCATGTCTGGACGCTGAGCTGCAATACTGGCCAGTCCATCCACATTGCCTACGAGCCCCGCCTGATCACCGACGAATTCGCCCTGCTGCGCGAGGCCGCCATCGCGGGCGTGGGCGTGGCGATGCTGCCGCGCATGTTCTGCCGCGACGCCATCGAAAACGGCGAACTGGAAGTGCTGCTGCCCCAGTGGATCATGCCGGTCGGTACCCTGCATGCGGTATTTCCCTCTCGCAAGGGGATGCCGCCGGCGCTGCGGCGCTTTCTCGATTTCCTTGCCGACATCCTGCCCGAGACGGCCCGCAAAGCCGGCATGCAGCCGCCGCGCCATCCCGGCATGCACCGGCCGATTGGCCAGATTTGAGGACAGGCATGCGGACAATGACGCGCCGGCGCAACTTGTGGCTTTACCTTCACGACGCGGCGCACTAAGGTACATGTGCGTGCCTCGCGTGGAGCTAAAGGCGCTTCGTCAGTGCTGCCCGGCTGGTCTTGCCTGCTTGCGGCGCTTTCGTTTTCGGACCGGAAAGGAGTGACAACCATGAGTGGTTCTCAGGCATCCCAGGACTTGGGCAAGGCGATACTGCGCATCGTGCTCGGCGTGCTGATCCTGTTGCATGGGATTTCCAAGCTCATCGAGGGGCCAGGATTCGTGACGCAGGTGGTGGCGCAGGCCGGTTTGCCTCCGGCCATTGCGTACCTTGTCTATATCGGCGAGATCGTGGCGCCCGTCCTGCTGATCCTGGGCCTCTGGGCCCGGCTCGGCGCACTGATCGTAGCCGGCAATATGCTGGTCGCGGTCGGCCTGGTGCACATGAAGCAGATCGGCACGCTGGCTAACACCGGCGGCTGGGCGCTGGAGTTGCAGGCCATGTTCCTGGCCGCGGCGCTTGCGGTTGCGCTGCTTGGCGCGGGGCGCCTGAGCGTGGGCGGCATCAGCGGCAAGTGGAACTAGCGTAGCCGCCCATGGCTTTCCGGTCCGCCCCCCGCCTGCGACCTCAGGGCGTCCAGCGGCCCAGCGCCTCGGCCACGAACATATCGGGTGGCAGCGCGGGCGACCACAGGTAGCCCTGTCCAAGATCGCAGCCCAGGGCTTGCAGCGCGTCGCGCTGCACGGGCGTTTCAATGCCCTCGGCCACGCACTCCAGCTTGAGGTCGCGCGCGAGGTTGATGACGTTGCGGCAGATCGCCGCGCGCTGGCTGTTGCCCGGCACGGCGACCACGAAGGAGCGGTCCAGCTTGATCTGGGTGAATGGCAGGTCAGCCAGGAGCTTGAGGGTCGCGATGCCGATCCCGAAATCGTCGATCGCCACGCCGTAGCCGAGCAAGCGCAAGCGGTTCAGTGCGATCGACAGGGCACGGGTGTCGTGCACCGGATAGCCTTCGGTCAGTTCGATGATCAACAGCTGGCGTGGCATGCCGCTGGCTTCCACCATGGCATCGAAGGCGTCCAGTACGCCGGGCCGGCACAGTGTCTGGGCGGATGCGTTGATGCTGAGCGGGATGCGCACGCCGCGCGCCAGCAATTGCCGCTGCACCGCCAGGCATTGCTGGCCCGCCAGCTGGAAGATCGCATCGGCCTCGCCCAGCGCCTCCAGCCTGGGAATGAACAGATCGGGCCGGATCAGGCCCAGCGCCGGATGGCGCCAGCGGCAGAGCGCCTCGGCGCCCGCCAGCGCGCCGCTGCCGATCCGGAACTGGGGTTGCAGCATGATGAAGATGGCGCCGGGCGTTTGCATCGCGGTCAGCAAATCGCGGTCGTCAGGCTGG
The DNA here is from genome assembly GCA_000955785.1 of Burkholderiaceae bacterium 16. Classification (GTDB taxonomy): domain Bacteria; phylum Pseudomonadota; class Gammaproteobacteria; order Burkholderiales; family Burkholderiaceae; genus Cupriavidus. The sequence goes on from JYOD01000011.1 coordinate 85,128, forward strand.
CTCGGCGCCGCCGCGGGTACTTCGGCGGTGAGGTTGCGCTCCAGCACGTCCTGCAGGATTTCCTCCAGCACTACTGCCGAGAGCGGCTTGCGAACCGCCCGCGCATCGGACAGGCCGACCGAATCGGCCAGGCTCACATGGGACTCGATGATGTCGTCCTGCAGCGCCGACACCCAGACCCACAGCGGCTGGGCGCCCGCGAAGGCGTTCTTGCGCCGGGTCAGTTCGTCCATCATGCCCGGCCCGTTGAGCCCCGGCATCTCGATATCGCAGAGCACGAGGTCGAACTTGCGCGCCGCCAGCAGGTCCAGCGCAGCGCGGCCGTCGGCGGCGCACTGCACCTCGCTGACGCCGAGCTGGGTCAGCAACTGCTCTGCCGCCAGCAACTGGAAAGGGTGGTCATCGACCACCAGGGCGGACAGTCCGGCGTAGCGTGTCTGCATGGTTGGCTGGGGAATGGATCGACGGAACGGTCGATGAAGTGAGAGGGGCGTCGCGCCATAGTAGCGCACATGATGCGCGCCGCGCGTGTCCTGGCATGGGGCCGCGGGCTTCGGCGATGGCGGTCCGCATGGCGGGGGAGGGCGCTTCTTCACAGAAATCGCGCGATATTCCGTCCTCGCAGCCATCTTGCGCGGAAACGCCGCGCCCAGACCCGCTACAATCGCTGCCCGAGGTATTAGATGATGGCGTTTCGATAATGGGTTTTGGCTGGTTCGGATTTTCGACCTTGTGGCTTGTGCCGCTGGTGTGGCGACAGGTGGCGCGCCTGCTTGCCGGTGAGCGCCGTTTCTTTAGCGGACGCGGCACGCTGCGGGTCTGGCTCGGCACGCTGATCGTGCTGTGCGCGAGCGCTTCGCTCGAAGCGCTGACGGGGGCCGCGGGCGAGGCCGGCATGGCGGGCAGCACGTCCGGCGGCAGCGCCGGCCGTGCGCTGGGCAGCCTGGTTTCCGGCCTGTTCGGCTGGAGCGCAAGCCTGCTGCTGATGCTCGGCGTGCTGGCACTGGCCGCGCCGATGGTGTTCGGGGAAACCTGGCGCAGCCTGTTCCTGCGCAAGCCCGTCGTGGCGGAGCCGGAAGAGGCGGATCCCGTGCCGTTGCGCACACCCGCCCGTACCGCGCGCGAGCCGGACAACTGGGAGACCACGCACCTGGGCGCGATGCACGCCGCGGCGCCGGGCATGGCCGACCATGTACCGCGCCACAAGGGCATTGAAGCTGTTTCGGCGCGGCGCCAGCCCGTCTGGCAGCCGCCGGCGCGCACCCGTAATTCGCCGCCGCAGCCAGGCGAGATCTGGCTGCAGCAAGCCGGGCCGCCGGGAGCCGTCAAGCCGGAAGCGCCCGCGCCGGTGTCCGCGCCCGCCGTGGCCAAGCCTTCCCCCGCCAAGCCCGCGCCGGCGCGGGCAGCCACCCAGCCCCAGGCTGCCGCACGGACGGCGTCCGCGGCTGCCGCAGCCAGCGCGGCGGCGGCTGTGGCCGCGCAGGCCCGCGCCACAACCAGCCCGGCCGCGGCGACGCCTGCGCGCGCGACCGT
>JYOD01000110.1 GCA_000955785.1 Burkholderiaceae bacterium 16
TGGTCGGCGTGACCGAGATCTTCCCGCGTGTCGGAAATTCATGATATTCCAGGGCAGCCTTGCGCAGTGATTCGCGGCTTTGGTCAGGTGTGCTATCTGGCTTTGCTTCGTTATTTTCGGGTGTGGTGGTCATGATTTGCAGTACGAGATTGGCAAGCCAATCGTGCTTCGAGCTGGATTAACGGAATTCTGTGATTCCATCAATCTTCGGGAGTGTCGGTTTCGCGAGCGATATTCCGGCATGTTCATGCCGAAAAAAACGCGGCGTATCGGGAGCGATACAAACCGCTGCAACCGCGGTTGGCACGGCCTGATCGCCATGAGAATGATCGCGCGGAGAGTATCGGACCAAGCGTAGCCGTGCCCCAGGCTGCCGTACAGTATCAGAGCGCGCCAAATTTACCGTATCAGCGAAGTGCGGGCGAAATCAGGAGGAGACGGGAATACAACCATGGCCGGGATTTGAAATAATCTCAACCCGCCTTGAATTCGATCGAGGCATTGCGTGAATGCCGGGGCTAGCCGGCCGGCCTCGGTTCCCGTTGTGCCGGCGGTGCAAGCCCCCGGCGCTCGATCGGCGTCGAGAAGACAATGGAAGTCCTTGTCTCGCCGAACCCGTTGATCTCGGAGAGGAACAGCTCCAGGTCCTCCAGGTCGGTGGCCACCACGGATAGCATGTAGGAATCGTTGCCGCTGACATGATGGCATTCCAGTACGCGCGGCGAGTTGCGGAGCTTGTCCAGCAACGCCTGCTTGCCCGGCTGAGGCACATTGATCCCCACGATGGCGCGCACGCTGTAGCCCACCGCCTTCGGGTCGATGTCCGCATGGAATCCTCGCACCACGCCGGCCTCTTCCAGGCGGCGCAGGCGCTCCAGCGTAGCGGGGATGGACAAGCCTGTGGCTTCGGCCAGTACCTTGAGCGGTTGCCGCCCATCGGCCTGGATGGACTGAATCAGGCGCCATGCCTTGTCGTCGAGTTCAAGCATAGGGTTTCCGTATTTTGGCTGGGCGGCTTAAAAAATCGAAAGCACGTCTGCCGAACTACAGAATTTACATGATTCATTCACCGCGGAGAACGGGATACCATCGGTGCATGGACTCGACGACACTTCTCCTCTTCCTCAAGGCGGCCCTGGTCGGGATTTCGATCGCAGCACCGGTCGGCCCCATCGGGCTCCTGACGATTCAGCGCACGCTTGAGCGCGGCATGGCAGTGGGACTGGCCACCGGCATGGGAGCCGCGCTGGCGGACTCCGTGTACGGCGCGATCGGCGCCTTCGGGGGCAGCTGGATCATCCACGCGCTTGCCGCCGCGCGCATGCCCCTGGCGCTGGGCGGTGGCGCCTTGTTGCTCTGGCTGGCCTGGCGTACCTGGCGCGCGCCGCTGGCGGCATCGGCGGCGTCCGTGCCCGGCGGCTCGGATCTGCTGCGTTGTCTCGCCGGCACCTTTGTCCTGACGCTGTCCAATCCCGCCACCATCCTGTCGTTTGTCGCCGTGTTCGGCGCATTGAGCGGCGGTGCCCTGGGCCCTGTTTCTCCCGTTCCCATGATCCTGGGGGTATTTGCCGGGTCATCGCTTTGGTGGCTCGCGCTTTCCCTGGTGGTCGCACGGGGCCGCCATCTGTTCACGCCCGCCTGGCGCCAGCGCATCAACGCGGTCTCAGCGCTCGTGCTGGCCGCGTTTGCGATGTGGCAATGAACTACTCCAACCAAGTCGCTGCGCGATTGGATGGAGTTTCGCAGAGCAAAACCCTGCCTACGCCAGTTCCTGACGTGATGGGGCTGTCGGCGTACCGTACAGCGCCCAATTCAAAACCACGCGCGCCGATGCCGCGTCTCGCGGCTTCGTATGGCCGCATTCGGTGCATCGGTGCGTTCTCTCCGACAGGCTCTTCTTCCGGACATACCCACACGCGGGGCATGTCTGGCTCGGTTTGAGCGCTCGCGTCGGCGCTTCTGCCCACAATCCACCAGTGTCCGTGACTTTGTAGCGGAGCAGTTGCATCAACAGTGCCGGCGCGGTGTCGAGGATCTCCCGGTTCAGCCCCGCTTTCTGCGAGACATTCTTGCCGGCAACTTTCGCAACTCTTCAGGAACATGCCGGGCGCTTCCCTGTCTATGATTTGCGTTCAGTTACAATGCTGTAGTGCACCATCGCCTTGCAACAGGCCATTTCAGGCCATTTGCACCCTGCGGCGAGGACTGCGCCATCTCCGTTTTACCCCCAATTCATGCGATCCCTGCTGCTCCTGCTGACCGTTCTGTGCTTGTCTCTGCTGTCCTTCGGGGCAGCGGCGAGTTCGCACGCCGGTGCGGCGGGGGCTGCATTCGAGTCTGCCCAGACCGAGCGGCTTGACCCGCTCGACCGCGTGATCCTGGAATCCACGCTCGCCCGCACCCTCGACGAACTGGACGGCAGTGCCGACCTGGAACGCGTCGTGGCGCCGGGCGACGATGGGCTGCTGGGCGAATCGGCCGCGGAGATGCTGGCGGAGGACGACGACCCGCCCGGCTACTGCGAAATCTGGTCCGCCGACCTGCTCGACCCGCTCGACATGCTCGACGAGATCGAGGAATCCAGCGCGCTTTTCGCGCTGCCGACCGTACGCGTCTCGCTGCCGCCCAACGAGATCGCGCAACAGCTCCCGGCGCGCCCGGAGCCTTTGCCCGCGGCCTTCTTCAAGCCCCCCATTTCCCTGATCTGACAACCCTGGCAACCCGGGCACGCCATTGGCGTGCCCGGGCTGCGTTCCCATTGCCTGGGCGCCTGGGCCCGATCGCGTCCGCGATCGCTGGCTGACCGTTGGCGCGCGCTTTTTGCGCGCGCCGGCGGCGGGCGCGCAGCCGTTTCGCCTGCCCCCATTTGTCATGCAGATCAAACAGATCACCATGTTTTCCATGGTGGCGTTGCTGTCGCTCGGAGCCTTGCCGGCTCTCGCGGCGGAAACGTTCACCTTGCCGCAACTGCTGTCCCTTTCGCAGTCCACCAACAAAGGCGTCGAAGCGGCGCAGGCCGGCGTGGATGCCGCCAGCGCCGCCGTGACCAGCGCGCGCGCCTATCCCAATCCGCAGGTGGAGGTGCTGTACGGCCGCCTGTCGCCGCGTACCTCCGGTGTGACCGGTGGCGCCGCGCCGACCATGGCCATCACCCAGAAGCTGGACTATCCGCAGCAGCGCAAACTGCGCGCCGAGATCGCCGGGCGCAGCCTGGAGGCTACCGAAGCTGGCCGCCAGGCGTTCCGGGCGGATCTGGCGGCGCGCGTCAAGACGTCGTATTTCGACGTATTGCGGCGCGAGATGGAGCTGGCCGCGGCCAAGGAAGACCTGGCCATGATGCGGCAGATCCAGGACCGCGCCCGCCTGCGGGTGGAGGTTGGCGAAGCGCCGCGCTATGAGCTGATCAAGGCCGACACCGAACTGCTCGGCGCGCAAAAGACGCTGCAGAGCGCCCAGTTGCGGGTCAACCAGGCCAAGGCCGCGCTGCGCCAGCAGGTCGGCGGCGCCTTGCCGGCGGCCTATTCGCTGGCCGGCAGCCTGAACCAGGCGCCGGCGCTGCCGGCCCTGCCGGTGCTGCGCGATACGCTGACCGGGACCAACGCCGAACTGACCCAGCGCCGCCTGGAAGCCGACCGGGCCAGCCTGGCCGTGGACTACCAGCGCTCGCTGAGGCTGCCGGAACTGGCGGTGCGCGCCAGCGCCGAGCGTCAGCCCGACAACACGGTCTCGCAGGTCGGCCTGGTCCTCACCATCCCACTGTGGGACCGCCGCAGCGGCCCGGTGGGCGAGGCCACCGCGCAGGCGATCCAGGCCCGCACCGCGCTGGAGGCGCGCGAGTTTGAGCTTACGCAGGAGCTGGAGTCGGCCTACCAGCAATACGAGATCACGCAGGCGCAGGTGAGCGCGCTGGAAGGCGGCATCGTGCGCCAGGCCGAGTCCGCGCTCTCGGTGGCCGAGTCGGCCTATCGCTTTGGCGAGCGCGGCATCCTGGATTACCTCGATGCCCAGCGCGTGCTGCGCGGCGCGCGCAGCGACCTGATCGCCGCGCAGTACGAATTGCAGACGGCCACCATCCAGATCGAGAAGCTGCTGTCGAGCGTGCCCGGGCAGACCGGGGCACCCACGGCTCCCTTCGCTCCTTCGGCACCTACGGAAACCAAATAAGCATGCGTCCCCATTTTCTTCTTTCCCTGACGGCAACCGCAGTCCTGCTGTTTTCCCTGGCAGGCTGCTCCGACGAACCCGCGCCCGCCACCGAAGCGCCCAAGCAGCCGCCCGGCGTGGTCAAGCCGGAAGGCACCCTGCAGGCATCGCTCAAAGTGGCGCCGGTCGCCACCAGCGCCTTCAGCGAAGTGCTGCGCGTGTCCGGGCGCATCGATTTCGACGAACAGCGCGTGGCCCGCATCGGCGCCAGCGTGACCGGACGCGTGACGGATCTCTACGGCATCCTCGGCCAGGAGGTCAAGGCGGGACAGGTGCTCGCCCGCCTGCATAGCAGCGAACTGGGCGCGGCCCAGATGGCCTTTCTGAAGGCCGAGGCCCAGACCGAGCTGCAGGTCCGCAACGCCGAGCGCGCGCGCCAGTTGTTCGCCGCCGACGTGATCGGCCGCGGCGAGCTGCAGCGGCGCGAGAGCGAGCTGGCGATCTCGTCGGCGGAGATGCGTGCCTACCGCGATCAGTTGCGCGTGCTTGGCATGTCGCCCGCCGCCGTGGCGCAACTCGCCAAGAGCGGCAGCATCGATTCCTACTCGCCGGTGTTCTCCAGCATCAGCGGCACCGTGGTGGAGCGCAACGTGGCGCAAGGCCAGGTGGTGCAGCCTGCCGACGCGCTCTACACAGTGGCCGACCTGTCGCGCGTATGGGTGGTGGCGGAGGTGCCGGAGCAGCAGGCGGCGCTGGTGGCCGAAGGTCAGAGCGTGGATATCGAGGTGCCGTCGCTGGGCAATGGCGCTGGCCAGAAGCAGATCACTGGCAAGCTCATCTACGTGGGCCGTACCGTGAATCCGCAAACGCGCACCGTGCTGGTCCGCACCGAACTGGAGAACCGCGAAGGACGCCTGAAGCCGGCCATGCTGGCCAGCATGCTGATTGCCAGCGCGCCGTCCGAGCAACTGGTGATCCCCGAATCCGCCATCGTGCGTGACGGCAACGACGAGCTGGTGTACGTGGAGCAGGCCGGTGGCCTGTACCGCCTGACCAAGGTCAAGCTGGGCGCCGAGAGCGACGGCATGCGCGTGGTGCAGGGCGGCGTGAAACCGGGCGACCGCATCGTGGTGGACGGCGCCTTCCATCTGGACAACGAGCGCAAGCGCCTGGAACAGGGGTAATCGATCATGATGAAAGCCCTTGTGGAAGCCGCTATCAAGCAGCGGCTGGTGGTTTGCGTGCTGGCCGTGGTGCTGTTCTTCTTCGGCCTGCGCGCGGCGACCAAACTGTCGGTGGATGCCTTCCCCGACGTCACCAATGTGCAGGTGCAGATCGCCACCGAAGCCACCGGCCGTTCGCCGGAGGAGGTCGAGCGCTTTGTCACCGTGCCGGTGGAAATGGCGATGACCGGGCTGCCCGGCCTGGAAGAGATGCGCTCGCTCAACAAGGCGGGCCTGTCGCTGATCACGCTGGTGTTCACCGATGCGACGGACGTCTACTTCGCCCGCCAGCTGGTGATGGAGCGCCTGATCGAAGTGGCCGGCCGCATGCCCGAGGGCGTGACGCCGGTGCTCGGTCCGGTCTCCACCGGGCTGGGCGAGGTCTACCAGTACACGCTGGACCGCACTGACGACGGCAACCGCGCGTTGACGACCGAGGAGTTGTCCGAGCGCCGCATAGCGCAGGACTGGGTGGTGCGCCCGCTGCTGCGCTCGATTCCCGGCGTGGCGGAAATCAACTCGCAGGGCGGCTTCGTCAAGCAGTACCAGGTGCTGGTCAACCCGGACCGCATGCGGCACTATCAGGTCACGCTGCAGCAGGTCTACGAGTCGCTCGCGCGCAATAACGCCAACTCCGGCGGCGGCGTGCTGCCGCACTATGCCGAGCAATACCTGATCCGCGGCGTGGGCCTGGCCCGCGGCGTGGACGATATCGGCAGCATCGTGCTCAAGGAAATCTCGGGCACGCCGGTCTATGTGCGCGACGTGGCCAATGTGACCATCGGCCACGAGGTGCGGCAGGGCGCGCTGGTCAAGAACGGCGAGACCGAGTCGGTCGGCGGCATCGTCATGATGATGCGCGGCGGCAATGCCAAGGAAGTGGTGAGCCGCGTCAAGGCCCGCGTGGCCGAGATCAACGAGCGCGGGATGCTGCCGGGCAAGCTGCAGATCGTGCCGTACTACGACCGCAGCGAGCTGGTGGATTCGGCGCTGTGGACAGTCACCAAGGTGCTGCTCGAAGGCGTGGTGCTGGTGGTGATCGTGCTCTTCCTGTTCCTGGGGGATGTGCGCTCGTCCGTCATCGTGCTGGCCACGCTGGTGCTGACACCGCTGATGACCTTCATGGTGATGAACCAGGTGGGCTTGTCGGCTAACCTGATGTCGCTGGGGGGGCTGGCCATCGCCATCGGCTTGATGGTGGACGGTTCGGTGGTGGTGGTGGAGAACGCGTTCGAGCGGCTCGGCCATCGTGACAAGAGCGGCATGACCAAGACCGAGATCCTGGTCAAGGCGGTGCAGGAAGTGGCCACGCCGGTGATCGTCGGCGTGGGCATCATCATCCTGGTGTTCCTGCCACTGATGACGCTGACCGGCATGGAAGGCAAGATGTTTGCGCCGCTGGCGTTCACCATCTCGATTGCGCTGGCGATTTCGCTGTTCCTGTCGCTGACGCTCTCGCCGGTGTTGTCGTCCTACCTGCTCAAGGGCGGTGCGGAGCACGATACCTGGCTGATTGCCTTCATGAAGCGCCACTACCTGCGCATGCTGCACTGGGCGCTGAACAATAGCCGCAAGACGGTGATTGGCGCGGTGGTGGCATTCATGGCCACCATCGCCATCGTGCCGCTGCTGGGCACCTCCTTTATCCCCGAGATGAAGGAAGGGTCGATCGTGCCGGCGCTGGATCGCGTGCCCAACATCTCGCTGGAGGAATCGGTCAAGCTGGAAATGGAAGCCAACAAGCTGGTGCTGTCGGTGCCGGGCGTGAAGTCGGTGGTGTCCGGCGTGGGCCGTGGCGAAAGCCCGGCCGACCCGCAGGGCCAAAACGAATCGACGCCGATCGCCAGCCTGAAGGACCGCGACGAGTGGCCGGACGGCTGGACCCAGGGCGATATCGCCAACGCCATCCGCGAGAAGCTCAAGGCCATCCCCGGCGTGCAGATCGTGATGGCGCAGCCGATTTCCGACCGCGTCGACGAGATGGTCAGCGGCGTGCGTTCGGACGTGGCGGTGAAGGTGTTCGGCGACGACCTCGACAAGCTGCGTGAGCTGGCTGGCGAGATCGCCCGCGTGGCGGGCGGCATCCAGGGCTCGCAGGATATCCGCATCGAGCGCATCTCCGGCCAGCAGTACCTGTCGATCGAGATCGACCGCCAGGCCATTGCGCGCTACGGGCTCAATGCCTCGGACATCCACGACATCATCGAGATCGCCATCGGCGGCAAGCGCGCCACGGACATCTTCGAAGGCGAGCGCCGCTTTGCCGCGGCGGTGCGCCTGCCCGAAGAGTTCCGCGACAACGTGCAGGCCATCCGCCAGCTGCTGGTGGCCACGCCCAACGGCGCCCAGGTGCCGCTGCAAAGCGTGGCGAAGATCGAAGTCACCGACGGCCCCGCGCAGATCAGCCGCGAAATGGCCAAGCGCCGCGTGGTGGTGATGATCAACGTGAAGGACCGCGACCTCGGCGGCTTCGTCGCCGAGCTGCAGCTGGCGGCGGACAGCAAGGTCAAGCTGCCGGAAGGCTACTACCTCGAGTGGGGCGGGCAGTTCCAGAACATGGAACGCGCCATGGGCCACCTGAAGATCATCGTGCCGGTGACCATCGCCGCGATCTTCTTCTTGCTGTTCCTGCTGTTCAACTCCGTGCGCTTTGCCACGCTGATCATCACCGTGCTGCCGTTTGCTTCCATCGGCGGCATCATCGGCCTGTTCGTCACCGGCGAGTACCTGTCGGTGCCGGCCTCGGTGGGCTTTATCGCGCTGTGGGGCATGGCGGTGCTCAACGGGGTGGTGTTGGTGTCGTATATCCGCACGCTGCGCGATTCCGGCCTGTCGCTGGACCAGGCGGTGATCCAGGGCGCGACCCAGCGATTCCGCCCGGTGATGATGACGGCCACCATCGCCATGCTGGGGCTGGTGCCCTTCCTGTTCTCCACCGGCCCGGGCTCCGAAGTGCAGCGTCCGCTGGCGGTGGTCGTGATCGGCGGGCTGATCACGTCGACCCTGCTGACGCTGGTGATGGTGCCTACGCTGTACCGCTGGTTCGATAACCGGAAGCCGGACCCGATGAAGGATGTGCCGGTGTAGTACAGGCACATCGCACAGTCAGGCAACGCCCCACGCGGTTTCGGTGGGGCGTTTTTCATTGGCGCAAGCGGGTGCGCTAACGCATGACCCCGTCCATTCGATATCATGTGCGCTGCCGCGGACCAACGCGCAAAGTACGGCATGGCGTCGCACCGGGGCGGCGGGGCGCCGAAGCCTTCTACCGTAACTCCTCCAGGGAATCACGTGTCAGGGCCAGCATCAGTACAGATTGCAGAAGAATTCGAAGCCAGTGTGGGGGCAGCGCCGCCGCAAGTGCATGTCCGCCTCGACGGGCGGGTACTTCCGGAAGCCTGCGAACTCTGGCGCGCGGCGCTGGCGCCGCTCTTCGACGTCAGGACTGGCGCCGCGCCGGGCGCCTTCTCGGGTGAGTTGATGGCGTTGCACCTGGGCGACAGCCTGATCGCGCGCTGCGCCGGCTCGGTGGAGCATCGCTTCAAGCGCGGCATCGTCGAGATCCGGCGCAGCAATATCGATCACATCCTGATTCAGCTCTATGTGGCGGGCGGCGTTCAGGGCGAGTATGGCAACCGGGCGCTCAATGCTGGCGTGGGTTCGATCAGCGTGCTCGACCTGGGGCGGACGCTGGATAGCTGGACACCGCCGTTTGCCAATATCACCCTTACCGTGCCGCGCGATCGCCTTCCCGCGTCGCTGCGGAGCTGGAACCTGCACGGTACGGTGCTGGACGCCGGCCAGGGATCGACGCGCCTGCTGGCGTCGCACCTGTCGCAACTCCTGCTGGCCGGCGACGCGCTGACAGGCGAGGAGAGGGCGGCATCGGTCACCGCGGCGCTGATCATGCTGGAGGCCAGTGGCGCCAGGCTTCGGGATAGCGAGCCTGACGTGCAAAAGGCGGCGCGCCGCAGCATGCGCAAGCTGGTGCAGCGCTATATCGAAGAACACCTGACCGCGGAAGTGCTCTCGCCGGAGCAGGTCGCCGGCGCTTTCCGCCTGTCGCGAGCCAGCCTCTACCGCCTGTTCGACGCCGACGGCGGCGTGAACGCCTACATCCAGGGCAGGAGGCTGGATCGCTGTTTCGATGAACTGGCCCGATCCAAGGGCAGCGGGCTCAGCATCGCCGAGCTGGCATATCGTTACGCCTATTCGAATGAGAGCACCTTCAGCCGTGCCTTCCGCCGCCGCTTCAGCCTGAGTCCGCGGGAGGTGCGCGCGCTCGCGGAGCATCCCCGCAACAGCTGGCCAGCGGCGCCGGCCGACGCAAGCGAAGCGACCACCATCAACGAATGGCTGGAGAGCCTGCGGGGCGAATTCACTGCCACCGGCAGTGGCGCCTGACGGCCTCGGGGGCCGTCTGAAGCCTGTCCCGGATGCCGCCTGGCAGCAAGGGCTCAGTCCTCGACTTCGATGACCTGCCCGCCGCACTGTATGTAGCACGCCTGGTAAGCGCTGTCGCAACTGTAGGTCGATGCGTAGCTGGAGCAGTAAGCCTGCCGCTTGGTGCATTGCTCCTTGCCCTTGTCATTCGCGGCGGTGGCGAGGCAGGTGGCAAGGGTGTTGGCGCGCCGTGTTTCGCAGGCCTGCTCCTTGACGGCTGCGACTTGTTCCTTGCCGGTGATGCAGATCTGCTTGTTGGTTTCGCAGGTCGTCACGCATTGACGGCCCGCATCGGATTTTGGGGGGACGTACTTGTAGGATGTACATCCTGCCGCCAGGACTGCCAGGAGGAAGCCACACAGGCTTCGGTATGGTCGTTGCATGTCCATCATCGGGAGCGCGCCACGGGGCGCAGGTGCATCGCGCCTGCCCGGCGCAAGTTCCCGGCTGGCGTTTCGGCGCCTGGAGCGCCCCGGTGCTTCTTCGGGGACCCCAGGCGGCCGTGGTTTTCAAGCGAGGTAAAGCAGCGTGACTCCGGCTGTGAAAGCCGGCTCAGCGCACCTTGGGCTTGCCATACCGGATCGGTACATCGACCCCCGCCCCTGGCGGAAGCAACGTCTTGAGCTGCTCCCCGGCAGCCGCCGCGTCCTGGAACGAAGCGAACGTCAGTTTGCTGATGTTCATGTGATCGAAGTACTGGATGCCGGTGGCTGAGCGGCTTAGCTTGCCGACTTTCTGCTGGACTTCCTGGGTCGATACTTGCGAAACAATCACCTCGTTGCGGCTCTCGCCGACGACGCCCCGGTCGTTCACGACCAGCGTCACCGCACTCCCCATGGCGCCCGCGCTCTTTGCCGTGGCCGAAGCCGGCAGAGTCTGGAACGACTGGCTACCAACGCGAACGGCCGTCGTGCCCGCAAGGCTCTTCAATTCCGCGGGCGAAAGCTGTTGCCCGGCCACATAGGTCGACGCGCCCGCGTGGCACAGCGTGGCGACGAACGCCGCGGCGCCGCACAGCAAGACCCTGAGGGACAAGTTCTTTTTCATCATCGTTCTCCTCGCCCCGTTATTTCGCGGCAATCACACGGTACTCAACAGCCAGGGGCTTGCTGAGCTTGACGCTGGCACCATCGGCTTCCGGCAGAAAGCTGCTGCATGCGCCGGGCGCAGCGGGGGCTGGCATCGCGCTGACTGCATACACCTCCCAATTCCCGGCGGCGTTCTCGCCATGGAATGCATAGCTGCCCAGCCCGTAGCTTTTCACTTCCGGCACGCCTGTGCTGTAGTAGCTGTTGTATGGAACAGCGAGTGCGGAAATGGTCCCGGAGGGGGATTTGACAAAGATGCCAACGCTGCCGACACAGATGGAGCCGCTCAGTCTCAGCTGCAGGGCATCCACCTTGTCATTGCCGCCGACCGTGAACTGCCCCAGCTTCTGGACCGAACCGTACTTGAGCTGCGCGCTATCCGCGAACGCCTTGGTGAAGCCGCCAATTTCCAGGGTTGCCGGCTTGTAGGCGCTGTATGCCTTCGCCAGCCTGACGGCGGCCGCGGCATCCGCAAGGCCGAAGCCGTACCAGTTCGAGTAGTAGTTGCCCGCGGCATTCTTTTGCCAGCCCAGATCCAGCCGCGCAGTCTGGCTGCCATCGACGAGGCTGGCATCTTCACTGGCGGTAAATGTCCCCTGCTTCAGGTCGAGCCGGAGATTCCGGTTGTCGCGCGAGCCATAATTCGGATCGATTTTCCTGGCGGTCACGCGAAGAATCTCGCGGACGTCTCGCCACGTCAGGTTCGGATTTGCCGCCAGCATCAGCGAAACCACCCCTGAGATGGTCGGGGTGGCGGCCGAGGTGCCATTCATGCTGGAATAGTCGCAGTTCGGGTTATCTTTCTTGTTGGTCGCGGTGCCGCCAATGGTGAATGCATTGGCTAGTTCCAGGTAGTTGCGGCTATATCCTTTCGCGCAACTGGTCAGGTCGGTCGAGTAGATCGTCGGCCCGGAGCCGCCTTCTCCGTACTGCCCCTTCTCCCCATATTCACCGCCGAGCCCGGTGATCCAGTTGACCGCCCCGGCGTTGGAGTAACTCGATTTGATGCCCTTGGCGTTGGCCGCGCCTACCAGGATGACGCCAGGCTCAAGCGCTTCCGTGTCATTCGCGGGATTTTCGCAACTGAGGACGCCGCTAATCCCGTCGATATCGGGGCAAGACCTGGGTGTGTCGCCCCGGATGGTGTGGTACTCATTGCCTGATGCCTTCACCATGACCAGGCCCTTGCCGCTTCTCAGGTTCGGGAAGGCCCGGATGACGGCACTGGTCCCGGTTGCGGTGTCGTACTCGTCCGGCACCTCTGGATTCCCGCCATATGAGGCATTGATGATATGGGCATTCCGGGACCAGTCGGCGCCGCCGTAGGCCTGCAGGATGTCGGCCCCCGCGGTGCCGATGAAGCGCGCGCCGCCCAGGGTGGCGCGGGGCGCGATGCCAATCACGCCCTTGCCGTTCTGCGCCGCGCTGATGATGCCGGCGACATGGGTGCCATGCGCGTCTGCGATGTTCATCGGGATATCGGCGGGCGTGGGGTTGTTGGTGCCGTCGTCAAAGTTGTAAGTCATCGACTTGTTCACATTGGCGACCAGGTCCTCATTGTTGATATCGACGCCATCGTCGAGAACCAGGACATTGACGCCCTGGCCCTTGATGCCCGCGGCATGCGCTTCTTCCACATTGAGGTCGGTGACGCCATCCGCGGTATCCGAGAATGACTTGAAGTAGCTGGTGGCCTGCCTGAGCGCCCATTGGTAGATGTACAGCGGCTCCGTGACCCCGGTCTGACAGGCGAACTTCGCATCGACGCCGGTTTCGGTACAGCTTGACGCCAGGGGCGCGGGCGCGGGCGGGGGCGTGGGTGCGGCGGGCGTCTGGGCGCTCGTAGCCGCGGTCTCCGGGTTGTCGCCCCCGCACGCCGTGAGCGCGGCGGCCGCCAGAAGCGTCAGCGATATTAGTTTCGTTTTACTTTTCAGCATGAGATTACCCGCTCTAAAAATTGAGTTTTCACTACGCCATGACTGGTGCCGGGCGAATACCGCAGGAACTGCATGGTGTCGGCCAGCCGCGGCGATGCGATTGCGCGGACGCCGCCCGCTGCCATGCGGTGCTATGGAAAAACGCCGAAGACGCGACTGGGCTGGCGCATGGAATTGCGCCGGACGCAAACCGCGCTGCCTGGTTGCTATCGAGGGCCTTTTGGAATGGCCTGGTCGTGCGCGGCCCGCTGGTGGCAAGCGTGTCGTGCCCGCCATCGAAGGTCGCTTGCCAGTCAGGCCCGGGGCCGCGCTCTTTCTCTAGAGGGCTGGCGCGTACCTCGAACCGGCGCCAATTTTTGCAGAGTTATCGTTTCGGCACTTGACGCTGCGTCTCACAAAAACTGACGTTTCGTCTCACGTGGGGGTGTCGCGGGCGCTGGCAGGCAGGCAGCGCCAGCACGGGACCCGGCGGGGCATGCGCGAGGGGTGCGCTCCGCCCCTGTCCGCCATTTCAGGAAGGGAACTTGCGAGGTATGGCGATAGGTTGATGCAGGTAAAGTCGGAGGTGCGCCGGATCACCCGCCGCTGGCATCGAGCGATCGGGCAACCCGAAAGCCAAGGTCATCGATGGCAAATGTGGGATGACTGCGACGGCGATTCGTGGCAACGCAACCCCTCTCGGCATCGGACCAGCCGCCGCCGCGAAACACACGATACGAACCATAGACCTCCGGATCGTATTGATCGGCGCACCACTCCCAAACGTTGCCCAGCGTGTCGTAGAGCCCCCAGTCATTGGACTGCTTCCGGCCGACCTCTTGCGTGTGGCCTCCGGCGTTTTCTCCATACCAGGCTATATCGCCGAGTTCGCCGTATCGCGGGCCATTTGTTCCGGCGCGGCAGGCGTATTCCCATTCGGCTTCGCTCGGCAGGCGATAGCCGTTACTGCCGGGAACAGGGGAGGCTTCCGTTCCATCTTCATCAGTTCGCGCGGGAAAC
>JYOD01000111.1 GCA_000955785.1 Burkholderiaceae bacterium 16
TAATTCCGTCACGTGGATAAGAGCGCGATATCCGACCATTCTGCACAGGTCGAAAAGCTTGGCTCTTTGCAGACACCGTGGCTGGCGCTAAGGCAAGCGCCATGATCTATAGCCTGATGCTTACATGGCTTACGTGCCGCGCCTGTGACGTCGAGCCTTATGCCTATCTACTCCACGTGCTCACAGAGCTGCCACAGCGCGCGCCAGACGCTGACATCAGCGACCTGTTGCCGTTCAACTTCGCCCCGCCCAAAGCCGCCCCGCCACATCCTGCCTGAACATGTTCATCGCGCTCAAGGTGTGCGGAAACTAGCGCTTACGAAAGACGGGACCCGTTTTGCGTTTCAACAGATTTTGTTAACGGCTAGGATATTGGCGACCATCCTGTATTCGCGATGGCCACTGCGCTCGTCGTCGCGCTCATCGTCGTCGTGCTAGTCCGTGTGCAACAACTACGTCCCTATTCAGCGCCGGCTGCTGCACGATGTCCATGGCGTCGAACCACCCTCCACCGACTACCCACCGGAAACATGGCCGGACTATGCCGCTCCGATTATCCGAGCAAATCAGGATGGCACCCACCAAGGACTGATCGCTACCTTCGGCATGATCCCGAAATCCCGCATTCCGCCCGACGTAAAGAGGCTTGATATGTCCAATGCGCGATCGGAGACCATTCGCGAAAAGCGATCTCCTGCTGCAACGCGCGGAGCCAATGCAATACACGCCGGAATCGTTCGGCAAGTTCGTGGTGGCCGAGTACCAGGCGTGGCGGCCGATCGTCAAGGCGAGCGGCGCCCGCATCGACTAGCCGCCGGAACCTGGGCCGCGCGTTCGCTGTAGCGTGGGCGTCATGGGGGCTGCCGTTCACTGGGCTCGAGCTCAAACTCGCAGACCCGCAGACCCGCGAGCCGGCCGCGGATGCCCCTGCCACCGGTGCGGCATCGGCGCGGTCAGTCGTGTAAGCTCATGCCGTCCGCAAACATGCTTCTGAGCACCTGCTTTTGCGCCTCGCTGAGCCGTCCCTTCGGCAGGTCGATCACGACCCTGAGCCGCAGATCGCCCGTGTCATGGTTGACAGCGTGTCGCAGGCCCTTCCCTAACAGCCGGAGGATCTTCCCCGCGCGCGTCATGGGCGGCACCTCGACTGTGTAGGACTTCCCGAACACGTCGACGTGCACCTTCCCGCCGATCGCGGCGGTTGCAAAATCCACCTTTACTTCCCCCATCAGGTCGAGGCCCTGAAGTTTGTAGCTTCCAGCCTTCAGCACCTTGATCCTGCACAGTGCGTCGCCATCGGCCCCGCCATTTCCCCCGGGTGTGCCACCACCGACGATGCGAATCATCATGCCATCGACGATTCCACCACGAACCTCCGTCGCAATCTTCCGTTCGGCTTTCGCGTGACCGCTCCCCTTGCATGTAGCGCAGACGTTTGTCCTACCGGAATAGTCGCACTTAGAGCATCCTTCGCCAGCGCACGCCTTACATCGCGACGCGGCCCGCGCCCATCCCGTACCGCCGCATGCATCGCACGGACCGACGTATGGAACCTTTACCTCGATCGTTCCCCCGTTGACCGCAGTCTCGACGGAGATCGATGCCTTGCACTCAATATCCTCGCCGCGTACAGGCGGCGGGGAGCGATGCCAGTAGGAACCGAATCCAGCCGGTTTCGCCCTTCCCGAAGACTGGCTTGCGCCGGCGCCGAAACCAAACGATCCCGCGCCAGACCCGAATCTAGTCTCGTTCAGCGAGTCGTCATAGGCTTCACGCTTCCGTTCGTTGCTCAGTGTTTCGTAGGCGTGCTTGATTTCTTTGAAGCGGGCGGTGGCTTCGGACTGGCTCTTCGGGTTGCGATCCGGATGCCACTGCATCGCCATTCGCCGATAGGCGGCCTTGATCTCTGCCGCAGAGGCAGTTTTGGCAAGGCCCAATGTGGTGTAGTGTGTCCGCGACGTCACCGCTCGACCCTCGTTATTGTCGTCCTGTCGCGGGTCATTCTAGCGCAGCCACCGCCCTCTCCGAACGGCATGGCCAATTACTGCAGATTGTATCGCTTGGCTTCGCTGACTCACGCAGCGCATATTCCACGATCGGCCGGTTCTTGCTCTTGCAGAGGATGAGGGCAATGGTTCGCGGTCCAAGTTTTCACCTGAAAATCGCCCATGTGTTGTCGCTAAAGCACGGAACCGATGGCCGCATACGTGGAAGGTAAAGGTGCTCTTCCGGCCGACCCAAAGTCCTTTCCATTCGACTACCCCATGAAGGGGAAGCGAGGAAGCCGGGGCAGCAACCGAGGTGGGGCAGTGCCGGGGCCCGGCGCCCCCGGAGATCCCCCTAGTTCAGCCGGTACCGCTTCACCATGTCCCAGTCCAGCTCGATGCCGAACCCGGGGCCCTGCGGGATCGACAGGATGCCGTCCTTAATCCGCGGCGGGTTGGCCCACATGCCGGGGAAGATCGGGTCGCGGTCGGGGTCCGGGAAGCACTCCACGCAGATCCCGTGCGGCACTGCACCCAGCATGTGTGAAGCGATCTGCGGCTCTTCATGGTGCGCCATGCGCACGCCGGCTAGCGCACAGGCCGCCGCAGCGCGGCGCCATTCGGTGAGGCCGCCGCCTTCGGACGCATCGAAGTTGACGATGTCCACCGCGCCCGCGTCTAGCAGCCGGCGCACGCCCGCCGCGCTGACCTCGCTCTGCCCCGCGTTGATGGGGATCGACGTGGCCTGGCGCACCGCGGCCATGCCGCGCACATCATCGTGCCAGTGGCAGGGCTCCTCGAACCACGCAATGTCGTATGGCTCCACCAGCCGCGCGAAGCGCGTCGCCTCCGCCACGCTCCAGCCGCGGTTGGCATCCACTGCCAGCAGGAAGTCCGCGCCGCCGCCTTCGCGCGCATACTTCACGCGCTCGGCATCCTCCTCGGGCGACAGGCCACCCACCTTCACCTTGCAGCCGGCCATACCCACCGACCGCAGCCAAGCCATCTCGCCGGCCAGGTCGGACGCAGTCTTGCCCGGGAGGTAATAGCCGGCAATGGCGATGATCGGGATCTCCTGCCGGTAGCCGCCCATCAGGCGACACACATTGACGCCGAGCGCCTTGCCCGCCAGGTCCCACACCGCCGCATCGACACAAGCGATGGCGTTCATGACCAGCGCCCGGTCTGCGGCCCGGATCGTCAGCCGGAACAGCTTTTCCCAGATGCGCTCGCACGCGTGGATGGATTCGCCGATCAGCAGCGGCGCCATGTCCTGCTCGATCATGCGGGCGATCTCGGGGCCGTGCTCGCGCGGGTCGCCGTTGTAGACCTCGCTGACCAGGCCCGAGCTGGTGTGCAGGCGGGTGATCACCGTGGCGCGGCTGTCGACCTGGTACGAGCTGCCGGAGAACACCTTGTTCAGCGGGATGCGCACGGCGATGGCCTCTACGCGTTCGATCTTCATTGTGGATTTCCTGTGGGTGTGGCTGGGATGGGAGTGCTGGCCACGCTCAGTCGATGGTGGCGCCCGAGCGCTTGACGATGGCGGACCACTTGACGCTCTCGGACTGGATGTAGGCGCCGAGCGCCTCGGGCGTCGACCCCACCGGGACGATGCCGTCGAACATGAAGCGCTTGCGCAGGTCCGAGTTCTTGATCAGCTCCGCGATTTCGGCGCTGAGCTTGGCGACGATCGGACGCGGGGTGCCGCGCGGCGCCAGCAGCGCGTACCAGACATTGGACTCGTAGCCGGGCACGCCGGCCTCGGCGATGGTGGCCACATTGGGCATGGAGGGCGCGCGCTGCACGGTGGACACCGCCAGCACGCGCAGCTTGCCGGCCTTGATCTGCTGCGACGCCACGCCATAGCTAGCGAACATGGCGTTGACCTGCCCCGCCAGCAGCGCGGGCATGGCGGGCCCGGTGCCCTTGAACGGCACGTGCACGAGATCGAGCCCGGCCATGGACTTCAGCAACTCCATCGACAGGTGCGGGCCGCTGCCGTTGCCCGACGAGCCGTAGGTGTACTTGCCGGGATTCGCCTTGACCAACTTGATGAACTCGGCCAAGGTTTTGACCGGCACAGAAGGATGCACGACGAGGAAGTACGGCGCCGAGGCCAGCAGCGAGACGGGCTCGAAATCCTTGACCGGGTCGTACGGCAGATTGCGGTACAGGCTCTGGTTGACGGCCAGCTGCGAGGTCAGCGCGAGCGCCAGCGTATAGCCGTCTGGCGGCGCCTTGGCGACCATGTCCATGCCGATATTGCCGTTGGCGCCGCCGTGGTTGTCGACGATGATGCGCTGGCCCATACGCTCCGACATGTACAGCGTTAGTGGCCGGGCGACGGTGTCCCCGCCTCCACCCACGGGATAGGGCACGACCAGGCGCACCGGGTGGTTCGGGTAGGTGTCGGCCTGCGCGTGGGCCGCATGGGTGGCAATCATGGCGCCCGCGCACAGCAGTGCCAGCGCGCCCAGCCGTCGCAATGTCTCGCCGATCCTGTTCATGGTGTGTCTCCTGTGATGTCTTGTGATGTCTTGTGATGTTTTCGCGCCGTGCGGGGCCTGTGCAGGCCGGCGGCGTCTTCAGCCGGGCCAGCCGCTCTCCCGCACCTGGCCCAGGAAGCGCTCCACGATCTGCGGGGCCAGCCCCACGTAGGTGGCCGGGTCGAGCAGCGCCTTGAGTTCGGCTGGCTCGATGGCCGCGCGGATGGCGGGATCGCGGGACAGCGCCTGCTCGAACGTGATGCCGCTTTCCATGCCCTGCATGGCGGCGGCATAGACCAGATCGTGCGCGGTCTGCTTGCCGACCTTCCCGCCGAGCGCGAACATCACACGCTCGGACATCAGGAAGCCGCCCAGCAAATCGAGGTTGGCGCGCATGCGCGCGGCGTTCACCGTCAGGCCGGACAGCGCGTACTGCATCATCTGCAGCATGGCCGCGGCCATCATGCAGGCCTCGGGGACGGCCTTCCACTCCATGCGCACAGCGGCCACGTCGCGCTCGTGCTCGGCCATCTGCGCGTCGTGCATCATCGCCACGCTGTAGCGGATGGCGCGACTGAGCGTCACCACGGTCTCCACCACGGCCGGGTTGCGCTTGTGTGGCATGGTGGAGGAGCCCACCTTGCCGTCGCTGAACGGCTCGGCGAGCTCACCCACCTCGTCGCCCTCGAGGTTCATGATGGCGTTGGCGATCTTGCCGAGCGTGGCGCCGACAAGGCCCAGCACGCTGACATACTCGCCCAGGCGGTCGCGCGCGGGCTGCCAGCTGATCGGCGCCACGCCAAGCCCGAGGCGCGCCATCACGCGCCGCTCCAGCTCGCCGGCCTGTGCCCCGAACGACGCCTGCGTGCCGACGGCGCCCACCATCTGGCCGACAAAGGTACGCTGCTCCAGTCCCTGCATACGCTCATTGTGGCGGTCTAGCTCGGACAGCCAGATCGCGCACTTGTGGCCGAACGTGATCGGCAGCGCCTGCACGGCGTGGGTACGCCCGGCCATCGGCGTGTGCTTGTGTTCGTCGGCCAGAAGGTACAGTTCGCGCCCCACGGCGGCCAGGTCGCGCATCAGGATGCCGTGGGCCTGCCGCACCTGGAGCATCATGCCGGTGTCGTAGACGTCCTGCGAGGTCGGGCCGAAGTGCACGAACTCGCCCAGCCCCCCGGCGCAGCGCTGCTGGAGTGCGCGCACCGCCGGTACCAGCGGGTGCTTCACGCGGCGCGTTTCGGCCGCCAGCGCCGGCAGGTCGATGTCCGCCACCCGCGCCTTCGCTCCGATCTCGGCAGCGGCCTCAGCGGGAATGATGCCTAGCTCGGCCTGCGCGGCGGCCAGCGCGGCCTCGAAGTCGAACCACCTCTGCACGCGGCTCTCCTCCGAGAACACGTCGCGCATCTCGTCGGTGCTCCACATGTGCTGCTGGAGGGCCTGGTCGAACACACTGCAAGTCATCGCGAAACCTTTCTTTCCTGAGGAGATGGCAGCCATTCTCGGTCGCCGTCTTCTTTCTGTAAAATGACATGTTTGTAGACAATCATTGCCAAAATGGCATGATCCAACCGGCGCGTCAATCATGACCCTCCAGCAACTCCGCTGTCTGCAAGCCGTCATCGCCAGCCAACTCAGCGTGTCCCGCGCGGCCGACGCGCTGCACACCACCCAGCCCGCCGTCAGCAAGCTGATCCGCTCGCTCGAAGGCGAGATCGGCGTGGAACTGTTCGTGCGCCGGGGCAACCGGCTGGTGGGACTGACCGACGCCGGCCAGGAAGCGGCGGCGCTGTCGCGGCGCGTGCTCAACGACACGCGCGCGCTGTCGGGGCTGGCCAGCGCGGGCCTCGCCGGTGGCAGCGGCACGCTGCGCGTGGGTACCACGCACATCCATGCGCGCTACGGGCTGCTCGACGCCATTCGCCGTTTCAGCGCGGCGTATCCCGCCGTAAACCTGGAACTGCTGCAGGGACACCCCGCGCAGATCGTGCAGTGGGTCAGCGAAAACGCGGTGGACCTCGGCATCTCGACGCTGCCGGACGCGACGCCGGAAGGCATCGTCACGCTCGAGGCCTATGCCATCCCGCGCTGCCTGATCGTGCCGCGACGGCATCCGCTGCTGAAGCTGGCACGCGTGACGATCGAGGACATCGCGCGCTATCCGCTCGTGACCTACGACGAGCACTTCAATTCGGGATGGATGGTGACGCGCGAGTTCGAGCGCCGGGGACTGGCGCCGCGCGTGGTGGTCAGGGCGACCGACGCCAACGTGATCAAGGCCTACGTGGCCGCCGGCCTGGGCGTGGCCGTGTTGCAGCAGATGGCGGTGGAGCCGCGGCGCGACACCGACCTCGCGGTGATCGACACCGGCGACCTCTTTCCGCCGTCGATGGCGGCGGTCAGCCTGCGGACCGACCAATACGTGCGGGGCTACATGCAGGACTTCATCGACATGATCGCGGCGGGAACGCAGCCCGCGCCGGGCCCCTGCCGTTGATCCGCCACTGCTGGAGAGCTTGCCAAAGCGGGGCTGAGAGCAGTCTGCCCTCAAGAGGATAATGAGCCACCCAGAATGGGCTCATTCGCGGCCGTACCCTCCCCCTCCGGGCCCACGACGAAGGGAGGCTACCAAGCCTGTGACGTGCAATGGAGTCCCCGTGCAAGCGCATGATGTGCCGTTTAATGTACCTCGCGTGCGCCAACGCCAAACGGAGGATGACGCGAAAAGCTGCGAAGAACCGATATTGGAAAAGCCGCTGCCGCTAAGCGCGCGGGGTCAACCAACTGCAAATGTCGACCGTTTCTGGATTGCTACGTAACGCGATTTTGTGGTCGGCCGTACATACTGCAGCGCATCAAAACTAACACCCTAAAGGCGCATTCAGGCACCCCGCTCCCCGGCTTTTCCGCTGTTGCTATTTGGCCAAACGACAAGCAGGGGTGCCAGCTTGTGGCGTAGAGTTAAAGTGCTTTCTCAAGATTCGACTGCGATGCAAGGTGCGTCATGAAACGCATCGCAGCGCGGCGGTTCGCACGGCTGCCTTCGTACTAGGCGATTCTGACAATTGTTGGGCCCTATGGACCGCTGCGGCAAACAAGAACCGGGGTGATGGAGGGGGACATGAAAAGCACAAATGAGCAATCCCTGCGTTTTCAGGTCGAAAAATGGCTCGCGCCTGGCCCCACGACGTCGGTCCACGTAGTTGAATTCGGTCGCACCCACTCGGGCCGGCGACGCTACGTATGCGTCGAGACCACGCAACCGGCCGTTTTGCGCGCATTGTTCTTCTTTCGGCACGATGACGGCTGCTGGCGCGTGTTTCCGCCTGCAGTTGATAGGCCGAAGATGAGCGCCGACCGTCTGGCCTTGTGAGCGGTCATTGCCGGCTCTTGCCAAACTGACCACACAGCGAAGGCGGCGCCTACACACAATTCTGCGCGGGGCCAGAGCATCAGCACCCCGTATGCGGTGCGAGTTGCGATAGTGCACACGCTGTTCTGACGCCGTCGGCGCGCGCCCATCTATGATGCACATCAAATGGCAGTTCCTGTTAGCTACCTAGCTCGGTAAACCAAGGTACAGGACAGAAACGAAGCCGTATGAAAGAACGAGTCGCCTGTGCGGAACACGCGGTCGGGCATCACTCGGCCGGAAAAAAAAGCACCGGTTTTCGGGTCCTGGTACGCAGGCGGCAGTTTAGACTTAGCTTTCTTCGTCGCCTTGGCCTTGCCGACGCTAGTCCAGCCGGTCGCCCAAGGCGGCAATTCGGGGCAATGTCAACACCGGTGAGCTCACACTGTCAGCTCTTGGAGATTCTTGATGGTTAATCTCGGAATCGACGCGCAGTGATCGCCAGGATTACGTGTACGAGAGCACCGCCGAAGGCTAGGTAAATGCCTAAAGCGATAACGGGGCGCACCATATCTTCGAACTTCGATTCAGTCGCAAATGACACGCCGACGAAAGCTGGCGCCAACAGAATGCTGACGCTGCCAAGCAACTGGAAATAGCGGGCGCCGCCGCGCTCAATCGGAGTGAGGTAACAGCCGAGCATCAGATTCAGCAAGGACACCAACAGCAAGTAGATGTGTGCCGACCGGTACATGAGTCGCGCCACATCAGGCATACCTTGCCAGTGGACGAGCGAGAAATGCATATACAGACCGGTGCACAGAAATGCCCCCAGTGCGATAAGGCCAACAACCATATGAACCGTCGGTAATCGCTTCATGGCTAACCTCAGTCAGCTTGGGAGTTGTTTACATGAACGTCCACGCGTGAGCGACACGTGCAATGGTACATCAGTGACCTCCTTGCTCCGGCGTTCGCATCCCTACGCGCAGTGTGAGGAAATGGGGCGGTACCACTACTCACCCTGCGAGGCAGGGACCCTTTGCTTGTGCGACAATGCGATGCGTCGACATCGCGTGTCGCGCCCTAGTCGTTTGTCGATGATGAGCGGAGTCAGTTTTTGATGACAGTTTCACCCACCTTAATCTCCGAATGGGGAGTCTGGGTAGTATTCCTCAGTGTCTTGGTCACACAACTTGGCGCGCCAGTTCCGGCCGCGCCGATGCTTCTCTTAGCTGGTTCGCAGGTAGCTGCTGGTTTCGTCTCCTTCGGTTCAGTATTCGTGGCAGCGGTCGCTGCCGTTCTTATTTCGGATGGGCTGTGGTTTGTGCTTGGGCGGCACTATGGTCGTCGTCTCCTCACACGTCTAGTCCGAGTATCTCTATCGCTGGACTCAAGTATACGGAAGACCCACGCCTGGTTCGAGCGGTACGGAGCGCCACTGCTGCTCGTGGCGAAATTCGTCCCCGGCCTTGGACTTATCGCGTCTCCGCTTTTGGGTACCACCAAAATTGACCGAAGAATTTTTTTCTCGTGGGACATCGCTGGCGGTGCGATGTGGTCGGGAGCGTGGCTCGCTGGAGGAACTCTTTTTGGCCCACAGCTGACAAGGATGATGTCTCTAATCAGTGCGCATGGCATAACTGTTGCAGAAGTGCTCGTCGCGGTCGGCGCACTTTTCGCAGCATACCGGTGGATTCAGCGCCTGCGTTTTCGTCGCTGGCTCGCGCATATTCGAATCACACCGCAGCAGCTGGATGAGATGATGCGGTCCGAGCGTCCGCCTGTCATTCTCGATGCTCGCCCGCAAGCCGTCCGCCGGGCAGAACCGCACCGCATCCCTGGCGCGATACCGATTGACCTGGCATCACCCGAGAAAGTTGATGCGGTGCTGCTTGAACACGACCTCGTGGTCTATTGCGTTTGCCCTAACGAAGCAACGGCGAAAAAGATTTCGCATCAAGTGCGTCGAAAGGGATTCCGGCATATACGGGCCTTGAAGGGCGGTCTTGATGCGTGGGAACATCACGGCTATCCAGTAGAGCCGCTCCCGCTGGCGACCGAGCAGAAGGATCCTGGAGACGATGACAAGGACGAAGTAACTGTGCGCGCCGTGGCTCCGAATTGAGAGACGACTACGACAGGAAGACTGAGCCAATGGAGGAGTTCGGTGGGTGCGCCAACCAGGGCGTCCGCTAACCCGAGCACGTCCCTCGTAGAGAACCAGTCAACTTCTATCGTTCTCTGGTACGCCACTTCATGCCAGGCCTCCGAATCTCCTGCGCTTGCGGCCGCGCCAGGT
The DNA here is from genome assembly GCA_000955785.1 of Burkholderiaceae bacterium 16. Classification (GTDB taxonomy): domain Bacteria; phylum Pseudomonadota; class Gammaproteobacteria; order Burkholderiales; family Burkholderiaceae; genus Cupriavidus. Next base: position 10,129 of record JYOD01000111.1, read on the forward strand.
AATCCGAACCGTGACCACGCCGGATGGCTACGTATTCGTCGGCCCCGCCCATTTCCGCGAAGATTTCGGGGCCGCCCGCCGAGCAGGCAGAGTTCATGGTCCGATCGCAAATGCCGCCGGCAGCGCGCCTCGAACTCAGGCGGCATACGAGCCGAACTCGATGTCGCACAGGATGTCCCTGCGGATCGGCGACCAGCCCAGCAGACTTTGTGTTTTTTCCGATGACATGCGCTTGTTCAACGAAAGACTGACGCCGACCGGGCCGCCAGCAGCGTACATCTCCTCGAACTGGAGACTTGCCGTGCGACCGCCGGCTCCGATCATGCGGCTGACGGCCGCGGCGAGCTCCCGCTGGCTCACTTCACCGGCAACGCCGTGCAGTACCGCGCCCGCGGGCGCGCGTTCGACCGCGAGACAATACAGTTCGGCGAGTTCATCGACATGAACGTATCCCTGCAGCGTGCCGCCTGACCCGAGGTGGGGAGCGACGCCTAGAGCGCGGGCCATCCGGATGAGGGCGGGCAAGTCGTAGCTGCCGCCGTTTCCATAAACGAGGCCCGGACGCATCACGATGCCCCGGATCCCCGAGGCGTTCGCGACTTCCTTCTCCGTCTCGACGCGCGCGCCCATGGCTGCGCCGAGCATTTCGACCAGCACAGGCGGCACATTTGCCGATACGGGGGCGACGACCGAGGGCGGCAACGGCAGGCTCACATCTTCATCGAAGACGTTTCGCGTCGCCTCGCCGCCATTGACGATGCCGAGGACCGCCGAGCCGCTGGTGAAGATCAGGGTCTTGCCCGATCCCTCGGCAGCGCCAAGCATGGCGCGAATCGCATCCCGATCCTGCGCGAACGTTTCAGCGCTGCCCGCCAGTGAGCCGATGCTTGCCGTGCTGACAATCGTGTCGACTTCGCTGGCCGCCCTGATCAGACTTGCGTTGTCGGCGAAGTCGCCGGCAACGGGGGTGATCCCGGCGAGGCGAAGCCGCCCGGCGGAATCTTCCGATCGCGCGAGGCCGAAGACCTCGTGTCCACGTTTGACGAGCGCCTTGGCGGCGGCGCTACCGATATAGCCGGTCGCTCCGGTCACGAGAATCTTCATTGCGTTTCTCCCCGACGCGGTGGCGTTCTTTGCTGATGTTTCATATCCGTATCCAATTGATTTGAGAGTTAATGCCGCCGTCCGGAGCCGGCGAATCGTTGAGTTGCGCCTGCTTCGTGCACCCGTCTACCCGGCGATAACTCGCGCAGGATGATCGAGCGGTTGCGCAAATCTCCGGTTGCATTCAGCCTTGAAGCCCCATTCTTCCAGTGGCCGTTGCCGCGAGGCGAACCACGAGCGTTCGGGGAATAAAGCGCGACAACCAAGTGGCCGCTCGCACGCTTGTCCGCCCCGGGTAGGCGACCGCTTTCCTTCGATCGAAGGCCTTGAGTGTTTTTTGAACAACCGATTCCGAGCTGTCCATGTCCTTGGGCGACATGTCGGTCGACACCCCGTCAAAGAAGCTCGTTGCCGTTGGCCCCGGGCAAGCTGCCGTCACATGAACGCCCGTGCCAGCGAGCTCATACTGCAGCGCCTCGCTGAAGAAAAGGACGAACGCCTTGGTTGCAGCGTAGGTGGCCATATAGGGAAGTGGTTGAAAGCTTGCGTTGGACGCGAGGTTGATGATGCCGCCTCCGCCTCGCTTCGTCATTCCGCTGCCAAGCAGGTGTGTAAGCGCGGCGAGCGCATTAACGTTCACCTGGATCTCCGACTGTACCTTCGAGAAATCCTGCGAGAGGAAGCTGCCGGTCAGACCAAGCCCCGCATTGTTGACCAGCAGATCTACCTGGATGCCGCTGCGCTCGAGTTCCTCACCGATCCGGATGGCGGCGTCGGGATTGGCCAGGTCGGCGCTGAGCGGGAGGCACTGCACACCGTATTTGTCGGTAAATTCCTCCGCCAGGGTACGCAAAGCATCACCAGACCGGGCCACCAGCACCAGGTTCATGCCTCGTGCGGCAAGTGTCTCCGCGAAGACCTTCCCTAGTCCTTTTGATGCTCCTGTAATCAGAGCGGTCGAGCCACGATAAACAAACATTTCCTCTTCCTTGTGTCGAGATGAACTTCAAGCCGATTCAATGGCCGATTCAATGGCCGATTGCTGGATGTGGCACATTGTGCAAGGTCCGCCGGGCTTTGATAATTGGCCTACCATTTGAATCATCTTCAAAAGGAACGGAAATATCGTGGAGAACCTCGGCGACATCCGGCTTTTTGTTGAAGCGGCAAACCTGGGCGGGCTATCGGCCGCGGGACGGAAGCTGGGACTTTCTCCCGCGGCGGCGAGCGCACGTCTTGTCAAGCTGGAGGCGACCCTGAAGACGCGGCTCTTTGAGCGCACGACGCGCCAGTTGCGGCTCACGGAGGAGGGGCGAATGTACCTGCTCCATTGCCAGCAGGCGCTTCAGGCCCTGGAAGATGCCCATGCGGCACTACAGGCCGGCCGGAGCGTCGTGCGCGGAAAGGTGCGAATTTCGGCGACCTCCGATTTCGGCCGCCACATCCTCAAGGGTTGGCTTGACGAGTTCAACGTGCAATATCCGGAGGTGACTTTCGCCCTGGTGTTGTCCGATTCGTTGTCGAATCTGTTGCTCGATGACATTGACCTTGCCATCCGCTTTGGCGTGCCCCCGGATAGCTCGCTTATCGCGTGGCGCCTTGCGCCCAATCGACGCGTGCTCTGTGCGTCGCCTGGGTATGTGGCGACGCATGGGGCGCCCGAGCATCCACGGGATTTGGAGCGATTCGACTGCATCGTGCTGGGAACGGCAGCCGGGCTTGCGAACGACTGGCGGTTCACGCGCGGTGGCAAGGTCGAGACCTATACCGTGCCCCTCGCAACGGCTCGAGAGACGAACGACGGCGCGCTCGCGCGCGAGTGGGCCGTGGCGGGTTACGGCATAGCGATGAAATCCGTATGGGACATCGGCGCTGATCTGCGCGCGGGAACATTAATGATTCTGATGCCGCAGTGGCGGTCTCCGGATGTTCCGGTGCATGCGCTGTATCACCGTAGCCGGTACATGGCGCCACGCGTCCGGGCGCTACTCGACTTCCTGCTGGAGCGCTTTTCCACGGTATCTCGTGACCTCGAGGTCTATTTAAACCCGGTCACTGAGGCAAGCTGAAACAAAGTGGAGATCGACGTTACGTCGAATGAGAGGAACGAAGCGTATCCCCAAATGACACGGCCTATCTATGGCCTGCCGACGCAACCGCGTCATCCGCTTGCACGACGTTGTGCGTCTCCACCGCGTCAATCTTGCGTAGCAAGCATAACGATCTCGGCTGGAGCGTTTATCGCGATGACCGGCCACCCAGACGTCGAGACGGCATCGCTCCTTGTGGTAAAAATTGCCGAACTGCTGGCTGGAGAGATCTCGCCAGCAGTCGTCGAGTGCACTCGTGCACGGGCCTCCTCTTATTGCACTGCAGATCAGTTGGCTGCCGACGCCGCCTTCTCCTTCTTGCTCTTCTTCTTGCTCGACTTCTCCGCGGCCGGTGCCGAAGCGTCAGTCAGCTCGCTGCCCATGCTCTTGTTCGCGCCCTGGGTGTACGGGTCGAACTTGTCGCCAGCCTTGGCGCCCTCGGTGTAGGGGTCGAACTTCTCACCCGCCTTGGCCCCCTGGGAATACGGATCGAACTGCCTTCCGGTGCCTTGTGCCTGGGCGGCCAGGGAGGCAGCGCCGAGGGTGAGCGCGATCGCGGTCGCGACGAATTTGTTCATGATTTCTCCTGAAAAATGCCGCCCTCGGGCGGTCGGAATATCGGGCTGACCACGCCGGGGGCGGCAGCATGGGCCATGGGTCGCCAACTTCGCTCCCGGCTGTCAACTTGGGGCTTGCACGGCGAGATCCCTCAAGCCCCCCGTTACTATCTCCACGCTCGGATACTACAAGACGAGCGTTCAGATCCCAATGACATGATTGTTGTAGAGAGCATTTGCATCGACCTGTGTCCATGGGTGACTGAACGACGTCATATCAACGAATAGGCTCCCGGACCGCGCCTCCGTTATTCCGAGGCTCCATAGCTCGAAAGCCCTTCCCTCCGCGCCCTGAACGACTACGCTCGCGAATCGGATTTCAGCTTAAACAGCTGACTCCAGCTTTATGTAATAGCCACCCTTCTCCCCGCTAACTATCATCAAAGCCAAGTGGGACGCTCAAGCGCCTCCAGTCGATAATTCGTTTGGCCCATGGACCGCGTGATCCTGACCCTTTCGCCTTGGCGCGGGAATGTCCCGCACACTTTTCGCCAGAAGGAGCGTCAATTGTTCGACGATACGAGACAGTGGAAGGGCGATGCGCCGCCAGGCCAACCACGGGACCTGTATACGTGGACCATTGCCTGGTATGACAAGGCAGTCGAACTGGGCTTCATCGAGCCACCTTTCGAGCCCGATGATTTCTATGCCTGGCGGCTGCAGGGCTACTTCGATGCCAGACTGACACCCAGCGAAGCCGTTCAGGCACTGTTTGGCTGCAAGCACTAGGATGCATTTTGGCGAGGGACAAGAATGTTCTGGGACAAGAAGCTTGCGCAGTGGGTGGAAGAAGCAAAGGCGAAGGCCAATCTTCCGGCGCGACTCGTGCTGTCGGATGGCCAGCAACACGACTTCGGCACGTTCGCCGCGCCGCAGGTCGCGCTGAAGGTGAATAGCGCGTCCGCGCTGCCGCTCCTGCTCGAACCGAGCCTCGACAATCTTGGCGAAGCGTACGTGAAGGGAAAGATCGACATCGAAGGCAAGTTGTCAGACATCATCAACATCGGCTACTCGCTCGCGCGTAGCAGCGAAGACGCTCGATTCCTGAGTCGGTGATTCCTAGGTGTTCAAGAGCCTGTACAGTGGAATCAAAATATGCCCGCGATGTCCCCAAAGCGCCCATACCTGTGCGAATGAGGTGGGCGACATGTTCGATCGACCCCGCCGACCGGCTCCCAGTGCAGTGGTCACAAGATGCTGGCCAGCGCCAGATCGCCTTGCCCATTCTCGCTAACGCGAATCCGGATGCCGTTTGATTGGATGTCCATTGTCATCTCGCTGCTTCGTCTGTTTGAGTGGATTCAGATGCGGTCCCTATTTGACTTGCTCGCCGTTCGAACCGTGTCGTTATCGAAGACACTGGCGTCAGAATTGATAATTGCCGTTTCGTGACCTGCAGTCGATAATGTAGTTATCGAATCAGGGGGACGGAAAATGGACCGATTCACGTCTATCGGCGTATTCGTGGCCGCGATTGACGAAGGCAGCCTCGCCGCGGCCGCCCGGCGTTTCGGACTCTCGCCTGCCATGGCAGGCAAGTACGTGACCGCGCTCGAGACGGAGCTGAACGCGCGGTTGCTCCAGCGCACCACCCGCCGCCTGAGCCTGACCGACGTGGGGCACACCTATTACGACCGGTGCAAGCGGATTCTCGAAGCGTTTGACGAGGCGAATCGCGAGGCAAGCGATTCACAGCGCGCGGTGGGTTGGTCGCACTGCTACCCTCCTACCGCGCGACGGAGTTGACGATCCAGGCCGTCTATCCGAGCACGCGTCACGTGCCACTCAAAGTACGCCGGTTCATCGAACAACTGATTGAAGCATTCGGTGACCAACCTCCTTGGGATCACCTGCAGCCGCCGCCTTGAGACCATGCGGTTTCACGGTCTGCTTCGAGGGGCTAGCTTTGTATGGTCACACGACGAAGCTAGCCCGGTATGAGCCATCTCGTCGAGCAGACTAAGTTGGAGGCCAAGTCGGTAATAGCGGTGCTGCTGCATCTGGAGAACACCATAGCAGGATGGGCAGCTTCGCGGTGGCCATCGGTTCTCCACAACTATGGCGCTGCCGCCCAGATAAAGACCTGCTCGATCAGCTGGTCGCTGGCATCCGAGAAAGCCTGTGCACCGCCGGCCGCGTCCGCCGTGCGTGCCGGCACCTGTACCCGGAACATCGCGCTGCGTACCTGCGGCGGGTTCGATGCGCTCAGCGTCGCGACCGCCACCACCCGCGCCTCGCTCTCGGTGGCGCTGGCGTAATGCTGGACGAACTCCACTACGCGCAGGCTGAGCGCGAGGGAACGTGGTTCCCCGGCTGCCCGCGCCGGTTGAGGCAAGGGCGGCGCCTGGGCGTAGGCGCGCGTCATCAGGTCTTCGATCAGCACCGGCGGCCGGTCGATCCATTGGTTTTGCGCGTAGACTTCGATTGCCTGGGCGGCCTTGTAGTCGAGCGAGTACAGGAAGCCAGTCCCGTTGATCCAGGATGCTGCCGTGACGCGCAGCTGCAGGCTGGGCGGAAGCTTGCCGGCGGCGGTCGCGGCACGCACCCCACCGGCAATCGACCACCGGGTCGGTTGCGTGGGTGCCGAGGCGCAGGCCGCTAGCAGGCATGCAACCAATGCGCCCGGCACCAGGCGCGCGAGTGCTCTCTGGGGAAGATGTGCCGGCACGATCAGCCTCCAAATCCGACTTCGCCCGGGCCGGGCCTGGACGGATGCTTGCCGAAGATGATCCGTTGCGGGTCGTCCCGCTGCTGGACGGCGACCTCATTGAGCGAGCTGGTCATTTCATCGACGCCTTGCAGTGACTGCTCCAACTGGGGAAGGATATCGCGGTCCACGCGCGCAGCAGAACGGTCAAGACTGCTTGCCATGCCCTTGAAGCCGGACAGCGTGCCGGTGGCTTCGCGCTGCAAGCCGGCGACGTCAGTCTTCAGGTCTGCGGTAAGGCCGCGCAGGTCGCTCGTCAGGCGGTCGACCCCGCCCAGGCTTGTGCGGGCAGACTTGAGCAAGTCCGGCAGTTCAGTCGACGCGATGCGGACATTGTGCATGGTGTTCTGCAGGTCTTCGCGCATGGCCGGGTTGACGATCTCTATCAGCGCCTGCGTGAGCCGCCGCAAGTCGTCCACGGCTTCGGGCAAGGACGCGCCAACGCGCTGCAGCGACGAGGGCTCCACCGGGATGGCGGCATTGTCCTGGTCAAGCTGGGCGCCGCCCCCGCTGTCCAGCAGTTCGATGTCCGACAGGCCCGTGATGCCCTGGCTGACCAGCCTCGCGGTGGTAGCGGTGCTTAGGCGCAGCGGCTGAGACAGGCGCGCCGTGATCAGCACCTGCTTCTGGTTCTTGGAATTGATCCGCAGTTCGGCCACCTTGCCGACGGAAATGCCGCGGTAAAGCACGGGCGCCTCGCGGTTGAGACCGCTCACGGATTCTTCGGAAATCAGCGTCAGGTCCTGGGAATACATGTCGCGGGTGCGCCCCATCCAGACGGCAAGCGCGGCGCCTGCCGCCACCAGCACGACGAAGAAAATGCCTGTGAAAAGCGCATAGGTCTTGCTTTCCATGATGCCTCCCGTAGATTGGCCTCGCGACAGTCAGGACGCGCCGGTCATGAAGTATTGGTGGATAAAGGGGTGATCGACCTTGCGGACCTCTGCCAGGGTGCCGTTGGCTACGACGTGCTGGTCGGCCAGCACCGCCACGCGATCGATCATCCGTTCAAGCCGGAAAATCTCGTGGGTCACGACGATGGCCGCCAGGCCAAGCAGGTGGCGCAGTGACAGCATCAGTTCGACGAATTCGCCGGCCGCTACCGGATCGAGGCCGGAAGTGGGCTCGTCCAGGAAAAGGAGCTCCGGGTCCAGCACGATCGCGCGCGCCAGGGCGGCGCGCTTGATCATGCCGCCGGACAACTCCGAAGGCAGCTTGTCCGCGTCGGACGGCTTCAGCCCGGACTGGGCGAGCTTGAGATAGGCGATGTCCATCATCTCGGCGCGGGACAAATTGCCGCGTTCATGCAGCGGCACCATGATGTTCTCAAGCACCGACAGGGCGCTGTACAGGGCGCCGAACTGGAACAACACGCCCCAGCGTTCGCGCAGCCTTCGCTGCCGCAGGAAATAGGCCGACCGGATGTGCTCGCCGAAGACTTCCACGGTGCCCCTGGCCGGCTCCGTCAGTCCCATCATGTGCCGCAGCAACGTGGTCTTGCCGCTGCCGGAGCCGCCCACGAGTCCTACCACCTCGCCTGGCTTCACCTCCAGGCTGAGGTCTCTGTGGATGACCTTGCTGCCGAACGTCGTCCAGATTCCCGTCATGCGCACAGGCAGATTTGGTTGTGTGGGCTCAGGCATGGTTAGTTGCCCGTCAGTGACAGCGCGACGGCGACGATCGCGTCCAGCACGATCACCAGGGTGATCGACGCCACCACCGAGGCCGTAGTTGAGGTGCCGACACTGGTGCTGTCCGGCTTCACGCGTTCGCCAAAGTAGCAACCGACCATGCCGATGGCGAAGCCGAACATGACGCCTTTGGCCAGTCCGATATAGAGCTGCCGTACCGGCACGACGTCACGGAACCGGTCGAAAAACAGCGAGAACGGGATATCCAGTTGCGCCCTGGCGGCCACCGCACCGCCAGCCAGGGCGAACAGCGTGGTCCACAGGGTCAGCAGCGGCACGGCAAGGGCCAGAGAGGAAATCATCGGCCAGTAGAGGCGCAGCGTATGCGAAATCCCGTGCACGCTCATGGCGTCCAGCTCCTGGCTCAGCTTCATGGCGCCGATCCGCGCGGTCAGCGCCGAACCCGACCTGCCTGCAATCAGGATGGCGCACAACAGGGGCCCAAGCTCGCGCAGGACGGCGATACCGAGGAAGTCCACGATGAAGATGTTCGCACCGTACTGCAGCAATTGCTGTGCCGACAGGTAGCTCAGCACCATGCCGATCAGGTAGCCGACCAGTGCGGTGATACCCAGCGCGGTGACGCCCGCCCGATAGCTCTCTACCGACAGTTCGCGCCATGGCATCAGGCGCGGCCTGAGTATGACGACGAGCGTGGCAAGCACATAGCCACCCAGCAAACGAAGGAAATCTCCGACGTGGCTGAGCGGACTGAGCAGAGCTGCACCGATTGCCGTCAGCGTATCGATGAGGACATGCCGCCTTGGCATAGGCGGAGCATCGCCGACCGTGATGATCTGTTCCAGCAACGCGCGCTGCACGTCGCTGCAGACAAGGTGTTCCGGCAGGACGCGGTCCCAGCTACGGACAAGCAGGCGCAGGCCGACCGTGTCGAAGCGCTGCACGCCGCTGATGTCCCAGCGCGATGCGGACAGGGCGTGGAGTGCCTTTTCCGCGGCAGCGATCTGGCCGTGCAGCGCGGGGAACGTCCATAACCCTTCGAGAATGGCTGTGCCCTTCTCGATACGCCAGTGCGGCTGTCCGGCCGGGGCACGTTCCATCGACACAGATGCGGCCATCGGACTAACTCCCTGTGGTCATCACGGTAGCGCACGGCATGCCGGCCGCCCGCCGATCGCCAAATCCCAGTTACTGAAATGTGCTTACATCTTGCCTTTTGCGCGAGCGAGGCAGGATGATGCGAACGCTGTTGAGCGACGAGGTCTCTCCACCATATGGCAACGATGGGCCAGTGGCGGTTTTCCCAAACACACAAGGAACCCAGCCAGAAAACATCCCGGCCGGAGCCAGGATAGTCTGGCAAAGACGCCGGCAGGCCCGGCGGACAAGCCGCCGTGCTGCCTGACCCTCATGTCAGATATCGAGCTTGCCGATCTTGGAGCCGTTCAGCGAGACGTCGAACATCAGGCCAGAATTGGTCTGAACGAAGGCGATCACCGGCTGCTGGCTGGTCAGGGTATCGAGCCGGCCATCGGCGCCGACATTGGCCAGTGCCACATTGGCGTCTGCCCCGACGGTCCAGCCACTGTTAGACACAAACTTGCTGTAGGCCTCCGGCGTCATGATCATGATGATGATGGCCTTGGACTGGCCGCCGATGGTAGCACCCACCGAAGCCTGCGTCATCTTGTAGTAGCCGCCGTTAGCGCCGCGGTAGCGCAGCGCGCCCTCGCCATACTCTCCACCGATCCCGAGACCGGCCGAGATCACCCGGGGGAACACCAGAATGCCCTGCGCGCGCTGTGCTAGCTCGCGCGAACCGTTTGTCGATTCGAACAACCGATCAAGCGCGCCATCGACACCCGCATCGATTTCCCGTTCTCTTGCGGCCGTATCAGTCTTGCTACCGGCGCCTGTCGTCGAGCAGCCCGCAGCGAACACGGTTGCGACAAGCAGTCCTGATCCGGCAATCCGGGTAACAAAATGGCGTCGATTCATAGTACCTCCTGGAAAGTGTGGTGACATGGGTCCCAACGGGTCCACTACTAACTGGGGAATCGGCTGAGCGCCCGCGAAAAAGGCATGAACCGGTTCACCGTTTATGGACGGCACTTACGCGCCGGAAACGGCGTGCCGATAGGCCAGAGCTTTGGACGCTTATCGAGCCGCGATTGGCTTCAGTCCTACCTTTTGATGATAGTTAACGGAGGGAACGGCTGCTATTACATAAATCTGTAGTCAGCTAGGTGTGTCGATCGGGTGCGATTTCTCTCCATACGACTTTGCGCGCTGTCGCTGACATCTGCGCAAGCGTGGAATCGAACCACGCATTGCCCATCGCGGCGTAGAGAGTCATGACCGGCTCGGAAAGCATCTCTGGGTTGTCGAACGTACTCATGCTTGGCTCGCTGCCTTCGGCAAGCTCCATACTCGCTTCGAATGTTGCATCGATATCCATCTGGCTTTGCTTACCCTGGCCTGCACCGTCACCTGTTCCAGGTTCGTGGAGCGGTCTTGTTAGCAGCCCTTAGTACACCGACTGGCAGAATCAACGGACCTCACCTCAAGGCATCGGAACAACCCCGCCGTTCAGCGCTGCGGATACCGACTCGTGAAGGACAAGAACATCCAGTAGTAACATCGATCTCAACGCGCCTCGTCCTCAACCGGACACGGTTCCGCACGCGGGATTGCTCGGGCATGCCGAAGAATATCGACCAACGCTGTGAGCAGGAGTGCTGTTGGCAGCCAGAGCGCCGCGTCGTGCAAGCGGTGAGTAGTCAGTCCGCCTGCCAACGCGCCGAGCGCAAAACTGAGACTGATGGCGCCAAGACTCGCGGCATCGCGCAAACCTGCGGCCTTGCACTGCGGTATCGTCGATTCAAAAAACAGTTGGATGCAACGCCGCAGATTGCCGGTGGTCATCACTGACGAGTATGTCTGTTTTCCCGAATGCGTAAAGAACATCGATTGCTGCGTCGCTACGAATGCAATGCCTGATACCAGCCAGAATTCCGGCAGCCCTATCAAGGCCGCGAGGACCAGAAACACGATTTCGAACACCAGGGAAATGACCGCAGGGTTCCGCGCGTGGCGCCTAGCAATCAATTGCAGAAGGTGTGCGGCGAGTATGCCGCACACGAAGCCAAGAAGGGGCCAGGTATGCCTCGACGCCTGTGAAATATCGCCGCCGCCCAGATTTACGGCTAACAGCACGATGTTGCCGGTCATCGAATTAGCGAATACCTTGCCGTGGCCGATATAGGTAAATGCATCGAGAAAACCCCCTGTCAACGTAAGCAAGATCGCCACGTTAGGATGCACTTGCGCCGATTCAAAACTATTCATCGCATTAGATGATGGAGTTTGGCTGCGACACAGATGCCGCCGAAGTCCCTGAAACCGTTGCATGGCACACAAGTCACTCGGACCATTTCCCTGGCGAGCATCCCTACCTCCCAACGCGCGGGTACCAGTCGATCAACTGCACTGCGGCTTCGAAATCGGCGACTTCGCGCTTGCTCAGCACCCGCGATTCCATCGGCTTGACGCCCGGTGGAGGTGCCGACTCTCGCGCAACGATGCAGGTGGCACTCACCACACCCCGCGCTGCATCGGGCCACTCAAACCGCTGCGCCCATATCCGCTGTCGAAGCTCTCGCGCCTCCTGGCCTTGCCGCGCAGCCTGCTTGAAACTGATCTTGCCTGGCGGCTCGCCCGCCGTGACCCGATGCCACAACCGCTCGCCATCGGGCAGCGCGCGATTGTGTTGCGAGCGAATCAGCCAGTCTGCGGAGCGCTCCAGATCGCGCGCCCTCACCCTCAGTGCCAGGATATCGGCCTCCCGGTCAGCGACATACACCAGCCGCGTTGCCGGCATCGCTAACGCCAGCTCAGCAAGGCGCTCATCGCCTTCTATACAGCGCGTACCCTCCTTGAGGCCGGCGCACTCATCGCACGGTCTCCGTCCGCAGCGTGGATTGCACGTCGAACTCGCGGCGCAGCGCGGGTCCGTGTTCGTCGAGTGCCGGCGCCCCCGCGCGAACCTGCGGGTCGGGATAACCGCTGATCTTCACCGGATTGCCAGGCATCCGCACCCCTCCCGCCTCGATGAACATGTTGCGCGCTTCGGTCTGCGGTAGCTGCGCCGCCTCGGCAACGTTCAGCAGTGGCGCCACCGGTACGCCGGCCGCGTGGATCACCTGAAGCCAATGTGCCGCCGTTTCGCGTTTGAAAACCGACTCGATTTCCGCCTTCAATTCGGCCTCGTGCGCGACGCGACTAGTGACGGTCACGAAGCGTGGGTCGACGGCAAGCTCCGTCCGGCCGATCGCCGTGCACAGCAGCTCGAACAAGTGGTCGTTTCCGCAGCAGATGACGAACGGCTTGTCCGCCGCGGCGAAAACATCGAACGGAGCCAAGTACGGGTGCCGATTGCCAATCCGCGCCGGCGCTTCGCCCGTCGCAACGTACGACATGAAGCCATGCTCAAGGAAGGCAAGCGTCGCGTCGAACATCGCAACGTCGACGTGCGCACCCTTGCCAGTTCGCTCGCGCGCGTAAAGTGCACTCGCAATGCCGCAGAACATGAAGACGCCGCCGCACAGATCTGAGAGTGATGTGCCGACCCGCGTCGGCGGGCCGCCGGGAAAGCCCGTTTCGTCCATGATGCCGCTCATCGCTTGAACAATGGTGTCATATGCCGGAAACGTCGACAACGGCCCGGTCTGTCCGAAGCCCGACGACGACGCGTAGACGAGTCGCGGATTGATTTCGGCCAGCGCCTCGTACGAAAAACCGAGCCGCGCCATCGTGCCAGGACGGAAATTCTCGGTGAGCACATCGGCCTTGCGGACCATGTTCAGAAAGATCTCACGGTCTGCGTCGTCTTTCAGGTTGAGCACAATGCTTTCCTTGCCGCGGTTCACGAAGCTGAAATAGAGCGACTGGTCGCCGACGTACGGGCCGTAGGTGCGCGTGTCGTCGCCGTGCCCCGGCGGCTCCACCTTGATCACGCGCGCACCCAGGTCGCACAGGATCGTCGTTCCGAACGGACCGTTCAACACATGCGTGAGGTCGATCACCAACAGGCCGGCAAAGGGGCCAGCGGCGTTCTTGTGATGAGTGGATGACATGAATTGGCTACCTTTATCAACGGATTGCATCGACTGGTTCAACTGGAGATACTCTGTCGTCCTTCTTTACTGGCTTGCCCATTCTAGGGATGACAAATGTTGCTATAGCGAATGCGATGAAAGATGTAGCACTTGTAATCATAAACGCCGTATTCCAGCCGAACTTGGTGGCAATCGCTGCGCCAAGACCGCCACCGAAGATAGATGAAATCGCTTTAGCTCCGAAGAAGAAGCCATAGTTTTCAGTCGAGAAAGCCGTACCAAAAACCTCGCTATTTATCGGTGGGAACAGAGCGTAGGAACCACCCCAAGTAAAGAATGTCAATGCCAGTACGACGATAAAGGCTGGTGTCGAAATTGCTGCAACTGTTGGGAACGAGAACAGGATGATGCAATTGGCGCCAAATACGATAGACATCGTCTTGTAGCGACCAATCTTATCCGAAACAGCGCCCCAGAATGGACGGCTAGCACCGTTGAATAGATTCTGGATCGAAACTGCAATCGCTAGAGTGCCAGCAGCGATACCGAGGCTCTTACCGAAGGGGGCACTATTAGCAACCAGCAGCATGCCACCGAAGTTTACCGAGAAGAATGCAAACCACAGGACCCAGAATTGCGGTGTCTTCAGCATTTGAGCCGAAGTGAAGTCCTTTTCGGTGACAACTGGAGGAGCATGTTTGACACCCTTTTGTTCGCCTGGGAACTTAATGATCAGTGCGATTGCGATAATCATCAGACCTTCGATCAAGCCTGTGTATGCAAATGCAGAACCAACGCCGCGTGTCTTCAACATGCCGCTAATCAGTGGCAGGAAAGGCACAACACCCAAACCGTAGCCAGCAGCTGTAAATCCAGATGCCATACCGCGCTTCTCCGGGAACCAACGGTTAGCTGTGTTTATCGCGGTACCATAGACGACACCAACGCCGGCACCAGCCAATGCGTACAGTGCGTACAGGGCTGGGGCAGTTTCAACTTGCCCCATGAATGCCCAACCAACCGAAATCATGATACCGCTGACAATCAGTGCGCCCTTAGGACCGAATTTATCGACAACGAAGCCGCCACTTGGTTGCGAAACTGCCTGAATAACTTGCGACAGCGTAAACGCGATTTGCACGGCAGTAAGTGAAATCCCCAATTTTTCTTGCAGTGGGGCTGCATACAGCGTCCAGGAATACTGGACACCAGAGATCATACACATCAGCAAAACAGCTAATATTAGGTAAAACCAACGATTTTCTAGCAAACCGGCTGATTGACCTTTCTGCGCGTAATCCATTGCATCCTCTCGAAAAGTTTGATTGGTTGGCAAAATAGCGACATCAAGCCCCGACGCGAGCTTCCAGTTCGGCGAGCCGCTTGCGCAAGTTGAGCTCTTCCTGAAAGCGGCTCGTTTCGTCCCGAATGACGGCGACGATTCCACTCAATTGCCCCGGCGCCGAGTAAAGCAGCGCAACGGTGAATGCGATCGACAATGCACGCCCGTCCTTGTGCACGGCGGGCACTTTCAGCACATCGTTGCCGTAGCGCGTGTGACAGGTCTGCATCGTCTTCTCATAGCCTTCCCAATGACGCGCCTGCAAGCGCTGCGGAATAATGAGGTCGAGCGACCTGCCGAATTCCAGAGCGTGATCTTTCCTTCGGTGTCCGAGACAATGATTGCATCGCCCAAGGCCGCAACCAGTTGTTCGAGATCGATCGTCGTTTGCATGGCGCTGTCTCACTTCATTGCTTGCCCTGCAGGGGCGGTGTTGAAAGAATCCGCCGCGACGCGCATCGAAGGCCAGGCTCTAAGACACCGCCTCTTTTTGCGCGCCGGCGACGTACTGGTATGCGTATCGCAGTCAAACGGCTTTGGCCTGATGCATCTTGGCGATTTGTTGCTCCGTGTAGCCGAGCTGCGCAAGCACCTCGTCCGTATGCTCACCAAGAAGCGGCGATGCCGTAATCTCGGGCTTCATGTCCGAGAACTTGATCGGGCTGCCGACCGTCAGGTACTTGCCGCGCACCGGGTGGTTCACCTCGACGATCGAACCCGTCTTGCGCATCGACTCGTCGTAGGCGAGCTCCTTCATGTTGAGCACCGGAGCGCAGGGAATGTCGAACTTGCGCAGAATATCGACGGCCTCGTACTTCGTCTTGCCGGCGAGCCACTCCTCGATCTTCTCAAAGATGTCGAAGATATGAGGTTGACGTGCCTCGGGCGTGTTGTAGTCCGGGTCGTTGATCCATTCGGGACGCCCGATCGCGCGACAGATCGGCTCCCACGCTTGGCCCTGAATCGTGAAGTAGATATAAGCGTTCGGATCGGTTTCCCATCCCTTGCACTTGAGCACCCAGCCCGGCTGCCCGCCGCCGCCCGCGTTGCCGCCGCGTGGCACGACATCGGTGAATGTGCCGTGCGGATACTGCGGATACTCCTCGAGGTAGCCGACGCGCTCGAGACGCTGCTGGTCGCGCAGCTTGACGCGGCACAGGTTCAGCACTGCGTCCTGCATCGAGACGGCCACCTTCTGGCCCTTGCCGGTCTTGTCGCGACCGATCAGCGCCGTCAGGATGCCGATGGCCAGGTGCATGCCGGTGTTGCTGTCGCCAAGCGCCGCGGCGCTGACGGTCGGCGGACCGTCCCAGAAGCCCGTCGTCGAGGCCGCGCCACCCGCGCACTGGGCAACGTTCTCGTAAACCTTCAGGTCCGAGTAGTGATGGCCTTCGGAGAAGCCCTTCACCGACGCCACGATCATCTTCGGATTGAGCTCGTTGATGCGCTCCCACGAGAAACCCATCCGGTCGAGCGCGCCGGGGCCGAAATTCTCGACGAGCACGTCCGATTCGCCGATCAGCCGCTCGAGGACTTCCTTGCCTTCTGGCTTTTTCGTGTCGAGCGTGAGCGAACGCTTGTTGCTGTTGAGCATCGTGAAGTACAGTGCGTCCGCGTCGGGGATATCGCGCAGTTGGTTGCGCGTCACGTCCCCCGAGCCGGGTCGCTCGACCTTGATCACGTCGGCGCCGAACCAGGCGAGCAGCTGCGTGCAGGCGGGCCCGGCCTGAACGTGCGTGAAGTCGATGATCTTGATTCCTTTGAGTGGAAGGTTCATTTTCGTTCTCCTAGTAATATTGATGTCAGGCGTCAGTTCTGTTTCGCCGAGTGCGGATTGAGGTTCGTCAAGCGACCGCTTTCCGTGCCGGCCGATTCGTCGATGACAGCGTTGATGAGGGCGGGCTTACCGAGCTTGAGCGCTTCGTTTACCGCCTTTTCGAGCTCAGCCGTCGTTGTGGCGTGGTAGCCGATGCCACCAAACGCCTCGATCAGCTTGTCGTAGCGCGCATTCTTGACGAACACGGTCGGGGCGACATCCTTGGTTCCAGACGGATTCACATCCGTGCCGTGATACACGCCGTTGTTGTTGAAGACGACAATGCAAATGGGCAGGTCATAACGGCAGATCGTCTCGATCTCCATGCCGGAAAATCCGAATGCGCTGTCGCCGCAGATCGCGATCACCGGCTTGCCGGTTACGATTGCCGCGCCGACGGCATAACCCATCCCGACGCCCATGACGCCCCACGTGCCGACGTCGAGGCGCTTGCGCGGCTCGTACATGTCGATGACCGCACGTGCAAAATCAAGCGTGTTTGCACCTTCGTTCACCAGCGAGATGCCCGGGTTCGCCTTGATGATGTCCTTCAGCACGCGCAGCGCGCTGTGGAAGCTCATTGGCGTAGGATCCTTCGCGAGCGTCTCTGCCATCTTCGCCAAGTTCTTGTCCTTGCGCTCGGCCACGGTACCCAGCCATTCGGCGCTGAGCTTCGGGAAGCTCGAGCCGATCTCGCCGAGCATCGCCGAGACGCACGAACCGATATCACCGATGACAGGCGCGGCAATAGCGACATTGCTGTCGATTTCCGTCGGAGCGATGTCGATCTGGATGAACTGCTTAGGCTTGCCCCAGGTCTTGCCCTTGCCGTGCGCGAGCAGCCAGTTCAGGCGCGCGCCTACGAGCATCACGACGTCGGCCTCCGCCAGCACGAACGAACGCGCGGCCGACGCTGATTGCGGATGGGTGTCGGGCAAGAGGCCCTTGGCCATCGACATCGGCAGATAGGGAATGCCTGTCTTTTCGACGAGCTCACGAATCTGGGCGTCGGCTTGCGCGTAAGCCGCACCCTTGCCGAGCAGGATCAGCGGACGCTTTGCGCTTTTCAACAGGTCGACCGCCCGCTTGATGGAGTCAGGCGCGGGCAGCTGACGCGGCGCCGGATCAACCACCTTGATCAGCGACTCGCGGCCCGTTTCAGCGTCGATCGCCTGGGCCAGCAACTTCGCTGGCAGGTCGAGGTAGACGCCGCCCGGACGGCCCGATACGGCAGCGCGAATAGCCCGCGCGACGCCGACGCCGATGTCTTCAGCGTGCAGCACGCGGAAGGCGGCCTTTGCGTGTGGCCTGGCGATGGCGAGCTGATCCATCTCTTCGTAATCGCCCTGCTGCAAGTCGATGATCTCGCGCTCGCTCGAGCCGCTGATCAGGATCATCGGAAAGCAGTTCGTCGTCGCGTTGGCCAACGCTGTCAGGCCGTTCAGGAAGCCAGGGGCGGAAACGGTCAAGCAAATGCCAGGCTTCTTGGTGATAAAGCCGGAAATCGCGGCTGCGTTGCCTGCGTTCTGTTCATGGCGAAAACTGATGACGCGCATGCCTTCGGCCTGCGCGAGACGCGCCAAATCGGTAACCGGAATTCCGGGCAAGCCGTAGATGTTCTCGATGCCGTTCAGCTTCAGTGCGCCGATGACGAGATGAAAGCCGTCTGTCATCTCTGTCTTCTGTTGCAGTGTGTCCTCTGCAGCGGAGCGCTGCAGGTTACTTCCGGCTACCGCCTTGCGGGTTGCGCGTTGATCTTTGTCGAAATCTAGCATGACACATTCCTTAATTAATGCCTGGTTGGATACTCATTGGCCTTCGTGCACCGCGCTTTGTAGCGAGGCAGTCCTGCGATTGGCTGCAGTGCGAGATTCGTTAGAGCGTAATGCCCGGTAGGATCACAGGACCTGGCCGGAAACTGAACGATGGTCGCAAGCGCGGCGGCACCGTTGATCCCAGTATTGATGCACCAGTCAATTGCGGCAATCAACGCTCTCTTGGATTCTTGTAGGTTTTGGCTTACCCAACGCCCGTTCTCGAGGGTTCACCGAGGGATCTAAACCGCGTATCAATGGATAGCTATTCAATTCCATCTTGAAATGCCCTTCCGGATCAACTGATGCCCGAGGCTGTCAGGAAAATCTGACAGAAAGTCGGCACGGAGTCGATTGCGCTACCCGGTCAGCAAGTATTGAATTCATGGGGAACTCTCGACGTTCATACAAAGCGTGCACCGAGAGATGGAAGCCTCCTTCGCCGGGAACAACCGGCCCTCGAAGGGCCAATGGTCAACGTAGCGCACGAAGACAACAATGAGCACACTCGCGGCCTGTACCCAAGCGGAGCACACCGTAGACCCGTGGCGTGAATTCGCGCGCGGCCCCTGGATGAAGCGAATCGACGTCAGAAATTTCATCATTGCCAACGTCACGCCTTATGAAGGCGACGGCACCTTCCTGTCCGGTCCAACCGAGCGAACGACAGCCGTGTGGGCCGCATTGCAGCCGTGCTTTCGCGAAGAAGCCCGCAAGGGCGTGCTCGATGTCGATCCCGCAACGCCGTCGACAATGACCTCGCACGCGCCCGGGTATATCGACAGGCCCAACGAAGTGATCGTCGGCCTTCAGACAGACAAGCCATTCAAGCGAGCCATCATGCCGTGGGGTGGTCTTCGAATGGTCGAGAGCGGCCTGCACGCGATCGGGATGGAGGTTGACCCGCGAGTCGCCGAGATCTTTACGCAATATCGCAAGACCCATAACGACGGCGTGTTCGATGTGTATACGCCGGAGATTCTTGCCTGCCGCAAGTCGCACATCATCACGGGCTTGCCCGATGCCTACGGGCGTGGCCGAATCATCGGCGACTATCGACGGGTGGCGCTGTATGGCGCAGCGCGCCTGCTCGAAGGGAAGGCCGCCGAGCGCGCGCAGATCGACGGCATGTGGCCGACGGACGACGTCATCCGCCTGCGGGAAGAACTGGCGGAGCAGACCCGCGCGTTGCACGACTTCGTGAAGATGGGACAGGCCTACGGCTTCGATCTCACGCGGCCGGCGCAGACCGCGGCCGAGGCGGTGCAATGGACCTACTTCGCCTATCTCGGCGCAGTCAAGGAGGCCAATGGCGCGGCAATGTTTCTTGGCCGACTTTCGACCTTCCTCGATATCTACGTTGAACGCGACCTCGCGGACGGGACGCTGAACGAAGCGGGCGCGCAAGAGTTGATCGACCAGCTCGTACAGAAGCTGCGCATCGTCCGCTTCCTCCGCACGCCGGAGTACGACAGCCTGTTTTCGGGAGACCCATATTGGGCCACCGAATCGATTGGCGGCATGGACCTGAATGGTCGCACGCTGGTCACCCGAACCAGCTTCCGCATGCTGCAAACGCTGCGCAACCTGGGGCCGGCCCCCGAGCCCCACCTGACCGTGCTGTGGTCGAAACACCTGCCTCTGCCGTTCAAGCGCTTCTGCGTGGCGATCACGCGCGATACCTCCGCCTTGCAATACGAAAACGACGACCTGATGCGCCCCTTCCACGGCGACGACTACGGGATTGCCTGCTGCGTGTCGGCAATGCGCATCGGTAAGCAAATGCAGCTCTTCGGCGCGCGGGCGAACCTCGCCAAGTGCCTGCTCTACGCCATCAATGGGGGCCGCGACGAAATCAGCGGCGAGCAGGTTGGACCCTTCGCGCCGGCCGTCACAGGCGACGTGCTGGCCTATGACGACGTGATGGCAAAGTTCGATGCAATGATGGAATGGCTGGCGCGCACCTATGTGCACGCGATGAACTGCATTCACTACATGCACGACAAGTACTTCTACGAGCGCCTGGAGATGGCACTGCATGACCGGGACCCTCTGCGCACCATGGGCTTCGGAATCGCCGGGCTCTCGGTGGTGGCAGACAGTCTATCCGCAATCAGGTACGCGAAGGTCATCCCGATCCGCAGTGCCAACGGGATCGTGGAGGACTATCAGATCGACGGGACGTCCCCGACGTTTGGCAATAACGATGAGCGCGTCGACTCGATTGCAGCCGACCTGGTCGAGCGCTTCATGACGAAGTTGCGCAAGCACGCGTGCTATCGCGGGGCAGTGCACACGCAGTCGGTGCTGACCATTACGTCGAATGTGGTGTACGGCAAGGGCACCGGCAACACGCCGGACGGACGGCGTGCCGGCGAGCCGTTCGCGCCGGGCGCGAACCCGATGCACGGCCGCGACCACATCGGCTGGCTCGCATCGTGCCTGTCGGTCGCGAAGATTCCCTACGTGCATGCGCTAGACGGCATCAGCTACACGGTGTCCGTCGTGCCGACCGTCACGCGCCTTGCCGAAGAGGAAGGGCTCGATCGCGCGGTCCAGGTGTTCGATACGTATTTCGGCCAGGGCGGCTATCACATGAACCTTAACGTCGTGAACAAGGAAACGCTGCTTGACGCGATGGACCATCCGGACCAGTACCCGCAGCTGACGATTCGCGTCTCTGGCTATGCGGTGAACTTCATTCGGCTGACGCGGGAGCAGCAGCTCGACGTCATCAACCGCACTTTCCATGGGGGCGTGTGATGCCACGTCATGATCTGCCGCCGGATACAGGCGGCCTCGCCGTGTCCGTCAGCCGCCACGAACTGGGCGCCATCCGCTCGCCTGAGGCGCCGGAGACGGAAGGGTTCACGGACGAGATCGGCAAGTTCGGCTATGTTCATTCCCTCGAAACCGGCTCCATGGTCGACGGGCCGGGGGTTCGTGCGACGCTGTTCCTCGCCGGATGCATGCTGCGGTGTCAGTATTGCCATAACCCGGATACGTGGCACCTGAAGCGCGGCACGCGGGTAACTGCGGACGCGGCCATCGCGCGGCTTTGCGACTTCGCGCCGGCGCTGCACGCGATGAGCGGCGGGCTGACGCTATCCGGCGGCGAGCCGCTCGTGCAGATTGGCTTCTCGAGGCGGATCTTTGCTGCCGCAAAGCAGCTTGGCCTGCATACCGCGTTGGACACGTCGGGCTTTCTCGGTGCGCGGGCGGACGACGCCTATTTGAACCATGTCGACCTCGTGCTGCTCGATATCAAATCGGGCGATCCGGCTCTCTACCGCCGTCTCACAGGCGTGGATATCGCGCCAACGTTGCGCTTCGCCGAGCGGCTCGCGGCGCTCGGCAAACCGGTCTGGGTTCGCTATGTACTAGTGCCCGGCCTGACCGACGAGCCTGCCCATGTCCGCGCCCTCGCACGGTTGGTGGCACCAATGCGCAATGTGGAATGGGTCGAAGTACTGCCTTTCCACCAGATGGGCGCCTTCAAATGGCGGGCCCTGGGGCTGGACTACCCTCTCGAAGAAACCCACCCTTGTACTGCCGAGCTTGCCGCCCAGGTCATTGCCCAGTTCCGCGACGAAGGCTGCCGCGCGAGATAGCCACGCGTACGATCACGTGCCGTCATGCGGCGGATCGAGCCTCTTATTGAGGAAAGAGCCATGTCAGTGACCAACACCGCAGACGCGCTCCGTACCTAGCTGAGTGCGGAGCACGCGAAGTCCCTTAAAACGAATTGAGGAGCAATTGTGGAATGCAAACGCGAGAAGTACGAACGCCTGGTAGGCATGGGTAATCCCGACCAACGAGGATCTCATGATCGCGCAGCACACGCTCGAACGGCTGGAGGGGTAAAGGCATGAAACTGTGGATAGGCAATCTGCCGCCGAACAAGAGCGACGAAGACGTCCGGGCGTTTGTGCGGAAATATACGCGGATCGAACTCGACGCGATGACCCGCATTCACGGCGATGGGTCACGCCCCGGCGTACTGATTGAAATCGGCGGAGCCAATCAGTTGTTGCTATTAGGCATGCAACGGCGCTTGCACCAGATGTCTTGGGATCAGCATTTGCTCACCGTGCACATCATGTTCTTCTCGAACCAAGGCTAGGCGCCGGACGAAACGGGGCCTTCATGCAACGTTGCCGCGAAGGCCGGCTAGCCGTCCCTCGATGGGTTCGAATTGAACGGCATTTCCAAAGGAAAAAGACGATGTTGCCTTGAGGATCCCGCTGGCGGCGACGCAGACTGTGGCCGGCAACCGCTCAATCTGCCTCAATAGATTTTCAGTCAGTTCTCGGCCGGTGCATACCGGCATCGACGGAATGTCATCGATCGGCTCATCTGGATAGAGTTCGCTGCATTGTCCGCCGACACGGGCAAGCGAGTCGAAGCGATGCGCTCCCTTCTCCTGCAGCGGTGCCTCAACTCGATCATCCGCCGTTGGTGTAAGCCAATTCTGACGGGATATCCAGACAGGATTCATTGCAGTGACATTCTGGCGCGCCAATACTACCTGCAGCCCAGATCGAATTTGCGTTTGAAACAACCCTATCCACCGGAGCCGTACGCATGTCCACTGTGACCGATACCGTCTCTCGCGTTGCCGAGCCGACCCAATGCATCATCGAATATGCGACTGACACATTGCAAAGGGGCACATTGTTTCTGGATTTGCTGCGCCAGCGAGGAAACATCTACCTCGATCACGCGAGTGCTGGCAAACCGCCAGTCCTTGCGTTCAAGTACGAAGTTGTCGCGGATGGTCGCGAACTGCCACAAGCGGTAAACTTTGCATTGGCCCGCATCATTCCGCCCGATGGCGTTACCGCGCCGGACCCGACGAAACGCCCATTCGTCGTCATCGATCCGCGCGCAGGACATGGCCCAGGTATCGGGGGCTTCAAGATGGACAGCGAAATCGGCATCGCACTGCGCCAGGGACACCCATGTTACTTCGTGTTCTTCCACCCGTACCCGGAGCCGGGCCAGACGATCGAATCCGTCGCACGAGCCGAAGCCGCGTTTCTGGAACGGGTAGCCCAATTGCATCCAGACGCCGAGGCCAAACCATTCGTGATTGGGAATTGTCAAGGAGGATGGGCGCTCCTGATTCTGGCTGCAGCAGAGCCCGAGCGCGTCGGGCCGATTCTGCTCGCGGGATCGCCCGTCTCGTACTGGGCTGGCGTCGAAGGCAAGAACCCGATGCGTTATACAGGTGGCATGCTCGGGGGAACATGGCTCGCATCGCTCGCCGGCGATCTCGGGAATGGCATGTTCGACGGTGCCTATCTGGTCAACAACTTCGAACAGATGAATCCGGCGAACACCTACTGGAATAAGCTCTACAACGTCTACGCGAATATCGATACCGAAGCGGGGCGCTTCCTCGAGTTCGAGCGCTGGTGGGGTGGCCATTTCCTAATGAACAAGGAAGAAATGGAATGGATCACGCAAAACCTCTTCGTCGGCAATCGTTTGTCCGCAGGCGAGGTGCTGTCGGCCGACGGCAACATTCGTATCGACTTGCGCAACATCCGTTCGCCCATCATCGTGTTCGCCTCCTGGGGCGACAACATTACGCCGCCGCAACAGGCACTGAACTGGATTCCTGACCTGTACGACAGTGTCGAGGAGATCCGAATCCACGAACAGACGATCGTCTATTGCCTGAACGAAAAGATCGGTCATTTGGGAATTTTCGTCTCCGCGGGTGTTGCGAAGAAGGAGCATGCGGAATTCATCAGCGCGCTCGATCTGATCGATACTCTGCCGCCCGGTTTATATGAGGCGGTGATTGAGGATATGCGGTCGGATCTGCCGGGATTGGAGTTTGTCAAGGGACGCTACCTGATCCGCTTCGAAGCGCGCGAGATCGACGACATACTTGCACTCGATGACGGGCGCGACGACGAGCGCGCATTTGAAGTTGTCAAGCGAATCGCCGAAATCAATCAGAGCCTCTATGAGAATTTTGTATCCCCATTCGTGAAAGCTTCATCGAATCCGTGGACGGCTGCGTGCACCAGGCTGATGAACCCTGCACGCGTCGAGCGCTGGACGCTGTCAGACCTGAATCCGGCGATGTGGGGTGTCAAGATCACGGCTGATGCAGTGCGTGCGCACCGCCAGGCGGCTTCGCCCACGAACCCACTGCTTGAAAGCGAGCATGGCATATCGCATGCGATCGCGCATGCGCTCGATACCTATCGGGTATGCCGCGACAGCGCAGTCGAGATGGTGTTCAAGGCAGTCTACGAGTCACCGTGGCTCGCGGCACTGGTCGGCCTCAAGCGTGAGTCCGTGCAACAACGCCTGCACGAGGCCGATAGCTGGCTGAACGAAGAAGTCAAACGCCTTAAGCGCCGTGAGCTTGAAGCGTCGTTTGAGCATGGCACTTTCCTTGACGGCGCGATGCGGGTACTGGTCTATTGCGGCCGCGAACTCCATGTCGTCGACGAGCGTCCGTTCAATGCGATGCGCAAGTTGCTTCACGAGTCCGGGCTCGACCGCACAATCCGTCTTGCTGACCTGAAGCAAGCAGCCAAGCGTCAGACGTTCCTCGTGCTGTGGGACGAAGAACGCGCGGTGGCGGGCCTTACGCAACTGCTCCCGACAACGTCCGAGCGCCGCCGGGCACTCGACGCCGCGCGAGCACTCGCGGCTACGCGTGGCGACATCGCGCCGGCGCAGCAGGTCCGCCTCGACCGCGTTGCCGCCAAGCTCGGCCTCGCCCTGCGAGAAAAGCCCCTGAAATCGACTGTACTGCCTTGATGGCGGAGCACGCTGTGAAATGCAAACGCGAGAAATATCGCACTATCTGGAACAACTGGAGGCCTGAATGCCAGACGTAGCCAATCAGCCGCTTGCCGGCCGGAAAGCATTGATTCTTGGAATCGCAAACGAGCATTCCGTCGCCTACGGCTGCGCGCGCGCATTTCGCGAAATGGGTGCCGAACTGGCGCTCACGTACGCGAGTGAGAAGGCGAAAGCCTACGTCGAGCCGCTGAGTCGGGAGCTTGGAGCTACTCTGCTAATGCCCCTCGATGTGTCGAAGCCGGGTGAACTGGAAGCGCTCTTCGATGTCGTGCGAACAACATGGGGGCGGATGGACATCGGCGTGCATTCGATCGCCTTCGCGCCAAAGCAAGACTTGCAGGGCGGCCTCATTAACAGCTCCCCTGAAGGCTTTGCGAAGGCCATGGACATATCATGTCATTCGTTCATCCGCATGGCACGACTCGCTGCGCCCCTGATGGACGAGGGCGGGTCGCTGTTCGCCATGAGTTACCTTGGCGCTACGCGTGTCGTGCCGAACTACGACCTGATGGGGCCGGTCAAGGCGGCGCTTGAAGCATCTTGCCGATACCTTGCAAGCGAACTCGGTCCGCGAAGCATACGCGTTCATCCGATCTCACCGGGGCCCCTGAAGACACGGGCTGCATCCGGACTCAAGGACTTCGATTTGCTGCTCAACGAGGCGCTCGAGCGCGCGCCGATGGGTAAACTCGCCGACATCATGGATGTCGGCTACGCCTGTGCCGCTCTGGCGTCACCGTTCGCACGGCACATCACGGGCAACACTATCTTTGTTGACGGCGGCGTCAGCATCATGGCTTGACCGCGGCGGTTCGAAAGCCGGCCCCCCCCCGGACCCAACCTCTACTTGTGATGGATACAGGCATGAAACTTTGGATCAGGAGTCTTCCCCCCGGAAATAGCAACGAAGACCAGCGCACGCCAGGAAATAACCTTGTTGTGCTTCAGGTGAGACGGCAGCTTTCAAGATTAGTATGGAGACAGAGGTGCTAAGCGCGCATGAGCTTGCTACATTGATGCTCGTCAAGGCCGGCAATCTTGCCCATGTCCTTGACCGAGTCGAACTGGACGTCTTGCATAAGCAGCAGTTGGTAACCGTCGAACGCGGACGGACCGGATATATAAATGCCAGTCTAACTTCGCGCGGCGACGCGATTCTTCGCGCGATCTCGCAAGCTCGGAGTTGATTTGTGTCGCTTGCCTGAAAAGGCCACGTGCGGTCGAAAAAGCGCCACCGATCCAGCAAACGGCTTGCCCGGGATACACGCGCACCGGAAATACTTGAAGCCGAGCATGGGCCGAGTGCGCCGCTTGATCGCGCGGTGGTCCTGCACGACGACGTTGTTCAGGTACTACGCCGAGATGGCACCAGTCGGCGGTCTCCTGACAATGCACACGCGCGCTCTGGCGAGCGCCGCATCGACGGCCCGCAACTTCTCGGGTAAATCTCCAACGACTCGCAAATCCCCGCCATCACAGAATGCGACATCACTCTGCCAGTGATGAAGAGATTGCTTGAAAGCGCCTGCACCGTGTCCCGGATTGCATAAATATGTAGTGTCGCAGCCGAGCACAACCTTGTAGCCTTTCCAGGATCGCGCCTCGCCCTGAGCGCGAAAGGCTGATGGGATGTGCCTCTGAGGGGGAAAAACCACCGCCCGCTGCGTCAAGCTATGCAAGGCAGACAACGGCGAACGTGAGTCGGGTTCCCTTGCACTGCCGTCTGCGACAAACGTGGAGAGAGAAGGCATGATTTGCGTACTGATCGCCGATGACCACGCATTGATGCGTGAGGGCCTGCGGCATATCCTCGAGAGGGCAACCGGATTCCACGTGGTAGGCGAAGCGGCCGACGGCAACGCGGCGTTGCGCCTTGGGCGCAGCACGCCTGCGCAGGTCATGCTGGTGGACCTGTCAATGCCAGGACGCAATGGCCTTGAGGTCGTGCGCCAATTGAAAAAAGAAAAGGTGCCCGTGCGCGCGATCGTGTTGACCATGCACGGCGAGCACCAGTACGCGGAACGTGCGTTCAAGTGCGGCGCGCGGGGCTATCTGACCAAGGAGAGCGCAATGACGGATCTGGTCACTGCGATCACCAAAGTCGCGAGCGGCGGCGTCTACCTGAGCCCCGCCATGGCCGAGCGCATCGCCCGCAACCTGGACCGGGACGCCGAGACGTTGCCGCACGAACAGCTATCGGATCGTGAATTCGACGTCTTCAGACGGCTTGTGAGTGGCGAGACGGTCTCCGAGATCGCAAACGGGCTGAGCATCAGCTCCAAAACGGTCAGCACCTACAAAATGCGGATTCATCAAAAGATGCAGATGAACAACGACGTTGCACTCATTCGTTACGCGTTGAAAAACGGTCTGTGCAGCGCCCCAGGTGAAGATGCGTAAGCGTCGCTTTTTGCTGAAGTGCAACGAAATCTTGCCGGGAGGCTGGATGGACCCACGCAAGGCATCAATTGGCCTCACCAACGAACTCTTTCGCCAGGTGGTGGAGGCGGCGCCCAACGCCATGGTGATGGTGGACAGCGCTGGCCGGATCGTTCTCGTGAACGCGCAGACGGAGAAGCTGTTTGGCTATGAGCGCGACGAACTGATCGCGAAGAGCATTGAAACGCTCGTGCCCGAGCGCTTCCGTGCTGCTCACCCAGGCTACCGCAGTGCTTTCTATGGGGACCTTAAGAGCCGTCCAATGGGAATTGGTCGCGAGCTTTATGCGCTGCGCAAGGACGGTTCCGAGTTCCCGGTCGAGATCGGACTCAATCCGGTTAGAACGCCCGAGGAAGTATTTGTGCTCAGCGCGATTGTCGATATCACAGCGCGAAAGCGTGCGGAGCAGGAACTGCTTAGAAAGACGGATGATCTGGCCCGTTCCAATCACGACCTTGAACAGTTTGCCTACGTGGCCTCTCATGACTTACAAGAGCCGCTGCGTGCAGTCGCCGGCTCCTTGCAAATGCTCCAACGCCGATATCAGGGCCAACTGGATCCACGGGCCCATGAGTTCATTGCGCATGCGGTGGATGGCGCCACCCGCATGCAGGCGCTCATCGACGACCTGCTCACCTATTCCCGTGTGGGTCGATCGGTAGATACACGGCAGCCGACTGACTGCGGACAAACACTTGCTCAGGCGCTAAGGAGTTTGAGCGTCGTGATCGAGGAAGCCGGCGCGCAGATTAGCCGCTCTGCATTGCCAACGGCGCTTGCCACTCCCACACAACTGACGCTGTTGTTTCAGAATCTGGTCGGAAACGCTATCAAGTTTCGGGACAAGGACCGTCCCGTGCAGATC
Source organism: Burkholderiaceae bacterium 16 (assembly GCA_000955785.1). Taxonomy (GTDB): domain Bacteria; phylum Pseudomonadota; class Gammaproteobacteria; order Burkholderiales; family Burkholderiaceae; genus Cupriavidus. The sequence goes on from JYOD01000111.1 coordinate 38,523, forward strand.
GATGTAGGTGCCCAACGTCAGGGCGATTCATGGATGTTCTGGGTCAAGGACAACGGAATCGGCATCGACCCTCAGTATTTTGAGCGCATCTTTCTGGTATTCCAGCGCCTCCATACCCGCGCCGAACATCCCGGCACGGGAATCGGTCTTGCCCTATGCAAGCGAATCGTTGAACAGCACGGCGGCCGCATCTGGGTCGAGTCCGCTCCGGATAAGGGCACGACGTTCTTTTTTACTCTGTACGCGAAGGTGGATGACGGAACTCCGTCGCGATAACATCCCAACGGCCACCATGGTTACCAACGCATCCGACGAACTCCTTCATATCCTCCTCGTGGAAGACAGTCCCACTGACGTGATGATGACACGTGAAGCGCTTGAGTATTTCAAGGTACTGAATCCGCTGCATGTGGTAGACGACGGCGTGGAGGCAATGGAATACCTGCGGCATGAGGGAAAACACTGCGCCGCACCCCGTCCGGGACTCATCATTCTCGATCTCAATTTACCGCGAAAGAGCGGGCGGGAAGTGCTCGAGGATGTGAAAACAGATCCGGAACTGATGAACATCCCAGTGGTCGTGCTGACCACCTCCAAATCAGAGGAGGATGTGGCGAGATCCTACGGGCTCCATGCCAATTGTTACATTACGAAGCCGGTTGATTTCAACAAATTCATCGACGTTGTACGAAGCATCAATGAGTTCTGGTTTGGCATAGTGACGCTGCCGCCCAGAGAACCATGAGTACGTCGAAGGAAATCAGGATTCTCCTGCTCGAAGATAGCATCAGCGATGCGTTCTTGATTGAAATGGCGCTGGCGGATGTGGTGGAATTCGAGCATCGGCTGGTTCGGGCCGAACGTCTGTCGGACGGCCTGGCTCGCGCACAATCCATGCCTTTCGATGTCGTGCTGCTGGATCTTGGACTGCCCGATGCCCAGAAGCTGGACACAGTCAGAACATTCATTCGGCTATCGCCGGGTGTTCCGGTACTGGTTCTCACGGGTCTGGACGACGCATCGGTCGGCTTACTGGCCATACAGGAAGGTGCGCAAGACTACCTTCTAAAGCGAGATATCCATCCGTCGGAGCTGGGTCGCACAATTCGTTACGCTATCGAACGTCATCACATCGCGGCGGCTCTTAGAGCGAGTGAGGAGCGATTTCAGCTCGCCGTGGCCGGTGCTACCGCGGGGTTGTGGGATTGGAATCTGCAGACTGGTGCAATGTATATTTCGCCCTATTTCAAGAAAATCATGGGCTACGAGGATAGCGAACTGCCTAATGAAGCGCGAGTGCTCCGGGATGCCATTCACCCGGAAGACACCGATCGGGTATCCGCCAGCCTAATAGCGCATCTGGAGCATAAATGCGTCTACGACGAGGAGTATCGAGTTCAAACCAAGTCGCGCGATTTCCGGTGGGTTCAGTCTCGTGGGCAAGCACTGTGGAACGATTCCGATCAGCCTTATCGCATGGTGGGCTGGATCATGGATATTACAGATCGGAAACGGGCTGATGACGCATTGCGCGAATCGCGCGAAGAACTGCAGCGCCTGTCGGCGAATATTCAGCACGTACGGGAGGAGGAGAAGAATCATATCGCACGCGAACTGCACGACGATCTTGGGCAGCAGTTGGCGACGCTGAAAGTGGAAGCCGCCAAGATCGAAGACCCGCTTATTGCTGCTGAGACGCCCGCGCCGGTTGCCAACTTGCACAGAGTTTACTTACTGATCGACCAAATCATTGGTTCGGTAAGGCGGATTGCGGCAGGTCTGCGTCCCACGATGCTGGACGACCTTGGCCTGGTTCCAGCAGTCAACTGGCTAATCGATGAGTTTTCGGCGAGCCACGACGTACAGGTGGTCCGCCGAATTGACGCGAATGACATTGCCTTCAATCACGAGGGCGGCACGGCGGTGTTTCGAATCGTCCAGGAAGCGCTGACAAACGTCGCGCGCCATTCGGGGGCGACCTCAGTGACGCTCGAAATCGTGCGCAACGAGACGAATTGCATAGTACGCGTCATAGACAACGGCCGTGGTAGCCCGAATGACGCGCACGCCAACGCGAACGCCTTCGGCCTGCTGGGAATGCGTGAGCGTGCCGCGCGCCTCGGCGGCTCCATCCGGATCAAGACCGCACCCAATCAAGGCTTCGCTTTGACCGTTGTGTTGCCGCTCGCAACCATCGAAGCCAGCGAGCATTAGATGCTCCATTGGAGGAAGCCACACACGTAGCTGATTCCACATTTATGTAATGGCAGTCCTTCCCCCTTCCAGTATTATCAAAACCAGGTAAGGACGGTGAAGGGAGTCCCGGCTCGATGAGCGCTAATACGCTGATCTGTCCACGCTCCGTTTCCGGCAGGTAGCGCCGTCCATGCACGGCGAAACCGGATCACGCCTTCTTTCGCCGGCACTCAGCCGATTTCCCGGTCGGTAGTGGACCGGTAGAACTCACGTCACGACACCTTGCCGCTGAGCTTTCTCGATGTTCGAAGGAGCACCACCATGCAGATAGTTTCCAAAGCCAATCGCGCCTGGTTCCACACCATGACCCTTCTCAGCCCTGATGGAGGGATCCACATACCGAGAGATCAGCCTGCCCGCCCAGAGTATCGCCACGATTCCTTCCAGAGGTGCGCAGCCAAAATATTGGAACGACACGGTCAGGCTTCTGCCACCGTGGCGTGGAGCGACTCGACCACCGGCCATTATGGCGAGCAACAGTGGCAACGCGCTATCGCGCGGAACAGTGGCATCTGCGCAGTGAGCGGGCAGGTTATTGCCAAAGGTGATGCCGTGTATCGTCCTCGCCTGAAACTTCCTGCCCCGCCGAACGCCGAGGCAATGATTCTGGCCTCTGTGATGGAAACAATCCCATCAGCGGACGTTATGTAAGCTGATTCTTTCCGCTCAATCTCAACTGCTCGGCAGCACCGTCACCGGCATCCAGGAATTAGGATGCGAAAGACCCCGGTCCCACACCTGCCGCTTCCTGTTCCCAATCAAAGCCTTCCCGAAGTCGGCATCGTCCAGGCGTTGCTCGCGTCCCCCTTGTCGGCGAGCCGCTCGCGGCCAATAACCTCTTCGGTGATCTTGCGTGATCAGGCACATGGCATAGCGATGCCATGTGCCGACGACTGCGGTTAACTCAGTGTTGCGACCAGTTCCGGGACGATATCGAAAAGGTCACCCACCAATCCGAAATCGGCGACGCTGTATATCGGCGCTTCAGGATCCTTGTTGATCGTGACGATCACCTTAGAATCCTTCATGCCAGCCAAATGCTGAATCGCGCCGGAGATGCCCACCGCGATATAGAGCTGCGGCGCGACGATCTTACACGTTTGACTGGTACGAGAATTTTCACGACATACTCTCCTGGATCGTTTAATGCCGGGTCGCTGCCGAAGGACGCCCGCGGGACGCCGATTTCATTTGAGCGCCGGAGCACACGGTATCGGGCTACTTCCTTCACCTATTCGGACAATTCGGCCCCCCTCCTCCCTCAGGCGTAACCCACAGGATGTTTTGCGTCGGGTCCTTGATGTCGCAGGTCTTGCAATGCACGCAGTTCTGCGCATTGATGACCAGGCGATCGCTGCCATCCTCGCTCTTGACGAACTCGTAGACTGCCGCGGGACGATAGCGGCTTTCCGGGCCGGCATAGATGGCCAGGTTGACATCCACGGGCACGCTCGGATCCTTCAGCGTCAGGTGTGCGGGCTGGTTCTCCTCATGGTTCGCATTCGAGAGGAACACGGACGAGAGCCGCGCGGATCCATGACCGCGCCCGACAGGATATGCGCGCCGATTTCAGAGCCCTTCTCAAGCACGCACACACCGATCTCGACGCCTTTTTCCTGCGCCAGTTGCTTAAGGCGGGTCGCCGCGGCAAGGCCGGCTGGGCCGCCGCCCACGATGACGACGTCGTACTCAATCGACTCGCGTGGGCCGTACTGCTCGATCCATCGCGCGGAGGGGCTTTCTGCCCCGATTACGGTCGCCATCCTAACGCTCCCGTCAAAACTGATCATCCGCAAGGGCCAACACGGCTTCCGAACCGTCCGCGCCCGTGATCGATGCGTCGAGCGCAACCGCCTGCGGCAGCAAGTATTCGGCGAAGAACTGGGCGGTCGCGATCTTCGCGCCGTAGAATGAGGGGTCATCAGACAGCTTGCGCGAGGCGACGAGCATGGAGCGGGCCATCTGCCAACCGCCCAGTACAATACCCGCAAGCTTCAAGTACAGGACGCTGCCGATGAATACCGCATTCGGATTGTGCATAGCATTCGCGACAACAAACTGGACTACCGCCTGCAACGAGCGCTGCCCCTGCGCGAGATGCTTGTACATCGACTCGAACGGTTTGCCCTGCTCGGCACGCAGCTCATCGAGCGTCAACCCGATTTGGGCCAACAACGCGTGCGCGACCGCACCGTGGTCGTGTAGCGTCTTGCGGCCAACGAGATCGTTTGCCTGAATCGCGGTCGTGCCTTCATAGATCGTGAGGATGCGCGCATCGCGGTAATACTGCGCCGCGCCTGTTTCTTCAATGAAGCCCATGCCGCCGTGGACTTGCACGCCCAGGCTCGTCACCTCAAGCGCCGACTCGGTACTCCATCCCTTCACGACTGGCACGAGAAATTCATAGATCGCCTGGTGTTCGGCACGGGTTGCCGCATCCTGGTGACGGTGCGCGATATCGGCGTGCGCAGCCGCTACGTACGCGAGAGCGCGGGCGGCTTCGGTCAGCGCGCGCATTGTCGCGAGCATTCGCCGAACGTCGGGATGTCGGATGATCGCCACGGACTGCATGGCCGAACCGTCCACCGGCCGGCTCTGCACGCGCTCTTTCGCATAGGCGGCGGCCTTCTGGTAGGCCGCGTCGCAGAGGGCAATCCCTTGCGTACCGACCCCAAAGCGCGCCGCATTCATCATGATGAACATATACTCGAGGCCGTGGCTCTCCTCCCCGACGAGATAGCCGAGCGCGCCGCCATGATCGCCGAACTGGAGCACCGCCGTCGCGCTTCCCTTGATGCCGAGCTTGTGCTCGATCGACACGCATTGCACATCGTTGCGCTCGCCGAGCGAGCCGTCGTCGTTCACGAGGAACTTCGGCACGATGAATAGCGAAATTCCCTTTACGCCTTCCGGCGCATCCGGCGTGCGCGCCAGCACGAGATGGACGATGTTCTTCGCCATATCGTGCTCGCCCCATGTGATAAAGATCTTCGTGCCGAAGAGCCGATACGTACCGTCTCCCTGCGGCTCGGCGCGAGTGCGTACCAAGGCGAGGTCGGATCCTGCCTGCGGCTCGGTGAGGTTCATCGTGCCGGTCCACTCGCCCGAGACGAGCTTCGGTACAAAGCGCTGCTTCTGTTCTTCGCTGCCAGCCGTCAGCAGCGCTTCGATCGCGCCGTCGGTCAGCATCGGGCAAAGCGCGAACGCCAGGTTGGCCGCGTTGGTCATCTCAAAGTATGGCGTCGCAATCAGTTGAGGCAGCCCCTGGCCGCCGTACTCGACCGGGTGCTTTACACCCTGCCATCCGCCGGATGAGAATTGACGGAGCGCATTGGCAAAGCCGGGCGGCGAGGTGACTGTACCGTCCCTCCAGGTGCTCGGATGCGTGTCGCCTACAGCGTTAAGCGGCGCAAGCACGTCGCCGCATAGTTTCGCGCATTCTTCGATGACCGCCTGCGCAGTTTCCAGCGTGGCGTCCTCGAAGCCGGGCAAGGCGGACACGCGCTCAAGTCCGGCGAGCTCTGACATGGTGAACAGCATGTCTTTCACGGGTGCGGTGTAACTCATTGCAATGCTCCAATCTCTTTCGTGTTTAGAACCACTCGTGGTTAATGGGGACGCGCACGCGAGCGAGCAGCGTGCAGTCATGCTGCATGCGGGGAGCCGAAGGCCCTGCGATCGCTAAACCTCGGCCGCCGCTTCTCGATCAACGCGCTTGTGCCATCGAGCTTGTTTTCTGTTGGTGCGCACTGACGACCACGCGACGGGGCGCGACTTGTGCCGCCACGGTGTCCCGCCACGCTCAGCTGTGCCCGGATCGCAAGCGAAGCAGACCGACCAGCATCTCGTTTTCCGCCTCCGCCAGCCGTGCGACCGACCGCCCGGCGGCCTCTTGCTGTACTTCGTCGGCCAATCTTTGTTTGAACTCGGAGGTAAGCCGCGGAGTCCCGAGTTCCTTCCACAGAGCTTCAAGCACGGGTGGCATCAGATGGTCAATGAAATGCTGGATGCCACCGGCGCCACCGGCGAGGTGGAACTGCAGGCTTGGCCCCATCACGCCCCAGCGAAGCCCCGGCCCCCAGCTCACCGCGTCATCCGCGTCAGCCACACTGAGCACCCCCTGCTCGACGAGATACAACACTTCGCGATACAGCGCCGACTGGAGTCGGTTCGCGACGTGCCCGGGGACCTCCTTGCGCAGGAGAATCGCCCGCTTACCGATGGACTTATAGAACGTCATCGCCTTTTCGATGGCCGCCGGCGATGTCTTTGCACCGCCCACAACTTCAACGAGCGGCACAACATGCGGGGGATTGAACGGATGTCCGATGACGCACCGTTCCGGATGCTCACACTTTGACTGAACAGCACTCATGGTCAGCGACGAGGAACTCGACGCGATCAGTGAATCGGGCGGCGTCACGGCGTCCATCTCAGCGTAGAGCTTGATTTTGAAGTCCAGCCGCTCCGGACCGTTCTCCTGCACGAAGTCGGCCTTCGCCAGCGCTTGCTTCATATCGGGCGTAAACTCCAGACGGTCACGCGAAGCACCGGGAGACAGCCCGATGCGCGTGAGCACCGTCCAGGCATCGTCTACGAACTTGCGCAAGTTGGCTTCCGCGTTCGGCGCCGGATCGGTCGCGATCACGTCGAAGCCGCTGGCCAGGTACTGTGCAGCCCAGCTGGCACCGATGACTCCGGTGCCAACGATGGCAATGCGGCGAATAGGTTTGTCAAAGTTCGTCATCATTTCTCCGTCGGAGTGATTTTCGCGTAGGCCACGCCCGTGAGATTTCCCTGCATGTAGGCCAGTACTCGTTTCGGCGACCCATTGAGTTCAGCGGAGTAGACCGAGCCGCCCAGGTCGGTCACGAACATGCGATTGCCCGGAACGTCCAACGCAAGGCCGATTCCCTCCATCAGATCGTTCAGCACGATTTCCTGCCTCGGCTTGCCGTCAATGGACGTGCGGCTCACAGTGTTGCCGCGCGGGGGATCGCCGCGATCGGTCCAATACAGATGCCGATTCTCGAGGTCGAGCTCCAGATCGATCGGCTCCGGCAGTCCGTCGAACAAGACGGTAATGTCTTGACGATTGGCGGCGTCCCGGCCCGGGGGAATCTCTAGATTCGCGCGGAAGATGCGGCCGCGTCCGCCATTGTCCGGGCCTTTCTGCGTCCAGTAGATGTGCCCGCGCTCAGCGTCAACCGTAATACCCACACACCAGTTCGACGCATCGCTGCGGTCGCCATCGCCGCGGCCGGCTTCCACGAGCGTTTCGATGTGCGAGCCATCGAGATTCGAGCGCATGACCCGCATGCCTTCGCGATCCGACCAATAGAGCTTGCGATTTTTGCTATCGAGATGGATCTGCTTCGGCGTGTAGGTGGCACCCTCCGGAATGATCGTCGTGCGGTTACGACCGTCAAGATCCGCGCGTTCGATCATCCCATCGTTGCGATCGGGAACACCCATATCCGTCCAATAGACATGCCCCTTCTCCAGATCCAACACGATGCCATCCGGGTGGCGGCATCCCGTGACCAGGGTCTTCAGATCAGAGCCGTCCGGATTCATGGAGAAGATTCGGCCGCCGCTCAAATCAAGTACAAACAAGCGACCCGCTGATTGATTCATCGCTGCTCCTCCTTCATCTTCCCAAGGGCACCGCTCGACAGCAATGCATCGATATCCCTCGCGCCGAAGCCGAGTTCCTTCAAAACATCCTCGTTGTGTTCGCCAAGAGACGGGGCGCGCCTGGCCGACACCTTGCTTACGCCATGCACTTGTATTGGACTGCTGATGGTGGAAGTCAGCTTGCCGGGGGCGCCTTCCAGTGGAACGACAATGTCATTGAGCCGAAGCTGTGGGTCGTTGATGACTTCTTGCGGACCGCGCACGACGCCGAACGTAACGTTGACGCTTTCGAAGATCTGCTGCCAATGCGTCATGGGTTGCGCTGCGAACATGTCATCGAGAATCGCCGTCAGCTGGGGCATGTTTGTCATCAACTTCGCAGGATCCGAGAACCTCGGATCCGTCAAAATGTCTTTGCGGCCCAGAGCTTGCGCCACCTCCTGGAACTTGTCCGGCATGACGATGAGAACGAACCAGGTGTCATCGGCAGCGCGGTACACGTTCAGGACCGCATTGGCGGGATGCTTGCGATCGTGCAGCCCATAGAACGTCGCCTCGCACAGTGCGGCCTGGATCGAAACGCTCGCGGCCCAGACGCCCTCCGCAAGCAGTGATGTCGTGACGTACGAACCTTCACCCGTGCGCTCCCGGCGATAGAGCGCCGTGACGATGGCGGAATACAGGCCCACGGCGGTCGCATTGTCACCGCTGCCGGCCACCGGCCAGGTTGGCGGGGCGCCGGCATCGCGTGTCATGGACAGCAATCCGCTGCGCGCCCAGTAGGAAGTGATGTCGAAGCCCGGCAGGTCGGCGTCCGGCCCTTTTTCGCCGAAGCCCGTCACATCCGCATAGATCAGGCGGCGGTTGTGTTGCACCACGTCGTCATATTCGAGCTTCAATCGATTGCGTGCGGGGTGCGGCGTGTTGACAATGAACACATCAGCCCACTCGATAAGGCGCTGCAGGACCGGCTGAGCACTCGAAGATTTCAGATTGAGTGTGATGCCGCGCTTATTGCGGTTGGCCAGGTGCCAGGCATAGGGATCCTTCGCCTGTGGCTGCGGCGGTAGCTCATGGGCATGTCGCCAAAGATCTCCCGCCGGAGGCTCCACCTTGATGACATCGGCACCGAAGTCGGAAAGGATGACCGCGGCACTGGGACCTGCGATGAAGCTGGCGAGGTCCACCACCCTCAGGCCAGAAAAGATATTGTCACTTGCCATAGTTGTTTCCTGTTAATAGTTGTCCACGGTGTACGGGCTCAGCGCCCCTGAAAGTGAGCGGTGCGTGTCCTGGCTCAGCGCATTGAAATCCTTGGGCCGATTCAATGTCACTTAGCCGATGAGACCCTTCTTTTCGTACAAGACATTGGTCGGCGTCCCTGCACGCTCGACCTGGTCAGCAGGTGCCAATGGGAGGGCAGAAACAGCCATGGATGTCTCCAGTGTTGAAACGCGAATCACGAGTCGCGGACGGATCAACGCTTCGTGTGGACGACTGCCCAGCGACAGCGCGACGCGTCGTATGGCGCCGTTCGCAACTGCGGGCACTTTGGATGGATGGGTCTGAGTCCCCGGAACGACTGGGAATGGGCTTTTTTGCCATCAACCGCATCGGATGACGCGCGGGCCCAATGTGTCTCACCGAGGCGGGTATGCCGAGCCCGGCACGACCTCGGCGCACCCAGAGGCCCACCAAAACGACTTCTAAAGCCGAACGCATGCCATGCCAGTCGATTGAGACAAAGGACGCTAATGCAATCCAGCAATGTATCGACGGGTTCCTCGCAATTCGTGCTAAGACCCCTCGCACAGCTGGCAAAAAAAATGCTCATCCTCGGATCGTGTCTGACTCTGTCACGGCTTCAAGCTGGTTGGATGGTAGATACAAAGACGAAGCTTCGCTATTACATATAGCTGGAGTGTCGGCATGGACTAGGTGGGTCCATTTACAAATGTCGTAGGCGGCCAAGCGTGTTGGCGCCCGTCCCGGCCGTCGTGATGAAACAGCACTATCGATTTCGATAGCGCATCCTCCAAGCTCAAGCCGCGAGGCGAGGCCGAAACCCGTGAGCCGAACTTCGCCACCGTCGGGGTTCACCAGGATATTTGCCGGCTTGACGTCCTTGTGCACGAGCCGTCCCTGGTGGACGCTGCACCCTTCTCGATGCTCCCGCCTGGAACACGGCAGCACTGCCAAGGGCACGCCGTGCGGTGACTCCAGGTGTGCGGACATGCACTATTACCGGGCCAGTGCCTCCATGGCATGCGGAACGGCGCTGATAAGGTGCCGCCGACCAGATACGTCGGGATACGCAGCGGCCGGGGCGCCGCCAAAACCTATACCTTCATGTAATTCCACCCGGCAAGCAGCGTACATAAGATACCGGCATAGGATGTGGATCCCGCCCACGGTCGGTGCGCGGACCCGTTGCTCAGCTTGGCAGAGGTAGTCGCTTGTACAACAATCAGATAGCAGCGATCGTCGACGACGACGAATCGGTCCGCGTGGCGACATCGCGCCTGGTCCGCTCGCTCGGCTGGGAAGCCCGCCCGTTTTCCTCGGCGCGTGATTTTCTGGATTCGGGCAGTGCCGCCGAGGTGGCGTGCGTGATCTCCGATATCCAGATGCCGGGCATGACCGGCCTTGAAATGCAAAGGGCGCTCGTTCAGGCCAGCGTCCTCGTACCGGTGATCTTCATCACGGCCTTCTGTACCGAGGCCATCCGCAAGCAGGCGCTGGAGTGCGGGGCAAGGTCTTTCCTTTGCAAGCCCGCCGATGGCGCCGCGGTATGTGAATGCCTGGAACAGATAGCGCGCGAGTCGGCCCGCGAGCCGTAGCGGTTGCGCGCGGGGGGAGACGTAGTGAAGGCAATCGGACACGCGCAGCGCACATTGGTCCGCGCGCGCCGGTGCCTGGCATCGGCATGCAAGACGAAGCGCCAGATTACAACCCATGCCGGCCGGCATGGGTTTCGCGCATTGGCATGCCGCCAGCGCTAGAAAACAATGTTAACGAGCCCCCCATGAAGAGAGCGCGTCGTTTTCCCTTCCCGTCTGTCTTCGGCTGGCCCGCCAGCCCCGAGAGGTCCGGCATGACCGAGTCATTACCCGCCATCGGCCCGGCGCGCCCCAGCACGCGAGCGCAGTCGCTGGTCGCGCTGGCGCTCGCGCTGGCCGTCTTCCTGATTGATGCACTGACGCCGCTGGATATCGCCATTGCCGTGCTTTACGTGGTGGTGGTACTGCTGTTCGCGCAGGGCGGATCGCGGTGGAGAACCCTTGCCGCGGGTGCAGCCTGTGTGGTCCTGACGCTGGTCGGGTTCGCGCTTTCCTTGGGCTTCAACGACAGCGCCGGCTCGCTGGCGCGCTGCGTATTCAGCGTGCTGGCAATCACGATTACGTCCCTGCTGGCGATGCGCAATCTGGCCAGCACGGCGCGCCTGCGCGAGCAGATCCAGATGCTCAACTTGACGCATGACGCCATCGTCGTGTACGACATGAACGACAGCGTCACTTTCTGGAACCGCGGCGCCGAGGAGGTCTACGGCTGGGCCGCGGATGAAGCCATGGGCCAGTCGGTCCACCGGCTGACGCAGACCCGCTTCCCCGTCCCTGTGGAACATATTCGAGCCGAACTGCTGCGGACCGGACGCTGGGACGGCGAGTTGCAGCGCACGCGCCGCGACGGCAAGCCGCTCACCATTTCCAGCCGGTGGGCGCTGTGGCGAGACCAGTCCGGCAAGCCGGCCGCCATCCTCGCGACGAGCAACGACATTACCGAACGCCACCAGGCCGAAGCCGCGCTGACACGCAGCGAGGCCTTCCTCGCCGAGGCGCAGCGGCTCAGCAAGACCGGCAGCGTGGCGCTGAGGCTGCCGGAAGAGGAAATGACCTGGTCGGACGAGGCCTACCGCATCCTGGGCTACGCTATGGGCGTACAGCCCACCTCCGATCACCTGTTGAAGCGGACACACCCGGACGACCTGGCGCTGGTACAGGAAGTCCGCTCGCAGATCCGGGCGGGTGTGCCGCGCATCTACGTCATGCACCGCTTGCTGATGCCGGGCGGCTCGGTCAAGCATGTGCACCTTGTGGCCAGGCTAACCACCGCTGCCGCAGGCCAACTCGAGTATGTCGGAGCCCTGATGGACGTGACGGAGGCCACGCTGACGCAACAGGCGCTGCAGCGCTCGCTGACCGAACTGGCCCATGTCACGCGCATCACTACACTGGGCGAACTCGCTGCCTCGATTGCCCACGAGGTCGCCCAGCCGATCGCAGCCATTGTCACCTGCGCGGATGCGGCGCTGCGATGGCTGCACCGCCCGCAGCCTGACATCGACGAAGCCACGCGATCGATCCGGCAGATGATCTGCGACGCGAAGCGCTCCAGCGAGATCATCCGCCAGATCCGCGCGATGGCGCAAAAGCGCGATCCCAGCTATGCCGAAGTCGATCTGAACGCGCTGGCGCGAGAATCGGTGGAACTGCTGCGCCGCGAGCTGCAGGACCATGGCATCGAAGCCATGCTGCAGCTGGATGAACCGCCTTCGCTGATCCGCGGCGACCGCGTGCAGCTGCAACAGGTGCTGGTCAATCTGGTGGTGAACGCCGTGCAGGCGATGGATTGTATGACCGGCCGCCGGCGCCGCCTGTGGATCAGCACCTGCCAGGTCGAACCGGAGCAGGTGAAGCTGACGGTCCGCGATTCAGGCAACGGCTTGCTCGCTGGGGATGCCGAGCACCTGTTCAACCCATTCTTCACCACCAAGGCGGATGGCATGGGCATGGGCCTGTCCATCTGCCGTTCGATCGTCGAAGCGCATGGGGGCCGGATCTGGGCGGAATCCCCGGATGACGGTGGCGCGTCGCTGCAAGTGGTGCTGCCGATTCAGCACGAGGAAGGACAATGAGCAATGAGCCTGGTGGCACTCCCGTTGTCTACGTGGTGGACGACGACGATTCCATGCGGGCGGCGCTCAGCATGCTGCTGCGTTCCGTCGGCCTGCATGTCGAGGCCTTCGCCTCGGCGCAGGAATTCCTCGCGCACAAGCAGGTCGACGCGCCGAGTTGCCTGGTGCTGGACGTACGCCTGAAGGGCCAGAGCGGCCTGGCGGTTCAGGAACAGATTACCGCGGACGGCATGCCCATCCCCATTGTCTTCATGAGCGCGCACGGCGATGTCGCCATGACCGCGAAGGCCATGAAAGCGGGTGCCACCGATTTCCTGGCCAAGCCATTCCGCGACCAGGACATGCTGGATGCGGTCAGCAGCGCGCTGGCGCGCGACGAAGCACGCCGTACCTCCGTCCAGTCTGGCGCAGACCTGCGCCGCCGCTATCAATTCCTGACGCCGCGCGAGCGCGAAGTAATGGCGCTGGTAGTACGGGGCCTGATGAACAAGCAGATAGCCGCTGAGATGAACCTGAGCGAGATCACAGTAAAACTCCACCGCAGCCAGGCCATGAAGAAAATGGGATCCAGGTCGCTGGCGGACCTCGTGCTCAAGGCCGAAGCGCTTGGCGTGGTCTCCGGCGCGCTCTCCTGAAGCGCGCCTCCAGCCAGCGCGCCTATCGCTGGCACTGGCACGCTGTCAAAGCGGCGCCCACAACGCGACGACCGCAGCCATCGCGCAACTGGCGGCACACATGCCAAGCCACGCTGCCGTCAACAGGACATGCCTGCGGCTGCCGGGGCACGGCGGTGTTGAATCTCCGGGAACACCGGAGACGAACCTCGTCTCCGCCGCTGCGCCGACGCGCGTGGGCTCAAGCATCAGAGCAACGTTGTTCATCACGAACCTCCGTGGGTGGTATTGCCGCCAGGAAACAAGGGCTGCCCGCGCGGTGATGGGCAGCCTTGGTATCAGCCTTGCGCCGCGCCGTCGAACGGGCGGGACGTCCCTTCCAGGCGGGCACCCTCGGTATAGGGGTCGAACTTGCGGTCAGTCTGACCGCTGCGCGCACCACCGGTGAAGGAGTCGCGCTTGCTCTTAACGTTGACGTCGTAGCCGTACCGGTCTGCGCTGTCGGGGCTGGTACGCGGGTCGTCAGCATGGGCCAGGCTGGTGGACAGGATGCTCGCGCCGATGAGGCCGGCGATGGCAAGGCGGAGTTGGGTGCGTGTGGTCATGATTTACTCGGGTCTGTGGTCGATGGGCCGGTACTGATCTCCGGCAAGCAGAACATGGCGTTGCGGATCGCGCCTTGCTCCGTGGAACTGCACGGTCCGGGTGCGATGCATGCCTTGCTATCGGGATCGTCGAGCGGGCTCGATTTCCCTAGCTCAAAGCATAGGTGCGACGGTGCGCGCGCGCCTCTATGCGTGGGTTGGCTTTTGCTAGCGCATCAGCTAGCTCCAAGTCATACCTTGGTTTAGGTGGCGCTGCCTGAAAGCGCCATGCCCATGCCCTGCCGGGATACGTGGGGACAGGCCCGCCGATGCCGCGATACACCGGGGTATGAAGCGGTCAAACCAACTGGCGCGGTGGGCTACCGTTTGTAGGTCTGGCGATGCCCGGGGTGGCGATCTACCTTGAAGGCGTCGCTCCTACCACGACTTTCCCCCGGCCACTAGCCCGCTGGCCCTACGGCGAAGCTGCGGTGCTGAACGATGGAAGTGGGCTTCCCCCGCTCTCCCGGACACATCAGATGCTCAAAGCGCGACGCGCCAGGGACAGCCCCACAGCCACCGGCAAGAATCGATCGTCAGCTTACCCAAGGCCCGGTGCGCCGCATCGGCCATGCCGCCGCAAGGAATGCAGTGAACAGGCATAACGCGGTCCGAATGGCGGCGCGCGGGTCGATGAAGCATGCAAGCACTTGTTCGCTACGGCCTTCCCCATACAGGCACCAGGCGCAGAAGTGCTCGCAGTTATTGGTCAGTACCCTGTAGCGATTCTCGCCTAACCGCGAGCGTGCACGCCGCACGGCGGCTTCGTGCCTGACATACACCGGATCAGCACTTGGTTCGATCAAGACTTCGTATCCGGCGGCGAAGCGCGTGAGGCTGACTTCCTCGACCGGGCCGCGACGCAACGACCCGGCAAGTCCAGCGTAATGCACAACTTTGCCGTCGCCTACATAGATGCCATGGTGGCTGTAGCCGTGGCGCGGAGTGACGAGATGAGCACCTAGCGGCGGTTCCGTGCCGGCATCTGGATAGTGTCGTGTCAGGAGCGCCTTGGCAGTGCGACCTTGGTCGGAGGTTGGCTGGCCCATCTTTGAATGTCCACGCAGTCAGGTGAGTTTGACTGAAGCCTAAGCCCGGCAATGCATTAATGACAATTAAACATTCTTGTGATGAACATAAGTTTTTATTTATGCAATGCCTTTTGCTACTGGATCTGGGATGGACCATTGGCGGTGCCCGGTACTCCACTGCGTATCCACATCGAGGTGCGCGGTCCGCGATGGAACAGCGAGCCTGGCAAGGCAGTGAGTTGGCGCATTGGTCTGCCTGGGCGAGCCCTTCGCGATCGCCGGCCTCTGGCGCGCGTGGCCGGACAGCGCGGTGTCCTTCACGAGGCCAACGCTCAACGCCGACAATCACCCACGCGCTCATGCGCTCATGCGCTGACCGGCCGACACCTGCGACGGCGTCCACACCCAGAGGGCCTGGGAGAACTTCCTGACGAGCGGCACCCCCAGGCGCTGGACGAAACGTTGCCCCGAAGCACTGATCCAGCCGCGAGCCGATAATCTCGGCGGTTCAAGCCATAAACGGGGGTGACTCCAGTTTCATGTAATAGCCGTCCGACCTCCTGCCGGCTACCATCAAGAATCAAGACCGGGTAGCAGGCAACTCGGCTCCAGATAAACTTTCTCAAGGGTCTAGCTGCCGATTCTCCGGTTTCCCGAGGTGAATTGAAGCGAGGGTCACCACAGCAGATGCAGTATCGTAAGCGTTATGGTCTTACAAAGCCCCCATGATTTCCGTTGCAATGTCTCAGATAGTCCCACTCCACAGCAACCCGGCGTTCTACGAACTCCTCGCCGACAGCTACGCCCGGCTGCTCCGTCAACCGCTGGTTCCTCAGGGTATGCCGGTGTCCGAGGCTACCAAATGGCTCTATGAGTGCGCCCCGTTCGCGGTGCTCGCGCACAATACCGATCCCGACCCGCTCTTTATCTACGGCAATAAGGCCGCTCAGCGCCGCTTCGAATATAGCTGGGATGAAATCACCCGCTTGCCGTCGAGGCTCTCAGCCGAGCCCCAGAATCGCGAGGACCGGCAGCAGTTCCTCGCGCGTGTGCAACAGATCGGCTACGAAGCTGGCTACAGGGGCGTGCGCATCACCAAGTCAGGCCAGCGCTTCATGATCGAAGAGGCCACGCTGTGGCAACTCCTGGACACGGATGGGAGGGGGCACGGCCAGGCGGTCGTCATCCCGCGCACGCGGGACATCTGACCGGCATTCCGGCTGATTCTGTGTCGGACCTAAAGGTCAAACAGGTAAAGGAGGTTACCCTGGCGAACTTCCGCAATAGCTGGCACAAGGCATGAAAAGCACCATTTGTGGACGCGCCGCACCATTGTTGCGCAATCCAATCTTGGCATCACCACCGCACTAATAATGATGCTTGTTGGAGTAGGATGCCGCTATCAGAATAGCGGCTGTCACGTAATCCTGACGAGAACTGGCATCGCAATCGACACGCAGCTCAGGGCGAAAAAGATGTGCATTGTAGAGAACCCGGTTGGGCCAACCAGCATGAGTGTACTTGGATGGCTCACATCGTATTCTCTGATGCTCGTTTCTCCAGCAGTAACGAGTCGATCGCAGTTGCTCGATCATCGCCAGCCAGCCTGGCCGCGCGCAACCTTCGAGCGCTTTCGTGGGCCACAATGACGACCTCACTCATGTAGGTGTCATAGGCCGGCCGCTCACCACTCGGGCAAGGACTAGAATCGACCAGCATTCCATGAACTCGATTGAACTCGATGCGGTTCACGCCCCGTGGCTCCACGAGCGCGTCCGAATGGCCCTTGCTCCCGAAGATGACGGCTGCAAGCCCCTCGAGCGTCTCCTCGATGCACCGATGGACTCGGGGACCTTCCTGCGCCTCGCTATTGGCATCGCGTCGGCCTTGGGCGAAGTCCACCAGGGTGGGCTCGTGCACAAGGACGTCAAGCCGGCCAACATCCTGGTGAATCCCGACAGTGGTGAAGTTCGGCTCACGGGTTTCGGCCTCGCCTCGCGGCTTGCGCGAGAGCGTCAACGATCCGAGCCGCCCGAGTCCATCGCCGGTACGCTCGCCTACATGGCGCCTGAGCAGACCGGGCGCATGAATCGTTCGGTCGACTCCCGCAGCGATCTCTACGCGTTCGGCGTGACGCTCTACCGGATGCTCACGGGAAGTCTGCCCTTCGCCGCCGCCGATCCGATGGAATGGGTACACTGCCACATCGCGAGAGAGGCGGTGCCACCGCAAGAGCGCGTGGACCACCTGGCGCCAGTCCTCTCAGCGATCGTGATGAAGCTGCTCGCCAAAACGGCGGAGGAGCGCTATCAGACCGCAGCAGGCGTTGAAGCGGACCTGCTGCGCTGCCTTGCGCAATGGGAAAGCGAGCGACGCATCGGCGAATTCCCGCTCGGCGAGCGCGACATGCCGGACCAGTTGATGATTCCGGAGAAGCTGTACGGGAGATCGCGTGAGGTCGAGACCTTGGTCGCCGCCTTCGAACGCATCATCGAAAACGGGGCGCCTGAGCTGGTGCTGGTCTCGGGATATTCCGGCATCGGCAAGTCCGCCATCGTCAACGAGCTGCACCAGGCGCCGCTACCGTCGCGCGGGCTTTTCGCGGCGGGCAAGTTCGACCAGTACAAACGCGACATTCCATATTCGACGCTGGCGCAAGCCATTCGGAGTCTGTTACGGCCGCTGCTTGGCAAAAGCGAGGCGGAACTGGAACCCTGGCGTGACGCGCTTCGCGAAGCGCTGGGATCGAATGCGGGACTTGTCGTGGATCTCGTTCCCGAAGTGGCGCTCATCATCGGAGCGTCGCCGCCAGTCCCGGAGTTGCCTCCGCAAGACGCGCAACGCCGGGTTCAGCTGGTGCTCAGTCGGTTTATCGGCGTTTTCGCCCGGCCAGAGCATCCACTGGCGCTCTTCCTCGATGACTTGCAATGGATCGACGCGGCGACGCTCGACCTGCTGGAGGACCTGTTGACCCGGTCCCGTCCGCAGAACCTCATGCTGATCGGCGCCTATCGCGACAACGAAGTCAATGCCGTGCATCCGCTGACGCGCAAGCTCGATGCCATCAAGGCCGCCGGCGGAGCGTTGGCGGAGATCAAGTTGGCGCCGCTTGCCCAGGAGCATCTTGAACAGTTGATCGCGGACGCGCTTCGCTGCGGGCCAGAGCGTGCCACTCCGCTCGCGCAACTGGTGCTGGACAAGACCGCCGGCAATCCATTTTTCGCCATTCAGTTCATTGCTTCGCTCGCCGAAGAGGGAATGCTTACCTTCGATCACGATGCGGCGCGCTGGTCCTGGGACCTCGCTCGCATCCATATGAAGGGTTATACCGACAATGTGGTGGAGCTCATGGTCGGCAAGCTGAATCGCCTGCCCATCGGAACACAGCAAGTGCTGCAAACGCTTGCATGCATGGGTAACGACGCGGAACTCGTCCTGCTGGAGACGGTATGCCAGCGGCCGAGAGGCGGATTCCAGAAACGGCTCCGGGAAGCAATTCGAGCAGGTCTCATTTCCTGCACGGAAGATTCCTGCAGCTTTGTCCACGACCGGGTTCAGGAGGCGGCGTACTCCCTGATCCCGGAAGATGCGCGCGCACAGATCCATCTCCGGATAGGCAGGTTGCTCGCGACCTGCTTGCCGCCGGAAAAGCTGCCGGAGATGATCTTCGAGATCGTCAACCAGCTTAACCGCGGGGCACCCCTCATCACGTCACAGGACGAGCGCGAGAAGCTCGCCGAGCTGAACCTGATTGCCGGCAAGCGCGCGAAGGCCTCGTCTGCCTACGCCTCTGCGCTTACGTATCTCAGCGCCGGCGCGGCGCTGATAGCGGAGGATTCGTGGGAGCACCGACAGGCGCTTGCCTTCGCCCTGGAACTGCATAGGGCCGACTGCGAGCTCTGGACGGGCGCACTTCCGTCCGCGGAGGAACGTCTCGCGGCGCTTGCAACGCGCGCTGCCGACACGGTCCAACGTGCGGCCGTCGCGAGCCGGCGCGTGGACCTATACACGATGCTCGGGGCTAGCGACCGCGCGGTCGCTGTCGGTTTGGAATACCTCCGGCATGTGGGCATCGATTGGGCAGCGCATCCCACCCAACTGGAAGCGTGTCGCGAATACGATCGGATCTGGATGCTGGTGGGAAGGCGGGCGATCGAGGATCTCATCGACCTGCCGCTGATGAAGGATCCGGAGTCTCTGGCTACGCTCGACGTGCTCACCACCCTTGGAGCACCGACGTTATACACCGACGAAAATTTGTACGCGCTCACCATCTGCAGGGCGGTCAATCTCAGCCTGGAGCGTGGCAACAGCGATGCCGCACCTGCGCATTACGTCTCGGTCGGGCTTATCGCCGGCAACCGCTTCGGCCATTACGACGCAGGTTATCGACTCGGAAAGATGGCCTGCGATCTGACCGAACGCCGCGGATTGAGGCGCTTGGAAGGAAAGACCTATCTGGTCTTCGCGCTCGTGGTCCCCTGGACACGACCGCTCCGGGAGAGTGTCGACCCGGCTCGACGTGCCTTTCAGATGGCGAACGAACAAGGCGACCCGACGTTTGCTGCATACGCCTGCCGCAATATCAGTTCCAATCTTCTCGCTTCGGGTGTTCCACTCGATCGGGTTGAGCGTGAAGCCGAGCACGGATTGGAGTTTGCCCGCACGGTGCGTTTTGGATTCGCTGCCGACATGATCTCCGCCCCGCTCGCGCTCGTGCGCACGCTCCGTGGCGAAACCGCGAAATTCGGCTCGCTCGAGGTTGGCCCCACGCAGCGCTCGTTCGAGGCGCGCCTCACCGGTCACCCGGCTCTGGCCTTGCCTGAATGTTTCTACTGGATCCGGAAGCTGCAGGCGGGCTTCTTCGCTGGCGACTACGCATCGGCTGTCGATGCCGCTGGAAAGGCGGAAAGATGCTTTTCGGCATCAGCGTCGCTTTCGGTCATGCTGTTGGAGAGGGCGGAATACCATCTCTATGCCGCCCTCTCTCGGGCCGCCTGCTGCGAGCCCATGGGTCCCGATCCGTATGCGAAGCATCGAGACGCGCTGTCGGCACATCACCGACAACTCCGGGCATGGGCGAGGAACTGCCCTCAGAACTTCGAGGATCGTGCGGCGTTGGTCGCCGCGGAGATTGCGCGCATCGAGGGGCGCCTGCCCGAGGCAATGGATCTGTACGAGCGAGCCATTCGCTCTGCGCGTTCGAATGGCTTCGTTCAAAATGAGGCGCTGTCCTGCGAACTGGCTGCCCGCTGCTACGCGGCGCGCGGCCTTGAGGAGATTGCGCATCTCTACCTGGGAAACGCACGACGTGCCTATCTGCGGTGGGGAGCCCATGGGAAGGTGCGGCAACTCGATCAGCTCTATCCGGGGCTAAGGCAAGACGGGCAGGACGATCGTACCCCGGGCCCCGCGGGCACGATCGACTCGCCGGTTGACGATCTGGATCTCGCCACTGTGATCAAAGTGTCGCAGGCAGTGTCGAGCGAGATCGTGCCGGAAAAGCTCATCGAAACGCTGTTGCTTACGGCCATCGAGCACGCCGGCGCGGAACGTGGGCTGCTGATTCTCCCGCATGACAGCGAATTTCTGATCCAGGCGGAAGCGAAGACTTGCGGCAAAGCTGTGACGGTCAGCCTGCGAGAGACGCCAGCTTCTGCGGACACGCTTCCCGAGTCGGTGGTCCGATATGCCGCGCGTACTCAGGAGTGCGTGATTCTCGACGATACTTCAGTCCCGAGTCCGCATTCCACCGATCAGTACATTGGTGCGCAGGGCGTCCGGTCTGTACTCTGCCTGCCGTTGATGAAGCAGGGTGCGCTGGTTGCGCTGCTGTACCTGGAAAACAGGCTTGCTCCAGGCGTTTTTACGCCCGGCAGGATTTCTGTCCTGAAGGTGCTTGCTTCCCAGGCGGCGATTTCGCTCGAAAACAGCAGCCTGTACCGCGAGCTCCAGAAGCGGGAGGCGGAGATCCGCCGCCTGGTCGACGCTAACATTGTCGGGATCCTGATCTGGGACCGGGAGGGTCGGATTCTCGAGGCCAATGACGCATTTCTGCGCATTGTCGGGTACATGCGCCAGGATATTGTGACGAGTCGGTTGCGGTGGACCGACCTGACCCCTCCCGAATCACTCGCCCACGAACTTGAACAAGTCTTGCCGCAGTTCCAGTTGACCGGCAGCGTGCAACCCTTCGAAAAGGAGTATCTCCATAAGGATGGTCACCGCGTTCCCGTGCTGGTCGGGGCGGCTGCTTTCGACGACGAACGCAGGCGTGGCGTGGCCTTTGTCGTCGACATGACCGAGCGTAAGCAAGCGGAGCAAGAGCTGCGGCGCAGCCGCCATTACCTGGCGGAGGCGCAAAAAGTCAGCCACACCGGAAGCTGGGCATGGAGCCCCGCCTCGAACGCCATCCTGTACTGGTCGGAGGAGTGCTATCGCATTCTCGGCTACGACCCGGCGCAGGGGATTCCTTCATTCGAGTCCTCCCTGGAACGCATCCATCCCGAGGACCGGCCTGGTTTCCTGGAAAAGCTGGACCGATATGTACGCGACGGCGTGGAGTTCGAAGTCGGGTACCGCCTGCTCTTGCCAGACGGCAAGATGCGCTACGTCCGCATCCTGGCGCATCCCGTGCTGGCAGCCTCCGGCGACCTGGTCGAATACATCGGCACCGTCATAGACGTCACGGAGCAGAAGCGCGCGGAGGAGGAGCGCGAGGAACACCTATGGTTCCTTGAGTGCATGGACCGCATCAACCGCGCCATGCAGCGAACGAATGACGTCGAGGGCATGACGCGCGGCGTGCTCGAGGAGGCGTTGGCGATCTTCGATTGCGATCGGGCCTGGCTGGTATATCCCTGTGATCCCGATGCGCCGGCGTGTCGCGCGGTGATGGAGCACACCCATCCTGACTATCCGGGCGCCTTCGCGCTCGACCAGGAGCTGCCGGTGGACGCCCGGGGAGCCGAATTCCTGCGTGACATGCTGCACGCCCCAGGAGCGGTGGTAGATCCAGGCATCCCGCCGGAGATTCGTGACCGATTCAACATCCTGTCGATGATCGCGATCGCGGTTCGCCCCAAGGGCGACCGGCCGTACTTGTTCGGGTTGCACCAGTGCTCGCACTTGCGCTCCTGGACAACCGTGGAGCGGCGGCTGTTCGAGGAGATTGCCAGACGCCTGGAAGATGCGTTGACGAGCGCGCTCGCGCACCGCAACCTGCTCGCGAGCGAGGACGCGCTGCGCACAAGCGAAGAACGCTTCCGAACCCTGGTCGACCACGCGACGGATGCCATTTTCATGTACGACCAGGAAGGCATCGTGCTCGACGTGAACGGACAGGCGTGCGAGTCGCTGGGTTACACGCGCGAAGAACTCATCGGCATGCACACCTGTCAGTTCGACCGCGACATCACACCGGAAAAGGTCCAGTGGCTTAAGCAGCGGCTGCAGGAAGTCGGAAGTGTGACGTTCAACGGCCGCCGCCGGCGAAAAGACGGAAGTCTCTTTCCCGTCGAGGTGCGGGCACGCGCGTTCAATCGCGGTGGGCGGCTCTTCGCCATCGCGCTCGCCAGCGACATCACCGAGCGCAGGCGCCGCGAGCAGCGCCTGCTCGCGGAATTCGGCGTCACGCAGACGTTGTCGGAAGCGGGCTCGATCGAGGAGGCGGCACCGCGCATCCTCCGAGAAATGTGCGAAGCGCTCGAGTGGGACTGTGGCACAATCTGGCGCGTCGATTCGGAAGCGGGCGTGCTGGCGCACGTGCAATCATGGCCCTCGTCCACCTTCGCGCGTTCCGGCTCCGGGTTAGTGTCGGGAACGATTGGCTTCGGCATGGGGCTCTCCGAGCGAGTATGGTCGAGCGGCGCACCCGTATGCATCCCCGAAATCGCTCTCAACAGAGAGTTCCCGCGGACAGATTCTGCCGCGAAGGAGGGGCTCCACGCGGCCTTCGCCTTCCCGATCACGCTCAAGAGCGGCGTAGTGGGCGTGATCGAATTTTTCAGCCGCGAGGTCCGCGACGCCGATCCCGAGCTCTTGCAGATGATGACGGCCGTCGGCTGCCAGGTCGGGCAATTCATCGAGCGCACGCGAGCGGAAGACGCGCTGCGACATGCGCGGGAAGAGCTTGCGCAGGCGTCACGGATGGCGACAGTGGCCGAGTTATCGGCATCCATCGCCCACGAAATCAATCAGCCGCTGCAGGCCGTTGTGGCCAACGGGCAAGCGTGCCGGCGCTGGCTCGCTGCCACGCCGCCCGACATCGACAAAGCCCGACTCAGCGTCGAAGCCGTCGTCCGTGATGGAATTGCCACGGCGGACGTGATAAGCCGCATTCGCGCGCTATTCAGGCGCACGGCTGCTGCAAAGGTCGTACTTGAGGTCAATACACTGATACTTCAGGTCTGCACTCTGATGGCTGACGAAATCCACGGGAACGTGATCTCGCTCGAGACCCAGCTAGCCCAAGACGTGCCGATGATCAGAGCCGATGCGGTGCAGATTCAACAGGTGATCGTCAACCTTGTGCGCAACGCCATCGAGGCAGTGTCAGCAACGGTGGAACTACCGAAGTCGCTATTGATACGCTCTCGGCGCGACGGGGACAGCGTGGTGGTCGACGTTCAGGATGAAGGCATAGGGTCGGAGAATCTGGAGACGATATTTGAGCCATTTGTCACCACCAAGGAAGCGGGCATGGGCATGGGGCTGGCAGTCTGTCGGTCGATCGTCGAAGCACACGCCGGCCGTATTTGGGTCGTGCGCAATGAGGGCCGGGGCGTGACCTTCAGCTTCAGCCTTCCGACCGATCCTTCGGATGCAACATGAAATCATTTGGACCGGCCTTCGACCCGTCCCACCTCAACGCATATCGCCTTCCGCCTGGTAGCCGCCGCCCAGTGTTCTTGTCAGCACTATGGATTGCTGGAGACTTTGGGATGTCAATTGAAGCATCGCCAACTGCTCCTGTATCTCTGTCTCGCGTGCCTGCTCCACTT
Source organism: Burkholderiaceae bacterium 16 (assembly GCA_000955785.1). Taxonomy (GTDB): domain Bacteria; phylum Pseudomonadota; class Gammaproteobacteria; order Burkholderiales; family Burkholderiaceae; genus Cupriavidus. The sequence goes on from JYOD01000111.1 coordinate 62,622, forward strand.
GCAGCCTGTTGGCGAGCCCCCGTGCGTATTGCGCTGATGAACTGTCCAGCGTGAACTGCACCGCCTGAAGTTTCCTCTGCTGCATGGCGGTGCGCTCACCCAGGTCCTTAAGTGCGCTTCCTGTTTGCGCCACATCGCGAACCGCATTCAATACGGCCTGGTTATATTGCAGAATGACGGCATTACTCGCCGCCCTCTCTCCCCTCAGATTGGCGTTGAGGCGACCGCTATCGAACACCGGGAGATACAGCCCGGGTGCGATGTTGATTTGCTGGCTTGCATGCAGAAAGAGTTGGGAAAGGTCCAGGGCATTGAATCCGAAGAAGGCTTTGATGTCAAAACTCGGATAAAACGCCGCTTTCGCCGCCTCTACCTGTTTCAAGGATGAGACGACGTACCAATGCAGCGCCTGCAGGTCGGGGCGGCGTGCAAGGAGCTGAAAGCCGAGACTTGACGGTACCCCCGTTGCCACAACCGGGAGCGCCTTGGGCGCAACGTCCACGGGTTCGCGCGAATCCGCGCCAATCAAGGCACGCATTGCCTCCTGTCCGTTTGTCACCTCATCAGATGCCTGCGAGATCTTCTGTTCGACAGTGAGTAGCTTAGCCTCCGCTTGTTTGGCGGTAGTCTCGGGTTCAAGCCCGCGGGCAATCTTCGAACGGTGGACATCGACCTCGATGGCGATGGCGTCGCGCTCCCGTTTCAGCAGATCGATGGCAGACAGCGCGGTCTGCACGGAATAGTAGAGTCTCGCGACACCCGTCGACAGTTCGAGCGCAACCTGTGCTGTCTCGGCTTTCTGTGCGTTCTCAACGCCAATGGCCGCGGCAATCTCCGCTCGATGCCGCCCCCAGATGTCCAGGTCCCACGCGCCCCCTAATCCGATGAGCCCCGTCGTATACCAGGGGCCGTTCGCTCCGATAGCCGGTTCAAATCCTGAATATGCGCTCAGGAAACCGTGGGATGAGACGCGCTCACGGTCGATAGACCCGATGGCGCTGACCTGCGGTCCGGATGCAGCTGCCACCAGTTCCGCCCGCGCTTGAGCCTGTGCCACACGCTGATGTGTTAAGGCCATCGTCGGTGAGGCCGATAGTGCGCGGTCGATGAAGGCAGTCAGTTGCTGGTCATCATATTGCAACCACCATTTCTCAGACGGCCAATCGCCTGCGGTCAAGTCCAGTTGTTGCGGGACCTCGACCTGCGCTGCATCCACCTGCTGAACCGGAGCGCTGTCGTGATGAATCAACGCGCAGCCGGCCAATGCCGTAACGCTTGCCATGGCAAGACAACGCAAATGACGAGAGAGACTACCCCGCGGGGCCGGCGACATGGAATCCATCATTGTGCACGCACGCTGGCTGGAAGACCCGGTGAGCGAGAGCCAGCCTCCCCAATCCACTCCGGCAAGCCCGACACCGCTTGCAGTACGCGATTGACCTCGGCACTCAACTCCGCGACGTTGCCCTCAGCGCCCTCTTCCAGTCCGCTCGCGACCAGGTATGCCTTGGGGGCCGTCAGCTTGGGGGGCCTTGCGCAGGGCGTCGGTTCCTTCAGCCCCGTTGCGTACGCCATGATTGCCGAGCCGGCGCTCGACGCGAAGTCGCGTGCGGCATCGCTGAGAAGCGTAGGTATCCTGCCGCCGGCGACATCGAAGGCGCTCCGCAGGGCGTCCGCGGCAAGCAGCAGCTCTCGCGCGGCCACAAGCACAGAATTTGCGCGCAACGCGACGCGCTCTTCTTCGCCTTCACGCCAGGTTGGCTCAAGCGCGACCCTCAATAGCATACCCTCGCAGTCGTTGAGCGCAGCCCATGCCGCCATCCGCTGCTTCCCAATATCCGGGCTATCTTCGGCGACTGTCGGATGCCCGAGACTCTGCAGCAGCCTGGCCGTTGAAAGGAGACTGGCCGAGAGCCGGCGCCTGAGCAACGCCGCCTCACCTTCCGGCCAGAGGCTCATCTGCGAGAAGGTGGCGACTACTATGCCCAGGAAAATGCCAACCATGCGGTCCCGAATCTCTGTCAGCTCGAACGTGGGGGCGAATTGCTCCAGGAACGCCAGCGAGAATGTGAACAGGATCTGCGCGCCCGCGTAGCTGATGCGCTCCGAGCCAGCTGCCACCCATGCTCCGATAAACAATACCGGCAGAACGTTCACAATCAGCGCCGCAATGCCGTCAATTCTCGGGAGAATGAATACTATCTCGAACAGCGCGAGCAGACTGCCGATAGCGGCTCCCCAAAATCGCAGCAATGACCGTCGGCTTGACGCTCCGAGGCTGGGCTGTGCCACAATCAGACACGTCAGCATCACGGTATGGGCACCTTGCCAGTCGGTGGAATTGTAGAAGAGATAGCACACCAGCACTGCCAGCAAGGTCTTGAGTGCAAACTCTGCGTATACCGGGTTATTGAAGGCGTCCGGCGCGAGTACAGGCTGTCTCGGCGGCTTGTGCATGGCGTCGTCCTGAGCCACCGTGAAGGCGTCGAGTTCCAGAAAAGCGCGATTCATCGCCACCAAGGCCCAGGGAAATCCAGCGGCAGATGTCGAGCCAACGGCGGGGTTCCTTCGCTCTTCTGCAATGGAAAAGGGTTCGTCTCTACCGATCGCGCCGGCCAATGCTCCGCACGCCTTGTGCAAGGACCTGACCCTATCCTCGAGCATCTCTGAGACGAACGAAGTCTGCCGCAAGTTTGACGCGGCGACATAGAGGTTCGAAACCGTCGTGACAGTCGCAAGATCGCGGGCCTCGGCAATGTCATCGCGCCTTCCGCGCATTGCTGTAAATCTCAGCAGCTTCTGGAGAGCGGTCGTGGTGCCCTCTACGTCCTGCGCGCTAATGGATCTGGACGCAGATGCGCCGCCAAGCAATGCACCCAATCTCGCCTGCACTACCATGAGCTTCGAAACCAACATCTGACGCAATTGCTGTCGAGGTTCAGCCGGCAAAAGTAATGTGTTGATGATGAGCGTGAGGGCTATCGGGTAGCACACCGATACCCATACCCAAAGGATTGCCCGGATAAGCGCTTCCGCATTCGGCGCTACGTCGACAAACGACTGGACGTAGATGATTACGATGGCGCCAATGAAGAAGACAATGCCAAGCTGGAAGACCCGCATTCCATAGACACAGCAGAAGAATATCAAGCTAGCAAATACGATTCGTAGCAGCGGATAGTCGAAGGTGAAATTGAGCAGAAGAATTGAGCTGCTCAATGCAATCGTGGCTCCGGCAAGAAACAGGATTCCCGTTATCCTGGTGAGGACGACATTCGACTGTGTTGCAAAGAACGTCACGAGAATCGACAGTGCGAGAAACGGCACCTGCAGCGTCATGGAAATGACGATCACTATTGCAGCGCTGGCTACGCAGCGTAGCGTGACGTTCATCCGGCCGGGGAACGGGGTAAGCTCGTCACGCAGAAATTGCAGAAAGCGATTCATGTCTCAGCACGCCTGTGTATTCGCACTCCGCTATTCACCGGTCACTCCGCTCAGTTGCGGTGGAATGTAGCCACCGCGGAAGTTCCAACTCGAAAGAGATCCGGATTCGGGTCTTTGATCCGGATCTTCACCGGGAACCGTTGTGACACATGCACCCAGTTCAGGCTGCGCTGGACTTTCGGCAACCCTTGCGCCAGGCTCCCGCCATCGTCGGGTGCCACGCCATATCCAACGGAGTCGACTTCTCCCTCGAAATGCACTGCAGTCTTGCTCATGAGGTAGACCGTGGCCCGAGTGCCGGGCCCGATATTTACCAGCTCTGTCTCGCGCAGATTCGCTATGACATACCATCGTGTCGTGTCGATAAGCGTGAACACGGGCGAAGACGCCGACGCAAACTGACCGCGTGTGGTTCGAAGCGAGACCACGACACCGTCGAATGGTGCCCTCACCGTGGAGAATTCAAGGTTCAGCTCCGCGGACGCAATCTCCGCCTGCACGACCGAGCGCTGCGCCTGCAATGCGTCCACGCCGCTGACCGCAGCCGTCGCCTCGCGCGCCTTTAGTTCTGCCGACTCGAGTTCCGCTGCGGTGCTTCGCGCCGAGGTTCGCGCCTTGTCCAGCTCATCGGCCGAAACATATCCCTTCTCGACAAGCGGTTCCATCCGATGCAGTGTGTCTGCCGCTTGCTTCGCTGCAGAACGGGCCCGATCGACGCTGGCCCGAGCCGCGGACGCATTCAGTACCTGTGCGTTGACCGAACGCTGCGCCAGCATGATCTGCTGGTCCAACTGGACCAGGGAAGCGCGGGCCTTGTCCAGACTATCCTGAAAGGGACGCCGGTCCAGTTCGAACAGAAGGTCCCCTTTCTTCACACGCTGGTTGTCCCGAACGGCCAGGTTCATGATCCGACCCGACACCTCGGGAACCACATTGATCGTGTCGGCATACACGAATGCATCATCGGTCCGAGGCTCTGTATCCACGCGCCAGACAACGATGACCCCTAATCCGATAGCCGTCGCCAGAAGAAGGATGGTCAACAACTTCTTCCTTCGGCTGTGCGTGCTGTCTTCCATGTGCTTCTGCTCTCGATAGACGTCAGAAAATCAACAGCCAACCCGCGAACGCCAGCAGCGCCAACAGAGCTGGGTAAGCAATGGCTGGGGGGGAGAGCCAGTCGTTGAGCCCGGTGCGCAGCAACAGCAGCCGAATCAGAACAGCGGCCACAACGGCACCGACGATGCAGAAGAGCCAGTCGGGGTAATACGCCCCAAGCACGCTGGTTGACGGGGACCGGCTGCATCCATGCAGCAGGCCAAGGGTCCACGCCACCCTCGCGAACTTCGGCCGGTGAGCGATGCGGCATCGGCGCCCTTCTTGCTCCCTGAAAGCCATCACGACGTCACCATTATTTACAGATTGAATGACAAGGGTCCCCCAGCGGCTGATCAGAGGTCAACGCGACGGAGGCAAAAAAATTGCGATATGGAAGCGAGAATCCCACGACTATCATGCGACCGGACGTTCGCACCATACGCATCATCGTAATGGGACGTTACCTGTACCGGCTATTACATATTCATGTTGCCCGGCCGCGCGCGCAGCCTGTCGCCCGGCCCCAACCCGCCAGGCGTACCTTCTCGCATTCCTGACTCACGCTCAGCCGATAGAGAGCTCTAATCAGCCATCGCTGGGGAACACCAAGGGCGCTTGAAGACCGCCCGTGAGAGCGCCTTCTTGCTTCCCTTAGAAGCGGTAGCGCAAGTAGGCGGTGTAGAAATTGCTGCCGGGATTGGGTTCCTTGATGCCTGCGTTCGAGATATGCTGGAAGCGGAAGCCAGCTTCAGCTGCTTGCCTCGCACCGAACGCGACGCCCATGCCAATCATGTCCGAAAACTGGAATGCGGAACTGAAGTTGTGCTGATCCGACGTGCTCGTATGGCTCAATAGCCTGGGTCCGACAGAGGCCTCCAGGAACGGGACGGCCGACCCGCCACGCTTTTCGAGCCGGAAGATTGGCGAGAACCCGAATTCGGTCACACTTTGACGGTTGGTTCCGCTTCTCGAATCCCATTGCGCAAGCTCCACCTCCCATTGCAGCCTGGCTCGCCAACCCTCCGGGTTGCCCCAGGCAAAGCCGGAGTTCCAGTTGATGCCGACTTCGTACTTGTCAATACCATGCGATGGATCTCGACCAAATGCCAGGTGGACCGCCGGATCGGCGCTGGCCGGTGCAGAAATCGCGACGGAAAGCGAGATGGCTGCATACCATGCGCGAAGACGGGCACAAGCCAGGTACGTGTTTTGACGGCGCAAAATCATGGGCAATATTCAATTTTTTGACTCAAGTTGCCCTGCTTTGCCGCGCGATGCTGGCGCTGACGAATGCGAGCGCTCCAATGGGTAGCAGGACACACCAGAAAGAGATATGCGTGTAGGCATCTGCGGCTGATGATCGATAAAGATCAACTGGCAGTTGCCCGGAGTGAGCAGCTCTAACTTCTCGTTCATGACGGAACTCCTGTAGTCGGTGTATGGGCGATGCCATTGATAGGCAAGCTTGAGTCTGTCCAACACCGATTTCAGGCTTGTGACCAATCAACGAGACTCGATGACAATTGAAATATGACCTGCGTGCCGTGACCTGCCGAACAGCGGGGCGAGGACCCGCGGTGAATGAGCGCAAGGACCAGCAGACGCTGCCACCGACATTCCATCCACCGATGGGGTCACTGACATTGGTCAATGAGCGCGATCAGCGCATCTCCATCGACTGGCTTGCGAAAGAAGCCTGCTGCACCGTGTTCCAGAAAGAACGACTCAGTGCGATCGCCGGGCTTCCCGGTGATGATGACTACCGGTAGTGCATCTGGCCGACTTCGGACACGATGGAGCACCTCCAGACCATCGATCGGCCTCATGCTGAGATCTGTAATGACACATAGGAAGTCGGACATCTCCGCAGCCAGAAACAGCTCCGCTGAAATGAAAAGCTGAGTTTCATAGCCACAGGATGCGAGAAGGTTCGCGAGCGAATTCAGTACCCTGCGGTCGTCGTCGACAACTGCGATGGCTTTCGCATTTCGGGACAGCATCTAGGCAAAGCCTCCCTTCGGCCGCACGGTATAGGAGAAATATAGCCGCTTCCGGACACTTAGCGGCCACTTCGACCACATTGCACGATCAGCGCAGAGCAAGAGCTCGCCTCGACGCATATGACCGACTCTGCGGCAGCTACGATCTCTGGGCGGCACAGCGATGGTTCCTCACTCGAAGCGAAAGGACGGGCAACAATGCCCCACTGCTGAAGGGTAGACGTACATGAATATGTAGTATCGCAGGACCGATCCACGGTACAAGATGGAGCCGCACCATAAGTCACGGTGCCATATCGCTGAACTCCCTACCGCGACCGTTCCACCCTGCCGCTCGAGCAAGCGGCCCTTTACGTGTAGCCGGTCTCCGCAGCGAGGGAAATCCGCAACTAGGGATTCTAGAAGGCAAGCCTCCCGATTCCAATAACATGAATGTTGTAGAGCATTTACATTTACCTCGCGCCCCTGGCCAACTGAACGACGTAATATCGACGAACAGGTCTCGGGCCGCCCCACACTACGTCCCGCGAATCGGATTCCAACTTTATGTAATTGCGAAGCATCACTGGGCTACCTATCATCCGGGCAACTTACGCGAATAGCGGGATCCCGACGCTTGCTAGGGTCCCGCGACGGCGGATGGCGCCTTGCATCACCGGGCGCGGCTTCATGCATCCACGCAAACAATTCTGCCGCACTTCGATTTTTCTCGACTCTCCCGCAATGGAAGCAGTTCCGGCAAGCATGGAATCTAACTGAGACTCCTTCTAATCCGACGGTCGCGACGCCGCCCCAAGCATGGCGGCAACACCCAGCGTCGAGTCAGGCATCGATAAACTGTATTGCGATCGCCAATACCTTGCGACAGACATGAGACCAGCAACCTCGCCTACCGATACCGTGCATATCCTAGTCGCCGTCGATGATCCTGAGATGCGCCAGCTGATCGTCGACTATCTTGGCACCAACGACATACGCGTAACCTCGCTTCCGGATGCCCGCGGAGTTGAGGATGCACTGGCTCGCGAGACCATCGACCTGTTGATCGTTGCCGTAAAGCCTCCCGGCGATGACGGATTGCGACTAACCCAACGACTGCGGGATGACTCCGACTTGCCGATAATCCTGTTAGCCGGTCGGTCCGACGAGGCGGATCGTGTCATGGGGCTGGAGCTGGGGGCTGATGACTATCTCGTCAAGCCTTTCTCTAATCGCGAACTCCTCGCCAGGATACGTGCCCTGCTGCGTCGATGCCGTCCACGCTACTCGGTAGCGGACCGGCTGACGCGTATTCGCGCCTATCGCTTCCAGGGATGGGAGCTGAACGTTCGATTGCGTCGCCTGATCCGTCCGGATGGAGCTGTCGTCGGTCTGACCAATGCCGAGTTCAACTTGTTGGCCGCATTTCTGAACGCACCGCAGTGCGTGCTGAGTCGCGACCAACTACTTGAGCTTTCCCGGCTGCACAACGACGAAGTCTATGAGCGTGCGATCGATGCACAAGTTGCGCGTCTCCGCAAAAAGCTAGGCATGGGGCAGGTCGCGGGAGACATCATTCGCACGGAGCGTGGTTTTGGCTACGTCTTCGCTGCCGCGACGGTACTTGTGAGCTGATCTGCTTGCCTCAATACACGAGGTGACACCTCGAACGAGCCTCGTGAGCAGCGCGGGCGGCGCTAACCTCCCCTGGCAGGCTGGTGTGTCTCCAGCCCCAGCCGGCTTGCTTGCCTGACGAGTGCGGCAAATGAGCCCGCTTGCATCTTCTTCATAATGTGACCGCGATGCACCTGCACGGTGTACTCAGTGATCCCCAGTACGTCAGCTGCCTGCTTGTTCAGCATACCCCCGACGAGCAAGGGGAGAAGCTCTTGCTCTCTTGGTGTCAGGGTTTCGTAAAGCGCCCGTAGCGCTGCAGCTTCCGCGGCTTCCCTGCGCTGTGCTCGCGTCTTGGCAATTGCGGTGTCAACGGCTCGGAGCAAGGCATCCTCACTGACGGGCTTCATCAGAAAATCGACGGCGCCGCCCTTCATTGCCAATACCGTGGAAGGCACATCATTCCTTCCCGTGATGAAGACGATGGAAGCATGGGAATGATTGATAACCTGCTCCTGGACTTCCAGGCCGCTCATGGCGGGCATGCGCATATCGAGAATCAGGCACGCCACTGTGTCCCACTCAGCTTCTTCCAGAAACTCGTGCCCTGAGTTGAACGACCGCACACTTTTGCCATGGGCGCGCAGCAGGCTTGTGAGCGCTTCCCGGACGCGTGAATCGTCGTCTACTACGCACACAAATTCGTTGACCGACTCCACGGAACCGCCTCCATCTTGCGTCAGCGTGCGCGGCCCTCATTGGGGCCGAGGGGATGAGACCCGCTATCACTGTGAATAGAAATACCATTTGAATTATAGCAAAGCGAGTATCAGACCAACGTCCGGTAGCTGCCAAGTTGCACTACATGAATATGTCGTTTCGCGAAACCGCAAGACGATGTAGCGACCGAGCAATGAGCCCCTTCGAGCACTTCATAACGCTCAGTCGGCGGGACGGCTCCAGGTGAAAGATGTCGCCGACACTCTAGCTTCATGTTCATGTAATAGCGATCCTGCTTCATCGAAGCTACGATCGGATCACCTTGAGCTTGCGACAGCGGCAAACACAGGGTCCTCGGTGCGCCGCAGTCGTTCCCGTGCTCGGCCACCGCGTTCGGGTATGTCGGCGTTCTCCCAGACTCGACGTCCCGCCCTTTGGTGCGCCCGGCCCGCTCTCGGCCGGCCACCATTCTTTTTGTGGATTGCCGACCCGACAGGACAAATCCACGAAAGTAATGCTCAGGTGGTATGAGCGCTTAAAGCGTGTGCTTCCTTTCAAAAGCGGGAAAAGCGAATACCGCACTCGAGTATTCCAACGCCACGACGGCAACGGATGGCACGCATCCCGGTGGTACTGCCCGCCTCACCAACAACCGGTCCGTTGTTGGCATTCATGGAGAAGAGTCGCTCGCCTACGGGCTCAAGGCGATCTACACCTACTACAGCAGAGCATTGGCCATCCGCCACAACTTCTGGTTCCGGCATCGCGCTGCCAGGACGCGTAGTGGCAAATGCGCAACGACCTGCCAACGCGTCGATCTCCGCTTCGTTCCAATGTCCGGCTCCCGGGCGTGACTCGATGGCGGCCGTTCTCGTTCTCCGTTCTGCTCCGGGAATCCCGAGATCCCAGATTCATGTAATAGGCGCAATTGAGCTTGCTGCCTATCATCAAACCGGCAGATGATGCCGAAGCCCTGTTTGAGCAAGGGCCCCATCAGCTCAGCAAGCACCGCGTTTTTTAACTTTCCCTCGAAGCCAACGAACACCGGCGCTTCGCGATTGGTGATCGCCGAGACAGGTTTGCACCGTCCCATGTCAAAGGGCGATGCGCTCACGCAGGTTGTGTCCGCTGTGCCTCTTTGAGGAAGCGACGGATCTGCAGCAATTACCCACCTTGAATGGAGATGCGAAATGGCAACGATAGCTGCCGACTACATGGTTGGTACACTTGCAAGCGCCGGAGTCAAGCGCGTGTATGGCGTGGTGGGGGATTCACTGAACGGATTCACGGATTCCCTGCGTCGCGATGGTTCGATTGAATGGGTCCATATGCGGCACGAGGAGAGCGCGGCGTTCGCCGCTGGCGCCGAGGCTCATCTCACGGGGCAGCTCGCCGTATGCTGTGGAAGCTGCGGTCCTGGGAATCTGCACCTCATCAATGGTTTGTTTGACTGTCATCGAAACGGTGTTCCTGTTCTCGCTATCGCTGCGCATATTCCAAGTACGGAAATCGGGACCGACTATTTTCAGGCTACCCATCCCGAGGTGCTGTTCAAGGAGTGTAGTCACTATGTCGAACTCGTATCGAGTCCGGATCAATTGCCACAGATTCTCGACCGTGCCATTCGGACGGCAATCGGACGTAGAGGCGTCGCGGTGGTTGTCGTCCCGGGAAATGTAGCACTTGGCCCGCTCACAAAATCTGTGCCGAACTGGAGCGCGCCTTCGGCTCCGTTGATTCGCCCATCGAACGCCGAAGTTGCCAGACTCGCAAATCTGCTGAACCGGTCGTCGCGTGTGACATTGCTCTGTGGGGCTGGTTGCAAGGATTCGCACGCGGAAGTCGTCGAACTCGCCCGCAAGCTGCAGGCCCCCATCGTGCACGCGCTGCGAGGCAAGGAGTACATCGAGTACGACAACCCGTTCGACGTTGGAATGACGGGACTCATTGGATTCGCTTCCGGTTACTCCGCGATGAAAAGCTGCGACATGCTGCTGATGCTGGGTACCGATTTCCCCTATCGCCAGTTCTACCCCGAAGGGGTCACCATCGCGCAAGTCGATATCAGGGCGGAAGCGCTCGGCAACCGGTGTCCACTGGACCTCGGGGTGCTGGGAACCGTCAAGGATACGCTCGGCGAACTGCTTCCGCTGATTGCCGAGAAGACCGACCGCAGCTTCCTCGACCGGGCACTCGAAGACTATCGCAAGGCTCGGAGTCATCTGGACGCGCTGGCGGAGCCCGAAGCAGGCGGAAACACCGTCCTCCATCCGCAATACATAACGCGGCTCGTCAGCGAGCTTGCGGATGACGACGCCATCTTCTCCTGCGATGTCGGCACGCCCGTCGCATGGGCTGCCAGATACCTGAAGATGAACGGCAAGCGGCGTCTGATTGGATCGTTCAATCACGGATCGATGGCCAACTCGCTGTTGCATTCCATTGGCGCACAGGCGACCTTCCCGAACCGGCAAGTGATTTCGATGTCCGGCGACGGCGGATTCACCATGATGATGGGTGAGTTTTTGACGCTCGTTCAAGCAGGATTGCCGGTCAAAGTCGTCGTGCTCAACAACGGAACACTAGGCTTCGTGGAAATGGAGATGAAGGCCAATGGGTTCCTGGATACCGGATGTGACTTGAAGAATCCGAACTTTGCCGCGATGGCCAATGCAATGGGCATCAAGGGCGTGCGCGTCGAGCGTCCCGCAGACCTGGAAGGCGCCCTGCGCGAAGCCTTTGCACACCCGGGCCCCGCCCTGGTTGACGTAGTGAGCGCGCGCCAGGAGCTCGTGATGCCTCCTGCGGCCACCGCTGACCAAGCGTACAGATTTGGCTTGTTCATGCTCCGTGCAGTGATGGACGGTCGGGGACAGCAGCTTATCGACCTCGCAAAGGTCAATCTGTTCCGGTAGTGCTTTTGCACAAGTGCGTACGGGCCAATGTCGTCCAAGGGAGATCGAATCATGTCCAGCAATGTCGCGAGCACTACTGCAAACCTTGCATCAGACCGCGAGACCATACACATGGGTTTTGTGATCGCATGGATCTTTTGCGTCGTGTTCTACTTCATGCAGTACGCGCTGCGGTCCGCGCCGGGCGTGATGATGCCCGAGCTGAGCGCGGCGTTCGCCCGCGATGTGGTGGGCGTGGGCGCGCTCGTCGGCCTGTACTACTACAGCTATTCGGTGTTTTCGATCGTTGTCGGCGCGGCGCTCGACCGGCTCGGCGGCAAGGCTGTCATTCCAGCTGGCATCATTCTCGTTGCCGTCGGGGCAGCACTGTTCGGCCTGGGCACCGTGGTGATCGCGGAAATCGGCCGCCTGCTGCAAGGCGCGGGCTCGGCGTGCGCATTTATCGGGGCCGTGTATCTCGCCACGCATGGCTTTCCCCCGCGCTATCTCGCGACAGCGGTCGGCTTCACTCAATGCTTCGGAATGCTGGGCGGGTTCGCGGGCCAGTTCGCCGTCGGCCAGTTGATTCACGGCCTCATCACGTGGCAGCAGTTTTGGTGGCTGTCTGGCCTCGCAATCTTTGTGATTGCCGTACTGGTATTCATCGCGACGCCGGCAGGCCATGACGACAGCCCAGCAAGCCAAGGCTCGTTGCTGAAGATGTTCGCGCCGTACAAAGAGGTGCTGTCCAACCCGCAGTCTTATCTTTGCGGCTTCTGCGCTGGCCTGCTGTTCTTGCCGACCACGATCGGCGACATGATCTGGGGTATACCGTTCCTGCACAACAGTCTCCACGTCAGCTATGCCGAAGCCGTCAATCGCGCCAGCATGGTGCCGCTCGGCTGGGTGATCGGCTGCCCGCTGCTCGGGTACGTCTCCGACCATCTGGGCCGGCGCAAGCCGGTGCTGATCGCCGGCGCGTTGCTCATGCTTGTGTCCGGTGCCGGCATTTTCTATCTGCCGCCCGGCGTGGTGCCGCCTTACGTGCTCGGTCTGCTGCTTGGCATCGGCTCGGGCGCGGCCATGTTGCCATATACGATAATCAAGGAAGTCAATTCGGACGATGTGAAAGGCAGCGCGACCGGAGCGATCAACTTCCTCGTGTTCACATTCAGCGCTTTGCTCACGCCCGCATATGGCAAGGTGCTCGCCCACATCGCAAATGGCGGCGCAATGAATCTGGCGGTGTTCCGTGCAGCAAGCATATGGCTGATCGGCGGCATCGTGCTTGCAATCATCCTTGCGCTGTTCCTGCGTGAGACCGGACCGCGAGGGCGCGCGACGGCGTGAGCCTGAGCAGAACGCCGATCAATGAACCGCTGAGTGCGTGGCCCTACACGGGTGTTGAGGGAAGCCGTTAAAGGCCCTGGAATACCGGCCCGCATAGGAGTATGCGTCTCAGTATCAAAGAGACGGAGAGATGTTCACAAGTCGATGCTGTATATCCATACAGATATCTCAACTTTCGGCAATCTCTCTCTGACGGCTCCTCTATCCTTCGCGCCATGCGCAAATGCTATCGGGTGCGCACTGATTTCATCCCGGATTTTGTCCTACAGGCCGGTCGTCATTGCGAGGCGCCATGACAGCAAGTCGGGACTTGCGCGTAGGCCGCGCGCGGCCAGCCTGAGCCATTTCGCCCTGCCGTAGGCGCTTTTCGCGCGCAGTATCACGGACCTATCCCGCGCGCTTTCAATGCCGCGCGTCAGCCACTGCATGCTCGGACATTTCAGATTGCTGCACCTCGGCTAGCGCCGCTGCCCCAGCCTATTTCCCGACCTGCATACCATCTACCACTGATTGCACGCCATCCACTGCACGGACTGCATTCAGAGCGGACAGCTTCTCCGAGTCATTTTGTACTTTGCCCTCGAGGTGCACGACACCGTTTTCAGTTCGCACTCGAATTCCGGTTGGCCTGATCCCTTCCGTGGCAAGAAGCTCGGCTTTTACTTTCATCGTGATGGCACTGTCGCTGGATTTCGTCGAGGATTCCGCAGACGGGGCAGATTTCGCCATGCCGGTGGAGTCATACTTTGGCGCGGTGCGATTGCTTGGTGCCTCGGGAAGCCCAGGCATGCCCGGTGCACTGCTCATGGGGGGAGCACCATCCGTTGCAGCCAGTATACTGCCGACATCCCGCCAGGCAGTCTCATTGCCCGAAGCAGCAAGCAATCCAACAGCGCTAGCAAGCCACATCTTTTGGATTGATTTCATCACTGTCTCCTACTGGTACTTCTGCGGGTCGTCGCGCATAGCGATGCCACATCGCGGCCCCGCGCGCTATACAAAAAGGACACGCGAGAAGAGGAAGGAGTTCCGCGGCGGTCTGGCTACGTTACACCCAGAAACAGGCCTTACGATTTGTACACCAGCGCATACCATCAGAGGGTGAATCGCCCTAACGCCACTTCCAAGGCGCTCAGGAAGCAGGGACGTCACTTCCCTTTGTCATATGCAGTAAGGAAATGTATCCTGCGTTGCGAGGTTGGACATGGCGATAGAAAGTTGGCTTTTCAACGGCGCAGCCGCCGGCTGCATGACCTTCAGCAATCCTATCCCCTTCGCAGGAGACGAAGATGCTCAGTCCTCATGAAATCGCCGCCTTGATGCTTCTCGATAGTGCAAACGGGAATTTCGAATTGGACCCTGCCGACCTCAAAAGCCTCGTGCGTCAGCAGCTCGTACAACTGGAACGACTAGCACACGACCGTAGCCAAGTTCGCCTCACAAACCACGGACGCAACTTTCTGGACAGCGTCGCCAAGAGGCGCTGAACGGCTACCTACGTGGGCCATGCCTTGACTACCTTGCGATGCCTAGCCGCACACTCCCCAGCGCACCTAGCAAGTCCCGCGTTATCCAGTTCTGCCAGCGCATCCCATCGAGAGAGTTATGTTCTCTCGGACCTAACTCCACTAGAGTGATACGGGCCAAACGCGATTGCCCCGTCTTTCCTTCAGCACCCGCTCCTTCCCGGCAGCGGGTGCTTTTTTATGGGCTCGGCACGCGCAAGTCGGACTGCGCCCTATGGCCGCCAGTACCGCGCGCCACTGTCACCCATTCTGGCCGGCCGGATAATGTGAGGAATTTGTTAAATCTGATGTTATTTCTGAGTAGTTGTCATATACGCCACGTTAGCGTAGATTGATCTCAGAGGCCGTTGCCTCTCCCGACTGTACGCTCCCCGTGTATGAGTCTCGGCACCCAGGGGCGCGACACCATCGCGCCTTCTTTTTTTGTCATATTTTCCCCTCGACCTTGGCTCTAGGAAAATGGCCCGCGTGGACGGGGAGGCCACGCCGCGCGGTGGCGCTTGGCTTCGACCATGTCCTGCTGGCGCGCTGGCCGGTCCTGCGTTCGCCAGCTGGTGTGACGAGGTCGGCAAGGCGATGTGCGAGGATGAGGCCATCGCCGCAGGCACACAAAAGGCGCAGTCAGGACCGTGTGGAACTGTTCGTTCATGGCCGAGACGGAAAGGTACGTTTGCACAACAACTTCGCTCAAGGCCGACGTCCTCCGAATGGCTGACCGTGGCCCAGCACTATTGGCAGCCCGCCACTGCAGCCTCCAGCCTCGCTTCATAGGCTGCTCGTTGCTGCACCTCCACCAGCGCCGCGGCCCCTTCGTGAAGACGTCGGCGGCCGGATGGACTTGGCCGAGCGCCCTCACGGGCCGCTCGATGCGCTGCACCTTGCACGGTAGCGCGACAGGCGCCTCGACCGTCTTCGTCTACGTGATCACGTGCGCACGTGCGGCACGGCCCTCGGCCTGGGCGAGCGCCTCAGCCACCTGGCCCGTGCGCTCGAGCGCCAGCGCCTTCAGCGCCGCAACGGTGCCGAGTAGCGCCGACAGACCGGAAGCGCCCCAGTTGATCGTCTTCATGCCAGCACACCTCCCGCCGCCACATACACGCCGCGCACGTAGGCCAGCGAATGCTCGTTTCGCCCGTAGCCGGCGCCCGGCTGGCCTACGCTCCAGGTCTGCGGATCGTGCTGCAGGCATCGTCGTAATCCGGGCAGCCGTACAGCACCACGCGCCGGCACGATGCATCATTGCGTTGCTTGCTGATGTCTGGCACGACAGTCTCCTTGCAGGTATGGACGCCGGTTCAATGCGCAGGGATCTCGGTGCCGCCGGGCGAATCGTCGCCGCTGCTCGTGGGCTGTCCGCCGGGCCGCGCCGCACGTGCCCTGTACTTGGCCCCGTGGTTCTCACGGGCCTCGTCCAGCGAATGGCTGCGCTTGATCCCGCCTTCCTTGTCGGCAAGCTCCGCCAGTTGGCGATAGAAGGTGACCAACTGGCGCAACTCGTCCTCATCGAGTTCCTCGATCGAGACTAGCATGTTGCTCGCCTCCTTGTGCGAGGCAAGCAACTCGTTCAGCTTCAGGTGGACGGCCACGGCGTCCTTGTTCTGGCTCTGCTGGATCAGGAAAACCATCAGGAAGGTGACGATGGTGGTGCCGGTGTTGATCACGAGCTGCCACGTTTCGGAGTAGTGGAAGACAGGACCCGTCAAAGCCCACGCCGCCACGACGCCGACCGCCAGCACGAATGCCGTAGGCGAGCCCGCCTGCCGCGTGGCTGCGCCGGCCAGGCGATCAAAGACATGAAGCACGCGAGACCGGTGCCCGCGTAGTGCAAGGGCGCTTTCGATCCGATGCAGTGAGAATACTGGGTTGCCCATCTTCGGCTCCTTGCTGTCGGCTGCCGCCGCCGGCAACGCGCTGCGTTCATTGTATGGAACGCGCCGCCAACGGTTCAGCGGGCGCTGTCCTACAACGCAGTCTGCACTTGCATGCGGCATGCCTGGGCAACGGGCGGGCATCTCTGCATTGCCTGTAACGGGCTGCAACATTGGCCCGTTGGTCACTCGGTGCCGGCACTCGCGGCACGCAGTCCCTTCCCAGGCAGGTAGCCTGTGCTGCCAAACCCCTGTTTAAGGGCGCCAATGCCGAAACAAGCTGCCAGATCTCGATGCGGATCATTCAATTCAGCTTAACAATAGATTTCCAGAAATTTAACCACGTAGACGACTTGGCTGACTACAGTGGCTGCATACGCACCGGCACCGGCTTCAGCGCGCCGATGCAGCGACGGAGGACTCTGCTCATTCCCAGGCGCGCCTTTCGTGACCGCCCAGCCTGCAACCAATTTTCCTTACCGGTCGCCGCCAGACCTCACGTGGGCCGCCATTTACATCAAGACAACATGCAATCGAATCAATGCGCATTCTGGACCTTCCCCTACACGTCGCAGCGTTTGCCGCTGGTCGCCGACAACGTCGTGACGACCTCGCAGCCGCTTGGCTCCTCGGCCGGCTTGGCGATGCTGCTGCGCGGCGGCAATGCGGTCGACGCAGCGCTGGCCACGGCAATCGCCCTGGCTGTGGTCGAGCCGTGCAACAACGGTATCGGCGGCGACGCGTTTGCGCTGATCTGGGATGGCAGCAAATTGCACGGTTTGAACGGATCGGGCCGCGCACCGGCCGCATGGACGCGCGAGTATTTTTCAAAATACAAGGAGATGCCGAAGCGGGGTTGGGACTCGGTGACTGTGCCAGGCACCGTTTCAGCGTGGCGCGCCATGTGGGAACGCTTTGGCAGCCTGCCGTTCGAAGACCTCTTCGAACCAGCGCTGCGCTATGCGCGTGACGGCTATTTGGTTTCGCACAATGTCCACAATCAGTGGCAAAAGCAGATCGACGAACTGATCGATCAGCCGGGCTACGGTGAAGCGTTTGCCCCCAACGGCCGGGCACCACTTCAGGGCGAGCGCTTCATTTGCCCGGGACAGGCAAATACACTCGAGCGCATCGCGCGCACCAAGGGCGACGATTTTTACCATGGCGACCTGGCCCGTGCGATCGCCGACCACGCACGCGATACCGGCGGTGCGATCACCGAAGCGGACCTCGCCGCACATAAGGCGGACTGGGTCGAGCCGATCAGCATCCGCTACCGGGATGTTGAACTGTACGAGATCGGGCCTAACGGTCAAGGCATTGCGGCACAGATGGCGTTGGGCATGCTTGAACATTTCGATTTGAAGGTCATGGACCAAGATAGCGCGCTGGCGATGCATCTGAAGATCGAGGCAATGAAACTGGCCTTTGCCGACTTGCATGAACACGTCGGCGACGTGGATCACATGACGGAAGTAACAGCGGCCGACCTGCTCAACCCGGCATATCTGGCAAAACGCGCCAAGCTCATTGACCCCGAGCGCGCAGCGCCGGCCCGCATCGGCAAACCGCTTGGTGGCGGCACCGTCTACCTGACCACGGCGGATCGCAACGGCATGATGGTTTCGTTCATTCAGTCCAACTTCAAGGGATTCGGTTCGGGCGTGGTCGTCCCCAATACCGGCATCGCCTTGCAAAATCGCGGCTGGGGCTTCAATTTGCGCCACGGCCATACCAACGAAGTGGCGCCTGGGAAACGTCCATTCCACACCATCATCCCCGGTTTCCTGATGCAAAACGGCCGACCGCTGATGAGTTTCGGCCTCATGGGCGGATCCATGCAGGCGCAGGGTCATATGCAGATGGTCTCCCGACTGGTCGATCAGGGACTGAACCCGCAGGCCGCGAGCGATGCGCCGCGCTGGCGCGTACTTGACGACAACTATGGCGTCGCCGTCGAATGGAATATGCCGCAAGCGGTGATTGAGGGACTGACATCACGCGGGCATCCGATCGCGGTTGCCAAACGCTTTGATACCGAGTTCGGCAGTGCCCAGGCGGCTCTGCGCTTGGATAACGGCGGTTATGTAGCGGCATCCGATCACCGCAAGGATGGCTACCCGGTCGGAATTTGATCCTCCAATTTGCATTCGATGTGCGTTTATCTTGGTGCGCCAATGCTTGGACAATCGCTGCGCTTCGTCGTACAGGCGTACCACGATATGACTCGACCACACCTGCAGTTGCTTGCTCAGCAACCGCGGTTGATGGAACGCAAAGCGTAATACCAACTCCCAGGCGACGAGCGGATCGTGGCA
Organism: Burkholderiaceae bacterium 16; assembly: GCA_000955785.1. GTDB lineage: Bacteria > Pseudomonadota > Gammaproteobacteria > Burkholderiales > Burkholderiaceae > Cupriavidus. The sequence continues at coordinate 81,436 of JYOD01000111.1, forward strand.
CGCGTGATGATCGAGCAATTGCGCTTCCGTGGGACCACAGACGCGGTGGGAGCGGCCACGTGTCTGGCCAGCTATGACCTGAGCCGCTATCCGGAGGATGCCGGCGACACCATCACGGCCTTCTTCTATCCCGACGCGTACGTAGCCGGACAACAAAGACACAGAAGGAGCCATTTTTGAGAACATCATCCGTATCCGTATCCGTATCCGTGTCCGTTTCCCGTAGCGTGGCGTCCGCAGCCACGCTAATTGCTAGCCTGGTCTCCGGCGCGGTCTTCGCGCAGGGCGGGTATCCGAGCAAGCCCATCACCATCGTCGTGCCCTATCCGCCGGGCGGCTCCAACGACATCTTCGCGCGCATCGTCGCAAAGGGGATCGGCGAGGAGCTCAAGCAACCCGTCGTCATCGACAACCGCCCAGGCGCCAGCGGCAATACCGGCACCGGCATCGTCGCCAAGTCCGCCCCGGACGGGTACACCCTGGTCGCCGTGTCGTCCAGCATGACGACCAATGCCGCAGTGCAGGCCAAACTGCCGTTCGATGCGGTCAAGAGCTTCGCGCCGGTGGCGATGTTTGCGCAAGGGCCGTTCATCGTCGCGGTCAACAATGCATTCCCCGCCAGGACACCGCAGGAACTCATCGCCGCGATCCGCGCCAAGCCAGGCAAGTACAACTACGCCTCGTCCGGGCCGGGCGGCGTCAACCAGTTCGGCACCGAGCTGCTCAAGGCCATGGCCGGCAACCTGTTCATCACGCATATCCCGTATCGCGGCATGCCTCCCGCCTTGACCGACCTGATCGGCAACCAGACGCAGTTGCTGATCTCTACCGGTCCGTCGCTGCTGCCGATGGTTCGCGCCGGCAAGGTGCGCGCCGTTGGCATCACCAGCCTCAAGCCGAGCCCGATCGCGCCGGAACTAACGCCCATGTCCAGCGCGGTGCCGGGCTACGAGTTCGAGCTCTGGTGGGGCCTGCTGGCGCCGGCCGGCACGCCGCCGGCGATAGTCAACCAACTCAACGCCGCCGTCAACGCAATCTTGTCCAAGCCCGAGATCAAGGCGGCGATCCTGAAGGAAGGCGCCGAAGCCAGGCCCGTCACGCCGGCCCAGTTCGCCGCCACCATCGGGCAGGACGTGGAGCGGTGGAGGAGGCTCGCCAAGCAACAGAACATCGTCGTGGACTGATATGGACTGATATGGCGCGATGTGTTTTCGCGTTGCCCGCACTGCCAATTGCCCGGAGATTTCCATGCGCTCCCCCTGACGATGACCGCGCCGCCGCTGAGCGAGCGCACCGGCAAGCCGGGCCCGCTTCCTCTTGTCAGGGCTGTGTCGGCCACGCGCAAAGCAACCCCGGGCCTAGCCGACGTCAGCGGGGGCTGGAAACACAGAAGAGAATCGTTCACCAATGCTCCGGCGACTAGGCACACCTGCGCGCTTCGGCCGAAGAAGCGCCACCCTCGCGCGGGATGACGGATAGTTGATGCCGATTCGCTTCACCCCCAATTATTGAGCTGGAGCAACCAGTTTAATGAGCTCTTGCTCTTGTGCGCCATCGATCTGGAGAAAAATTATGGAAATCCGCGATCCACTACAAACACCCCCGCCCTGCTCCCGCGCGCAATACCGTGATGATTTGGCACTCCCCTCCTTTCCCATTGAAACGCCATGTTTCGTCATCCTCGAAACGGCTGTTCTCCACAATCTGGAAAAGACGGCGAAGGCAGCGGGGGGAATCCGGCGGCTCATGCCGCATATCAAGACGCATCGGGCCCAATGGCTGGTCGAGTTGCTGGTTCGAGAGGGGGTGACGGCGTTTAAGGCAGCGACCCCGGCCGAAATGCAGATGGCGGCAGCCGGGGGCGCTCAACATCTTGTGTGGGCATATCCGACAGTGAACACCGCGGCAATCTCTCGCGTTGCCGACATCGCGCGAAGGCATCCCAATGTGCAATTCGAAGCGCTAGTCGATGCCAAACGTGGATTTCGCGCCTGGCGGGACGAGTTGGAGCGGCAGCCGGCATCCAATATCAAGCTGCGGGTCGATCTGGATCCTGGTCTGGGACGTACCGGCGTTCCGCTCAACCATGAGGCTCTGGAATTGGCCCACGCCATGATGGTTGAGGGCCTTTTTAGTGGCTGGCATTGCTACGACGGCCATATCAAAGGGGCCAATAGGCCGGAGCGTGTAAAGGATATCGAGAGGCTGATTGAAGAGGTTAGGAGTCTGCTATCGCAAGCGCGGCGGAAAGGCTTGCCTGCAGGCCTGATCGCGGGAGGCAGCTATTCCTTTGATGTCTGGCCCGCTGATGTTGCACAGTGGGTTGCGCCGGGAAGCTGGACGTACTCGAGTGCGCAGCATCAGGCAGACCTGTCGAATCTGGGCTGGAGAGTCGGCGCATACGTGCTGGCTACCGTACTGTCCACGCGCCAAGGCACCGCCACGCTGGACGCGGGAACAAAAGCCATTTCGCCGGACATACCGCTGAAGGAACGGTTTCAGGGCCCGGGGCCGATCAGAATGATGAAAGAAGAGCACGTCGTTATCGAGACCGACGAACTGGACATCGGCCAGCAAGTGGCTCTCGTACCCCGGCATACCTGCACCGCAGCCTATCTCTACAACCGCGCGCTGGTTCAGTGCGTTGACGGAAGCTGGGAGTTCCGCGGTCAACTCGGCGCGGAACGTTAGTCGGAACCGGGTTGCGGTTCCTGCATTACAGGGCTTCGCTGAAATACTCCTCCGGAATGGCTGCGTTGACATGACCAGAGACATCTCTGGCAATTGAGCCTGCGGCCTGAGCTTATCGAGAAGGTACATCGCGGCCGACGCGCAGGCTTGACAACCGTGCCCGACGGGCGGCGCGGATCCACAGCCCGATGGCGCGTTTCTTGCGTCGCCAAAGGCCCCAGTCACAGACGCAGCCCTTCCGCCTTGGCGCGCCACCTTGTATGCCAGCCCATAGCAGGCCCCCCTCCATACCCCTGAACCTTCGCCAGATCGAAGTCTTCCACGCGATCATGGTCACCGGCTCGCTAAGCGAGGCCGGCCGCATGCTGTGCGTGTCACAGCCGGCAATCAGCCGGGTGCTGGCAACAGCTGAAAGCCGCCTGCGGTTCCTGCTGTTCGAACGTGTCAAGGGACGGCTGCAGCCGACGCCGGAGGCGCGCCGGCTGTTCCAGGAGGTCGGAGTCATCCTCCGGGGCGTGAACCAGTTCAATGCGGTGGCGAGCAGCCTCGGCCAACAGAGCGAGGGCAAACTGTCGATTGTCTCCAGCCCGAGCTACAGCGAATGGCTGATGCCGCGCGCGATCCAGCGCTTCAGGCTGCGGCATCCCGACGTCCGGCTCCATTACCGCCCGATGCCGTTCGACGCTTTACTACCGTTCATGGTGCAGGGGCACGCCGACCTCTGCATTGCATCGATGGCGCCGCCCGACAGCGCGAATCTTCGGTTCCGGGAAATCGGCGAGGGGCAGATCCTGTGCGCGCTACCCAAGGGACACGCACTGGCGGAGCGGGAGATCGTGACCGCCAGTGATTTGCGCGGCCAAACTCTCATCGGCTACGGCATCGACACCCCTTTCGGCCAACTCTCCTCGCATTTCCTCTCTCTGGAGCAGGGAGTACTCACGCCGGACATCGAGATTCGCTCAACGCCCGAAGCCATGGCGCTGGTGCGGCAGGGCGTCGGGGTGGCGCTAGTGGAGTCGTTCGGATACACGCCATCGGGATCGGACGACGTCGTGCTCAAGCCGATCAGCCCGGCGCTCGGCCACAAGATCTACCTGATCCATTCGCGGCAGATCCCGATGTCGACTCTGGCCAAAGGCTTTCTTGCCACGCTCGCGCACCTGCTGGACGCCGAAGCGCGCGGTGGGGATGTGCAGCCCCCGCCGTTGCTCGCCTGAGATGGCGTTCGCAACGCGGTGGCGCGATTGCCACACGCTACCGCCGCGCCCCATCACATATTGTCCAGGACTCATAACGAGAGGCTATGGGCCAGCTGCGCTCCAGGGCTGCTCCCGAGGTATTTGTCCGTTTCAAATCAATGTGTTGTGAGCGCGTGATGGATCCCGTGCGGGGGCTATCGGCGCACGGGGCGACGCATTTCATGGGCGGCATCGCGTTCCTATACTTGCTGCTACCGCATCGCACCAGAGCCCCCAAGACATGTCCAACATCATCACCGTCGCCGCCGCCCAGCTTGGTCCCATCCAGAAGTCCGAAGGGCGCGAGATCGCGGTCGCACGCATGGTCCAACTGCTCGAACGCGCCTATCGGCGCGGCGCGCAGGTCGTGGTGTTTCCCGAACTCGCGCTGACCACGTTTTTTCCGCGCTGGTACCACGAGGACATCGACGAGGCGGACTGCTGGTTCGAAACGGCGCTGCCCTCACCGGTGACCGCGCCGTTGTTCAATGCAATCCGCCGCTTTGGCCTGACGGTGTACCTTGGCTACGCCGAGATCGCTTACGAGCACGACGAAGCCGGCGTCATGCGCAAGCGTCGGTTCAACACCTCGGTGATCATCGCAGCGACGGGTGAGGTAATCCTCAAATACCGGAAGGTCCATCTGCCCGGCCACGCAGAGTACGCACCATCGCGCAAGGTGCAGCACCTGGAGAAGCGCTATTTCGAAGTCGGCAATCTCGGCTTTCCGGTGGTCCGGGCGTCCGTCGGCGAGGCCGGGAGCGTGAACATGGGCATGATGATATGCAACGACCGCCGTTGGCCCGAGGCTTGGCGCGTGCTCGGACTGCAGCAGGTCGAACTCGTCATGCTGGGCTACAACACGCCGAGCATGAACATGGAAAACCGCGGCTTCGAGGCCCATCATCTTCGCGTGTTCCACTCGCAGTTGTCCATTCAGGCGGGCTGCTATCAGAACGCGTGTTTCGCGGTCGCCGTCGCGAAGGCCGGGACCGAGGACGGCCATGAAATGTTCGGTCATTCGATCATTGTCAATCCCCAAGGCGAAATCGTGGCGCAGGCCACTAGTTGGGACGACGAACTCATCGTGGCCGACTGCAACCTGGACATGTGCAAACTGGGCCGCTCCACCGTCTTCAACTTCGGTTTGCACCGGCGCGTCGAGGCGTACACACGCATCACCGATCAGGTCGGTAGCGTGGCCCCGCCGACCTGGCCGGCGCGCTGATCTCGCCCCCACCCCCTTTTCGACCACCCACTCGACTCCTCCATGCAGCCGACCGAACCGCAGGATATTCATCTGGCACGACCGCGACCCGCGCACGCAATCCGGCACGAGATGCTGGGTGAAATGCGCGTTCCCGATTTCGCCGACGTCGAACAGGCGGCTGAAGAAATCGCTCCCTATGTCGTCCGCACCCCACTGCTGCGTTCGCCGACGCTCGATGCCATTGCCGGCGCGCCCGTCTGGCTCAAGGCCGAGAGCCTGCAGGTCACGGGTTCATTCAAGGCACGCGGCGCATTCAATGCGCTGCTATCGCTGCGCAGCGACCAGCGAGCGAAAGGCGTGATCGCCTATTCCACCGGCAATCACGGGCAGGCGATCGCCTGGGCGGCACGGCAGCTCGGCGTTGCGGCGACCATAGTGATGCCGGTCGATACGCCACGCAACAAGGTGGAGCGCGCGCTGGCCCAAGGCGCGCGCGTCGTTCACTACGACCGCCGCCATGAAAGCCGCGAAGCTATCGCGATGCGGCTGATCGAGGAATCGGGCGGCACGCTGATTCCGCCGGGCGATCATCCCGCGGTCCTTGCCGCCCAGGGCACCGTGGCACTGGAGGCGTTGCAGGATCTGCCCGAGGCTGCGCTCGACAACCTCGGTCTGTTCGCGGCGCCATGCGGTGGCGGCGGCCTGATCGCCGGTTGCGGACTTGTCGTCGACACCCTGAGTCCGGGCACGTGGCTGATCTCCGCCGAGCCGGCCGGGTTCGACGACACGGTGCGCTCGCTGCGCAGCGGCCGCAGGGAAACCAATGCCGCGGGCACCACGACGACGTTCTGCGACGCGTTGCAGGCCAGCACGCCGGCTGAACTGCCCTTCGAGATCAACAAGTGCTTTCTCGACGGCGCGGTGGCCGTCACCGACGCGCAGGTCTGCACCGCCATTCGCTTCGCGCTTGCGGAACTTCGGCTGCTGGTCGAACCGGGCGGGGCCGTCGCGCTGGCGGCGTTGCTAGCCGGCGTGATCGATCTCGAAGGCCGCGACAGCGTCATCGTGCTGTCTGGCGGCAACGTCGACTTGCCCTTACTTCAAATGATGCTGCAGCCCACTGCAGCCGCCGCACACGGTACTTGAGACAGCCGTATCACCGGCCCGCGCATCTCGACGCAGGCCGGCCCTGACGCTAACTTGCCTACCACGAAAGGAACGCCACCATGTCTCTCTTCCGGAATTGTGCCTGGCTACTCAGACGAATTTCGCCGATCGTCGCCGCCATGCTGCTCACGGCGAACGCCTTCGCAGCCTATCCCGAGCGCCCCATCACGCTGATCGTCCCGTTCAATGCAGGCACAACGCCCGACATCGTCTCACGCTTGCTGGCCGATGTCGTCGGCCATGACATTGGGCAGCAGATTGTGGTCATCAACCGCGTGGGCGCTTCCGGCATCATCGGCACGCAGGCCGTGATCAACGCGCCGGCCGACGGCTACACCATTGGCTTCGCGAACGTCGCCACACTTGCAATCAACCAGTCCCTTTACAAGAAGCTGCCCTACGACGCCGACAAGCAGCTGGCACCCGTGGCCCTGACCGGCTACGTGCAGAATGTGCTGGCGGTGCGCAAGGACCTCGGCGTGAAGTCGGTCTCCGATCTGATCTCGCTGGCCAGAAGCGCGCCGGGCAAGCTCTCCGTCGGATCGGGCGGGAACGGTACCACGGGCCATGTCAGCGCCGAGATGTTCAAGGCAATGGCGGGCGTCTCCATCACGCACGTTCCCTACAAGGGCGGTCCCGAAGCGGACCTCGCACTGATGCGAGGCGAAGTGGATCTGGTCTTCGAGAACATCACGTCGATCGCGCCGTATCTGAAGAGCGGCAGCGTCGTGCCACTCGCCGTCACCGGCGCACGCCGCGACAGCCGCCTGCCGAAGCTGCCGACCATAGCGGAGACGGGACTGAAGGATTACCAGGCAGTGGCATGGACTGGCTATGTCGCGCCCGCCGGGACTGACCCGCAGATACTCGACCTGCTCAACAAGGCCTTCAACAAGGCGGCCAACTCGGACGCCATGAAAATGCGGCTGGCCGACATGGCGTATGAAGTCTCTACAGGGGAGCGCGGAGCCTTCTTCGACCTCGCCCGCAAGGAGCGACCCGTCTGGGCCGCAGTGATCAAGAGTTCCGGCGCGGCCGTCGACTGAGGAGAGCTGGACATGGCGCATTTTGACATATTGATTCGTGGCGGCACAGTGATCGACGGCACCGGCGCACCGCGCAGGCTCGCCGACATCGGGATCGAGGGATCGCGTATCGCTGCGCTAGGCGCACTCTCATCCGACACCGCTGCGCTGGTAATCGATGCGCGTGATCGTATCGTCGCGCCCGGCTTCATCGACTCGCATACGCACGATGACCGATATCTGACGCTCGATCCGATGATGCCGGCCAAGCTCAGCCAGGGCGTTACCACGGTCGTGACAGGCAATTGCGGAATCAGCCTTGCGCCCTGGCGCGCGGCCGCGGGACAGACCGTTCCGCCGCCACTTGACTTGCTGGGGGACGACCCCGCCGTGTTTCGTTTCGCTGCGTTCGGCGACTATCTCGCTGAGTTGGAGCGAGGTCCCGCGGCCGTCAACGCGGCTTGCCTGGTGGGCCATACGACGCTGCGGATCGCCGCGATGGAGCGGCTGGACAGGGCGGCGACCGACAGCGAGATCGCGGCGATGCAGGCCTTGCTGCGCGACGCCATGGAGAGCGGGGCCATCGGGCTTTCGACGGGTGCCGCCTATCCCACTGCAATGCCAGCCACGACCGGGGAAATGGCCGCCGTGGCGGAGGTCATGCGCGGCTACGGCGGCGTCTACGCCAGCCATATACGCGATGAAGGCGATCGGATCCGCGAGGCGCTCGACGAAGCCTTCGAGGTCGGCGCCGCGGGCGACGCGCCAGTCGTGGTCTCGCATCACAAGCTGATTGGTCCAAAGAATCATGGCCGCTCGGTCGAGACGCTTGGGCATATCGCGCAAGCCATGCGGCGTCAGCCGATAGGTCTCGACTGCTATCCATACATCGCCGGCTCCACCATTTTGCGCAAGGATCGGCTCGCGATGTCGAGCCGCGTCATCGTGACGCGTTCAGTACCGCATCCCGAGTTCGCCGGACAGGACCTCGATGCCATCGCGGCGACAATGTGCCTCTCGCCCGAGGACGCCGTCGATGCGTTGCAGCCGGCTGGCGCGATCTACTTCCTGATGGACGAGCAGGACGTGCAGCGCATCCTCGCCTTCCCCGAAACCATGATCGGCTCCGACGGACTGCCCCACGATTGCGCGCCGCATCCGCGTCTGTGGGGCACATTTCCGCGGGTGCTGGGGCATTACTGCCGCGACCTCGGGCTATTCTCACTCGAGCAAGCTGTGCATAAGATGACCGGCCTGACAGCCCGCTACTTCAGGCTGCCGGGGCGCGGAATCCTGTCGCACGGCAACTTCGCGGATATCACCATCTTCGATGCCGCCCGCGTGGCCGATATGGCGACCTTCGCGCAGCCCGTCGCGCGCGCCGAAGGCATCGAGACCGTCATCGTCAATGGCACCCTCGCATGGAGCGGCGGCGAGAGCACGGGCGCCCGTCCCGGGGCGGTGATCCGCCGGAACGATACGTCTCCCGGTTGATCATTCGAAACCAGTTCACCAACGCGGGCGGTCGGCTGGCCGCCCTATGAAAACAGGATCAGCGTCGCTCTCAACCCAGGATGATTGTCGGTCAATTCGAGCACGCCACCGTGCTGCTTGGCGACGGCGGCCACGAGACTCAGCCCCAATCCCACACCCGGAGTACTGCGACTTGCGTCGCCGCGATAGAAGCGTTCGAGAACTTTTGGCTTCTCTTCGTCGGGGATGCCGGGCCCGTCGTCCGAAACGGCAATCACGATTGCCCCGTCCGGGCGGCTCGAGGCCTCGACCGTGACCCTCCCATGTTCCTGAGCATACTTTAGCGCGTTATCGATCAGGTTCCCGACCGCCTGTGCAAGCAGCAGGGGATCGCCGGCCAGCGTCAGTGGCCCGGAGGACGCGAAAGAAAGCGCGACCCCCTTCAGTTCTGCCACGGGTTGGTAGAACTCGGCGGCTTCGCCTGCTACCGTCGTTGCATCCACTTCAATGAAGCCGGAGCGGCGCGTGCCAGAGTCAATCTCCGCCAGGCGCAGTAGGGCGTTGAAGATAGCAATAACGCGGTCTACGTCCGCGATTGCACCTTCGATCTCGGCGAAGGTTTGCTCCAGGCGAGGCCGGGTCACCGACAGTTCCTCCAGGCGGTAACGCAACTCCGCCAACGGTGTGCGCAGGTCATGCGCGATAGCATTGGACACGTTTCGGATGCCCTCAAACAGGTGCTCGATTTGATCCAGCATGCGGTTTTCGGTCTCCACGAGCGTGTTGAGCTCGTTCTCACCGCCATAAGCCGGCAACCGATGTGTGAGATTTCCTTGCATGATGGCGCAAGCCGTCTGGTTGATGTCGTGGACCTTGGAAAGTATCGTGCGACGAATCAGCGCTCCCCCTGCTACGCCAAGCAGCAAAACGATGCTGGCAGCGCCCACCAGTCCATACAAGAACAACGTTTCGAGCTTTTCAAACCGACTGACGTCACGCCCCAACAAAAGGTGATACCCACCGGGGAGTGTCTGATGCAACAGCACGGCTCTAACTACACGTCCGCCTACATCAATTGACGCTACTTGCGTCCCTGTCGATGCGGAAACCTCGCGAGGCCATGCGGGTAGATTGCCGGCACGCTTCGCCCATGTCGGATCGGCGAACAGAATGATAGTGTTCTCCACGTCTTCGAGTTGCCCGCCCACCCGTGTTTCGATTGCTGCTACAAGGGCAGCGGCGCCATGTTTGGCGAATAGATCCATCATATTCTGCGCTTCCGCCTGAAGCACCTCGGTTCTGCTTTGCTCGATCGTGTTGCGCCAGGCATACCAGAGCGGTGTGGCGAACAGGGCGAGCGCAACCAGACTCACCGCGACATAGCCGAGCGCTAGATTAAGCGCCGAAAAACGCAGCAGCTTACTCATCGGCCGTCAGCATGTAGCCGGCATTACGAATGGTCCGCAGCAATTGCCGACCGCTGCCGGCATCGATCTTCTGGCGTAGCTTGCTGACGTGAACGTCCACGACATTCGTCTGTGGGTCGAAATGATAGTCCCACACGTTCTCAAGCAGCATGGTCCGCGTCACCACCTGGTTGGCATGGCGCAGCAGGTATTCCAGCAGCTTGAATTCGCGCGGTTGCAGCGCGACGGTCTTGCCCGCGCGCGTTACCTTATGGGACAGCAGATCCATGGACAGGTCATCCAGCGTCAGCGTTGTCTCTGCGCGACCGTCCTGCGAACGCCGCAGGAGCGCGTCGAGCCGTGCCAGAAGTTCGCCGAAGGCAAATGGCTTGACAAGATAATCGTCACCGCCACTCTTGAGGCCACGAATGCGATCATCGACATCGGAAAGGGCGCTGAGGATCAGGATCGGTACCTTGTTGCCGGTCCTGCGCAACGCCTCGATGATCCCGAGGCCGTCGATGCCGCCGGGCAGCATACGATCCATGATGATCGCATCGTAAGGTTCGCTCGCGGCGAGGAACATGCCGTCGCGCCCGTTGTCGGCGTGATCCACAGTATGCCCCGCTTCAGCCAGTCCCTTCTTCAGATATTGGGCGACACGCTCGTTGTCCTCGACAATCAATAGTTTCATGATAAATCCGCCTTAACAGTTTGATTGCGAGAAGCCGTTCTCGCGCGGAATCCCATATCCACGCATTGTCTGGGGGGAATATTAGCCACAGCGCTATTCCGTTGCCAGCACGCGGGCATCCAGACGCAAATCGTCGCACCCTAGGGGACAAAACAGCACTTTCGCCACGCCGCGGACCGTGAAGCGCTGCGCATCGTTTCGATGGTGGCCCATGTCATAGAACAGTCGGGGACGGTGAACCCGCCGTTGCGCTTGCCGTCGCGGTGTCAGCCGGCCGTGGCTCGTCCCCGGTGCGCTGGATCCAGCCGCCCCCGAGCGAGCGGTACAGGTCGACAAGACTGGTGAGGCGGTTCAGGCGTGTCGTGACCAACGCCAGCTGTGCGTTGTACAAGTCGGTCTGCGCGGTCAGTACGCTCAGATAGCTGTCGGTCCCGCTCGCATAGAGCATATTTGCCAGCTCCAGCCGACGCTGCTGGGCATCGGTGTAGCGCTGTTGCGCTGCCAACTGATCGTCGTAGGTCCCGCGCGCCGCAAGCCCGTCGGAAACCTCGCGGAATGCGGTCTGGACGGCCTTCTCGTATTGCGCGATGCCGATGTCCTTCTGAACCGTAGCGACATCCAGGTTGGCTTGATTCGCGCCAGCGGTGAAGATCGGCATCACCAGCGACGGTACGAAGGACCATGCACTGGATCCCGCTGCGAACAAGCCGCCGAGTGTCGCGCTGGCAGTGCCGAGCGCGCCTGTTAATGAGATGCGCGGAAAGAATGCCGCACGCGCAGCGCCGATGTCCGCATTTTCTGAACGCAGGACTGCTTCGGCCTCCAGGATGTCCGGGCGGCGCTCCAGCAGGTCCGAAGGCAGTCCGGCTGGTATGTCGGCGAGGATCGGCTGGGCGCCCAGCCTTACAGGAGGAGGCAGGTCAAGCGGCAACGGCTCGCCGACCAGCAATACCAGCGCATTCTCGGCCTGCGCTCGCAACCGGATCTGGGCGGCGTAGTTGGCTTGCGCCTGTTCCACGGTAGTCTGTGACAGGCGTAAATCCAGCTCCGACGCGGTGCCTGTGTCGAATTGCAGTTTGACGATTTCGTATGCCGCCTGCGCAGTCGTCAAGGTACTCTGCGTCACCGCGAGTTGCTCGTCATACGCCAGAGTGGTGAGGTACTGGTCGGCGATTTGGGACACCAGCAGGATCTCCGCAGCCTGACGCGCGTGCGCGCTTGCCAGGTACTGCTCGAGCGCCGCATCCGTCAGGCTTCGAAGGCGGCCGAAAAAGTCAATCTCCCAGGAGGCAGAGAGACCTGCCGAATAGTTGGAAGAGGCATTCGCATTGCCGGTGGAGCCGCCTCTCGACGCGCTCTTGGTCGAAGCGCTCGCGCCGGCGCTTACCTGCGGATACAATGCCGCGCGCTCGATGCGGTATTGCGCCTGGACTTTCTCTACGTTCAACACTGCGACGCGCAAGTCACGGTTGTTCACCAGTGCGAGCTCGACCAGCCGCTGCAGGCGAGAATCAGGGAGGAAATTGCGCCAGCCGATATCCGCGGCAGGCAGCATTGTGCTGCCCGCCCCGACTGAGGGGGCCTTGTAGGCCTCGCCTGCGGGAAACACCGTAGCCACCGGCGCTGCCGGCCGCTGGTACACCGGCTGCAGCGAGCAGCCGGCTGCAAGGGTCATGAGTACCGCACCGGCGGCGCATCTGTATAGCTTCATTTCAATGTCCTCCCGCGGTAAGGTCGGGGGCCGCCGTCGAGGGCGTCGCCGGCGGGGACGGTTGCGTCTTCCTGGCCAGCTTGTTGCTGATCACGACATAGAACATCGGGATCATGAACGTCGCTACAAACGTGGCGGTCAACATCCCGCCTATCACGCCAGTGCCGATCGCGTTCTGGCTGGCCGAGCCTGCACCGTGCGCCAGCGCAAGTGGCAGCACGCCCAGCACGAAGGCCATTGAGGTCATCACGATCGGCCTCATCCGCATGTGTGCCGCTTCGATTGCCGCCTGGAGCGCTGTGAGGCCTTGCGCGTGACGCTCACGTGCAAACTCGACGACCAGGATCGCATTCTTTGCCGACAAACCGATTGTGGTGAGCAGGCCAACCTGGAAGTACACGTCGTTGGACAAGCCCATCAATGAGGTGGCACCGAGCGCGCCCAGGATCCCGAACGGCACCACCATGATGACGGAGACCGGAACCGTCCAGCTTTCATACAAGGCGGCGAGGCTCAGGAACACCACGAGGATCGATAGCCCGTACAGAAACGGCGCCTGCGAGCTCGACTGCTGTTGCTGCAATGAGGTACCCGTCCACTCGAAGCCGACGCCCGGGGGCAGTTGCTTCGCAAGCCGTTCCATGGCAAGCATTGCCTGCCCGGAGCTCTTTCCCGGTGCCGCCTGGCCCTGGATCTCCATGGCCTCGACGCCGTTGTAGCGCTGCAGGATAGGCGGGCCGTATGTCCATGCCGACGTGGCGAAAGTGGAAAACGGAACCATGGTACCGCCGCTGTTGCGCACATAGAGTAGGTTCATGTCGTCCGGGTTCATCCGATAAGGGGCGTCGGCTTGCACGTACACCTTCTTGATGCGGCCGTCGGTATCGAGGAAGTTGTTGACATAGCGCGAGCCCCAGGCAGTCGAGAAGGTCTGATCGACGTCGCTTATGCTGACGCCGAGGGCGGCGGCTTTCTCGCGATCGATTTTGACCTTGAACGTGGGATTGTCTTCTTGCCCGCTAAAGCGTACCTGTGCGAGGTCCGGATCCTGATTTGCCAGGGCAAGGAGCTGGTCTCGGGCTTTGACTAGCGCGGCATGACCGATCCCGCCGCGGTCTTCGAGCTCAAAGTCAAAGCCGGCAGCGACGCCCAAGCCTCGGATCGGCGGTGGGCTGACGGGAAAAATGGTGGCATCCTTGTTCGAGGCGTAACGCTTGATGATCCGCTCGGAGAGCGCCTTGGCGGTCAGTTCGGGAGTGGTCCGCTGGCTCCAGTCCTTGAAGCGTATGAACAACTGACCTTGGCTCTGACCGCGTCCGGCGTTGTTGAAGCCGTTCACCATGAAGGTAGCGTCGACCATGGCCGCTTCGTCCTTCAGCAGATAGTTGCTCACCTCGTCGAGTACCGCGCCGGTGCGCGCCTGCGTGCCGCCTGGCGGCGTCTGGACCTGGACGAACATAAAGCCCTGATCCTCATTTGGCAGGAACGACGTAGGCAGGCGGACGAACATCACGCCCACGGCCCCCACCACCGCCGCATAGATGAGCAGCCAACGTCCCGACCGGGCGGCGACATGACGCACACCGTGCACATACTGGTCCCGCCCCTTGTCGAAGGTGCGGTTGAACCACCCGAAGAATCCTTTCTTCTCAGCATGGTCCTCGCGCGGCGGCTTCAGGAGCATTGCGCACAATGCGGGCGTGAGCGAAAGCGCGACGAACACCGACAGGAGCATCGATGAAACGATGGTGAGCGAGAACTGGCGGTAAATCCCGCCGACCGTGCCGCTGGAGAACGCTACCGGCACGAACACCGCGCATAGCACCATGGCCACGCCGATCAGCGCACTGCTGATCTGTCCCATCGCCTTGCGGGTTGCCTCCAGGGGGGACAGCCCTTCCTCGTGCATCACGCGCTCGACGTTTTCCACCACCACGATGGCATCGTCCACCAACAGGCCGATTGCAAGCACCAGGCCGAACATCGACAGCGTATTGATCGTGAAGCCAAGTGCCGACATCACGCCAAACGTGCCCAGCAAGACCACCGGAACGGTGATCGAGGGAATCAACGTGGCGCGGATATTCTGCAGGAACAAGTACATCACCAGGAAGACCAGGACGATGCCTTCCAGCAGGGTCTTGACAACATCATCGATGGAGACCTTGACAAAAGGGGTGACGTCGTTCGGGTAGACCACCTTCAGCCCGTGCGGGAAATATGGCTCCAGTTCCTTGATGCGTGCGCGTATCGCGGCGGCCGTGACCAGCGCGTTTCCCCCTGGTGCCAGCTGGATACCAATGCCGGATGCCGGCTGGCCACTGTACTTGTTGTCGACGTTAAAGCTCTCCGCGCCGAGATTGATGCGCGCGACATCTCGCAACCGTACCTGGGAACCGTCCGGCAGCACCTTGAGCAAGACGTTGCCAAAATCCTCGCTCGTTCGCAGCAGCGTTGATTCTGTAATCGTCGCGCTCAATTGCTGATTCTGCACGGCCGGCGTACCGCCGAGCTGGCCTGCGGAGATCTGCACGTTCTGGCTTTGCAGCGCCGTAGTGACGTCGATCGGGGTAAGCGAGTAGCTATTGAGCTTGGTCGGATCGAGCCAGATCCGCATCGCGTACTGCGTGCCGAAGACGTTCATGTTACCGACGCCATTGATTCGGCTGATCGGATCCTGAACATTGGAGACGACATAGTTCGCGATGTCGAACTTGTTCATGCTGTTGTCGGCCGACACAAAGCCGATCACCATCAGGAACGCGTTAGTAGACTTGGTGACGCGGACACCCGACTGCTGAACCTGAGCCGGCAGCAATGGCACCGCCAGCTGCAGCTTGTTCTGCACCTGGACCTGTGCGATGTTCGGGTCTGTTCCGCTGGCGAACGTGAGCGTGGTGGTCGACTGGCCGGTATCGTCGCTGGTCGATGACATGTAAAGCATGTTGTCGATCCCGCTCATCTGCTGTTCGATCACCTGGACCACGGTGTTCTGCACTGTCGTCGCCGAGGCGCCCGGATACGTGGTGCTGATCTGGACCGAAGGCGGCGCAACCGGCGGAAACTGCTCGATCGGCAGCGACTGAAGCGCCAATGCACCTGCCAGCATGATGAGGATAGAGAGGACGATCGCGAAGATCGGCCGGTCAATGAAGAATTTTGCCATTGCGAAGCCCGTCCTTATTTTGCTTGCGCAAGCTGGGGTGTTCGCGGCGTCGCGGGAGCGCCGCCCGTGTCCGCACTTGCAGCGGCCCGCGCGGTGCGGCTCGGGGCCTCGACCGCGTGCACCAGCTTCCCGGACTGCACGTTCTGGCCGCCGGCCACGATGATCCGATCGCCCTCCTTCAAACCGCCGGTGACTACCCACTTGTCGCCCAGCATGGTCTGCGTCTGAATCGTGCGTTGCACGACTTTGCTGTCAGGACCGACGACAAGGGTGGTGGCTTGGCCCTGCGGGTTGTGGCCAACGCCGGGGATGGGGACGAGAAGCGCGTTATCATTCACGCCCTGCTCGAAGCGGGCGCGCACGAACATGCCCGGCAGAAGGACGTTTCTTGGATTCGGGAAGAGCGCGCGTACTGTCACCGACCCGGTGGCCGGGTCGACAGTAATGCCGCTGAACTGGAGCGTACCGCTGATCGGGTACTGCGTACCGTCCTCCAGCGTGAGCGTTACCTTGGCCTGGTCCAGGCCGTTCAGCTTTACCTGGCCACTGGCGACGTCGCGACGAAGCTGCAACCCGGCGACGCTTGCCTGGTTCAGGTCGACATAGATCGGATCGATCTGCTGCACGGTGGTCAGCAATGTGGCGGCGCTTCCTTGCACATAGGCGCCCTGGGTGACCTGCGAAATGCCACTGCGGCCCGCAATCGGCGATACGACGTCGGTGTATCCCAGGTTGAGCTTTGCGATCGTAACCGCCGCCTTGCCGGCCGCGACATCGGCGGCGGCCTGGCTCTGGGCAGCGACCGCATTGTCGTAAGCCTGTTTGCTGATGGCGTTGCCGGCAATAAGGACCTTGTAACGGTCCGCCTGCGCCGTCGTCATGGCGAGATTCGCTTCCGCTTTTTGCAGCGTCGCTTCCGCGCTATTCAACGCGGCGCGATACGGTGCCGGATCGATCTGGTACAGCGGTTGGTTCGCCTTGACATCAGCGCCTTCCTGGAAGCTACGCTTTTGTATGATGCCATCAACGCGAGCACGGACCTGCGCAATGAGGTAGGCGGAGGTGCGGCCCGGGAGTTCCACGGCGACCGGAACGCTGGTCCGCTTGACGGTGACCACCGTGACTTCCGGAGTCGGTTGCAGCGAACTCGCGCGCTTTGCGGGACCGCAACCCGCGAGCGAGAGCACTGCCAGCGTGGCGGCAAGACAGGCACAGCGCCAATGTGTTTTGCGAAGATACATAACTCCAACCCCAGTTTGTGAAGAGCGGCCGTTGCACTTTGCACGAGCGCGAGTTAAGGCCGGATTGGGGGTTGGTTAACAGTTGTTAATGTCTGACGGAAGGAGTGAGCGGACCTTCGCGGGGCGCGCAGGAGATCCCGATTGCGGTGGGTCGATGGCGGGCGGGGCTTCCCCGAGGTGATCAACGTCATATTCTCCGCCCCCCAACGTCGGAACACTGCCGACGGGGCAAGTTTCGGACTGTCGTGGCGGTGCTCGCAATCGAGCTCGCGTGGCCATTCCTGGGCGGACCGCGGGTGAGCGCACTGGCGCAGGTACATATTGAGTGTCGAGCCAAGGCAGTGCGTGAACGCAACCGCGCCGATGTGCCCCGGGGACCGGGACTGCACCGCGTGCCGATGGGGTAGTGATGCCGGCGGCGCCCAAAAGCCGCTCCTGCTTCCTGCAACCGCGCGACCGATCTCGGGGGCCGCCTTACGGGTGTTCCTGCGTGTGCGGGAGCAACACTTGCGTGCGCACAGCCGGCAGGTTGCAGATGGGCGTGCGGAAATCATGCGCCAGTTCGGCCGGCAACCGGGAAAGCCGCTCGAAGGTCTCGCGCGTGGGCCATGAGCGAATTGCCTCGAGGCCGATCGGAGACGCGGGCGCGCCCTGCCCCATCAGATCCTCGCGCACGCGTCCCGCCTTGCGCAGCAACTGCGCATCGTTGCGGCAGATCACCTGCGTAGCCAGCGCGCGATACCGGTAAGTGCCCGCGCCTCCAAACACAATCGCAGCGACCAGGCAAAAGGCGAACGCCAGGCGGGCGATGAGCGGAAGAGCCCGCACCTCAGGACTGCCGGCGCTCCAGCACATAGCCAATGCCGCGCACGCCATGGATCAGCTTGGGCTGGAAATCGTCATCCATCTTGGCGCGCAGGCGGCACACCGCCACGTCCACGGCATTGCTGTCGCTGTCGAAATTCATCTCCCAAACGTGGGAAGCGATCTGTGTGCGGCTCAGGACCTCGTTTTGCCGGCGCGCCAGGAAATGTAGCAGCGAAAACTCGCGCGGCGTGAGTTTGATGTTGCGCCCTGCACGCGTCACGCGGTGGCGGATCAGGTCGATCTCAAGGTTTTCGATCGCGATGCGGTCAGCCTCACGCACCGGGCCGCGTCGCAGCAGCGTACGCACCCGCGCCAGCAGTTCGACGAAAGCGAAGGGCTTGACGAGATAGTCGTCGCCCCCGAGTTTCAGGCCACGTACGCGATCCTCTACCTCGTCACATGCGCTCAGGAACAGCACCGGCGTGTCCTTGTGCTGACGCAGTCGCTCGAGCACTTCCCAGCCGTTCAAGCCGGGCAGCATCACATCCAGGATAATCAAGTCGTAGCTCACCTCCACCGCCTGGTGCAGGCCATCGGTGCCGGTCACGGCCAGGTCGACGACGAAGGAGGATTCAGTGAGCCCCTTGCGCAGGTATGCGCCAGTCTTTGGCTCATCTTCCACTACCAGAATTCTCATGCTCGTCCCCGTCTAGCCAATGCCGGCAAGGCGCGCCGCGCTTACCTTGCATGCTTGGATGATAGCCCCAGCCACGGTGGCCTTGGATGACAAATCCGTAATTGAATTGACAGCGTTTCCGGGCCCTTCGCTCCCTAGAATCCACTGCCGTAGCTCCCTTGCGCTACGGGCGGACGACGAATTCAAGCTTTGGCGCTGGTGCTGGAGGCCTGCGCATTGCCCGAAGAGCCGGCCTCACCGTCCCTGCGCCCTGAAGAAAATCGTCAGCCTGGAAGATAGGAGAGGAACATGATGCAATGGACTTCGGCAGGACCATCGATACTCGCAGCATTCATGGCCTCCATGGTCGAGTTTGTGGAGGCGCTCACCATCGTACTGGCGGTTGGCGCCGTCCGCGGCTGGCGTTCGGCGCTGCTGGGAACAGCGGCCTCGCTAGCCGCTCTGACGCTATTAGTCGTAGCACTAGGCTCCGCGCTCGCCAGGATTCCGCTGCCGGTGGCCCAACTGGTCGTCGGTACCATGCTGCTGCTCTTCGGTCTGCGCTGGTTACGCAAGGCAGTGCTGCGGGCGGCGGGCATCTTGCCGCTGCACGACGAAGCGCAGGCGTTCGCTCGGGAAACCGATGTCTTACGGCGGCAAGGCAGGCCATCCGGCGGGGCGATCGATGCGGTGGCCTTCGCGACCGCATTCAAGATCGTGATGCTGGAAGGGATCGAGGTGGTCTTCATCGTCATTGCGATTGGTGCGAGCGGGCGAATGATCCTGCCTGCGTCGATTGGCGCTGCCCTTGCCTTGCTGTTCGTTGTGGCGCTCGGGTTTTGGCTGCATCGGCCGCTGGCCAGGGTTCCGGAAAATGCCCTCAAGTTCGGTGTTGGCGTCATGCTCGCCGCGTTCGGAACCTTCTGGGTGGGCGAGGGCATCAACGTTTCGTGGCCGGGCGAAGATTGGGCAATCCTGGCGCTTATTGGCGCCTTCCTCGTTGTCGCGTTGGGCATGGTTCGCCTCTGCGGGCATCTGCGCAACACGTTCCCCGCATTGCCAAATGCAACAGCCGCCGCTCGTCCGCCCGCTCAAGGCCGTCTCGCGAAGGTGACCGAGGAACTGGTGGGACTCTTCGTGGACGACGGCTGGCTTGCGATCGGCGTAGTCCTCTGGGTACTGGCAGCATGGAGACTCGGAGCAATGCATGCTGTCCTTGCTGTGGCGGAGGGACCGCTGTTCGCGGTGGGACTGACGGCGCTGCTCGCGGCTAGCGCTGTCCGCCGTGCGCGCGCCTGAGCAGCGACCGAATAAATCGTTGTTCCTCCTCAATGAAGCGCCGCGCGCTCTACTCGAGCCATGTCTGGTCCCCACAGCACCACGAGCGTCGACGAGTTCGAGATTCGTCCTCGTGGCCAGGCAACCAGAAGTGATCGCGGACGGCTATGATCTTTTATGGGAAAAGACCGTAAAACTATGCCGCTGAGCCGCAAAGCCTGGAAGACATGACGGTTCAAGCGGCGGGCGAACGCTAAACCTGCTTGCGCAGCCCTGCTTCAGTCAATGCGCAAAGCGCAAATGCAGACCAGTCGTGCTCAGCGCCAATGCCTTGCGAGCGCACAGCAAGGAAGCGATCGTGAACGAGGCTCGCGAGCGGCAGTGGAACGCCAAGCGCTTCGGCGGCCGCCAGCATCAGGCGATTGTCCTTCTGGCCGAGGGGGAGTGCAAAACCCGCCGGCTGGAACCGCTGCGACGCGATCATCGGTCCATAGATCTTGTACGGCGGCGCGTTAAAATTTGAACTCGTCAGCAGTTCAACGAAGCCCATCGGGTCGATTCCAGCCTTGGCCGCCACCGCGCATGCTTCGCCCAACGTCTCGATGATGACGGACAGCATGAAATTGCCTATCAGCTTCACAAGGTTCGCCTGCGACGGATCGGCACCAACGATACCGACGGACTGCCCCATCTGTTGAAGTAGTGGCACCGCAACGCTCAGATGCTCGTCTGTGCCCGCGGCCATGATGAAGAGCTTGCGCGCCGCGGCTGCATCGGGTCGGCCAAACACCGGAGCCGAAACGAATCCCAACCCGGCTTCCCGATGCAGCACGGTGAAATCCTGTGCGGTGGCCACGCCAATCGTGCTCAGCGAGATATGCAGCGCGCCCGGTTTCAAGCCCGCAAGGATCCCCATCTCGCCGAACGTAACCGATGTGAGTGCGGCATCGTCGGCTACCATTGTAAACACGACGTCTGCCAAATACGCAGCCTGCGCGGGACTTTCCGCGACCGTGGCACCAGCCTTGCGAAGCGGTTCGGTTCGTGCAAGGCTACGGTTGAAAACGTGCACCTTGTGCCCGTCCTCGACAAGGTTCATGGCAATCGCGGCGCCCATTGCGCCAAGCCCGATAAAACCAATCTGCATGATGAAACTCCGAATGATGAACTATGCTGACAAAGCAGCGCTCAGACTGCTGCCTGACGGATTTGGTGGTCGAATTGAGGTTTCAGGTCGCCGTGTTCTCCAAATGCCGTTTTACCGTGCTCTTCCGGCTTCGCGATCGAAGCGGCCATCGAGCCGCTACTGATCTGATGAGTACGAGCGCATCAAGCGCAGTGATCTGATCGTTCATCTTGAACATAGGAAGAAACCACCAACATCCGCGCACGCGGGTTCCAGTACGCTAATGCGCAAAGCGGGCGATGTCGGCTCGATCGCGTCGCCCAACCTCTGGCAATGAAAAATCGTTCGTCCTAGCGCAGCGACGGTGCCATGAAATCCGGACCGATTGAATCCGTCACATGCTGTGCGAGCAGCGCATCGATATCGGTCTTGTCCTGCGCGCTCAACACCCATCCAAACGCGTCGTTGATGCCGCGTAACTGGTCCGGACGACGCGCACCCCACAGCGCAATGGTCGGTCCCTGGTCGAGAATCCAACGGATCGCCAACGCCAGCACCGATTTGCCATGGCGCTCGCGAGCCAGCACTGCGAGCGCATCGACGGCCGCCAGGTACTGCGCGAAACGCGGCTGGTGGAACTTCGGGTCCACGTTGCGCAGGTCATCGCCGTCGAACGTTGTGGACTGGTTCATTCGCCCGGACAGCAGGCCACGGCAAAGGGCACCATAAGCCAGCACGGCAAGCCCATGCTCGCGCGCATACGGCAGTACGTCAGCTTCGATCGCTCGCTCGAACAGGTTGTATGGAGGCTGGACTGCCGCGAGCTTCGTGGCCGCCGAAAACGCGTCCATCTGCTGTGGCGAATAGTTGCTGACGCCGATGGCGAGTATCTTACCTTCGGCGCGGAGTTTTTCCAGTTCGGCCGCGGTTTCCGCGAATGGCACCAGTGTGTCCGGCCAGTGCACCTGATACAGGTCAATGTAATCGGTGCGCAACCGGCGCAATGAATCCTCTATTTCCTGTCGGATACGCGCCGGTGTCGAGTTGCGCCGCACGCCGCCATCGCCCCATTCGAGCGCAACCTTGGTCGCGATCACCGCACGCTCGCGCATACCGGTCAGCGCCTTGCCAACCACCTCTTCGGAATGGCCGAAGCCATAGACCGGTGCGGTGTCGATCAAATTGATGCCCTGATCGAGCGCGTTGCGGATCGTCGCCACGGACGCATCGTCGTCAGTTCCGCCCCACATCCAGCCGCCTATCGCCCAGGTGCCCAATCCGATACGCGATACCGGGATAGGGATGCCTTCAATATGTGTCGTCTCGACGTTCATGTTTAATAACTCCAATCGGTGGTTGGCTCCGGGCGTCGGCCTGCCATCTTCCACCGCCCTGGACGCGTAGAATCTAACTCATATCTCGTTGAGTGGAATTCAACGCTCCATTGAAATAAGCGGCCCCGCCCCCCCTCCCCCTTGCCCCCTCCCCCTTGCCCCCTCCCCACTCCGGTCTCCCATGCCAGCTTTCACGCGTTCCGAACTTGCGGATCTGAATGTTTTCCTCACCATCTGCCGCCGGCGCAGCTTCCGGCAATCGGCCGTCGAATTGGGTGTGTCGACATCGGCGCTGAGCCACACTATGCGCAAACTCGAAACCAGGCTCGGCGTGAAGCTGCTCAACCGAACCAGTCGCTCGGTGCTGCCGACTGCGGCCGGCAGCGCACTGGCAGAACAGCTCGAAAAGGGCTTTGAGACTATCGGAGCGGCAATTGATCATCTCGAACGCTACCGCACATCGCCGGTCGGCCGATTGCGAATCAATGTGCCGCGCGATGGGGCGCGTCTGCTGGTCAGCCCGATACTGCCAGCATTCCTCGATGCGTATCCGGACATCCAGCTCGACATCACGGTCGACGATCGCCTGATCGACATCATTGCCGACGGCTACGACGCCGGCATCCGCTACGGCGACACGGTCGCAGGTGACATGATCGCCGTGCCTCTGACGCCGCCGTTGCGCTGGGTGGTGGTGGGATCTCCCGCATACCTGGCGCGGCGCGGACGGCCAGGAAGGCCAGACGACCTGATGCGCCACTCGTGCATCCGGATGCGCATCGGCGACAACTCGCTGTATCGGTGGGAACTCGGCCATGGCCCGCAGGCGCTCGAACTCGACGTGCCTGGCTCAATGAGTGCGAACGAATCCGACACGGTCGTCGATGCCGCGCTAAACGGTGTCGGGCTTGCGTACTGCCTCGAACGCCGCGTCGCCGACGACATCGCGGCCGGTCGGCTTGAAGTGGTGCTGCCGGAATGGTCGGTCGCCGGTCCGCCCATGGTGATGTACTACCCGAGCCGGCGGCAGACGCTGCCCGGCCTGCGTCAACTGATAGACATGATCCGCTCGGCGAACACGTGACAACACGTGAGGGTTGGAAGCGCGGGAGAGTGCCCTTCCCCCCTATGCGCGGCAATTAGGATGCCCTATACGTTCACGATGAAGATCGTGCACACTATGGCAAACGAAGAACAAGCGCTGCGCGAGCGTGCCAGCGCCCCCTTTGACGGCGCCAACTCCGGCACGGTTTCTGCCTATCAAGGTTGAACAACCGGAGGCACCGGTCGATGTCGCCGCGGCGGTTCCGGACTAGCGCGATGGCTCGGCGGAATCCGCGAACGACAGGTGGTTTCCGCAGGCCTTCCCTAAAGCGCCGCCATTCCTCTAGCCCCCCGACGTTACGCGCCGGGACAGGTCATGCCCGGGCATACCGCTTCCTGTATTCGGCCGGCGTGACACCGACATGCTTGGTGAAAGCCCGCCTCAACGTATCTGCATTGGTAAAGCCGCACTTTGCAGCCACCTGCTTGGGCGCCGCTCTACCAGTCTCCAGCAGTTCCCGGGCTGCAGTGACTCGTGCCACCTCGACCCAGGCGGCCGGCGTCACACCGACTTCGGCGTGGAACAGACGCGCGAAATGGCGCGGACTCAGGCCAGCATGCTTGGCGAGCTTCTCCACACTAAGTTCCAACGCCGGGTTCGCCGCTACCCAACGCTGGACCGCCTGCAGGGCCGAACGCCCGGCAGGACGTGTTCGCCTTTGCGACTGAACTGAAGCTGCCCCCCAGGACGCTTGAAGTACATGACCAACTGCGCAGCGACTCGCATGGCGATCTCCCTGCCAAAATCCTCCTCCACCAGCGACAAGGCGAGGTCTAGCCCTGCCGTGACACCGGCCGCCGTGCGCAGTTTCCCATCACGCACATACAGCGCGTCTTGGTCGATGGTAACGCATGGGTACGCCTGCGCCAGCTGGTCCACCGCGGCCCAGTGCGTGGTGAGTCGATGTCCATCCAGCAGTCCGGTTGCTGCCAACGCGAAGGCCCCGGTGCAAACTGAGCCGTAACGTCTGGCACGAGCCGCACTTGTGTGCAGCCAGGATAGGACTGCGGGCTTCATGCGTATCTGCGCAGCGTTCGGTGCGCCTGCGACGAGCAAGGTGTCTATGCAGGTGCCTGCGCCACCGGCCACCTCGTCGGGCACAAGCCGCGCACCGGACGAGCTGCGGATCACCCCGGACTCGCACGCCACGACGCGCAAGACGTAGGCCTCGTGCCCCACCTCCACATTCGCTTGTGCGAACACGTCCAGCGGACCAGCCACATCAAAGAGCTGGACACCTGGTAGCCCCACAATTGCAACCGTTATTGCCATTTCGACGGCAACCTCCCGTACGTCGGTCCGACACGCAAATTGGCAGTATATGACGTATTACGCCGATTGCAGACAAGCCCGCGTCGACCGAAAATTGACCTTGACGCCCCATCTTGGAGACATGTCATGACACTGAATATCGACGGGATCGCGATCCCGGATAGCAAGCTTAGCCGCGAAATCACCGAACTCGTTCGGGACACCGCATCGCCGCTGCTGTTCCAGCATTCGAGCCGCGTGTATTACTTCGGCGCCTTGGCCGGCAAGCATCGCGGCCTGAAGTTCGACCCCGAGCTGCTGTACTGCGGCTGCATGTTCCACGACATGGGGCTGACGCACAAGCACAGTAGCGCCTGCGAGCGCTTCGAGGTGGACGGCGCCAACGCTGCCCGTGACTTTCTGCGATGCCATGGAATCAACCAGCAAGATATCGACACGGTATGGACGGCGATTGCATTGCATACAACGCCAGGGATTCCCCGGCACATGCATCCTGTTGTGGCGCTGGTCACTGCCGGCGTGGAAATGGACGTATTGGGCCTGACCTATCCCGAGTACAGCGACGCTGAGCGTGAAGCGGTTGTCCGCGCGCATCCGCGTGGAGACCATTTCAAGGAACACATCATTCAGGCCTTCTATGACGGCATCAAGCACAAACCCGACACGACCTTCGGCAAAGTCAAGGCCGATGTGATCGCCGACAAGGATCCCTCTTTCAAACCTGGGAACTTCTGCAGCGTCATCTGCAACTCGAAGTGGACTGGCTAATCGGGCAGTGGCGTCCGCTGGCTTTCAACCGCCCCGCGAATTCGACGGCCTTGCCCTGACTGCGAGAGAATCCCTAACAAATGTGGGGACCATGCCAGCAGCGCGACCCTGGAGGCGGCGAGCAGGCTCATGACCGGTAGCGCCGGTAATCAAGACGCGCTTCATGAACTTCTCCCATATATTGCGTGGTCGGCCTGCTCCGAGAAGCAAACCTTCTAACGGAAAGGACGGATAGTCGCCATCCATTCTGATGCGCCGGTGAACACGAGCTATGCAGCGGAACTGCTCACT
>JYOD01000112.1 GCA_000955785.1 Burkholderiaceae bacterium 16
CGGCGTGCTGGGGACTCTCCCGAAAACGGAACAGGGGGAAATAGCCGCCATTCATGTCTGTCGCCCATCCAGGAACTGCTTTCTCCTTGACGGAATCCGCTCTCACGTTCGCCGGACCAGGATGCAAGTAGCCGTCGCAGTTGCCACCACCTGGCCGCCCTGGCGCAGCTCCCCCACCACGTTGCAGACGTTCCGGCCACGCCGCTCCAGGCGCGCCCGCCCATTCAGCGGACCGGCCTGCGCCGACCTCAGGAAGGAGAGATTCAAGTTCAGCGTAGAACAAAACTCGCCATCAGCCAGCGTTGCCGTCACCAGCATCGCGGTCACGTCGTCCAGCATGGCACCGAGCATGCCGCCCTGCACTTGACCGGCCGGATTCAGGAATTCATCGGTGGCAAGGTAGTCCGATTCCAGCGTGCCTGCTTCCAGGTCAACGGAGCGGACTACACCACCAAGTAATCCGGCGACAGCCGGAGCGGGTGCCTGTCCGCTCTGCATGCGCGTGAAATAGTTGTCATTGCTCATCGTGTGCATCCCAGATCAACGGCCAGCAAAGCGCGGCGCACGCTTTTCCCGCCATGCCAGCGCGCCCTCGCGCAGGTCTTCGGAAGAATCGGCCACGGCGATATCGCGCGCCAGTTCGGCGGTATCGAGTTGGCCATGAGCGATGCGGTTCAAATGCTTCTTCATGCCAAGCAGCGCCAGCGGCGCCATGCCGGCCAGGCTTTCGCTCGTCTGCGCCGCTAGCGCCTGCAGTGCCTGCTGGCTGTCCTCGAGCCGGTCCAGGTAGCCGCAGGCCAGCATCCCGGCCCCGTCGAACTTGTCGGACATCAGCAGGATGCGCTTGGCCGTGGCCAGCCCCAGCCGCGTGACGTAGCGCTCCAGGCCACCGCGGTAGAACAGCAAACCAAGGCGCGCGGCCGGAACGGACATCTCGGCGCCAGCGGCCCCGAAACGGAAGTCGCAAGCCAGCGCCAGGTCGGTCGCGCCGCCGTACACACCGCCATGCAGCACGGCAATGGTAACGGGCCGCGCCCGTTCCAGCGCATTGGCCAGCGCCTCGAAACGGGCACCGGCATCGGCCCCGCCGAGACGGCCGATATTGAAGCCACTGCAAAAGTGCCGGCCCTGCCCTTCGATACGCAGCACGCGCACCTGGGTGTCTCCGTTGACCTTAGCGAGGTACTGTCGCAACAGGTCAAGGTCTTCTGGCTCGAGACGGTTGGCCACCTCGGGGCGGCGCAGCGTGATGACTGCGATGTGGCCGTCTACGACCAGGTCTGGCGGCTGTCCTTGCGGGGTCTCGCTCATGGCATCCGGTCCCCGTTTAGTGAAAACCGTAGATCTGCATGGTGGTCTCGCCCGCCTCCACCCGCTTGAGAATGGCGGATTCCGTGGCCTCGCGGTCCCTGGCCTTGCCTACGACCTGACCGGCGCGGGTGCGCGGCACCACCACCACGCCATCGCGGTCACCCACGACCAGGTCTCCCGCTTCCACGCGGGTGCCGCCGATCAGCACCGGCGCATTGAGCCAGCCGATCGCGCCATAGTCCTTGCCGGTGCCGCGAATGCACAGGCCGCGCGCGAACACCGGAAAGCCGATTTCCTCCAGCAGCACGCCGTCGCGCACGCATCCGTCGATGACCAGCCCGCCAAGCTGCTTCACCTTTGCCGCGGTGGTCATGATCTCGCCCCAGTAGCCATGCTCGTAGGCGCCGCTCACGTGCACCACCAGCACGTCGCCGGGCCTGGCGATGTCGATGGCGCGATGCAGCCACAGGTTGTCGCCACCGGGCGAATGGACGGTCAGCGCCGGGCCGCAGATGCGGAAGTTCGACGACACGGGCTTGATGGCCGGGGAGACCACGCCGATCTTGCCGCCGGCCTCATGCAGCGTCGCGGTGGGCAGGGCCCTTGCCGCATCGATGACTTCAGGGCTGACCCGTTCGACATCGCGGATCGTGGTGCTGGCTGCGTCATGTTCCGCCATGATCAGGCTCCCTTGGTCTGCAGCTGGTGATAGCGGAACTGGCGACGTGCCTCGTCCAGTCGCATGCCGCCGCGGGCGGCTTCGCGGATGGCGTTTTCCGCCTGTTCGATCTGTTCGGCGGTATCGAGCACCGCGGTCTCGTGTTCGCGTGGGATGACCACCACGCCGTCGGCATCCCCACGCAGGATGTCGCCGGGCTGCACGCGGGCGTCGCCGATGTTGACCGCCACGTTGGTGGCTTCCACCTGGACCCGGTCCTTGCCGGTGCGCATCCAGTGGTCCCTGCTGAAGACGGGATAGCCAAGCTTCCGGCACAGCGCGACATCACGGCACACGCCGTCGATCACGGTACCAGCAATGCCGCGGCGGTGCGCGATTTCGGTGAGAATGTCGCCCCACACGGTGGCGTTGTCACGGCCGCCGTTGTCCAGCACGAGGACGCTGCCCGGCGGCACGTCGTCGATATAATCGCCCACGGTACCGGGCGGGTTGGATGCCGGGCCATACAGCAAGGTGTAGGCGCGGCCCGCCATGGCAAAGCCATCGCCGCGCGCTTTGATGCGGTAGCACTGGCCGGCGATACCGTGCTTGTCCAGCGCGTCGCTCAGCGTGGCCGTGTCGAGCTTCGCGGCGCGCGCGACGTTGATGTCCTGTTGATCGCTCATTTCTTTCAACCTTTCAGCATGTGTTCGTAGTTGCCGCCCATGACTTCGCCAATGGCGGTGCCGGCGAGGATTGCCTTGGACATCACCGCCTCCTTGCGCACGATGGCTTCGGCCGTTTCAAGCACACGCGCGATGTCGCGTGCGCCAATAAAGATCACGGCGCTGCGGTCCGCCACCACGTAATCGCCGGCCTCCACCGTCACGTTGCCGATCTGCACCGCGATATTGGTGCCCTGCTCCACCACGCGACCCCGCGCTGTGAAGGCGGTCAGCGCGCGGCTGAAGACCGGGAACTCGAAGTCGATGGCTTCGTCGATGTCGCGCACCGGCCCATCCGCTACAACGCCGGCGACGCCGCGCACCTTTGCCCCCAACGAGAGCAGGCCGCCCCAACTGCCGGCTTCCACGCCGGTACGCTGCTCGACCACGATGATGTTGTTCGGCCCGGCCTGCTCGATCGCCGTGCAGCCGAGATGGCGCGTCGGTCCGGGCGGCGGCGCGCCGGTGCCGAGCTTGACGGTAATGGCGCGGCCGGCAATGCGCCCGGCGCCGGAGCGCTGCGGCAGGCCCGTCACGGTGCCCGGCAGCTGCAGCTTGTCGAGCGCGTCTGACACCGCGCAGCAGTCGAGCCGGCGCAGGCGTTGTACGTAGGATTCAGTTTCACTCATGGTCGTTGGTATGGCTCTGTTCAGTGGTTCAATCCAGGGTGTGCCAGGCCGCGAAGCACAGGCCGGTGCCGGTCAGCGCAGGCGTGCGGTAACCCGGCACGTAGGAAACCCATTCAAGGTCGAGGTCGCGCACGGCCTCCACGGCGATCAACCAGTTGCGGATCTCGGAGCTGCCCGCCTGGAGCTGGCGCGGGTCCAGCGACGCGAGAAAGCCGGTGTCCTTCCGGCGGATGGCGTCGATGATCGCGTTATCGAGCTCGGCATCCACCACGAAGTGGCTCAGCCCGCCCGAGGCCAGCACGCCCACGCGCAGGTCGTCGGGATAAGCGGCAATCAGCTCGCGCAGCGCGGCGCCAAGCTGGATGCAGCGGCGCGGCGTGGGCTGGTTGGGCGGGTCGAAGGTGTTGACGATGACCGGCACCACTGGCAGGTCCAGCCCCTGAAGGTAGCGCCGGTGGATAAACGAGAACGCATGGCCTTCGAACTGGCCACGCTCGAGCCCGTCCATGGCGGTGATGTCGAAGTCGCGGTCGCACAGCTCTCGGATCATCCAGCGGCCCATGTCGGCGTCGACAGGGTAGTCGCGGTCGGCGTCGGGCTCCTGGCGGGCCATGCGGGCCTTCTTGTACCAGCTGTCCGACTGGCTCTCATCGCGCTTGGCATTGCGGATGGTGTCGCCGTAGTAGATCGCGAAGGCCGGGTTGTTGGTGGTGCGGAACAGCTCGGTCTGGTCGTCCCCGACCACCAGCAGCACGTCGAGCCGGGCCGCGCGGATGCGCTCGCGCAGCGCGTCCATGGCGGCTTCGGCCTGGTCGTAGCGCTCGCCCATACGTTCGGGCGTCACCATCGTCTCGGCATCGGCCGGGGCGACGGCAAGCAGCGCCTCATAGGTGGTCGGGTTGCCGGCCCGGTCGAAGTAGTGCGGGTTCTTCGGGTCGACCTGGCGGAAGCCGTGCTGCCAGTCTTCACGCTGGCACACCAGCATGATGCTGTGGGAGGAGCCGAAAGCGGCGACGAGTCTTGCCATGGAAGTGTCCTTGCGTTCAAACGATGTAGGCGGCGCGCAGTTCGTCGACCTGGGCCGCGCTGTATCCCAGTTCTCGCAGGATGTCGTCGGTATTGGCGCCCTGATGCGGTGCGGGTTGCGGCGGCAGGTCGCGCGGATAGCGTGAAAGCCGCATCGGCTGCCCCACCAGTGCCACGTCTCCCAGGTCGGCGTGCTGCATCGGCCAGGCCACGCCAAGGTGCTTCACCTGCGGGTCGGCAAACACCTGGTCCACGCGGTGGATAGGGCCGCACGGCACGCCGGCCTTCAGCAGCCGCTCGGTCCATTCAGCGGTGGTGCGCGTGCGCAGCGCGGCTTCGATCGCTGCGTTGGCCTTGTCGCGGTTGCGCACGCGTTCCGGATCGGAACCCAGTCCGGGCTCGTCGACGAGGTGCGGCACTTCCAGCGCCTCGCACAGGCGCTTCCACATGGTCTGGCCGATCGCGGCGATATTCAGGTAGCCGTCGCTGGTGGGGAACACGCCCGTGGGCACGGTCAGCGGATGTTCATTGCCGGTCTGTCCGGGGATCTTGCGGTCGACCAGCCACTGCGCGGCCTGGAAGTCCAGCATGGCGATCTGCGCTTCCAGCAGCGAGGTCTGCACCCACTGTCCTTCGCCCGAGGCCTCGCGCTCCAGCAGCGCAGTGAGGATGCCCATCGCGCAGAAGTGGCCCGCGCACAGGTCCGCGAGCGGAATGCCGACGCGCATCGGGCCTTCGCCCGGCTTGCCGGTCACGCTCATCAGCCCGCCCATGCCCTGCGCAATGGAATCGAAGCCGGGCCAGCCCGCGTAGGGACCGTCCTGACCGAAGCCGGAAATGCTCGCGTAGACCAGCCGCGGGTTGATCGCGCGCAGCGCGTCCGGGCCGATGCCGAGGCGGTGCTTCACGTCGGGACGGTAGTTCTCGATGAAGACATCGGCGCGGCTGACCAGCTCGTGCAGGATCTTCACGCCCCCCGGGGCCTTCATGTTGAGCGTGAGGCTTTCCTTGTTGCGGTGCAGGTTCTCGTAGTCGGCGCGGTTGTGGTCGCGTCCGCCGATCATGTCGTCGCCGCCCGGCGCGCCCGGCGGGATCTCCAGCTTGATCACGCGCGCGCCCATGTCGGCGAACAGCCGCACCGCGGTGGGGCCGGCACGCACGCGCGAGGCGTCGAGGATGGTGAAGCGGGACAGCGGGCCTTTGCGCTCGCCCGTGCCGTGTTCGTTGTGTCGGGTATCACCCATGGTCGTTGCCTCAGGTCCTTATGCCGGGGTGAACATCGGCACGGCGTAACCGCCGTCGCTCGGCTTGAACACGACCTTCACGCGCTGGCCGATCTCGATCTCGCGCGGGTCGCAGTCCACCAGGTTGGTCATCATCGTCACGCCTTCGTCCAGCCGGACGTAGGCGAGCGTCCAGGCGGCCTCGCCCTTGCCCATGGTGCTGAACGAGTAGACCGTGCCGAAGCCGCCGGCGTCGCGCCATTCGGTGCGGTCGGACTGGCAGTGCGGGCAGATGTCGCGCGGGTAGTAGTGCGGCGCGTGGCAGTCCAGGCACACTTTCAGCATCAGGCGGCCGGCGTCCGCGGCCTCCCAGAACGCCTGGCTTTCCGGCAGCGTGCGCGGCGCGGGAATCTTGCGCGGACCGGCGGGCGGCGCCTTGGCGGCCGGGTTGGCAGGGGTGACAGGAGTGGCGGGTGTGCTCATGGTGTTCATTCCCTTTCAAGAATCAGCGTGGCTGCGGTATGGCGCGAAGCCAGTGCACCGCCAATGCCGCTGGCCAGTGCCAGGTCGCAGTTGGGGACCTGCACCGCGGGATGCGCCTCTGCGCGCAGCTGGCGCACTGCCTCGATCACCTTGGTGATCCCGCCGCGGTTGGCCGGATGGTTGTTGCACAGGCCGCCGCCATCGGTGTTGAACGGCAGGCGCCCCACGCCGGAAATGAGTCCGCCGTCGGCGACGAACTTGCCGCCCTCGCCCTTTTTGCAGAAGCCCAGGTCTTCCAGCTGCATCAGCACGGTGATGGTGAAGCTGTCATACAGTGAGGCGTACTTGATGTCGGCGGGCGTGACGCCGGCTTCCGCAAAGGCGGCCGGGCCGGACCACGCGGCGGCCGACCATGTCAGGTCGATGTTGCCGCCCATGCCGTGCTTGGGCGCCTCGCCGGTGCCGCGCACCTTCACTAGTGGCCGCTTGAGCTGCCTGGCGATCTCGGGGCGCGCCACGATCAGCGCGCCGCCACCGTCGCTCATGACGCAGCAGTCGAGCCGGTGCAGCGGGTCGGCCACCATCGGCGAGCTGACCACGTCTTCCACCGTCACCACATTGCGCAACATGGCGTTCGGATTATGCTGGGCATGATGGGAAGCGGCCACCTTGATCCACGCGAGCTGCTCGCTGGTGGTGCCGAACTCGTACATATGGCGTTTGGCCACCAGACCGTAGAGGTTCTGCGTGGCGGGGCCGAAGGGCAGTTCGAAGGCCACCTCGGGCGCATCGGGATCCGGTGCCCTCAGCGCGAGCGAGGCGCCCGCCGCGCGGGGACGGCCGGCCAGCGTGATCAGCGCGATATTGCAGCGCCCGGCGGCAATGGCCTCGGCCGCGTGGGCCACGTGCAGGATCGGCGCGGAACCCCCGCATTCGGTGGAATCCACGTGGCGCGGCTTCAACCCGAGGTATTCGACCACAGTGGTGGTCCCCAGGCCTGGCGCGTCGCCGGCGCAGAAGTAGCCGTCGATATCGGCTGCGGTCAGGCCAGCGTCGGCCAGTGCGCCTCGGGCGACGTCGGCGTGCAGGCGCATCACCGACAGGTCATCGGCTTTGCGGGTGGGATGCTCGTAGGCTCCCACGATGTAGGCGGATCCGTTCAGGGTCATGATGGAATGCGAGAGCTAGGGAAGCTTGCGGAATGCGGGGGCTTCATTGGTCGGGTGTGAAGCCGCTGGCCTTGATGATCGGGCCCCAATGGGCCAGTTCATTGCGCTGCAGGCGGTCGAGCTCGGCTGCCGGCCGGAAGTCGGGATTCAGCGTTGCCCTGGTCTGCAGTATGGTGCGGACATCTGGCATGGCGAGCACCTTGCTCAGCGCGGCCTGCATGCGCTCGAGCTCCGCCTTCGGCGTGTGCGCGGGCGCCCAGATGCCTGCCCAGGCGTCGCTGCCGTCGACCGCCACGCCCTGCTCGGTCACCGTGGACACACCGGGGAGCAGCGGCGAACGCGCTGCGCCGAACACGCCGATGATGCGGACCTTGCCGCCCTTGGCATGCGGCGCGATATCACCGGCGGTCATCACGGCCGAAGCCAGCTGCCCGCCTAGCAGGTCAGTCACGAGCGGGCCGTTGCCCTTGTAGGGCACGACATTCATCGGCACGCCGATTGCCTTGCCGAACTGCAGGCCGGTGAAGTGCGTCTGCCCTCCCAGGCCCGCGGTGCCGAACATTGCCTTGCCCGGATGCGCCTTCGCCCACGCCACGAAGCCCTTCACGTCATTGACGCCGGTCTGGCTGCTGACCACCAGGGCCAGCGGGTAGGAGATCACCACCGCCACCGGCGCCAGGTCGGACAGCAGGTCGTACTTGAGCGTCGCGGGCGGATACAGCAGCGTGGGAAAGACCGTGGTGGCATTTGGCGCCACCATGTAGGTCAGGCCGTCCGGGGCGCTGTTCTTCAACATCCCGGTGGCCACTCTGCCCCCGGCGCCGGGCCGGTTGTCGACGATCACGGGCTGGCCAAGCATGCCCTGCAGCTTGTCTGCCAGCACACGCGCCACGGTGTCGGTCGATCCGCCTGGGGGGAAGCCGACCAGGAATTTGATCGGCGGCTTTTCCTGCGCGTGGGCACCGCATGCGAATGCCAGCCCGAGGGCGAGCGCACCGCATGCGGACCGGATGGTGTGGATGAGGGCCATGTCTTTGTCTCCTGTGTATTTCTTGTCTGAACGGGCAAGGCGCGATAGGAAGGCGTGTTCAAGATGGACGACCGTCTTCTCCCCCTCTCTCGCCTGCGGCCGGAGGGGGGCAGAACAGCCAGGCCGATCTGGAATGCGCGCTAGGCCTGCCGGGCAAAACTGCCCAGGTGATGCGCGGCGTCGCCAAACAATTGGTTGATGACCAGCAGGCGCTTGGCGTAATGCCCCACCCTGCATTCGTCCGTCATACCCATGGCGCCGTGCAACTGGATGGCCCACTGTCCGGCCTGCCGCCCCGCCTGCCCGATCACGACCTTGGCGGCGGACACCAGCCGGCGGCGCTGCGCGGGGTCGCCATCGGCCACCGCCATGGCGGCCACGCAGGCCATGGACTTGCACTGTTCGAGTGCGATCAGCATGTCGGCCACGCGGTGCTGGAGCACCTGGAACCTGGTCAGCGGCGTGCCGAACTGCTTGCGGGTTTTTAGGTGCTCCGCGGTCAGGTCGAGCAGCGCTTCCAGCGCACCGGTCGCCTCCGCGCACAGCACGGCGCTGGCACGGTCGGCAGCAGCCTGGATCCACGGCAGCCCGTCGCCAGTCTCTCCCACGACCGCGTCGGCGCCCACGCGCAGCTGGTGCAGCGCCAGGTGCGCGGCGCTGCGGCCATCCAGCGTGCGGAATTCGCGTTTGCTTAGGCCGGGCGTGGCGGCCTCGACGAGAAAGAGGGTCACGCCCGCTTCGTCGTTTACCTCGCCGGCGGTACGCGCGGCCACGATGAAGGCGTCGGCCTGTGCACCGTCGAGCACAAGCGTCTTGGCTCCTTCGAGCATCCATCCCTGGCCGTCCGGCTGGGCCAGTGTGCTGACATGCGACAGGTCATAGCGGGCGTCCGCCTCGCCAATGGCCAGCGCCAGCCGCGCCTGCCCCGCCGCCAGCGCCGGCAGCCATTGCCGGCGCTGCGCGGGCGTGCCCGCGGCATCAAGCAGTTGCCCGGCCAGCACCGCGCTGGACAGCCAAGCCCCGCCGCCCAGCGCCCGGCCAAGTTCCTGGGCTACCAGCATCATTTCAGTCGGCCCTTGCTCGCTGCCGCCCACGTCGGCCGCGAGCGGCAGTCCGAGCAGGCCGAGGTCAGCCATGGCTGCCCAGCGTGACTCGGCCTCATCGGCAGTTTCAACATTGCCACGGCGATGCTCGGGGTACTCGCCATCGCAGAAACGGCGCACCGCGTCGCGCAGCGCAATATGTTCGTCGTTCAGAGAGAAATCCATGGTCTCGTTACGGTGTCAAGCCGCCAGAAAGGCCTTGCTAATGAGGTTGCGCTGCACTTCATTCACGCCGCCGTAGATCGACAGCTTGCGGGCATCGAGGTAGTTGGCGGCCAGCGCCGACAGTTCGGCCGGGCTGGCGGGATCGTCCAGTTCGCCGCGCAGCGCCGCTTCCTCGAACGGCACGGCGTGCGGGCCGGCCACTTCCACCAGCAGTTCGTAGATGGCCTGGCGCAGCTCGGTGCCGCGTACCTTGAGCATGGACGCCTCCACCGCCGGCACCCGGCTCTGCTGGTTGTCACTGAGCATGCGCAGCGCGGTGAACTCCAGCGCCATCAGCTCGATCTCGAAC
The DNA here is from genome assembly GCA_000955785.1 of Burkholderiaceae bacterium 16. GTDB lineage: Bacteria > Pseudomonadota > Gammaproteobacteria > Burkholderiales > Burkholderiaceae > Cupriavidus. The sequence goes on from JYOD01000112.1 coordinate 9,872, forward strand.
TGGGCCAGGCGCGACTGCAACACCGGATCCTGGCCCAGCCCCTGGCTCGCTGCCAGCGCGCGGGCTCGCCGCAACTGCTGCTTGCAAGAGCCAATGCCGGCGATGCCGGTGCGCTCATGACCAAGCAGGTATTTGCCGTAGGACCAGCCGTGGTTCAGCTTGCCCACCAGGTTCTCCACCGGCACCCGCACATTGTCGAGGTAGCACTCGTTAAGATCCGTGCCGCCCTCCAGCATGCGGATGGGCCGCACCCGCACGCCGGGGCTGTTCATGTCGATCAGCAGGAACGAAATGCCTTCCTGTGGCTTGGCCGCGTTCGGGTCGGTACGCACCAGCGCGAACATCATCGAGCACCAGTGCGCGTACGAGGTCCACACCTTGTGGCCGTTGACCACGAAGTGCCTGCCATCCGGCTCCAGCAAGGCCGTGGTCCTTACTGCGGCCAGATCGGAACCGGCGCCCGGCTCGGAAAAGCCCTGCGCCCACCAGGTCTTGCTCTGGCGAATGTCAGGCAGGTACTTCGCTTTCTGCTCAGGTGTACCAAAAGCAATCAGCACCGGCCCCAGCATCTGGATGCCGCTGGCGATGATGCGCGGCGCCCCGCCCAACATGGTTTCCTCGTCGAAGATGTACCGCTGCACATGGTTCCAGCCCGGGCCGCCGTATTCGACAGGCCAGCCCGGCGTCAGCCAGCCGCGCGCCTCCAGGATGCGGAACCAGGTCACGTAGTCAGCGTGCTCCAGGCGCAGGCCGAGCTCGACCTTGCGCCGAATGTCCGTGGGCAGGTTCGCCATGACGAAGGCGCGCACCTCCTGGCGGAACGCTTCGTCGGCGGGAGAAAAAGTCAGCTTCATATGTATAGGCCGTGTATTTGATTCGCGTAGATGGGCCGTGTATTCAGCGAGCTTGCGGGCCGCAGACCACCAGCGCGTCCAGCGCCAGCACGCGGTCGGGATAGGCCACCAGCGGATTGATGTCGATTTCAGCAATCGCCGGATTGGCGCGCATCTGCTCGCCGATCAGCCTTACCGCCCGGGCAATGGCTGCCTCGTCAACGGCGGCCTCGCCGCGGACGCCGCGCAGCAGCGAGGCGGCCTTCAGGCGCCCCAGTTCCTGCATCACGTCGGCCTCGCAGAGGTCGGCCGGCACCAGGCGGACATCCTTCAGCGCCTCGATCCACACGCCACCCAGGCCGACCAGCACCACCGGGCCCCAGCCCGCATCGCGCCGGGCGCCGACCACCAGCTCCAGACCGCGCGGCCCCATCGCCTCCACCAGCACGCCGTCCAGCACCAGGCCGGGGCGATGCGTGGCGATGTTCTGCTGCAGGCGGCCCCAGCCGGCGCGCAACGCGCCTTCGTCAGCCAGTCCGACGATCACGCCGCCCACATCGCTCTTGTGCGGCAGTTCGCTGGCCTGTGCCTTGATGACGACCGGGTAGCCAATGCGCGTGGCAATGGCAACCGCTTCGTCAACGCCGGTAGCGAGCGCGCCCTCGGGCACGGTCAGGCCCGCGGCAGCCAGCCACGCCTTGCCCTGGTATTCCGCGAACACGCCCGAAGGTGGGATCGCGCCCGGCAACGGTACGGCGGCGGGAACGGACTGGCTGGCACGGCTGGCACGCTGCAGCGCCTCGCCGTAAGCCGACACCCTGGCGAGTGCGCGCAGCGCCCGGTCGGGCGAGCGGAAGAACGGCACGCCACTGCCGCGGATGGCGTCGACAAAGAAGGGCTCGATGGGACCGCTGTCGCCGGTGACTACCAGAACCGCCGGCTTGCCCGCACGGGCCAGTGCAGGAACGATATGCTCCGCCTTGTCACGCTGGGCCACTTCCGGGCCGGCCGGGATGCTCAGCACGATGCTGCCCACTGCCGCGTCAGAGAGCATGGTCAGCAGGACCTCGCCGACCAGCCCCGGCTGGCGCACGCCGATGGTGGTGTAGTCGAGAGGGTTCTCGGCCACCGCGTAGTCCGGCAACATCGCGGCAAGGCGCGCGGTGGTCTCCGCGCCGAGCGGCGGGAGGTCCAGGCCCAGCCCGTCACAGAAATCCAGCGCGACGTTCTTCATTGCGCCGGAGCCGGTCATAAAAGCCGGGCCACCAGCTGGCGGCACCGGAAAACGGAGCAGGATTGCTGCTGCGTCAACGAGCTCGTCTGGCGTATCGACCAGCACCACCGCCTCGCGCGTCAGCGCCACGCAAGCGGTGGCGTGGTCGCCGGCCAAGGCGCCGGTGTGCGACTGGGCGGCCTCCCGGGCACGCTCGCTGCGCCCGGGCATCAGCATCACGATGGGCTTGCCGGCCTCGCGCGCCCTGCGCGCCAGCGCAAGGAAGGTCTTCGGACGGCGCACCTGTTCGGCGTACACGGCCAGCACGCAGGTTTGCGGGTCATCGATGTAATGGGCGACGAAGTCCTCGACGCCGAGCGACGCCTCATTGCCCGTGGATACCACCGCGGTCAGCGGCAGGCCCCGGCCCACGAAGGCATCGCGCATGTTGGCGGCCATTGCACCGCTTTGCGCCACCACGCCAATGCCCGGGCGGGCGCCACACGGGTATGGCTGCACGGCCTCAAAGGTCACCGGCACGTTGGCCGCGAAATTCGTGAAGCCCATGCAGTTCGGGCCAAGCAGCGCCATACCGCCCTCGCGCGCCACGGCGGCCAGCCGTTCCTGCCGCTCGCGGCCAGCGTCGCCGGTCTCGGCGTACCCGGAGGCGAACAACACTGCAGCCCTTGTGCCCCGCGCAGCCAGGGTTCGTACTGCATCCAGCACGCCGGCCTCGGGGATCGCCAACACGGCCAGGTCGATACCCACAGGCAGTTCGTCCACCGTCTTCACGCAGGCTCGGCCATTGATTTCCGTGCTACTGCGGCTGACCAGGTGAACGGCGCCGGCGTAACCGAAGCGTTCGAGGTTTGCCAGCACAAATCCACCGAACGAGCGAGCATCCGCCGACGCACCGACGATGGCGATAGAGGCCGGCTGCAGGATGCTGGCCACTGCGGCTACCGCGGCTTCGGCGGTCTTATCAACCTGCTCGCCGGGAAAGTCAGAAGTTTTCATTGGGTAAGTTGTCCGCTAAAAGAGGCTGGCGCCCCGTGTTGATTGAATTCTGGCATACCAGAAGCATAGTTTCAATACACCACAAACAGCAATTTTCTCATCAAACGTAGGTGGTTTCCCTAGGGCTAAGGATGCTGACGTCAGGGAGGCGCAACGCATTTGTGGCAGGTCCGCCTCTCTTACAAACGCGCTACAGCCGCATAACTTGTCACGGCCCAGCAGCCAAAACCCAATATTGGCGCGGGATTGCCGGGAGCCCAGGCCGTTTTTCCTCCGTTGACACGCGGTCGCTCTTTCCCAGCATAGAAGAAAGTATCGCCAGGAATTGCGACATCCTCAGTCGAAACATCATCCCTCTACTTTGCATACCACATGCTTTTTGTTGTATATTTTTACGCAACATCAAGCCAAACGGCAGCAGCTCATTCGTATGCAACAGACCCCTCTTGCCCTGATGCACCCGCTTCGGCCTACCGGGCGCCACAGCCGGGCGGAAGACATCCGCGCCACGCTGGAGGCTGAGATCGAGGCTGGCATCCTGTGTCCGGGCGCGCCGCTGGACGAACGGGAACTGGCGCAGCGCTTTGGCGTTTCGCGCACGCCCGTACGGGAAGCCCTGCAGCAGCTGGCGGCGCACTCACTGGTAGCCATGGCCCCGCGACAAGGTGCGACGGTGGCACGCCTGTCCGTCGGCAAGGTAAGGGCGATGCTGGAATACGTGGGTGAACTGGAGTCATTAGCCGCAAGGCTGGCGGCGCGCCGCGGCGACGAAGCGCTGTATGCCGCGCTCGAAGCAGGCCTGTCGCTATGCCGCCGGATGGCGGCGGCTCCGGTTCCGGAAGGCTACGCAGCCGCAAACGTCACCTTTCACGAAGCCATCTACCGGGGTTGCCGCAACGACTACCTGGCCAGCCATATCCGCGCGGCGCGGCGGCGCCTGCAGCGCTACCGGATGCGCGATTTCGCCACCGGCCAGCAGGTTGCCAAATCACTGGAAGACCACCAGTGCATTGCTGAAGCCATTCGCACCGGCAATGAGCAGCAGGCCGCCGCTGCCATGGCCTTGCACGTGCCCGCAGGCACCACCGGCTTCGCCGAATTCCTGGCGACTGTGCCGGCCCATTTCTTCGACGGCGGCCACACCGCCACCTTTTGATCCCAGGCATCCCATGACCAGACCACCCCGTTCGATCGATGTGCCCGGCCTTGCGCACAACGCCCCCATCCCCACCGGCGCGCGCATCGGCAATGTCCTCTGCTCCTCCGCTATCGCGGGCAAGGACCCGGCCACCGGCGCGTTGCCGCCCGGGGCCGCGACACAGGCCTCTCATGCATTCCGCAACCTGGCCAGCGTGCTGGCCGCCGGCGGCGGCACGCTGGCGGACGTGGTGAAACTGACCATCTACGTGAAGGACAACAGCGTGCGGGACGCCGTCAATGCCGAGTGGCTGAACTGCTTCCCCGATCCGGAAGACCGGCCCGCGCGGCACATCGTTGTGCATGACCTGCAGCACGGCATGCTCCTGCAACTCGAATGCCTGGCCGTACTGGCCGGCGCAACCCAAGGCTGAAAACCATGATCATTGATTCCCACGCCCACGTCGTGATGCCCCCCGAGAGCTTCCGCTTCATGGCGGAACTCATTGGCGGACGCGCCAATCCCTCGACCACGCCGAAAATTCCAGACGCATCGGTGCGCAAAGTGGCCGAAGAGCTGGTGCGCAGCATGGATGCCGTCGGCACTGACGTGCAGTTCATCTCGCCGCGGCCTTACCTGCAGATGCATTCGGTCAAGCCGGGCCGCGTGACCGACCTGTGGTCCCGCCACTGCAACGACATCATCGCCCGCTTCGTGACCATGTTCCCGGACCGCTTCCGCGGCGTGGCCGGACTGCCGCAGCACATGCTGGAATCCCCGACCGAGCGCGCGGTGCCCGAGCTCGAGCGTTGCGTGAATGAACTGGGTTTCGTCGGCTGCCTGATCAACCCGGATCCCACCGAAAGCGAAGGCCCCACGCCGCCCGGGCTCGGCGACCCGTTCTGGTATCCACTCTACGAGGCCATGACGCGCCTCGACGTCCCCGGCCTGATCCACTCCGCCGGCAGCTGCAGCGCGCGCGAGTCGTACACGCTCAAGTTCATCAACGAGGAGAGCATTGCAGTCATTTCGCTGCTTAACTCGAAGGTGTTCCAGGACTTCCCGAACCTAAAGATCGTGGTAGCGCATGGCGGCGGTGCCATTCCCTACCAGATGGGCCGTTTCCGTTCGTGGTCGGTCCGCAAGGGCGAGACCGTCACATTCGATGAGCAGCTGCGCAAGCTGTACTTCGATACCTGCAACTACTCCACCGAGGCCATTGACCTGCTGCTGAAGGTGGCCGGCACCGACAACGTGCTGTTCGGCACCGAGAAACCGGGCACCGGCAGCGCGCGCGACCCTCTGACCGACCGTGACTACGACGACATGAAGCCTGTCATCGAAGGGATCTCATGGCTGACCGATGCACAGCGCAAGAACATCTTCGAATGCAACTGCAGGCGCCTTTACACCCGCGCTTTCCGCACCGACGAGGAGTGCTGACATGCCCCTGACCCGCGAAGACAACGACCTGCTCACGCGCGTGGAGAACGGCGCGCCGATGGGGGAGATGATCCGCCAGCACTACTGGATTCCGGCTGTGCCCTCGGCCAAGCTGGTGGCCGACGGCGCGCCGCTGCGCGTGCGGCTGCTGGGCAACAACTACGTGGCCTTTCGCCGCACCGACGGCGCCGTTGGCGTGCTGGACGAGCTGTGCCCGCACCGCAAGACATCGCTGCTGATGGCCCGCAATGAGGACAACGGCCTGCGCTGCATCTTCCACGGCTGGAAGCTCGGCACCAGCGGCGAGGTCATCGAAGCGCCGAACCACGTTGGCGACCAGGCCCAGTTCTGCAAGCACGTGCGTGTGAATCGCTATGGCGTGGAAGAGCGCGGCGGCATCGTGTGGGTATGGCTGGGCAAGGGTGAACAGCCGCCGAAATTTCCCGACCTGCCCTTCACTTCGCTGCCGGAAAGCCAGCGCTCGGTCACCAGCCAGGAAGTGCCGACCAACTGGGTACAGGGCGTGGAAGCCTCGATGGACTCCTCCCACGTGGGCGTCCTGCACGAGTCCACCACACAGATCACGGCGGGCTCAGGCAATGAGCGCCTGCACATGACCAAGGCGCTCGCGCCGCGGCTGGAATTCGAGGATCGCCCTTACGGCTACCGGTACGCCGCGCTGCGGCCGCTGCCGGAGGACAAGCTCTATGCCCGCGTGAACAACTTTGTCATGCCGTGGTACGGCATCATCTGCGCGCCGGATGAAAAAGGGCCGAGCACGGTGTTCTTCTCCACGCCGGTGGATGACATCACGCACCGCGCCTGGTTTGTCCATTTCAATCCGCACCGCCCACTCGGCATGACGGTGATGTCGGCCACACCGGATGTGTGGAATTTCCCTCCGCTGCCGCCGGGCACGCCAGCCGACAACTGGGGCCAGAACCGGGACCTGATGCGCCGCGGCCACGCCACCGGCTTCCCGCAGCACCTGGGCACCGAGGACTTTGCCATGTTTATCGGGCAAGGCCCTATTGCGGACCGCACCACCGAGCAACTCTGCTCGGCCGACGGCGCGGTGCTGCGCGTGCGGCAGGCGTTGCTGAAATCGGTGCGCGAGTTCATGGCGGGCAAGACGCCCACGCTGGCCGATAACCCCGAACTCGACTACAGCCGAATCAATTCCGTCGGCGGCGTGCTGCCTGCCGGCGCGGACTGGCGCTCGCTGACCGCTGCCCCCTGAGCGCCGCGACACACAGACCGACAAGAAGACGGAGACGACCATGACCAGCCCCCTGCGCCGCCGGCTTCTGCTGGCGGCCTGCGCCGGCCTTTGCACCCCCGCGGCGTCATATGCCCAGCTGCGCGGCAAACCGGCCATCCGGATCCTGGTGGGCCTGCCGCCCGGCGGCGGCACTGACGCCATCGCCCGCTACTTTGCCGATTCCCTGCCGGCGCTGCTCGGCCAGCCGGTGATCGTCGAAAACCATGTGGGTGCGGGCGGCCGCCTGGCGGCCGACGTGCTCAAGTCCGCCGCGCCGGACGGGCTGACCTACATGATCGCCCCCAACGCCACGCCTACCTTCCAGACGCTGGTGTTCGGCAAGCAGCTCAAGTGGGATCTGTGGCGAGACTTCGCGCCGGTGGCGGGCCTGGTCTCTTACCCGACCGGCATGGCCACCGGAATGCAAACCGACGCCACTGACGCCGCCGCGTTCGTGCGATGGGCACGCGCCAATCCGCAACAGGCCAGCTTTGGCACGCCGGGACTGGGCGGGCAGAACCATTTCCTGGGCATGCAGCTTGCCAAAGTGGCAGGCATTGACCTGTCCGTGGCGCCCTACAAGGGCACGCCGCCAATGATCACCGACCTGCTGGGCGGCCACATCCCCGCTGCCGTCACGCTGCTGCAGGACCTGCTGCGCCACCACCGCACAGGCAAAGTCCGCCTGCTTGGCATCTTCAGCGACAAGCGCTCGGCGCTGGCTCCAGATATTCCCACGATGGCCGAGCAGGGCTATGCGGTGACCTCTGGCGACGCCTGGACGGCCATGTGGGCTCCTGCGAAAACGCCAGCAGCCGAGATCAGGCGTGTTCAGGCTGCGCTGAAGGCCATCCTGGCCGTACCGCAGGCACGCCAGTCCCTGATGACGCAGCTCTCGGTGGTGCCCGACTACCTCAACGCCGAGCAGATGGCGCACCGCCAGCGCGCCGAGCTGCAAACGTGGGAACCCATCATCCGCGCCTCAGGCTTTCGCGCGGAACTCTAGACGCAGGTTGGGCGAAAGTCCCTTCGCAGCCATACACGCCGCATTGGCGGCACTGGCGGCGCGGGTGTGGCCGCCCCCTGCTTCGACCGGAGACATCCATGAGCATGACCGACACCCTGCAAGTCCGGGTCAAATCCATCAGCTGGGAAGCGGAAGGCATCCTGGCCTTCGACCTGCGGCCGGAGCCACCGCTGCGCGCCCTCCCTGGCTTCACCGCCGGCGCGCATATCGACCTGCACCTGCCCAACGGGCTGATCCGCAGTTACTCGCTGCTGAACGCGCCGTACGAACCGCACCGTTACGTGATCGGTGTCAACCGAGATGCGCAGAGCCGCGGCGGCTCACGCTACCTGCACGAGAGCCTTCGCCCCGGCGATGTTCTGACAATCAGCCCGCCGCGCAACAACTTCCCGCTTGACGAATCGGCACCCGTGGCGGTGCTGGTGGCCGGCGGCATCGGCATCACGCCGATCCTTGGCATGATCCACCGCCTGCGCGAACTGGGCTGTCCGTGGCGGTTGCACTACGCCGCACGCACCCGCAAGCAGGCGGCCTTTGTCGAGACACTGGAAGCCATGGCAATGGAGCCGGGCGCCGAGGTGCACTTCACCTTCGACCGCGAGGCCGGTGCCGAACGCCTTGACGTGGCGGCCATCGCGGCCGGCCTGCCAGCGGGGGCACATATCTATTGCTGTGGCCCGGTGCCGATGCTGGAGGCCTTCGAGCAGGCAACCGCCTCGCTGGCGCCGCAGCGCGTGCACCGCGAGTACTTCGCCGCGCGCGAGAGCGCCGCCACCACCGGCGGCTTCACCATCGAGCTGGCACGCAGCCGCCGCAGCATCGAGATCCAGCCCGGCAGGACCATCCTGGAATGCCTGATCGCGGAGGGCGTAGAGCCCATGTACTCCTGCCAGGAAGGCGTCTGCGGCACCTGCGAGGTGCGCGTGCTGGACGGCGAGCCAGACCACCGCGACCTGGTGCTGAATGCGGCGGAGCGCGCCGCCAACAACCGCATGATGGTCTGCTGTTCGGGCGCCAGGAGCCGAAAGCTGGTGCTCGACCTGTGAGCGCAGCACCGTTGAACCCGTACACGTGGCGCGACGATTCCTCGCGCGCAGCGAATCTGAAAGGAGCATGACATGAGCACCGCACTGGTGACCTATGAACTCGACGGCAAGGTAGCCCTGATTGGCCTGAACCGTCCCGAAAAGCGCAACGCCATCAACGAAGAGGTGGTCTGGGCCCTGCACGATGCCGTGGTGCGCGCCGGCGAGGAAGCCGATGCAGGCGTGCTGTTCGGCCATGGCGGCAACTTCTGCGCCGGACTGGACCTGAAGGAAGCGCTGGCGCGGGCTTCGGGCGAGCAGCCCCGTCCCGCTAAGCGCACACGCCACTCCTGGCATACCGTGTTCGACGTCATCGCGCGCGGCCCGATTCCGTTCGTCGCCGCGCTGCATGGCGCCGTGGTCGGCGGTGGGCTGGAACTGGCCACGGCCGCCCACATCCGCGTGGCGGACGAGTCGGCATTCTTCGGCCTGCCCGAAGGGCAGCGCGGCATCTTCGTCGGCGGCGGGGGCACGGTGCGCATCCAGCGCATAGTGGGCTACACCGTCATGGCCGACATGATGCTCACCGGCCGCCTGCTTAACGCGCAGGAAGGCGAGCGCGAGCATATCGTGCGCTACGTGGTGCCACAAGGCCAGGCCCTGGACAAGGCGCGCGAACTCGCCGCGCTGATCACCCGCAATACCGCCGATACGAACTGGCGCATCACCAACGTGTTGCCACGCATCAATGACCTGTCGCACGACGACGGCCTGTTCGTCGAATACCTGACATCCAACATCCCGCGGCCGCCAGAAGCCGCCGAACGCCTGCGCGAGTTCGTCGAAGGACGCGCCAAACCCCTCGCCACGCCCGGCGCGAAGGCCGACTGATCCAAAGGACATCCATGACAACGACAACGCAATCTGACGCCGGCGCACAGGCAACGGCCGAATATGTCCGCTTCGCCCAGGCCGAAGCCGCCCACATCCCGGACTTCCCGCAAGACCTGGCGCTGCGCCCGGTTAACCGGGTGGCCGTGGTCGGCGCGGGCACCATGGGCGGCGGCATCGCCATGGCGCTGGCCAATATCGGCGTTCCCGTCACGCTGATTGACAGCAGCCAGCAAGGGCTGGATACCGGCCTGCGCCGCGTGCGCGACAACTACGCCGGCAGTGTTTCGCGCGGCAAGCTGGATGCCGCTGCGATGGAGATGCGGATGTCGCGCATCACCGGGTCGGTGACCCTAGCTGACGCCGCCGCGGCCGACATGGTGATCGAGGCCGTCTTCGAGGACATGGCACTCAAGCAGCAGGTGTTCCGCGAACTCGATGCGCTGTGCAAGCCCGGCGCCATCCTTGCCACCAACACCTCGGGCCTGGATGTGGACGCCATCGCGGCAGTCACGCGGCGCCCGCGGGACGTGGTTGGCGCGCATTTCTTCAGCCCGGCGCACGTGATGCGCCTGCTCGAAGTGGTGCGCGGCCGCGAGACCGCGCCGGACGTGATCGCCACCCTGATGGAACTGGGCCGCCGCATGGGCAAGACCGCGGTGCTGGCACGCGTCTACCCGGGTTTCATCGGCAATGCGCTGTTCCGCAACTACACACGCGAAGCGCACTTCCTGGTTGAAGAAGGCGCGCTGCCGCACGAGGTTGACCAGGCCCTGACCGGCTTCGGCTACGCCATGGGCATCTTCGCCGTGCACGACATGGCGGGCAACGACGTGGGCTACCAGACGCGCAAGGCGCAGATAGCCACCAGGCCGCAGGACCGCCGCTGGAACGACCTGATCCTGAAACTGACCGAACTGGGCCGCCTGGGGCAGAAAAGCGGCAAGGGCTGGTACCGCTATGAACCCGGCAGCCGCCAGCCGCTACGCGACCCCGAAGTCGAAGCCTTTATCGCGCAGGAATCGGCGCGCCTTGGCATCGCGCGGCGCCCCGTCGGCGCCGGCGAGATCGTCAAACGCTGCGTCTACAGCATGGTCAACGAGGGCGCCAGGCTGCTCGAGGCCGGCGTGGCGCTGCGTCCAAGCGACATCGACACGGTCTACCTGACCGGCTACGGATTCCCGGCGCGCCATGGCGGCCCCATGTACTACGCCGACCACATCGGACTGCGCGACGTCTGTGCCGACATCGAGCGCTTCCACGCAGAGCACGGCTACTGGTGGGAACCGGCGCCGCTGCTGGTCCGGCTGGCGCGCGAAGGCAAGACTTTTGCCGATTACCAGCGCGGCGACGCATGACGTTGCGGATCGTCCGCGGGGCGCCACCGCGTTCAGGTCGGCTCCGCAGGCCAGGCACGTTGTATTTTCAATACCAATAAACGTATACCACTATGCTTCTTATAAATACCATTATGCGATAGTTCTTTCACTTCCCGACCCGGGATTGATATTCAAAACATGGAGGAGAAAGTCATGAAGAAAAGTCTTGTCGGCCTTGCCTGCGCCGTTGCCAGCGTAGCCGCGGCAGCGCAGACTTCCGGTGTCACGCTGTACGGCGTTGCCGATGCCAATATCGAATACACCAATAACAACCTGGGAAGCGGCCCCAACGGGCACTCCAAGGTCGCCCTGAACTCGGGGGGCCTGTCTCCCAGCCGCTGGGGCTTGCGCGGCATAGAAGACCTGGGTGGGGGCAAGCGGGCCATGTTCGCCCTGGAAAGCGGCTTCAGCCTGGATACCGGCGTTTCCACGCAAGGCGGGCGCCTGTTCGGCCGCCAGGCCTGGGTAGGGCTTGGCGCCGGCGCACATCAACTAACGCTGGGCCGTCAATACACTTCGCTGTTCCTGATGATGGCCAACTACTCGCCCACGGCGTATGCCACGACCTATGAGCCGGTGGTAGGTATCGCCGGCGCGAACCTGCGCGAAGACAACATGGTGAAATACCATGTCGATCTCGGCCCGCTGGCAGCCGAGATGCACTATAGCTTCGGGGAACAGCCGGGCACGCTCCAGGGTTCCGCCGGCTATGGCGGCGGCTTCGACTACCGCATCGGGTCGTTCGGCGTCGCCGCCGCCTACGACAGCATCAACAGCGCCGAGGTGGGCAGCAACTTCACCCGCACCCAGAAGGCGGCGCTGGGGCTGCGCTACCAGATTACGCCAGCGCTGCTCGCGCAGGCAGCGTACCGGTACAACAACAACGGCACGCGCGCGGTAAACACCGCGGCACGCGACGATCTGTGGTGGTTCGCCCTCAACTACCAAGCCACCGCGGCGTTGCAACTGACCGGTGCTTTCTACTACGACAACGTCAAGTCGCTATACACCGCGACCGGCCAGAGCAATCCGAGCAACCCCTGGCAGATCACGCTGATTGCCGACTACGCGTTGTCCAAGCGCACCGACGTCTACCTCAGCACGGCCTATACGAAGAATGCGTCGCTGAACTTCGAAAGTCTGAACGGGGCGGCGGCCGCCTATCAGATCGCACCGAACGCGAATAGTCAGTTCGGCGCGGCAATGGGCGTGCGGCACAAGTTCTGAGCATGAGTTGCCGTGTGGGCTGAAGCGGTCCGCGCTTGGCCGCCTCCGCCCTCGCGGCTAGGCAGCACCCGCAGCGGCGGGCTTGCGGCCGCGCCGGGCGCCGCCACGGGGAACCGGGCTCCGGGAAGCCGTGGCCTCGCCGCCGCCTTCGCCTTCGAGATAACTCGCCGGCAGTGTCGAGAGGAACTCGGAGAATCCGGTCGTGCCTACCGGCGCGTGTTCGAGCATGGCCGCATGCGCGGCCGCTTCGTCACCACCGAGGATGGCTTCCGCCAGCCGCTGGTGATCGTCGAGCACGCGCTGCCGGCGCGCCGGCGTCTGGAAGATGCGCGGGCGGTAGCGCTGCATCAGCCGGCGGATGCTCCCGATCTGCTCCACCAGGTATTCGTTGTGGCTGCCCGCGTACACGACATCGTGGAAGTCCGCGTTGGCCCTGGCGAAGCGCTTGCCGTCGTCTTCCGCGTGCGCCTGTTCGCATTCGGCGCGGGCGGCCTTGAGCCGGGCGCGCTGGTCATCGTCCATGCGGCGCGCGGCCAGCTTCGCCGCGACGGCCTCCAGCTCGCCCAGCAACTCAAGGGTCTCCCGCAGTTGCGTGATCGACAGGCGAGAAACAAACACCCCCACCCGGGGCACGATGCGGACCATGTTCTGCACGGAGAGCTGCTGGAGCGCTTCGCGCACGGGCGTGCGGGAGACGCCGAAGCGTTCTGCGAGCATGCGTTCATCCAGCGGCGTGCCTGGCGGCATGTCGCCGTTCTCGATTTCACGCTCGATCGTGGCCTTGATCTCGCCGGCCATGCTTTTCTTTTCAGGTTGTGTCATGGGGTCTGGAATGATAGGTTCTGCCAACGCAGTATACCGAAATGAAATACTGGCATGCACCTCGAGGTGCGGAAAGAAGCGGCTGCGGCAAAAAAAGAAGCCAGAACGCGATCCCAGGCTTGTGGCGTCTGGACTCACGTGCCAGAATCCTCGTGACAAATACCAAAAGCCATTTCTGGCATCAACAAGATCGTCATCCGCATGCTCACTCGCGCACATGGCGCGACGGCCCGGCACGTAGACAACCGATCAAGGAGACCCCCCTCATGCAAGACCTCGCCGGCGTGCCGGCCCGGACAGTGTCCGGACCACGCACGTATTACCGCTATTGGTTCCTGTGCCTGCTCATCCTGGTGTATGCCTCAAGCTTCGTCGACCGCATTTTCATTTCGGTCGTGGCCCAGAAGATCAAGGCTGAGATGAGCCTGTCCGACGTCCAACTGGGAATCCTGGGCGGCCTGGCGTTCTCGATCCTGTACGCGACACTCAGCATACCCGTGGCACGGCTGGCCGAACGGCGCAACCGCGTTAAGCTGATTTCCGTTTCCATCGCGCTGTGGTCTGCGATGACCGCACTGTGCGGGACCGCGGGGAATTTCTGGCACCTGCTGCTGTATCGCCTGGGCGTGGGGATCGGCGAAGCTGGTTGCACACCGGCTGCCCATTCCCTGATTGCCGACCAGTTCCCTCCCGAGCGGCGTGCCACGGCCTTTTCCCTGTATGCGCTGGGGCCGCCGCTGGGCGTTATCGCGGGGGCCATTGGCGGCAGCTGGCTTGCGCAAAGGCTGGGCTGGCGGGAAGCCTTCTATGTGGTGGGATTGCCGGGCCTCATCCTCGGTGGCCTGGCATGGCTGACCCTGAAAGAGCCCAAGCGCGGCGCCAGCGATCCGGACCATGCCAATGCGCAGGAGGTGCCGTCCCTGCGGGAAGTGCTGTCGCTGTTGATGCGCAGCCGGGCCTTTGTGCAGTTTCTACTGGGCACGGTCATCTGTGCATTCGCGCAGTACGCGATCAACCTCTTCATGCCGGTTTACCTGGCACGCGTCTTCGGCATGGATATGGTGCAGGCAGGCCTGGCTTTCGGCCTGATCGTGGGGATAGGCGGTCTGGCGGGCAATGCACTGGGCGGCTTCGCGGCTGATACGGCCGGCAGGTACGACCGGCGCTGGTACGCCTGGGTACCGGCTTGCGGCACGCTGCTTGGCTTCCCGCTCGCGGCGATCGCCTTTCTGCAGCATGACTGGCATGTTGCCGTGCCCCTGCTGCTACTGTGCACGCTGATGCTGAATGTCTGGAACGGCCCGACTTTTGCCGTGGTACACGGCCTTGTTTCGCCTCGCATGCGTGCCACGGCGTCAGCGATCGTCTTTCTTGCGATGAACCTGATCGGGCAAGGCTTCGGCCCGCCGACCATCGGCATGCTGAGCGATCTGTTTGCCTCGCACATCTTTGCCGCCGGCAATTTCCAGGCAATGTGCCACGCGGGGCAAAGCGGCGGGCACGCGGTGGCGGCCTGGCAGGGTCCGGCGGCGGCGGCCTGCGCGCAAGCTTCGGCGCAGGGACTGCGCTATGCCATGCTGGCGATGAGCGTGATCTTTGCGTGGGCAAGCCTGCACTACTTCTTTGCAAGCCGGCAACTCGGACGGCGGGCTGCCGTGTGCTGAACGCTGGCGTGGCGGCTGCGGCTACCCGGCCGCGAAAGCCGATATCCCGGAACTGGCTAACGCACCAGCAGACCAAGCCGCGGTCCCTGCCCGCGTGTGCACCGGGTAGGCCATTCCAGTTCTTCCACGCTCCTTCCCCTTCGTTGGTTGGGATTCAGTTTCGACATGCCATCATGGCACGTCAACACGGCTGTCGTGCTGAGCGAGCGGCAGATGAGCATGCTTTGCTCCAATACCACTCGTCGGTCTGAGGCGGAGCATCGTTAGGTAATCAGTGTGCCTCGGATGCGCTGAACCGTCGCCTGTAGTAACCCGGACTAGTTCCAAGCCGAGTCCTGAAATGATTGCGCAAAGTGGCTGCGGCACCAAAACCGACTTGCACCGCGATTTCATCCACGGATAAATCGGTCTCTTCGAGCAATGCCCTGGCCCGGCCCAGGCGCTCGGAAAGCAGCCACTCCCCTGGCGGCGTCCCCATCGCACTGACAAAGTGCCGCTGAAAGGTTCGGGCACTCATCGCCGATTGTTTTGCCATTCTGACAATCGACCAGCCTTCATCCAATGTTGCGCGCACCGCGTCCACCAAGGGTGCCAGCGAAGAGCCGCTACGCTTTGAGACCGGCTCGTCGATATATTGGGCCTGCCCTCCTTCGCGGTGGGGTGGCATGACAAGTCGGCGTGCGACCTGATTGGCTGCGCGCGGGCCAAGGTCCCGGCGAATCATGTGAAGGCACAAGTCGATTCCCGCCGCACTACCGGCAGACGTGAGGACATCGCCGGCATCGACGTAGAGCACGTCCGCTTCCACGTGGACTTCCGGATATCGCGCCGCGAGTGCCGCGGCATGACGCCAGTGCGTAGTCGCACGCTTTCCGTCGAGCAACCCTGCTGCCGCCAGGACAAAGGCGCCCGTGCAGATTGACATGATGCGCGCCCCGCGTTTATTCGCCTTCCTCAACGCGCGGCAAAGTTCCGGCGGGACGTCCGCTTCGATGCCGCGCCACCCCGGGATGATAATGGTTTTCGCTTTGGCCAGGAGTTCGAGGCCACCGTCAGCCTGTACCTGGATGCCACCCGAACCGCGCAACCTCCCCGATTCGGCGGAACAGGTCATGAAGCGATACCAGTTGTCGCCCATTTCAGGTCTTGGCAGACCGAACACTTCAACGGCGCAGCCGTATTCAAAGAGGCTCAGACCGTCATACACGACGACGGCAACCAGTCCTGCGCTGACAGATGATTGTGATTTGGTCTTTGGCACGATAGGGACGGATATTGGCTTTGATGCCACTAGCAGTCGATTTTGCCCCATCTGCTCTATGTCTCGCAAGGCCCTCCCCCGTGTCTGATGCGTGTGCTGCGGTCCTGATCAATGCCCCTCCTCTCAAGTTGGCACGATCTTTACGCAAGTTGTCGTTCGCGCCACTAGTGGGTTCAACTTGCGCCGCTTATCCTGTGATCGGTGGTTCGCGGTACGGAAAGCAACGCGCGTCCGCCAGCAATTTCAACCCGCAGAGAGAGTGAAAGTGAAAGACAAACTATTCATGCTTCGCCCCGGCTTTTTTTCAGGCTCGGAAGGTCCGTTCTATTGTGGAGATTCCGTTGCCGTTGAAGGCCTGCTCGGTTTCTTCCCGCAGTTGCGCAATGAAGTTGATGTCGAATACATCGATGCGCCCCGCCCTCGCATGGCAATTGTCGAACTGATCGGCGAGGCGAACCAGTCCGCGCCTGTCCTGGTGCTGGGCGCCGGGCGCGCGCCGGTCGATGACGGTGTGGAGATTCAAGTACACGGTCAGACGCGTTTTATCGATTCGCCCGACCATATCCGTCGATACCTGTCGTCGCAGTACGGTGTGGCGCGTCCCGCCTCCTGACTACAGCCCAACCCGGCTCATGCGTGAAGAGGCCTTCCATGCAACCCCGGCGCGCCATCGCAACCATTGCGATCGGCGGCATCATCTACCGCAACATTGCGGTACCCATGCGTGGCGGGCCTCGACTTCGACCCTGTTCGGTAATCGCTTCAGATGTTCGCCTGAAGTCTCTTGAATAAGCTACGGATTCTCCAATGTCTTCGCCCAAGCATGCCAAGGTCCTGATTCTCGGTTCCGGCCCTGCCGGCTACACCGCCGCCGTCTATGCAGCGCGCGCCAACCTGTCGCCGGTGCTCGTCACGGGTCTTGCGCAGGGCGGCCAACTGATGAGTACGACTGATGTCGAAAACTGGCCGGCAGATGCGACCGGCGTGCAGGGCCCCGAGTTGATGCAGCGCTTTCTCGACCACGCGGAACGCTTCAACACCGAGATCGTGTTCGACCACATCCACACGGCGAAGCTCGACGAGAAGCCGATCCGCCTGATCGGCGATGCCGGCGAGTACACCTGCGACGCGCTAATCATCGCGACCGGCGCATCCGCACGGTATCTCGGCCTGCCCTCCGAGGAATCCTTCATGGGCCGCGGCGTGTCCGCCTGCGCGACCTGCGATGGCTTCTTCTACCAGCAGCAGCATGTGGCTGTGGTTGGCGGCGGCAATACGGCAGTCGAGGAAGCGCTGTATCTGGCTGGCATCGCGAAGAAGGTCACGGTGATCCATCGCCGCGACAAGTTCCGCGCCGAGCCGATCCTGGTCGATCGTCTGCTTGAGAAGGAGAGGCAAGGCGCCATCGAGATCAAATGGAACCACGTGCTCGACGAAGTGAATGGCGACGCGGCCGGCGTGACCGGCCTGCGCCTCAGGCATGCGCAAACCGGCGAGATCGCTGACCTCCCGGTGCAAGGCGTCTTCATCGCCATCGGCCACAAGCCGAACACCGATCTCTTCAAGGGCCAGCTCGAGATGAAGCACGGCTACATCATCACGAACGGCGGCCTCTCGGGCAACGTCACGGGCACGAGCGTGCCGGGCGTGTTCGCGGCGGGCGACGTGCAGGACCACATCTATCGGCAGGCGATCACCAGCGCCGGCACCGGCTGCATGGCCGCGCTCGATGCGCAGCGATATCTGGAAGGTACGCTGGCCTGAATTTCTCCGTTGCGTGGTCACAGTAGAAAATTTTTCCAATTATAAGCGTGAGGTTGGGTATTTTTTGGAAGCCTTTTGCCGGATTCGAAGACTATGATTTCTCTCACAAACAGCGCGAAACCGGCTTTCCAATCCGGGACCAGACGACGCGCAACACCGAATCACGCCCCCACCATGACAACAATATTCCGGCTCTTCAAGGCGCATCCCGCATCCGTAGGCGAGAGCTATCTGCAGCATATGTCGTCGTCGTTTTCGTTCGGCGCGTCGATGCTGTTCGCTTCGATGGCGGCGCTCGTGCACGGCATCCTGCCTTTTCTCTTCGTCACCACGGGCAGCAACACGATCTCGCGACTGCATGAGCGCATGGTCACCCATCGCAACCGCATGGCGTCGCGTCACCGATAAGCAAGCCCCCCTTCGACACCAACATGACAAGCTCACTAGCGTCTTCCCTGCTACGCCCGGTCCCCTACATGGGCGTGATCCACGTCGTTCACGAAGCCGTCAAGCTCGGCTTCCAGAACGGTCATCCCGACTGGTGCAACCTCGGCCAAGGGCAGCCTGAAATCGGGCCCATGGCAGGCGCGCCGGAACGGCTGGCTTCATTGGAGTTCGACGTGACAGATTGCGCCTACGGGCCGGTCGGCGGCATCGATGCCCTGCGTCAGGCGGTGGCGAACGATTACAACCGTCGCTATCGTCGCGGCAAGGCATCGCAGTACACGAAGGACAATGTCGCGATCGCGTCCGGTGGGCGGCTTGCGCTGTCGCGCCTGCTCGCCACCCTTGGAGAAATTCGTCTGGGCCACGTCGTGCCCGACTACACCGCCTACGAAGATCTGATCGCCTACCACCGCCATCGCTTCACGCCGGTCACGCTGCCCGTGGGGCCCGAAGACGGCTTTGCCATCCCGGCGCAGGCGCTCGGGGGATTGATCGCCAGGGAAAAACTGGGCGCGCTGCTGTGGAGCAATCCCAACAACCCCACGGGCGCCGTGGTGCGTGATGAAGCGCTGGCGCAGTATGTGGCGGCGGCGCGCAACACGGGCTGCTGGATGCTGCTCGACGAGTTCTATTCGCACTTCGTGTTCGAAGATGGCCACGCCCCCGCGGACCAGCCGGTGTCTGCCGCCGAGTTTGTCGAGGACGTGGAGACGGACCCGGTCGTCATCGTCGACGGCCTGACGAAGAATCACCGTTACCCCGGCCTTCGCGTAGGCTGGGTGGTGGGGCCTGCCGACGTGATAGACATGATCAGCCGTGCGGCAAGCGCCATCGACGGCGGCCCGCCGACGATCGTGCAACGGCTTGCCGTGCAGGCGCTGCAGCATGAGCGTGCGGATCAGGAAACGTCCGCATTGCGGGAAATATTCGCCAGGAAGCGCCGCATCATGCTCGACGCGCTGACCGACATGGGTGTCGAAATCCCCTGCCCCGGCAACGGCACGTTCTATCTGTGGGGCAGGGTGCATCGGCTGCCCGCGCCGCTGACCACCGCGGACACCTTCTTTACCGAGGGCCTCAAGCGCAAGGTCATGACCGTGCCCGGCAGGTTCTTCGACGTCAATCCGGGAAAGCAGCGAGCGAACGAGTATATCGACGCAAGCTGGGTGCGCTTCTCGTTCGGTCCGCCCGAGCCCAATCTCCGCATGGGACTGGAGCGCCTGGGCGACATGGTCAACAGCGCCAGACGAGGGTAATCCAGATGTCCCCCGATACCTACCTCTCGCACGGCATCATCGATCCCGACGATTTCGGCGGCGTCGTCAATCCGCCGGTCTTCCACGCGTCGACCGTGACGTTTCGCAATCTCGACGACATGGAAGCGCGCGGGCGCGCCATGTCTGGCGCCGACACGGATGTCATGTGGTACGGCCGCAAAGGCACGCCGACCACCTTCGCGTTGCAGAATGCCTTGGCGCAGCTCGAAGGCGGGCACCGTTCGCTGCTGGTGTCGTCGGGCCTGGCGGCGTGTACGAGCGCGATCATGGCGTTCGTCAAAGCCGGCGATCACATCCTGGTGAGTGACAGCGTCTATGGCCCGACGCGCCACTACGTCGAAACGGTACTTGCCCGCTGCAACGTGTCGGCGACGTTCTACGACCCCACGCTTGGGTCGGACATCGCGGCCTTGTTCCGTCCGACCACGACCCTCGTGTTCGCCGAGTCACCGGGTTCACAGACGTTCGAAATGCAGGACATTCCTGCCATTGCGAAGGTCGCACACCGGCATGGCGCGGTCGTCGTCATCGACAACACGTGGGCCACACCCTTGTTCTTCAAGCCATTCGAGCACGGCGTGGATGTCTCCGTGCATGCGGGGACGAAATACATCGTCGGGCATTCTGACGCTTTGATGGGTGTGATCACGACCAACCGTGAGGCATGGAAAACGGTGCGCGAGTATGTCTTTGCCACTGGTCAGCACGCGGGCCCGGACGACGTTTATCTCGCACAGCGCGGCTTGCGGACGATGGCCGTGCGCCTTGAGCGGCATCAGCGTAGCGGGCTGGCCATTGCCGATTGGCTGGCGGGTCGGCCGGAGGTGGCCCAGGTGTTGCACCCCGGGCTCCCTGGTGCGCCGGGCCATGCACTCTGGCGTCGGGATTTCACGGGGGCTTCAGGATTGTTCAGCGTCGTACTCAAGCCCGGATATGGGCGTGAGGCGTTCCGCGCCTTCATCGACGACCTGAAGCTGTTCCGCCTGGGCTTTTCCTGGGGCGGATTCGAGAGTCTGGTGATGCCCTTCGATCCCAAGGAAGAGCGCCCCGCAGCCGCATGGCCATATGCCGGCCAGGCATTTCGATTGCACGTCGGCCTTGAGGCCAAGGAGGATTTGATCACGGATCTGGAGACCGCGTTCCGCCGACTTGTCGGGCAATAGCGTTGCCCTTCAAAAAATACTTATACCCACATTGGAGACAAGGAATGAAATCCCTGAAGTTACTGTTGCAAAGCGCGTGCATCGCGATCCTCCTAAATGTCTCGACGCCTGCCGTGCACGCTGAAGATCTGCTGGATTCGGTCAAAGCCAGCGGTGTCCTGAAAGTCGCCATGGAGGGCACCTACCCGCCTTTCGGCTATCGCAATGGCGACGGCCAGCTCGACGGCTTTGACGTGGCCGTTGCCAAAGCCGTGGCCGACAAGTTGGGATTGAAGACCCAGTTCATCACCACCGAGTGGAGTGGCATCATAGCCGGCTTGCAAGCCGGCAAGTTCGACGTCATCGTCAACCAGGTGAGCATCACGCCGGCACGCCGCCAGGCCCTGGATTTCACCCAGCCATACGTGTATTCCGCGGTCCAGGTGCTTCAGCGCAACGATGACAAGCGCGAGTTCCAATCGCTGGAGGAACTGAAGGGGAAATCAGTCGGCGTCACGCTGGGCAGCAACTATGCCGAACTGGCCAAATCGGTGCCGGGTATCCTGGTGCAGACCTATCCGGGTACATCGGAAAACCTGCGTGACCTATCGGCCGGGCGCATCGATGCCGCTCTCAATGACCGCCTGATGCTGCCGTACCTGATCAAGAACTCCAAGATGCCGCTACGCACCGGCGCGCTGCTTGCTGGCACGAAGCTTGAGATGGGCATCCCGTTCCGCAAGGGCAACCCCAAGTTTGCCAAAGCCATTGACGACGCGCTGAACGCGCTGCAGCAGGATGGCACATTGCGCAAGCTGTCCATCCAGTGGCTGGGCACCGACGCCAGCAGACCCATCACTCAGTAATCGCTGCCACGCGGGCCAGCTCGTCCCATCGCTTCAGGCGTGGGCCTGGCCGGCCACGCGGCCACTGCTACGGATCGAATCATGGAACCTCTTGAACTTGTTATTCATGCATCTCCAGTACTCCTGCACGGAGCGGCGATCACCGTGAAATTTGCGTTGGCGTCGATGGTGTTTGGCCTGCTGGTCGGGATCGTGGTCGCCATCATGGGTATCAGCGCCAGTCCAATCCTCGGCGGTATTGCCCGCGCCTATGTCAGTGTCATGCGCGGCACGCCACTGCTGGTGCAGATGTTTGTTGTCTACTATGGCCTGCCAGATCTCGGCATTGCCCTTGACCCCACCAGCGCCGGCATCCTTACGCTCACGGCCAATGCCGGCGCGTACCTGTCGGAAAGCATGCGCGGCGCGATTCTCGGTATCAACAGAGGGCAATGGAGCGCAGCGCACAGCCTCGGGCTGAGCCATCTGCAGACGCTGCGTTACATCGTCTGCCCGCAAGCATTGCGGCTTGCCGTGCCAAGCCTCGGCAACACGCTCATCAGCCTGATCAAGGATACGTCGCTGGTGTCAGTCATCACCGTGACCGAGTTGCTTAGGTCGTCGCAGGAGATCATTGCATCGACCTTCCAGCCGCTTCCCTTGTATCTATCGGTAGCAGCGATTTACTGGCTGTTGAGCACCGGATTGTCATGGATGCAGCGTCGCCTCGAGGCGCGGCTGACACTGCCTGCGACGCGTTGATTTAGCGGGTCGGGAAACCGAAGAAAATAATCTGCAAGTAGGAGACAAAGCGATGATCGCGCTCGAAGGCGTATCGAAGTGGTACGGTCAGTTCAAGGTGCTTGATGCGTGCAGCACCCAGGTAGGCAAAGGCGAGGTCGTGGTCATCTGCGGCCCTTCCGGATCAGGAAAATCCACCCTGATCAAAACGGTCAACGGGCTCGAGCCATTCCAGCAGGGCCGGATCAGTGTGGACGGGGTGATGGTCGGCGAACCAAAGATCAAGCTCGCCCAGTTGCGCGCGCGGGTTGGCATGGTGTTTCAGCATTTTGAGCTGTTCCCGCATCTGTCCATTCTCGACAACCTGTCGCTGGCGCAGATCAAGGTGCTGAAACGCCGCAAAGAGGAGGCGCAGGACAACGGCATGCGGCTGCTCGAGCGCGTCGGCCTGAAGGCCCATGCGCAGAAATTCCCCGGGCAGCTTTCGGGCGGGCAACAACAGCGCGTTGCGATTGCGCGCGCACTGTCGATGGATCCGGTCGCCATGTTGTTCGACGAACCGACATCGGCGCTTGATCCCGAGATGATCAACGAGGTGCTGGACGTGATGGTCGAACTTGCACGCGAGGGCATGACGATGATCTGCGTCACGCATGAAATGGGGTTCGCAAAGAAGGTCGCCAACCGCGTGATTTTCATGGATGGCGGCGCCATCGTCGAAGACACCGGCAAGGAAGCCTTCTTCGGCGACCCGAAGTCGGCCCGCGCCAAGGAATTCCTCGCCAGGATCCTGCACTGATTCACGCAGGCTTGCCTGAAGGCGGGCGACCGTCATGGGGCGACCGACGTCCCCGGTGACACCGCACCCCGCCTTCCCGTCTTGGTCCACCTACCCCGGAGTCGAAATTATGAAGATCTCGGATCGCCTTGCTTCCTTTGCCCGCCTCGATCTGGTCGGCGCGGTCACACCCCTGCTGAAACTGGATCGCCTGTCCCGGATGCTCGGGCGCGATATTTACATCAAGCGGGATGACACCACGCCACTCGCATTTGGCGGAAACAAGTTGCGCAAGCTTGAGTTCCTAGCCGCTGACGCCTTGCGCCAGGGCGCCGACACGCTGGTGACGGCCGGCGCCATACAGTCGAATCATGTCCGGCAGACGGCTGCGCTGGCGGCCCGTCTCGGACTGCGTTGCATCGCCTTGCTGGAAAACCCGACCGGTACCACAGACTGCGATTACCTGCATAGCGGCAACCGCCTGCTGCTCGATCTGTTCAACGTGCAGGCCGAACCGGTTGCCAATCTCGACAACGCCGACGCGCAATTGCAAGCCCTTGCGGAACGGCTGCATGGCGATGGGCATAAGCCTTATGTCATCCCGATCGGCGGGTCCAATCCGCTGGGGGCATTGGGGTATGTACGTGCGGGCCTGGAGCTGGCGCAGCAAGCCGAAGTGATGGGTCTGACATTCTCTGCGGTCGTGCTGCCTTCCGGCAGTGCCGGTACCCAGGGCGGGCTTGCGTTGGCGCTCGCATACGCGATGCCGGATACACCGGTCGTCGGCGTTACCGTCTCGCGCAGCGTCGCGGCGCAGACTCCAAAGGTGGCAGGGCTGATCGAAGGTACCGCCGGGCTGCTCGACGTGGAGGTGCCGGCAGGGCTGCAGGTCGATCTGTGGGACGAGTACTTCGCACCTCGCTATGGCGAACCCAACCAGGCGGGGCTGGAGGCCATCCGCATCCTGGCAGGTACCGAAGGTGTGTTGCTCGATCCCGTTTATACGGGGAAGGCGATGGCTGGTTTGCTCGATGGTGTCGCGCGCGGGCGTTTTGCTGGGGATGGCCCGCTGTTGTTCCTGCATACCGGTGGTGCGCCGGCGTTGTTTGCGTATCGCAATGCAATCAACCTGGAAATAGGGACAACGGCTACGATGATCCCAACGACGTCTGCGCTCTGACCGATGGCGGACTAAATTCCTGACTGAATTGATTGCGTAGCGATTGAGTCAAGTTTTTCCACGCGGCGATTTTGACTTGATCGCACCATGTCTTGACGGTCTGTTCGGCGGCACGGCAACGAGATCAACAGCATGGGCCTGAATGGCACTCTCATTGTCGAAGCCCGTGAACATACGGCAAACGCCATCAGTTCTTCTGGGTGTCCGAGTATGAGTGGGTCGGTGGAGCGCCGCTCCGCCACGGCCCTCGCCTTAACTCCGGCGCTTCCTCCGGCGCATACCTTTCCGCATCCAGTTCCCTCCTGTTCTCCAGTAGCTTGAGCAGGTAGTGCTGCAGATCGCTATTCCGCGCCTGCGCGCGCGTGGCCCCGAGTGGGAAAGCCGTGGCGCGGTGCTGGCCAGCGCGTCGGCGCACTGGCTGCGCCATACCGCGGGGTTGCACATGACCGACCAGCAGGTGGACCTGCGTTTCGTGCGGGACAATTTCGGGCACGCGTCCATATCGACCACCAGCGCCTACCTGCACACCGAAGACGATGCGCGGCATGAGGCCACGCAGGAACGTCACCGGATCGGGTGGACCCGTTAGGGCTAGCTCCCCTGCTGGCCTTCCTCTTATTTCCGCCGGGGGCAAGAGCTTACGGAAAACACCCGGTTTCATGACGCGGAATT
This sequence comes from Burkholderiaceae bacterium 16, assembly GCA_000955785.1. Lineage (GTDB taxonomy): Bacteria > Pseudomonadota > Gammaproteobacteria > Burkholderiales > Burkholderiaceae > Cupriavidus. Next base: position 34,919 of record JYOD01000112.1, read on the forward strand.
TCCAACGAGATTGTGAATTTTCCAACGGCGTACCGCTCAGGTGTGCCGTTTTGCTATGGGCGGCAGGAATACCTTGAGGCAAGCGGAGATGGATTCCGAACATCTTCGCGCCGGCTCAAATCCTGGCTCAATCTAGCGATGAGCGGCGCGCAATGCGCGAATGAGTTTCTGCACTAGCAGTTCATGTTGCTCCAGCGCCTCTTCAAGCGTGCAGGCTCCGTAGCTCTCGTTTTCTTCCGCCACCTTCCCCACAACACGAGTCACGAACAGCGGTGTGTCCTTAGGTGCTGGCTCGGACACCCCGCGGAAACGGGTAGTGACCACGACGCCGCAGTCTTCCATCAGCGTGCGGCGGAAGATCAGTTCGTTTTCAGCCATCCAGCGTGACCAATCGTCCTGGTCCAACACCTGGACAGGCCGGTTCTCCGCGTCCAGGATATAGAAGCGACTCCATCTGGGTGATACTGATCGGGATCTCATAGGAGGATGATCGGAGTGCGTTGCAGCCCGTCAATGTTGAATGGTCTCCCTAAAGGGTAGTGGAGAACATGCACCCACCGATAAGGCGATTCCATGCCCTGGGCACGGAAACGGATGATTTGTGAGGGTGCCGCGGCCGGAAAGGGATGACTGGCTAACATGTCGCGATCCGGAGATGGTGCGGAGCGCCGCGGTGCTGGCCAGCGCCTCGGCGCACTGGTTGCGCCATACCGCGGGGTCGCACATGACCGACCAGCAGATGGACCTGCGCTTTGTGAGGGACAATTTCGGGCATGCTTCCATCGCCACGACCAGCGCTTATCTGCATACGGAGGACGATGCGCGCCATGAGGCCACGCAGGAACGTCACCGGATCTTGTGGACACGCGAAACGTGACGGGCGGCCAGCATGCCTGCCTTGGTCAATGCCCCGCCGCGGCGCTGGCGAAACAAGACTACGGTGTAGCGCGTCAGCTTTGGACTCCAGACCGACTTCTCGAACGGCATCGATAGCACTGAAGCGGGCTGATCGACGTAAAAAATGCGTCTCGAAACCGAGCGGACGCCGAAGCCGCGAACGGCAGGATAGCCGGTCCAGCCCCCTTCAGGAACCGGCACAAGCTGTCGTTAATACAATCAGCGTCACTACAGCAACCGCAAGCACAACCAGCATGACCTGCCACGATAACCCGGAGAGCACGCTACAGGCCGCCTTCTTGCGGCATACAGAAAGCCTTGCCCCGCCGAACCGCGCGTTCGGCGACGACGACAGTGCCGTATACAGAACCCTGCTGGAATCGACCAAAGCCATCCCCTGGAAAATCGACTGGGCGACTATGGAATTCGCCTATATCGGTCCACAGATCGAAGCGCTCTTGGGCTGGGCGCCGTCGACCTGGAGGAACGTCAACGATTGGGCCGAGCGTATGCATCCGGACGACCGCACAGCGGTGGTCGAGTTTTGCGTCGCACAGTCGCAGGCGGGCACAGATCACGAAGCCGACTATCGCGCGCTCACGCGCGACGGCGGCTACATATGGTTGCGCGACGTCGTGCACGTCGTGCGCAACGCCAACGGCGATGTCGATTCACTGATCGGCTTTATGTTCGACATCAGCGAGCGCAAGCGCACCGAGGAAAAGCTCGCGCAACTGCAGAAGGAACTCGAACACCTTTCGTTCAGAGACAGCCTGACGGGGGTAGGCAACCGCCGCATGTTCAACAGCGTGATGGAACGCGAATGGGCGACAGCGAAAGAAAACGGCAAGCCGCTGTCGTTGATCATGATCGATATCGACTTCTTCAAGTCGTACAACGACTACTACGGCCACCTGCAGGGCGACGAATGTCTGAAGCGGATCGCCCGCCTGCTGGGCGAAGTAGCCGGCCCGGACAATGTGCTTGTCCGCTTTGGCGGCGAGGAATTCTTGCTGGTGTTGGCCGCCACCGATGCGGAGGCCGCTGTGAGAATCGCCGAACGCTGCCGCGCTTTTATCGCGGAGGAAGCGATTGCGCATGTGCGCTCGCCGTACAACCAGTGCGTGACGGCAAGCTTCGGCGTCGGCACGATCGTGCCGACTGAGCGCATGGACCCGACCGCGTTCCTGAACCTAATCGACGCGCAGTTGTATCACGCAAAGGACAATGGCCGAAATCGCATTTCCTCCGTCGATCGCGCGGGTATGCTGGGGGAGTCGTTCAAGTTACATTCGCGCTGAAATATGCCTGTCAGACCCTGCCGCAGGTACTGGCTGAGGCAACAGCAAGCCAAGGCCGCGCCACGGGCCAAGAGGCGTCGCGCCCTCCTAACTATGGCTTCAGCCCGCCCGACTAAGCCCGTAAATGAGCCCGCTAAGCCCGTCAATCCGGTGCTGCAGGCCATCGTGAAGCTGCAAAATCGTTTCCCGCAAACCTTTCTGAAGTGTCCAGCTGTTGCAGATCGTTATTTCGGCTAATAGCGACCTCAAATTCCGCAAATGTGGGTGCCAGCAAGGATAGATGAAGGAAAAACGCTCTTCTCCTGCCGATGCTCGCGAGTGCTTTCAATGAAGATCTCCCTGGCGCGCAGATCGTGGCATGAACGCGGATCGCCAGAATACCCCTATTTTTCCGATCTTTCGCGAGGCCGTACGCATGGCTCTACCGAACTATCACCCTCCCCGTCCGCCCTGCCCGGCCAGCAATCGTGAAGTGTAGATAGAATGGTCACCTCCCGCCCTCGGCAGGACACGTACCATGGCATGAAGCGCAAGGCTATCTTTCGATAGACAACGTCAGCTGACGGGGTGCATTCTGCAGCCAGTGCACTTGTACTGATATTGACGTTTATCACAGTCGTCTCCTTGTTTCGGCTCTGTCGGCCATATTCTTCCCAGCACGCGTTGCGCGGCATCCGGCCGGGTTGACTGCTTATGCGCCAGTAAAGTGCGCCTGCCTGCGTTCAACGAAGTGGGCCACGCCTTCCTTGAAGTCCGCGCTCTGGATACTGGCGAACATCTCCTCATTGGCCTGCCGGGTGGCCTCGACCAGGCTCTGGAAAGGCACCTCTCCAAGCTGCTTTTTTATCACGCCGATCGAACGCGGTGACACGTTCTGGGCCAGGTCCTCCGCGTAGCGCAGCGTTTCGGGAAGCAGGCTGTCTACGTCATAAAGCCGGTTCACCAGACCCATCTGCAGAGCCTCCGTCGCCGATACCTTGCGCGCTGAGTAGAGCAGGTCGGCGGCATGCCCGGGGCCGACCACACGCGGCAGCATCCAGGAGATGCCGTGCTCGGCAATCAGCCCGCGCTTGGCAAAGGCCGTGCTGAACGCCGCCTTGTCGCTGGCAAAGCGAATATCGCTGTAGAGCGCGAAGACGAGCCCCAGCCCCGCCGCCGCGCCATTGATGGCGGCAATCACCGGCTTGCGCATGGCGGGGAAGTAGCCGTAGCGCGTCTGGTAGTCTGGGCGGCGGTTCATGTCGAACGGCCGCATCCATTGCGCGGCGCGGATATCGCCAGGCGGCAGGATCTCGAGTTCCTCGATGTCCATGCCGGCGCAGAAACCGCGGCCGGCACCGGTCAGCACCACCACGCGGACCGTGTTGTCGCGGTCGACGTCTTCCATAGCCTGGCGGAGTTCCGCCTCCATGACCTTGGTGAGGGCGTTGAGCTTGTCGGGGCGGTTGAGCGTGATGACGGCGATGCGGTTGTCCGTGCCGGCTTTGGTGAGTTCGATTTGCGTGTACATGTTTTTTGCTCCGAGATGTTGCTGAGGACGTGGCTCAGGGAAGTTGAATCGACTTGGGCTCGAGGAATTCCTCCAGCCCGAAGACGCCGCCCTCCCGCCCGACGCCCGACATGCCGAACCCGCCGAACGGGGCGAGCGCGTTGAACCGGCCGCCATTCACATCAACCTGTCCGGCGCGCAATTCGCGCGCTACGGCTTGGCCCTGCTCCGGCGTGGCCGCCCACACCGTGGCCGCGAGGCCGTAGGGCGTGGCGTTGGCGAGCGCGATGGCGTCTTCCGGCGTGTCGTAGCAGAGCACGGCCAGCACTGGCCCGAACACTTCCTCGTTGGCCAGACGGCTGTCCGCGGGCACATCGCCGAACACCGTCGGCGCGACGAAGTTGCCGGCGTCGGGCACAGGAGCCTGGCTACCGCCCGCCAGCAGTTCGTAGCCCGCGGCTTCCCCTTCGCGGATAAAGGCCAGCACACGCGCCTTCTGCCCCGCTGAGAGCAGGGGGCCCACGCGCGTGGCTGCATTGTCAGGGTCGCCGAGGGTGAGGGAGGCGGCGGCTTCCTTCAGCAAATCGCGGCAATGCGCGTAGGCCTCCCGCGGCACCAGCAGCCGCGTGGTGGCGCTGCAGGTTTGCCCGCTGTTGAGGAAGCAGGACGCCAGCGTGGCCTTGATCGCGCGGCCGAGATCCGCCCCCGGCAGCACCACGGCGGCGGATTTTCCGCCCAGCTCCATCGACAGCCGCTTCATGTCGCCCGCGGCAATGGATGCGATCTTACGGCCCACCGCGGTGGATCCCGTGAACGACAGCATGTTGACGTCGGGATGCGCCACTAGCGCCTCGCCAACCGCTGCGCCACCCAGCACCACGTTCAGCACGCCGCGCGGCAGACCCGCGCGCTCCACGGCGTCCATCAGCCGCACGGCGGTGGCCGGAGCCAGCTCCGACGGCTTTAGCACCACGGTGCAGCCCGCCAGTAAGGCTGGTGCGAGCTTGGCGGTGATCTGGTGCAATGGATAATTCCACGGCGTGATGGCCGCCACCACGCCTACCGGTTCGAGCACGATGCGTGAATTGCCCACGCTACGCTCGAAGCTGAATTCCTCCGCCAGCGCAGCCGTGGCGCGCCACGCGGCAACTGGCGCATCCACCTGGATGCGCTGCGCCAGCTTGAGCGGCATGCCGACCTCGCGCGAGATTTCGCGGGCCAGCTCTGCCGAAACCGCCTCCAGCGCGTCGGCGATCGCCTGCAGGAAGGGCACCCTGCCCCGCGCACCGAGCGCGCGCCAGCCGGACAGAGCGAGCCTCGCGGCCCCTACCGCCGCGCCGACATCCGCCTCGCTGCCGAACGTCACTGCGGCCAGGGGTGCGCCGGTTGCCGCGTCGTGGATCCGGGCCTCGCCGGTGGGCTTTACCGCCACCCGCGCGCCATCGATGTAATGCTGTGCAATCTGTTTCACTGCTGTTTCTCCTTACTCGCGCGTTTTTCCAGGAAGGCTGCCATCACGCGCTGGGGTTCGCCGTCCGCATAACATTCGAGCTGGGCGCGGATGCCAGCCACGCAGGCATCGTCGAAGCCCGGCTGGCTCATCGCGCGCAGGCGCTGCTTCGACAGGCGCACGGCAGTGGGCGGCAGCGCCGCCAGCTTGCGTGCGCGCGCCAGCGCGCTGCCCATCAGTTCGTCCTCCGCACATAGCTCCGTCACCAGGCCGATTTCGTATGCCCGCTGCCCGCTGACCAGATCGCCTGAGAGCGACATCTGGATGTTGTGGGTATGGCCCACATGCAGGGTCATCAGGTAGGAGCCGACAATGCTGGCCAGGCCGGCCTTGACCTCTGGCTGGCCCCAGCGACTGTCCGCCGTGGTGATGCGCCAGTCGGCGCACAGCGCCATCTGGAAGCCCGCGCCAGCCGCCACGCCATGCACCGCGGCCACGCAGGGCTTGTCCAGGTCGCGCACAGCCTGGTACATGGCGCGCTGCCGGTTGAGCCAGGGCACGATCTGCTGCCAGGTGACGGCCGCCGCTTCGTCCAGGTCCTGGCCCGAGCAGAAGGCGCGCGGCCCGGCGCCGGCTAGCACCACCGCACGCACTTCGGGGGTGCGGTTCAACTCATCCAGGCTGGCGATCAGGCACGTGCGCAGCGCATCATTGACGGCATTCATGCGGTCGGGGCGATTCAGCGTCACTACGGCGATGCCGTCTTCCACGGCTACAGTGACTTCGTCTTTGGCTGTGTTTTGCATTTGCATTCCGCGCTCCGTTGTCTCATGTTTCACGTCATTTCCACTACGGCATCGACTGCCACCACGCCCTGCCCCGCCGGCATCACCATCAGGGGATTGATGTCCACGGCCTTAAGCGAATTGCGGTAAACCAGCGCAAAATTCCCGAGCGCAACAGCGGCAGATGCCAGCGCCTCCAGATCCAGTGCGAGCATGTCGCGGTAGCCGTCGAACATGGGCGCCAGCCGCAGGCGCCGGCAGGCGGCCCGGGCTTCTTCCATGCCGAAAGGCGCCAGCAAAGTGACAATGTCCTTGCGCAGCTCCAGCAAGGTGCCGCCATCACCGATCATCACCAGTGGTCCAAGCGTGGCATCCACCGTGACGCCCAGCGCAAACTCGTGCCTGCCCCTGACCATCTGCGCAACCACCACGCGCGGCGTGGCCACGTCCAGCTCGACCAGTTTTGCCAGGCAGGCTTCCGCCGCCGCGCGCACGCTGTCGGCATCGGTCAAGCCCAGCCGCACCAACCCATGTTCGCTCTTGTGCGGCACGCTGGCCGCGCAGCCCTTGACCACCATGGCACCGCCACCGAGTGCCGCGAACGCTGCCGCGGCCTCGTCCCCGTTGGCGCATTGCCGGTGCGCCACAACCGGCACGCCGTGTTCGGACAGCAGGGCCAGGCTGGCGTGCTCGTCCAGCAAGCCATTGCCGGCGTACGCCAAGGCTACCGGGGACGGCAGGATCGACACGGCGCCGCTCAGCCGCCGGTGCCCGGCGTACTGGCTCAGCGCGGCTATCGCGTCGGCCTCCGTGATGTAAGTCGGGATCCCCTGTCCGGCAAATACCTCGCGTACGCTCTGCTGAGGCGCACTAATGATCAGCGGTTTGGCATGCTGGCAAAGAAAGGCCGCCGAATGGCGTGCCAGCGCGTCCACGTAATAGCCGGGCCCCGCCACGGGGATCCCTATCATCACCATGTCGGCTTCCGGGTCGCTGCCCAGTGCATCCAGCACACGCGGGAACATATCGCCCTTGCCGAGCAGCGCTGCAGTCATGTCGAGTGGGTTGTTGGCGCTGCCGAAGTCCGGCAGAATCGCCGCCAGGCTGTCTTGCGTGGCAGGGGCCAGTTCGGTCAGCGGCAGCCCGGCCTGCTCGGCCAGGTCGGCTGACATCACGCCCACCGCGCCGCTGTGGCTCATCACCACGGTGCGCCCTTCTGCCGCGTCATGCCCTTGCAGGTAGAGCGGCGTGGCGCGGATAAACTCGTTCATGTCCCGCGCGCGCCAGATGCCGTGCCGCGCCAGGAATGCGTCGATGGTGGCGTCGTTGCCGACCATGGCGCCGGTGTGCGAGGCCGCGGCCACCGCGCCGCGCTGGCTGCTGCCGCTCTTGAGCACTACCACGTGCGCGCCGCGCTGCCGCGCCACCGCGGCGGCTGCAGCCAGGCGTACCGGGCTGGACAACGATTCCAGGTAGACCAGGATCAACCGGATGGCGGGATCGGCCGCCACCGCTTCCGCCATGGCGCAGGCATCTATATCGGCATCGTTGCCGGTGGCAACGAGATAACGCACGCCCAGTCCCGCCTGACGCAGCAGCGCATAAGGCATCACACTGGCGGCGCCGCTCTGGCTGATGATGGCAATGGGCCCGTCGGCCGGGGCCACCTCCATGAACATGGTGCTGAAATTGAGCACCGCGCCGCTGGCGAAGTTGGCCGTGCCCTGGGCGTTGGGCCCCACCAGCCGCATGCCACGGGCATTGGCCACCGTCACCAGTTCGTCCTGCCGCTGGCGGCCGGCCTCGCCCGTTTCGCCAAAGCCCGACGCCATCACCACGGCCGCCTTGACGCCGATCTCGCTGCACTGGCGCACCTGCGCCAGTGCAGCCTCACCCGACACGGCAATCACCACGGCATCTGGCACCTCGCCGATATTCTGGACGCTGGCATAGGCCCGATGTCCCTGGATCTCCGCGCGGGCCGGATTGACCGGAAATACCTTGCCCTCGAAGCCAAAGCGGTTCAGGTAATGGATGGGCCGCCCGCCGACCTTGTTGGGATTGTCCGATGCGCCGATCACGGCGACCGAGCGCGGGCGGAACAGCGCTTCAAAATGGGAGTGCATCAGGGAGTTCATGGCAATGCTCACTCAGTCCAGGCTTGCGCCGGAGGCCTTGACCACCGCCGACCATTTGGCCGCATCGCGCTGGATCAACTGGGAAAATTCCTTGGGCGTGCCGGGCAGCGGCTTTGCACCTAGCGCGGCCAGCTGGGCCTTCACATCCGCCTGCGTGAGCACCTTCTGCAACTCACCATTGAGGCGCGTGATCACATCAGGCGGAGTGCCCTTTGGCGCGGACAGCCCAAACCAGATCGTCACCTCGAAGCCGGGCAAGCCGGACTCCGCCACCGTCGGCACCTTGGGCAGCGCCTCCGAACGGGTCGTGCCGGTCACGCCCAGCGCCTTGACCTTGCCGGCGCTGAGGTACTGCACTTGGCTGGAGACGGTATCGAACATCATCGAGATGCGGCCGCCCAGCAGATCGGTGAACGCCGCGCTCGAGCCCTTGTAGGGCACATGGACGATATCGATGGCGGCCATCGACTTGAACAATTCGCCGGACAGGTGATTGGAGCTGCCGTTGCCAGCCGAACCGAAGGTCAGAGTGCCGGGCTTCTGGCGTGCCAGCGCGATCAGGTCCTTGACGTTGGCGACAGCCAGCGAGGGGGCCACCACCAGCACATTGACGGTCGATGCCACCGACCCGACCGAGTTGAAAGCCTTGGCCGGATCGACCTTCAGGGTTTTGTACAGCGAAGGGTTGATCGCCATCGTCCCAGTCGTCGAGAAGAACAGCGTATAGCCATCCGGTGCGGCCGAGGCGGCGGCTTCGGTGGCAATGGTACCTCCCGCGCCGCCGCGGTTGTCTACCACAATAGGCTGGCCAAGCTGCTGCGACAGGTGTTGTCCGATCAGCCGCGCTAGCGAATCCGTGGGGCCGCCCGCGGGGAACGGCACCACCAGCTTGACCGGTTTATCGGGGTAGCCCGCTGCGGTGACGCACAGGCTGGAGAAAGCCAGTGCGGCAGGCGCAACCCAGCGCAGGAGGGAAGTGGTGAATCTCACGGTCTGTCTCCGTTGTTGTCTTTGGCCTGCTCTTGTGGCCAGGCGTATTCGCAGTGTAGTGAGCCCGATGAGATTACATAAGTGTAGAATCAGATATAGCTGCTATCACCAAAAAGCATGGTCATCGAATCCGGTCGCGCCCTCTGAAATGAACATCAAGCAACTCGAAACACTGGTCCTGGTGGCGGAACTCGGCTCGCTTTCCCGCGCCGCCAAGGCTACGGGCGTCGCGCAATCGCTGGTCAGCCGCAGCATCGGGCAACTGGAGGCCGAATGGGGCGACCGCCTGTTCGAGCGCACGGGCCGCGGCGTGGTGCTGTCCGAGTTTGGCCGGCGCGTTTTTCCGCAAGTGCAGTTGCTGCTGGCCCAGTCGGTCCGCCTGCAGGACGAAGTGAAGGACGCGGCCGGCGTGCCGTCCGGCGTGGTGCACGTGGGCGTGCTGCCGTCTATGGCGCGGCGGGTGGTGACGCAGCTGTTCGAGGACACACAAACCAGGGCACCCGGCGTGCTGCTGCATATCTCCGAGGGCTTCAGCGGCCAGCTGGATGAGCAACTGGCCTCGGGTCGGCTGGATATGGCGGTGATCAACCGCTACGGACACGGCCCACGCCAGGATGAAGACATCCTTGGCGAGGTTGCCACCTACCTGATCTGCGCCGCCGCGCATCCCCTGGCGAAGCGGCAAAAGATCAACCTGCGCGAGCTGGCCGGCCTGCCGCTGGTGCTGCCGCCCGCACCCAACGGCTTGCGCTCCATCCTGGACCAGCATGCGCGCCAGCAAGCCATCGCCCTCAATGTGGTGCTGGAAGTGGAGTCGCTTGCCACAATGAAGGAAGTGGCGATGGGTGGGCACGCCATGACCATCCTACCTATGCTCGGCGTAGACAATGAGATCCGTGCCGGGCAACTGGCCGCACTGGAGATACGCGACCCGGCCATTCCGCGCACCATCGCGATCGGCGTCACCCGGCACCACCCGCTCTCCCGGGCGTCGCGCTATGTGCTGTCGCGCCTGCACGACGTGGTCCCGGCGCTGATTGCGTCCGAAACTAGGAATGCCGCGCGCTGAGCGGATGTTGCAGGAAGCCGTTAAAAGGCCTGGGATGCCGCCCTGCATCGGAGTATCGTCTCGGTATCAAAGAGACGGAGAGTCGACATGCAATGCGCGATCGTTCTCGAATTCGATGACGGCGATGGCACGGTGGCAAAACGGGTTGAGGCGATGCGGTTTCACCGCGTCGACCGCAGCCAAGCCTCCGGCGACGTCGGTTTGTCCCTTGGGGAAGGCAAGTCATTAGTCAATTGCGTCCAGCAAGAATTTGTCGTAGAGCAGCTCGATCGCTACTGCGCGTCGCAGCGAACTTGTGAGGTCTGCGGCGCGCTCCGTCGCGTGCACGACGGGCATTGCTCCGAACTGAAGACCACGCTTGGCAAGGTCTTCTACTGCTCTGTTGCAGGAACCCGTTAAAAAGCCTGGGATGCTCTCTGCCAAGGCCAGGACACCCGTTTATCTTCTATGGGGCATTGGAAGATGGGGTCAGGTGTAGGCGATTAATTGCGTTTCATAAAACAGCTGCATTGACGATGCCGGTTGGACCTGTTGAAGATCGTCATTCGTGCGAGCCGCGCTCATCATTCTTGCGAGCGTAGCTTTTCAGTGAGAAACAACGTCCCTGTGGTGCGTTTCGCCCGCTGCTTTTCTTGGCCAGTTCGACGTAGTCTCACGAATGCTGAGCATCCATAGCCCTGACGTTGCCTTTCAGCAACTGTCGAAAAGCGTGCTTAAGGACAAAATTCGCATAGAAATCAGAGCGTTTTGGTCATGTGATTGGTCTTATGCATGGTGAGCATCGCTCGCACGATCTCTGTACCTCAACACCACTGTTGAAGATCGTCATTCGTGCGACCCAGGCTCAACATTCATGCGACCGTTGCTTTTTTCGCTCAGCATTCATGCGCCTGCATCTTTCCCATGCGAAACAATGTCCCGGTGGGGCGTTGCGTGCGCTCTTCGAAGCAGCTGATTAAGATTACCAAGGTAGTAGAGATTCCAGTACCAGGTCGTTTCAAGCTTGCCGGGATGTTGCTCGCACATTGAAAAGGCCGGATCCAACCACTCGAGTTTCCAGAATGGCGAACAGACATCGGCAGGATTCAGGACCAAACAGGGATAGCAATACCGTAAGCGACGTCTTTCGTAGATCCAACCGATTGGGGTCTGCATAGCTCTCAGGCGATCCACGCTGACGTGGGTCAGCTGTGAGAGACGTTCCAAGGTCTCGATCGGCCCTGGCGGAAACAGTAGCCATTTCCTTTGCGTCAGGGTTGGCATCGGACCGAGATCGGCGTGCATCCAAAGCTGTTCGACCGTCATGGAGTACTTTCCAGCGAGTCGTCCAAGCCAGCCTCCAAATGCCTCCCCATCAAAGGGACGCGGTGCAACGGGCCACGGCCTCGGCCGGTTAGAGCACGCAGCTCCGGGCGTGTTCAATGTGGGAGACATCAATCATTTCCCTTCCATCGCAGATCGCAAGCTCAGTGGCAGAATTCAAAAGCCGCGAGACCTCACCGGTCAAACCTCCGCTCGCCTCCAGGACCGCCGAGACAACCACTCGCCTCGACAGATTTGATGGCCGTCGCAAAGGAAGAATGCGCTCGAATGCCGCCATGAGGCCTCGGAAGGCTTCCGACTCCTGCCATCGAGGCATCTCGAAGCGCGCAAAGCGACTGCTCATTTGCGAATCGGTCTGAAGTGCAAATTCAGCATCGTGCGTCCCCACAAGGACAATCGTCATCTTGGGATCGTTGGCGAGAAATTTGAGCAGGTTCAGTGAGGCGCGCTGCTCGCGATAACTTCCCGCCAAGAGGTGATGAACCTCATCGACAACCAGCATGCGCGGTGAAACTTCCCGTAGCACCTCGCGACTCAAATTCTCGAGCACGCTGAGCCTCGCTGCTGCGTTGAACGGCGCTCCAAGCTCAAACAGGAGCGATGTGTAGAAGCGGCTCTGGTCGGGCGTCGGTGGCATCTGCATAGACACAACCTTCCGGTGCTCCACGCCTGCTATTTCGTCGTATTCCGGAGGATGGCGCCGTTCGAATTTCGCGATGACCTGGGTCTTCCCGATGTTCGATTCGCCATACAGCAGCAGGCACGGCATACGCTGCCGTGGAGGGATCTTCACCAACCGGTCCAAGAGCTCGAACGCCTGTGTTGCGCGGGGATAGTCGATCCATCGATCGCGAGCCAAGGCAAGAATGCGAACATTGTCGTCGCTCTTTGCTAAAGCACGGACTTCCGGCAGAAGGTGTGTCAAGGAAGATCTCCCCAGGTAAGAACGCACTCCTTCATCACACAACCGCCGCATCTACGCCGCCTGATCCTTGACCACAAGAGCTTCGCGGTATCGTGCCCGCTCGCCCTAACCGGCAACGCCTTATATGCGATTCGTGTTCCTCGGCTCGTGATTTATGCTCCACGCTTCCTCCCCAAACTCGGTCGCCCTCACGCAGTTGCGCTTCACTTCGCTCACTGTGGTCAGCTTGCGGGAGGACTTGCACCTCCAGGAGTGCGCCCATGCTGGGCGCACACGAAAAAAGCCACCCCGAAGGGTGGCTGAAAGCAAACTTCCAGCAAGCTGGAAGGGCCGATATGAGAGTAATTACGCCTTACATCGCAAATCTTAGAACTTGTGGCGGATGCCCATGACAGCGCCGGTCTGATTATCTCCAGGCTGGACGTTGCCGGCAGGGCCGGACAGGGCGTTATACCCGTTCATGCCGAGCTGGGATCCCTTGCGGTTGGCGACGTAGCCCACGGTCATGTACACGTCCGTGCGCTTCGACAACGTATAGTCAGCCGACGCCACCAGCATCAGCGGGTCAGCACCGGAGTTCTTGGCGTCCGTGTAGTAGGCGGCGCCGGTCAGCGTCAGCGCCGGCGTGGCGGTGTATTTCAGGCCAGCCCAGTAGAGGTTGGAGCGGTTGACCGACAGGGTCCCTGCATTGCCATTGAACCAGCGCATGCCGGCGAAGGCCTTGGCCGGGCCAAAGACATAGGTGCCGCCGACCAAGAGCCGCCGGTCCTTCAGGGCCTGCGTGGCGAGGCTCAAGCCCTGCAGCTCGTCATACACCGCGCCGACCGAGAACGGGCCGGTCTCATACAACAGCGACAAGCCCACGTTGCGGTCGATACGGAAGTTTCCCGGCACCTCGCCATTGTTGGTACGGCCGAAACTGTACAGCGCCGAGGTCGTCAGCCCGCCGAAGCGGGCGCTATACTTGACGGCGTTGTCAGCGCGGCCGGCCAGGATGGCGTCGCTGAGGAACAGCGAGTACCTGTTCGCAATGGCCATCGGGTCCAGTTGCGCCGACATGTCATAAATGGGCGTGGTCTGCCGGCCCAGCGTCAAGGTGCCGTACTGGCTGCTCAGGCCCACAAACGAGGCGCGGTCGAACAGCTTGGATGTGTTGTTATTGGCGCCGGTGTCAAGGGAAATGCCGCTCTCGAGGTTGAACAAGGCCTTCAGGCCACCGCCGAGATCCTCCACGCCGCGGATGCCCCAGCGAGAGGTCGACAAATTGCCGGAACTCATGCGTACCAGGTTCTTGCCGCCGGAGGCCGACGGCGCATGGCTCAGGTATTCAATGCCGACGTCCGCCACGCCGTACAGCGTGACGCTCGATTGCGCGTGCGCTGCCGACGCCGCCATCATGGAAATCGCGGCCAGGGATAGGCCATAATTGCGCTTCATTACTCATCCTCTATTTAAATAAGAAAACTTGCCTAAAACGAAGATGCGAGTATATTGACCTCAATATTACGGATAGATTGCGATCTAATTACGTCGATAATTTGTGTTGCGTTTTCGCAAATTACGGAAAAAACCATACGTTGCCATGCGGCGAATCAACATGACAGTTTTGTAATAAATCGGCGCTGTTCGGATTAAGCGTGGATAGCTGCTAGACTTTGG
>JYOD01000113.1 GCA_000955785.1 Burkholderiaceae bacterium 16
CGCTTCCTCCCCACGATCGGTCACCCTTTCGCAGTTGCGCTTCGCTTCGTTCGCTGTGATCAACTTACGGTGGGACTTGCACCCACAAGAGTGCGCCCATGCTGGGCGCACCGAAAAAAAAGCGAAGCACCAAAGGCGCTTCGCTTTGAGGCCATCCGGCAAGCACGCGCCGGATGGCAGGACGAAAAGCTGTCTGTCTTACTGCGTCGTCACTGCTGGCTTGATGCCGTCGGCCGAAGCCACCGGACCGGTCTCGCTCAGGCCGCCGCCAAGCGACCGGTACAGGTCGATGGCGTTGTTCAGGCGCAGTTGCCGCGCCTGGATCAGGTTCTGCTCGGCGGTGAACAACTGGCGCTGCGCGTCGAGCTGGTCGAGCTGGCTGGAAATGCCGCTGCGGAAACGACGCGTCGACAATTCGAAGCGCGCCGCCTCGGCGTCGCGGACCTGCGCCTGGCTTGTGACCTGATCTTCCAGCGTGCCACGCGCCACCAGTGCATCCGCCACTTCCGCGAAGGCCGTCTGGATGGTCTTCTCGTAGTTGGCGATCTGGATGTTCTTGCGTGTCTTGGTCAGGTCCAGGTTGGACAGGTTGCGGCCGTAATCGAAGATCGGCAGTACCAGTTGCGGCGCGAACGACCACGCGCCGGTGCCGGCATCGAACAGGTTCGAGAAGACCGGGCTGATCGCGCCAGCATTGGCAGTCAACGTGATGCGCGGGAAGAAGGCCGCGCGCGCCGCACCGATATTGGCGTTGGCGGAAAGCAACTGCTGCTCGGCCTGGCGGATATCGGGACGCTGCTCGAGCAGATCCGACGGCAGCCCTGCCGGGATGTCGCTGATGATGCGTTCGTCCGACAGGCGCATCGCTTCGGGCAGGTTCTCGATGGTGCCCAGCGGCTTGCCCACCAGCACTTCAAGCGCGTTCTGCGCCTGCGCGCGCTGGCGTGCCAGCTGCGCCGCGGAGACGCGGGCCTGCGCCACCAGCGATTCGTTGTCGCGCAGGTCCAGCGCCGAGGTGGCGCCCGCTTCGAAGCGCTGCTTGGCCAAGTTCAGCGTGTACTCGCGTGTCTTCAGCGTGTTCTGCGCCAGTTCATACTGCTCGGCGAACGAGCGCTCGGACAGGTAGGCCTTGGCAACTTCCGAGACCAGCGAGATCTGCGCGGAACGGCGCGCCTCCTCGGTGGCAAAGAACTGCGACAGCGCGGCGTTGGAAAGGCTGCGCACGCGGCCGAAGAAATCGAGCTCGTACGAAGCGATGGACCCGCCCGCCTGGTAGTAGTCCACGATATAGGAATTGCCCGTGGCGGACTGCGCGCGCGCGAACCCCTGGCGCGTCCAGCCGGCCGTAGCGTTGAGCGTCGGCAGCAGGTCGGAGCGCTGCACCTGGTACAGCGCACGCGCTTCCTCGATGCGCAGCGCGGCGGTACGCAAGTCGCGGTTGTTTTCCAGCGAGGTGGCGATCAGCGTTTGCAGGCGCGGATCGCGGAAGAACTCGCGCCAGCCGATCTCGCTCGCATGGCGGCTTTCGCCGGTCTTTACCTCGGCGGCCGCGTACCCTTCCGGCGCGTCCGGATAGTGCGTGGCCACCGGCGGGGCCGGGCGCTCATAAACGGGTGCCAGTGTGCAACCCGAGAGGACGCCCGCCACCAGCAACAGCGTGGTCAGTGTCTTTGTCATTGTCAGATTCCCTCTTTGGGTTCGAGCCGCTGCTGGTCCAGCATATGCTCGCGCTTGCTGCCCTTGAAGCGGCTGCGGATCACCACGAAGAACACCGGCACCAGGAAAATCGCCAGCACCGTGGCGGTGATCATGCCGCCGATCACGCTGGTACCGATGGCGCGCTGGCCACCCGAGCCCGCGCCGGTGGCGATCGCCAGCGGCAGCACGCCCAGGATGAAGGCCATCGAAGTCATCAGGATCGGGCGGAACCGCAAGTGCACGGCTTCGAGCGTAGCGTCGATGACGCTGCGGCCCTGCGCCTGCAGATCCTTGGCGAACTCCACGATCAGGATGGCGTTCTTCGCCGACAAGCCGATGGTCGCGATCAGGCCCACCTTGAAGTACACGTCGTTGGGCATGCCGCGCAGGGTCACGCCCAGCAGCGCGCCGAGCACGCCCAGCGGCACCACCAGCAACACCGCGACCGGAATCGACCAGCTCTCATAGAGCGCGGCCAGGCACAGGAACACAATGATCAGCGACAGCGTGTACAGCATCGGTTCCTGCGAACCGGCCAGGCGTTCCTCATAGGACTGGCCGGACCACTCGAAGCCGAAGCCCGGCGGCAGCTTGGCGAAGTTCTCTTCCATGATTTTCATGGCTTCGCCGGTACTGCGCCCCGGTGCGGCCTGGCCAGCGATCTTCACTGCCGGCAGGCCGTTGTAACGCTCCAGGCGCGGCGAACCCATGATCCACTTGGAAGTGGCAAAGGCGGCGAACGCAACCATGTCGCCATTCTTGTTCTTCACGCGCAGCTTGGTCAGGTCGTCGGGCAGCTTGCGGTCGCTGCCTTCGGCCTGGGCAATCACCTTGCGCACACGGCCTTCGTAGATGAAGTCGTTCACGTAGGCGGAGCCAAACGCGATGGCCAGCGTCGAGTTGATGTTGGCAACCGAAACGCCCAGCGTGCGCGCCTTCTCGCGGTCGATGTCGATCTGCAGCTGCGGCGCGTCTTCCTGGCCTTCAGGGCGTACACCCACCAGCGCAGGATTCTTCGCGGCCATGCCGAGCATCATGTTGCGTGCTTCCATCAGCTTGGTGTGACCCTGGCCGGTGCGGTCCTGCAGGCGGAAGTCGAAGCCCGAGGAGTTACCGAGCTCGGAAATTGCCGGCGGGTTCAGCGGGAAGATGATGGCGTCCTTGATGAAGGACAGCGCACCGAACGCCCGGCCAACCAATGCCTGCGCGGTCTCGTTGGCACCCGTGCGCTCCTTCCAGTCCTTCAGGCGCACGAACGCGATACCGCCGTTCTGGCCACGGCCGAAGAAGGAGAAGCCCGCCACGGTGATCATCTGGTCCACCACCTTGGATTCCTTCTGCAGGTAGTAGTCCTCGATCTGCTTGAGCACGCCGATGGTGCGCTCCTGCGTGGCGCCGTTGGGCAGTTGCACCACCGTGATCATGTAGCCCTGGTCTTCCTCGGGGAGGAAGGACGAAGGCAGGCGCTTGAACAGCACCACCATGCCGACGATGATGAGAGCGTAGATGATCAGGTAGCGGCCGCCACGCTTCAGGATGCGTGCCACCGTGCCCTGGTAGCCAGTGGCGGCGCGCGCGAAGGTGCGGTTGAACCAGCCGAAGAAACCCTTCTTCTCGTGATGATGCCCGGCCTCGACCGGCTTGAGCAGCGTCGCGCACAGGGCAGGGGTGAGCGTCAGCGCCAGCAGCGCCGAGAACGCGATCGACGAGATCAGCGACAGCGAGAACTGGCGATAGATGTTACCCACCGAACCCGAGAAGAACGCCATCGGGATGAACACTGCGGTCAGCACCAGCGTGATGCCGACGATGGCGCCGGTGATCTGGCCCATGGCCTTGCGCGTGGCGTCACGTGGCGAGAGTCCTTCCTCGCTCATGATCCGCTCGACGTTTTCGACCACCACGATCGCATCGTCCACCAGGATACCGATCGCCAGCACCATGCCGAACATCGTCAGCACGTTGATGGAGAAGCCGAATGCCAGCAGCATGCCCGTGGTGCCCAGCAGGGCTACCGGCACCACCACCGTGGGGATGATGGTGGCGCGCATGTTCTGCAGGAACAGGTACATCACCAGGAACACCAGCACCACGGCTTCGGCCAGGGTCTTGATCACTTCCTCGATCGAGATCTTGACGAAGGCCGAGGTGTCGTAAGGCACCGAGTACTGGTAGTCGGCAGGGAAGAACTTGGACAGTTCTTCCATCTTGGCGCGCACCGCGGTGGCGGTGGCCAGTGCATTGCCGCTCGGGGCCAGCTTGATGGCGATGGCCGCCGACGGCTTGCCGTTGGTACGGGCCAGCGTGGAGTAGTCGGCACCGCCGAGCTCGACGCGGCCGACGTCCTTGATGCGCACCGAGGAGCCATCCGGGTTCGTGCGCAACAGGATGTTGGCGAACTGCTCCGGCGTGCTGAGGCGGCTTTCGGTGGTGACGGTGGCGTTGAGCTCCGTGCCCTGGGGCGACGGCGTGCCGCCCAGCTCACCCACGGCGACCTGCACGTTCTGCTCCGAGATGGCAGCGGTCACGTCTTGCGGCGTCAGGTTGTAGCCGGTCAGCTTGGCCGGGTCCACCCAGATGCGCATGGCGTACTCGGTACCGAACAGGTCGGCCTGGCCGACGCCGGGCACGCGGCGGATCGAATCGATCAGGCTGGCCGAGACGTAGTTACCCAGCTGGATGGCATCGGCCTGCCCGGACTTGGACGAGACCGTCAGGAACATCATGTAGTTGTTCCCGGCCTTGTCCACGCGCACGCCCTGCTGGCGCACCTCCGCCGGCAGGCGCGCTTCCACGCGCTTGAGGCGGTTCTGCACCTCGACCGAGTTCAGGTCGATGTTGGAGCCCGGCTGGAAGGCGATCGTGATCGTCGACAGGCCGGTGGCCTCGCTGGTGGAGTTGTAGTAAAGCAACCCGGGAATGCCGTTGAGCTCTTGCTCGATCACCGAAGTGACCGAGTCTTCAAGCGTCTTGGCGGAAGCGCCCGGATAGGTCGCCGTCACCGAGATCGTCGGCGGCGCGATGTTGGGGTACTGGGCGATCGGCAGTTGCACGACCGACAGCAGGCCCCCCAGCACGATGATCAGCGCAAGCACCCACGCGAACACCGGCCGGTCAATAAAAAACTTGGCCATAAAACTGGCTCCCTTCGTTTTGCGCTGTGATTAGCCCTGCTTGGCGTCGGTCTTGTCAGCGGTCACCGCGGCAGGAGCCGAAGCGCCGCCGGCGGCAGGCTGCGCGGCAGGCGCCGAAGCGGCGGCGGTCTTCGAGACAAACGGTACCGCCTTGGCGGGCGCGCCGACCTTGACCTTCTGCAAGCCCTCGACGATCACCTTCTCGCCACCCTTGAGGCCTTCGGTGACGATCCAGTTCTCGCCGATCGCCTGGGGTGCCTTGACCGGCACCGAAGCCACGTTGCCGTCGCCGCCGACCACCAGCACCGATGCGCCCTGGCCGGTGCGGATCAGCGCGCGCTGCGGCACGGTCAGCGCGTTCTCATCCACGCCCTGCTCGATCTTGACGCGCACGAAGGTGCCTGACAGCAGTTCCCGCTTGGGATTGGGGAATTGCGCGCGCAGCGTGATGGCGCCGGTGGTCGGGTCGACCGTCATGTCCGAGAACAGCAGCTTGCCGGTTTGCGCGTACTCGCGGCCATCCTCGATAAACAGATGGACGCGCGCGCCGCCGTCGACGCCCTTGACCTGGCCGCTCTCGATGGAGCGGCGCAGCTTCATTACTTCGCTGGCGGGCTGGGTGAAGGTGACCCAGATCGGGTCCACTTGCTCGACCGTGGTCAGCTTGGTGGCTTCGCCGCTGCCAACCAGCGCGCCTTCCGTCACCAGCGCACGGCCCACGCGGCCACTGATGGGCGCAGTCACGGCCGTGTAGCCGAGATTGATCTGGGCGGTGGAGACGGCGGCCTTGGCCGAGGCGATGTCGGCGGTGGCCTGGCCGGCGGCGGCCACGGCTTCGTCATATTCCTGCTTGCTCACCGCATTGACGGCGACCAGTGGTTTGTAGCGCTCGGCCTTCTGGCGCGCCGCCACGGCATTGGCCTCGGCACGGGCAAGGCTGGCCTTGGCCGACTCGAGTTGGGCCTGGTAGGGCGCAGGGTCGATCTTGAACAGCAGCTGGCCGGCCTTCACCTCGCCGCCCTCGCTATAGTTGCGGGACAGCACGATACCTGCGACCCGTGCCCGCACTTCGGCGGTACGCACGCCTTCCAGGCGGCCAGGCAGTTCGTTGATGACGGAAACGGTGGTGGGCGTGACGGTGACGACACCCACTTCCGGCGGCGGCATGGCGCCGCCCTGCGGCTTCTTGTCGCCACAGGCGGAGAGCGCGAGCGCCGACAAAACAGCGGCGGCAACGCAAGTGATACGTTGGGACTTCCTCATCGATAACCCCATGATGGCAATTTGAGATCGGCCGCATGAGTTCCCGGTGTCGTGTCCGGATACGGCGCGGCCCACCGTCCTGCAAAGCGCCGGAAAGCGGGCAAAAAGTTTAATGCTAGCCACAATTGGCAACGCTGGCGTGACGCTTGCGACGAGCGGCTGCAAATTAGTAACGACATGCCGACATGGCACCGCGAAATGAAGGAGGGCGCTGCGGTGCCGCTCGGCCGATGGCCTGGCCGAAAGTCAGGCGAACGCGTATTATATATACATTCAAGCATGTATGTAAGCACTTGTTGCAATGCGGCGATAACCACCCCACACACCGGTCCTCACATACCGGTACGGCGCGCACAGTGCACAGGCGGACCCCACCCCTGTATTCAGGGAGACAGAACCAGACCGGTCCTTCGTGGCCGGCATCAGAGAACATCATGGTCAGACGCACCAAGGAAGAGGCGCTTGAAACGCGCCATCGCATTCTCGACGCGGCCGAGGCCGTCTTTCACGCCCGCGGCGTTGCCCGTCCCTCGCTAGCCGATATCGCCGAAGCAGCCGGCGTGACGCGCGGCGCCATCTACTGGCATTTCAAGAACAAGAGCGACGTCTTCGCCGCCATGTCCGACCGCGTCCACCTGCCGCTCGAGGCACTGTGCGAGCCGGAACGCATCGCGAGCCAGGAAGACCCGCTGGGCAGCATCCGCGACATCTGCGCCTTTGTGCTGCGCCAGACCGTGGAAAACCCGCAATGGCGGCGCGTGTTCGAGATCGTGTTCCACAAGTGCGAAATGGTGGAGGACAACGGCGCCATCTTCGAGCGGCAGCGCCAGTCGCACCAGGAAGGCACGGTGAAGATGCGGGAGCATCTGCGCATGGCCGTGGAGCGCGGGCAGTTGCCGGCCGACCTGGACCTGGACCTGGCCGTCAATGTGTTCCACGCCTCCATCGGCGGCATGCTGTCGCACTGGCTGTTCGCGCCCGACGATTTCGATCTCGAGGCCAATGCCGAGCGGGTGTCCGACGCCTTCATCGACACCCTCAGGCTGTCGCCGGCCCTGCGCAAAGGCTATGTGCCGCGCCCCGTCCCGGAACTCAAGGCGGAAGTGGATTCGATGTGCCAGGAGGCACAGAAAGCGCAAACCGCTCTGACCGCGCAGAAGCTGGCCAGGAAATCGTAAGCGGCCATCGGAAGCGGCCGCTCAGGCGCGCACGGCGTCGCGCCAGCGCGCCAGGAAGGTCCGTTTGCGCAGCGTATCCTGCGCCGCCAGCAGGCCGGGGCCCACGCTGATCGGCTTGAGCGCGTAGCCCAGCCGCTCGGCCAGCGCCGCGGCGGTGTGCTCGCTGTCGGTATCGGTACGGATCGTGTAAAGCTGCGAGGCAGTCTGCCCGAGCAGGGTCTGGCCAGCGCGCGAGAGCAGGAAATCCAGCCATAGCCGCGCCGCGTTGGGATGCGGCGCGCGGCGCGCGATAAACGCCACGCGCGACATGACCAGCGTGTAGTCGCGCGGGGCAATCACATCGATTTCCGCGCCGCGCTCCATCAGTGAGAGCGCGTAGGAACCCAGCAGGTTGTAGCCCATCACGAATTCACCGGCGGCGATGCGCTCGATCATGCTCGCGGTCGATGCCGACAACTGCACGCCGCAGCGGCCCAGGGCCTGGGCCAGATACCAGAACTCGTCGCCCATGCGTGCGTCCTGCTGCGCCAGCAGATAACCCACTCCTGACTTTTCCACATCGTAGGTCACTACCCGCTGGCGCCAGCGCGGCGTGTTCTCCTGCAGCAGGCGCGCCAGGCCGGTGCGGCTTTTCGGCACTTGCATGCCGGCGAAATGGCGGCGGTTGTAGACGATCACGGCGGGCTCGAAGGTGGTGCCCCAGGCTTCGTCGCGCCATGCCGCCCAGGCCGGCAGGCCGGCACGCTCCGGCGAGGCGTAACGCAAGGCATGGCCATCGTTGACCAGCTTGATCTGGAGGTCCATCGCCGTGCTCCACAGCACGTCGGCATAGTCCGGCCCGGCCGCCTGCCCCGCGCCCAGGCGCGCGCTCTCCGTCAGGAAACGATCGTTCAACTCCAGCGTATTCAGATCCTGGTAGCGCACCTTGAGGCCGGGGTAACGCGCCTCGAACGCTGCCACCAGCGGCCGCGCGATCTCCACGTCGGCGGAGGCATGCACATTGACCATGCCCTCCTGCAGCGCCCGCGCAATGATCTCGGCATAGCCCGCCGGGTAGCCGGCCGGCACCGGCGGGCCGGCCTGGGCGCGCGCGCCGCCGCTTAGCCCGGCACCCAGCGCGGCGGCGCTGGCCAGCACGCGGCGCCGCTTCCAGCTTGCCGGCATGCCGGCGACAGCAGACGGCGCCGGGAGCGAAGGCGAAGCTGGCGGCAGTATGGGTGGCTGGGACTGGTGAGGGGCCAGGAAAAGGGGCAGCTTGCGCAAGGCAGGAACCATCGGTGCTGACATCGGTGGCTGGAAAGGGCCATGGCACGCTCGCCGCGCGCGGCCCGGGGCGGAGGTATTATAGGCCCCCGCGGCGTGTCCCCGCGGCGGGCGCAGCGTTGCCAGGCTTGGCAGCGCCGCGAAACGCTTTTCTTGAAACGGACGCTTATCGAGCAGGGGAGGACCGCCGTGCGCTTGTTGCTGGTGGAAGACGAGATTGAACTGGCGCGCTGGGTGGCGCGCGCACTGGAGCAAGGCGGCTTCGTGATCGAGCACGTGGCCGACGGCCTGCAGGCCGAGGCGCGCCTGATGGCCGAGGAATACGATGTGGTGGTGCTGGACCTCCGCCTGCCCGGCAAGGACGGCCTGGCCGTGCTCAAGTCCATGCGCGGGCGCGACGACCGCACGCCGGTGCTGATCCTGACCGCGCAGGACACGCTCGACGAGCGCGTGCGTGGCCTCAACCTCGGCGCCGACGACTACCTGCCCAAGCCCTTCGCCATTGCCGAACTCGAAGCCCGCATCCTGGCGCTGATCCGGCGCAGCCGGGGGCGTGCCCACCCGCGCCTGCAATGCGGCACGCTGGTATTCGACGGCGAGACCCGCAGCTTCACGCTGGCCGGCGCGCCGCTGGCGCTGACGCCGCGCGAGTCGACCCTGCTGGGCGCGCTGCTGGCCAAGAGCGGCCAGCCGCTCACCAAGGCGCAACTGCTCGACAAGGTGTTCTCGCTCGACGCCGACGTCAGCCCGGACGCCATCGAAGTGCTGGTCTACCGGCTGCGCAAGAAGCTCTCCGGCCACGGCGTGACCATCGTCACGCTGCGCGGCTTCGGCTACCTGCTGGAACCGGAAGGTCAGCCCTGATGCTGCGCCGCCTGCCACGGCACTGGCTGCGGCGCTGGCTGCGGGGCAGCCTGCGCCGCCAGTTGCTGTTGCTGCTGGTGCCCGCGCTGGCGGCAATGATGGCGCTCGACACCTGGCTGACCTATGGCACGCTGCGCGACGCCGCCAACGCCGCCTACGACCGCTCGCTGTACGGCTCGGTGCGCGCCATCGACAATGCCATCGGCATGGCCGGCGAAAGCGTGCAGATCGCGCTGCCGGACGCCGCCATGGAGATGTTCGAGACCGCGGCGCAGACCCACGTCTTCTACCGTGTATCGCTGGAACGCAATGGCCGGATCGAAACCGTCACCGGCTACGATGACCTGCCGCTGCCCAAGGGTGGGATCGCCAGCAACCAGCCGCATTTCTACGATGCCGACTATCGCGGCGACCCGGTGCGCATTGCCGTGCTTGCGCATCCGGTGTACCGGCCCAACGCGCATATGCGTGTCATCGTGCAGGTGGCGGAAACCGCCGAGCCGCGCTTCGAACTCATCGCCACCGTGTGGCGCGGCGCGCTGGCGCGCGGCGTGCTGCTGATCCTGGTCAGCGCCGGCATCCTCGTGGCCGGCATCACCTATGTGCTGCGCCCGCTGGCACGCGTGCGCGACGATGTGCAGGCACGTTCCGCCGGCGACCTGACGCCGCTGGCCTTCGACCACGTGCCGATGGAAGTCCGCCCGCTGGTGGACGCCGTCAACCTGCATGTCTCGCGCTCCGACGCGATGACGCAGGCCCAGGCGCAGTTCATTGCCGACGCGGCCCACCAGTTGCGCACGCCGCTGGCCATCCTCAAGACGCAAGCCGAGTTTGCCCAGCGCCAGCTTTGCGCCAGCGCCGATCCCGCTCACGCGCGGGATGCCGCCGGGGAGGCGGTAGGCGGCATCGTCACGCAACTGGAGCAGGCCGCGCGCCTGACCAACCAGCTGCTGGCGCTGGCGCGCGTACGGCAACACCCGGGCAGCGACACGCCTGGCGACGCCGAACCGCTGGACCTGATCGACGCCGTGGCCGTGGCTGAGCAGGTGGCGCTGGACTACTTGCCGCTGGCGCGCGGCAAGCAGCAGGATTTTGGCTGGGAGCGGCCGCAGGGGCTGGCGCTGCCGGTACGGGCCGATGCCGCGCTGCTGCGCGAGGCTTTTGCCAATCTTGTCCACAACGCGATCCAGTATTCGCCGCGCGGCAGCCGGATCACGCTTTCCGCCGCGCGTTTCGCGGAAAGCGCCTGCCTGGTGGTGGAGGACGATGGGCCGGGCATTCCTGCCGAGGAGCGCGAAAAGGTATTTGCGCGGTTCTACCGGCGGGTCGGGAATGTCGAGCCGGGCTCCGGCCTGGGACTGGCGATTTCCCGCGAGATGGCTGCGCGGTTCGGGGGGACGGTGGAGCTGGGGGTTGCGGTGCAGGGCAAAGGGGTTCGGGCGGTGCTGGCGCTGCCGATCGGGGAATGAGAGGGCGCCAGAAAGACCAAAAAGTCCAAAAGAACCAATTGTCCATACATCCACCCCCACGTAAACCCCACCCCATTCCCTGACAAATTGACAGCCTTTTGACAGTTTCTACCCCCTAGAATCGCGCCATGGTCGCCGTACCGGCCAGACCAAGTCAGAAAACCAAAGAACAAGTCCGGCATGCAAGCGCTGCCAGGGACGGGAGACAACGCCAAGCCGGCCGCTCAACGCACGCAGCGCCGGCGCACCGCACGACTCTCCCGCCCCAGACAGCCAGCTTCACCGCCAGCCGGACACCTCCGGGTCGGTCCTCGCCAGCATCGCCGGCAACCGTTCACCGGCAATCCTCTGAAAAAGAACAGGAGACCGTAATGCGTCGTTCGATTCATCGCTTTGCCCACGTCGTCATGGCTTCGGCCGCGATCACCGCCACCGTGGCTGCCGCGCCCGCGTTCGCGCTCGACAGCGTGAAGTTCATGATCGGCGCCAACCCGGGCGGCGGCTTCGACCAGACCGGCCGCTCGCTGGGCGCGGCGCTGGTTGCCGCCGGCGTGGCCAAGACGGCCTCCTACGACAACAAGGGCGGCGCGGGCGGCACCATCGGCCTGACGCAGTTCGTCAATACCGACAAGGGCAACCCGAACGCGATGATCGTCACCGGCGCGGTGATGGTGGGCGCGATCGAAACCAACAAGCCGCCGGTCACGCTGAAGAACGCGACCCCGATCGCACGCCTGTTCGCCGACACCATGGTGATCACGGTGCCGGCCAGCTCGCCGCTGAAGTCCATCAAGGACCTGACCACGCAACTCAAGGCCAACCCGGGCAGCGTCAGCTGGGGCGGCGGCTCCAAGGGTTCGATCGACCACATCCTCGCGGGCCTGGTCGCCAAGGAAAGCGGCGTGGATCCGAAGAAGATCAACTACGTGCCGTTCCAGGGCGGTGGCGAAGCCTCGGCCTCGATCCTGGGCGGTCACGTGACGGTCGGCATCGCCGGCGTGTCCGAGTTCCTGCCCTTTATCAAGAGCGGCAAGATGCGCGCGCTGGCCGTGACCTCCAAGGAACGCACCGCCGATATCCCGACCCTGAAAGAGCAGGGCATCAACGTGGAGATCTACAACTGGCGCGGCGTGTACGGCGCGCCCGGCATCACCGCCGAGCAACGCAAGGCGCTGGTGGATGCGGTGGTGAAGGCAACCGAGACGCCGCTGTGGAAGGAAACCCTGGCCAAGAACGACTGGACCCCGTTCCTGCTGACCGGCGACGAGTTCGGCAAGTTCGTGGACAGCGAGTCGGCCCGCCTGGGTGGCACGCTGCGTGAACTGGGCGTGGCGAAGTAAGCAGCCCGGTATTGCCGCTTCACCGCTTCATTGCTTCATTGCTTCACTGTTCCAACGTTTTACCTGTCGGCCCTGCCTGCGGCGCACCGTAACGCCCGGTGCGCATGCAGCAGGCGGGGGTCCGGTGTCCACCTGCGATACCCAAAAACCAAACTACAAATCGCCGGGCCCCCGCCTTAAGCGGGGACGACAAACCGCGGCAAGCCAAGGGTCGGCCAACACGACCGCAGGCGCCGCATGAAGGAGCCACTTCACATCATGAAACCCTCGCACCTGGCGATCGGCATTGCCGTATTGCTGCTCTCCGTTTTCTACTTCGTCGGCCTGTCGGGCATCTCCGGCGACGAAGGCTATGCCGGCCTGTCGCCGCGCTTCATGCCGACGTTGGTCGCCATCGGCCTGGCCGTGTGCGGCGCGGCGCTGACCTGGCAGGGCCTTCGCGGCGGCTTTCGCAATATGCCGGAAGAAGACGCCGAACTGCCCGACGCCCCGCATAACTTCCGCGGCTTCCTGTGGGTGGCCGCCGGCCTGGTGGCCAACATGGCGCTGATCGGCACGCTGGGCTTCGTGCTGGCGTCGACCCTGCTGATGGTCTGCGTGGCACGCGGCTACGGCAGCAAGCGCTTCCTGCGCGATGGCCTGATTGGCCTGTGCATTACGTTGCCGATGTGGGCACTGTTTGAATTCCTGCTCGGCATCAATTTGCCGCTGCTGCCCGTCGCCGGGCTCTGAACGGAGCTGATGATCCATGGATACTCTCAACCTGCTGATGCATGGCTTTGCCATCGCCATCACGCCAATCAACCTGATGTGGGCCCTGGTGGGCTGCTTCCTGGGCACCGCCATCGGCGTGCTGCCGGGCATCGGCCCGGCACTGACCGTGGCGATGTTGCTGCCGCTGACTGCCAAGGTGGAACCCACCGCCGCGCTGATCATGTTCGCCGGCATCTACTACGGCGCCATGTACGGCGGCTCCACCACCTCCATCCTGATGAACACGCCGGGCGAATCGTCGACCATGGTCACGGCGATGGAAGGCAACCTGATGGCCAAGAGCGGCCGCGCCGGCCCGGCGCTGGCCACCGCGGCCATCGGCTCCTTCGTGGCGGGCACGATCGGCACGGTGCTGCTGTCGATGTTCGCGCCGGTGGCGGCCGACGTGGCGCTGCAGTTCGGTCCCGGCGAATACTTCATGATCATGCTGCTGGCCTTCACCACGGTGTCGGCGGTGCTGGGTTCGTCGTTGCTGCGCGGCATGACCAGCCTGTTCCTTGGCCTGGGCATCGGCCTGATCGGCATGGATTCGCTGTCGGGCCAGACCCGTTACTCGATGAACGTACAGGAACTGTACGACGGCATCGATATCGTGGTGGTCGCGGTGGGCCTGTTCGCGGTGGGCGAGGCGCTGTTCAATGCCTTCTTCCCGCAGCCGGACGGCAGCTTCAACAGGCTCAGCTCGATCATGATGACCAAATCGGATTGGAAGCGCTCGGTGCCGGCATGGATCCGCGGCACCATCATCGGCTTCCCGTTCGGCCTGATCCCGGCTGGCGGCGCTGAGATCCCGACCTTCCTGTCGTACGCCACCGAGAAAAAGCTGTCCAAGCACAAGGGCGAGTTCGGCACGGTAGGCGCGATCGAAGGCGTGGCCGGCCCCGAGGCCGCCAACAACGCCGCGGTGACTGCCACCCTGGCACCGCTGCTCACGCTGGGCATCCCGACCTCGAACACCACCGCGATCCTGCTGGCGGCGTTCCAGAACTACAACCTGCAGCCGGGCCCGATGCTGTTCCAGACGTCGGGCGACCTGGTGTGGGGCCTGCTGGCTTCGCTCTACATCGGCAACGTGATGCTGCTGGTGCTGAACCTGCCGGCCATCGGCCTGTGGGTGCGCATGCTGCGCATTCCCACGCCGCTGCTGTACGGCGGCATCCTGATCTTCGCGGGCCTGGGCGCCTACGGCATCCGCCAGTCGTGGTTCGACCTGCTGCTGCTGTTTGTGATAGGCGTGCTGGGCATGGCCATGCGCCGCTTCGACTTCCCCACCGCGCCGGTGATCGTGGGCATGATCCTGGGACCGATCGCGGAGAAGCAGTTGCGCAATGCGCTGTCGATCAGCCAGGGCGACTGGTCGATCTTCGTGACCCAGCCGATCTCGGCCACCATCCTGGCCATGACGGTAGCGGTGGTGCTGATCCCGCGCATCCTGGGCTGGCTGGCCCGGCGCTCGGCACGCGGCAAAGTGGCTGACGCCACAGGTTGATTAGCGCAAAATACGGGCAAGGCCCGGCACTCCAGGGTGCCGGGCCTTTTCATTTCTGGCGCCATGGCATCGGCGCCTTTGTCTCTACATTGCGCTCCATCACAAGAACACCGCGCCGGCGCCCGCGCGCCAGGCCGCTGCGACATGCCTTCTCTTCTTCACCGCTGGCGTCCGGTCCTGCTGACGCTGCTGCTCGGCCTGGCCGCCGCGCTGCTCTGCACGCTGCTTCACACGCCCCTGCCATGGATGATCGGCCCGTTGCTGGCGGTGGCCACCGCGCGCATGCGCGGCGCCGACCTGCGCGCGCCCACGCAGGCGCGCAATGCCGGGCAGTGGGCCATCGGGACATCGCTCGGGCTGTACTTCACCTCCGATGTGGTGGGGCATCTGCTGGAGTACCTGCCGTATATCGTGGCGGGTTCGCTGTTCGCGCTGGTGCTCGGCTGCGGCGGCGCGTTCCTGCTGCGCAGGAGCACGGGCGTGGCGTTCAAGACGGCGTACTTCTCCACTGCCATCGGCGGCGCCTCGGAGATGGCAAATCTGGCCGAGCGCAACGGCGCGCGCATCGACCAGGTGGCCGCCGCGCATTCGCTGCGCGTGCTGATGGTGGTGGTGGCGGTGCCCGCGCTGTTCCAGTACGGCGGCATCCACGGGCTCGATCCCTATATCCCCGGTCCGCGCACGGTGGACTACCTGGGGCTGCTGGGGCTGATCGCGATCACCGTCAGCGTGGCGCTAGTGCTCAAGCGCTTCAACCTGCCCAATCCCTTCGTGATCGGCACGCTGCTGGCGGCAGCGGTGCTGACCGCCTCGGGCGTGGAACTGTCGGCCATCCCCACCTGGATGAGCCGCGCCGGCCAGTTGCTGATCGGGGTTTCGCTGGGCGCGCGCTTCTCGCGCGACTTCCTCCACACGGCGCCACGCTTTCTCACCGGCGTGGCGCTGTACACGCTGGTCGCGCTGGTGCTCTCCGCGCTGTTCGGCTGGGCCCTGTCGGCGCTGTCTGGCGTGCATCCGGCCACCGCCATCCTCGGCACCACGCCCGGCGGCATCGCGGAGATGTGCATCACCGCCAAGGTGCTGGAACTGGGCGTGCCGCTGGTGACGGCCTTCCACGTGATCCGGATGGCGTTCGTGGTGCTGTGCACCGGCCCCCTGTATCATTGGCTCAAACATCGCGCCGCGCCGGAGGAGACGGAATAGCAACCTGGCCCGGCCCCACCCCAGACAAATGGGAGTGCCATGCCAGAGTCAATGCCAAGACCCAAGCCGGAATCCAGCCTGACGCTTGCCGATATCGACGGCACCTTGCAACGGGTACTGGCGCCGTGGGTGCGCCAGCTCGGCCTGCGTGCCGAGGCCGTTGATGCGCAGGGCGTAACACTGCGCCTGCCTTTCGACGAATCGTTTCGCCATGCGGGTGGCGTGGTGTGCGGCCAGGTGCTGACGGCCGCCGCCGATACCGCCATGATCGTGGCGGTCGCCAGCGCGGCGGGCGGCTTCCGTCCCATGACCACCGTCACGCTGACGACCAACTTCATGCGCCCGGTGATCGACGGCGACGTGCTGGTGCGCGCCAATGTGCTGCGCCTGGGCAAGACCGTGGTGTTCGGCGAAATCGAGTTGACCGGCACCGACGGCAAGCTGGCCGTGCAGGCCACCACCACTTATGCGCTGCTGTAAGCGGCGCCATCACTGAATTGCATGCAATCCATGTATGAGCCCCGCAGCGTAGTTCCTGCTTCCGTCCAGCCCGCCGCGGCAGCCTCGCCGTTCGACCAGGTGGTGTTCGCCGGCGGCGGCAACCGCTGCTGGTGGCAGGCGGGCTGGTGGGATACGGTGGCGCCCGAGCTGGGCCTGCGCCCGCGCGTGATCACGGGAATTTCCGCCGGCGCCGCCACGGCCTGCATGGTCTACACGCACGATTCCCGCGAGGTGATGGCGTACTACCGCGAGGTGCTTGCCGGCAACCGGCGCAATGCCTACTGGGGCAACCTGCTGAACAAGCAGCGCGTGTTCCCGCACTACGGCATCTACCGCACCGCCCTGCTGAGCATCTTCGGCGAGGGCCGCCTGGCGCGCTTGCAGGCGGCGCCGGAAATCCGCATCGGCGTGGCCCATATCCCGCGCTGGAGCGGTCCGCGGCTGGCGGTGATGGCTGGCCTGGTGGCCTACAACATCGAGAAGCACTGGCTCAAGACGCTGCACCCGCGGCTGGGCCGCAAGCTGGGCTTCCATCCGGAGTTCGTGCGCGCGCAGGACTGCGGCTCGCCTGAGCAACTGGCCGACCTGTTGCTGCAATCTTCCTCGACGCCGCCCTTCACGCCGGTGCTCCGGCGCGACGGCCGGCCCGTGCTGGATGGAGGCATGGTCGACAACGTGCCGGTCGACGCGCTCGACGCAACGCCCGGCGACGTACTGGTGCTGGTGACGCGGCTCTATCCGCGTCCACGGCGCTTTGTTCTGCAACACGGCGCGCAGCGCCGGCTTTACCTGCAACCTTCGCAACGGGTACCGATCTCGAGCTGGGACTACACCCAGCCCGGCGCGATGACCGGTGCCTACGATCTCGGCCGGCGCGACGGGGAAACCTTTCTGCGCGAATGGCCGTCTGTCCTGAAGACGGAGCTTGGCACCGCCGCGTAGCGTTCAACCAGCGCGCCGGCCGCCCTAGCGGCTCCGTCATCATGATGTGCAATGCGGCCTTCGCGCCGCAACAGGAGGCATTGATGACGAAACGCCAGGCAAGACCCACGACCGAGCGCCGCAGCGCGCGCAGGGCGACATCCGAGCAAGCGGTGGAGCACGTCCCCCGCCGCGGCAAGCGCCGCGCCGGTGCGCAGCGCGAAGCGGACTTCGTGGTAATCGGCGCAGGCTCGGGCGGGGTGGCGGCAGCGCGGCGCGCGGCCTCGCACGGCGCGCGCGTGGTGCTGGTGGAGCGCGATGCCATCGGCGGCACCTGCATCAACCGCGGCTGCGTTCCCAAGAAAATGCTCTCGTATGGCGCCAGCCTGGCCGCCGTCCTGTCAGGCTGCCTGTCGCACACCGGCGGCAAGGAGGACTGGAGCGATGCCATCGTGCGTGTCAATGCGGAGATGGCGCGGCTGCACGTGGCCTATACGCACCGCCTACAGGAAGCTGGCGTGGAACTGCTGCGCGGCGATGCCACGGTGGTCACGCCGGACCAGGTCCAGGTGGGCGCGGAGGTCATCAGCGCGAAACGCATCCTGATCGCCACCGGCGCGCGGCCGCGTGCCTTGCCGGTGCCGGGCGGCGAACTCGCCTGCACCTCCGACGACATCTTCACCTGGCAAAGCCTGCCGGCTTCCCTGGTGGTGATCGGGGGCGGCTACGTGGCGGTGGAACAGGCTTCGATCCTGTCGCGCTACGGCGTCAAGGTGGAGATGCTGGTGCGCGGGGAACGCCTGCTGCCGCGCTTTGACCATGAAGTTGCCGAGGCACTGGCCGAGGCGCTCGCCGCCAAGGGCGTGCGGCTGCATTTCAATACCGAGGTAACGCTGCTGAACCAGGCCAACGGTGCCATCGATGTGTGCTACCGGCAGCATGGCGATGGCGGCAACGGTGGCAATGGCAACGCCGGCAACACCGGCAAGGACCGCATCCAGACCGTGCGCGCGCAGGCAGCGCTGGCTGCCATCGGGCGCGACCCGCATTGGGACGGGCTCGGCCTGGAGGCGCTGGGCGTGCAGAAAGCCGAGCGGGGCGGCATCCAGGTGGACCGGTCGTTCCGCACCAAGGTCCGCGCGATCCACGCCATCGGCGATGCCATCGACGGCCTGCACCTGACACCGGTGGCCAGCGCGCAGGGCCGCTGGCTGGCGGACCGCCTGTTCGGCCGCCGCGGCGACCGATCGGATTTCGACCTGGTGCCTACCGCGGTGTTCTGCGAGCCGGCCATCGGCAGCGTGGGCCTGACCGAGAAGGCCGCCATCGAGGAAGCCGGCAAGCCGGAGCGCATCCACACCGTGGTGCGCCGCTTCATCTCGCTGGAGAACCGCTTCGCCGGCAGCGAGCAGGCGTCCATGGTGAAGCTGGTGGTGAATACGCGCAGCGGCCGCGTGCTGGGCGCGCACATGATGGACAACGCCGCGCCGGAAGTCATGCAGGCGTTCGCCGTGGCGCTGCGGCTGGGGGTGAGGCTGTCGCACCTGCAGACCACGGTGCAGTTGCATCCGACCGTGGCCGAGGAGCTGTTCGGCTAAGCGCCCCCCCGGACTCAGGCCGGCGCGGCTCCCTGCGCCGGCTTGGCGCCATCGCACGGATCGGCCCGCTTGTGCGCGGGCACCAGCACCACGCGGTCGTAGGCGCCGATCTCGTGGCCGCTGGCCTGCTCCAGGTAGCCCACGCTGTAGATGCTGCCCGGCTCGGCGGCGAGCCAGCGCGGCGCGCCCACGTCGCGCCGCACATGGCCGTTGCCGGCGATCAGCACCGCGCCGCGTTCGGCGTATTCGCGCATCGCGGCCGCCATCACCGCATCGCGCGCGGCCTGGGCATCGAGCATGCCTGGCAGCATGGCCTTGGGGAAATTGCCGCAATGGCCGCGGTCGAGCACCGCGGTCTGTTCCGTCACGATGTCTTGGGGCAAGGGCGCGGCAAGGCCGAGGCGCTTGCGCTCGGCTGCATCGAATACGCCATCGAGCCCGCCGCGCACGATGCGCGCCGCATCCGCCCGCGACAGGTTGGCCGCCACCAGCGGCAGGTCATAGCGCAAGGCCAGCGCCACCACCGGCGTGTAAAACTCCCACTGCCAGTTCTTGCCGCCCGCCTGCGCCACGACATACGCCGCGTCACCAGGGCGCTCGCGGCGGGCGCGGTCGATATCGGCCTGGCGCTCGCGGTCGAACTGCTCCATTGCGATGGCCGGGCGCCAGCCCGCTTCGAGCGCGCTCGACAAGGCAAGCAGGCGCCGCTTCTGGCCATCGGCATTGTCGTGGACCTCGCCCAGCAGCACGTAGGTTTTACCGGTGAACTGGTGCGCGACGTCGCCAGCCACGGCGGCCGGTGGCGTGCCCGCGCAACCGGCGAGCGCGGCAAGAAAAGCGGCGGCGAGCGCCACGCCGGCGGCGCGGGCAATGGCAAGGCGTGAACGAGTCTGCATGGCGGCGGTAATCCTGGTTTCTGCGGTTCTTTGCCTGTGGTCCGCGGGCATGCCGCGGACCTGCCTATTATTGCCCAGTTGCCGCTTCCGGCACATAGACCATCGAGCCGTTGTTCAGCCGATAGGCAACGCCGGCCTTGGTGCCATCCCCGCTGCCGACTTGTCCGCTCGCCTGGTAGCGCACGACCTTCTCGCCCTGTTTTGAGACGATCTCCATATTCGGCTTGCCGGGATTGGTGATGACGGTGACGTCCGCATGCGTGAACGGGTTCATCGGGTTCTGCGCGATCGCCACCAGCAATGCGGCGATCACCACCAGGAACACGTCGATCAGGTTGACCACCGACAGGATGGGATCGTCGGCTTCGCTTTCTTCCAGGAACTTCATGCGTCGACCTCCCACTGCGGCTGGTGCTTGCCCAGCCACACCAGTTCCTCGGCCAGCCAGCGGCGCCGCACATTGACCACCCAGAACGTGATGCTGGCGGCGATCAGCGCGAGGATCACGGCAGAGAAGGCGATGGTGAGGTTCTCGCCCACGTTGGCGAGGTTGCCGCCCGACAAGCCTTTCAACGCCGGCCCCATCGGGATCATGGTGGCCACAAGCCCCAGCATGGGCGCCACGCGCGTGGCGATGCGCGGCCACTCCAGCAACCGGTGCGCGGTCACGTCGAGCGTGTCCGGGTCCTTCACGCGATGGCGCAGCGCATACGCCACCAGCACGTAGCCGCGACCGGTGTCGATCGCGTTGCGGCGGCGCTGCCAGCCTTGCATGGCGAACTCGCCGAGCGCCCAGAAGGCGTAGAGGAAGAGCAGCCCGATCAGGGCAAGCGTCGGGTACAGGAACAACTGGCCGACGTCATACATCAGGGTTTCGAGCAGGGTAGGGGTCATGATGCCTCAGTGGGTTTTTGTTGGCTTCTGGAAGAGTAACGCGGCACTGGCGCGCCGCCGCGCGCTGAGGGCGCCGCCGAGCACGGCCCCGGCCAGCGCGATGCCTGCGGCGAGCCACGACAGCACAGGCACGAGCGCCGCGGCGGGCGGCTTGCGCTCCACCAGCTGCATGCCTTGCACGGGTACGGATTGCGATGGCGGTGCGGGCTTTGGCGCGGGCTGCGGCCGCGTTTTCGCTTCGGCCCGCGACGGCTGCGGGGCAGCCTGCGCAGCCGCGGCCTTCGGCGCGCCCGCCGGCGCCGCCGCGGGTGCTTGCGTGCCATAGCCCGCCGCGCCGGGGGCCGTGGCCTGCTGTTGCACGTAGCGGTTGAAGCTGCGGTTGTCGCTGCGGATATCGTGCCGCTGCGAGAGCGTCTGCCATCGGTCGGCCAGCGTCTTGAGCATTTCGGGATCGGCTTTCCAGTAGCCCTTGCGCGCGGCTTCCAGCATGCGCTCGATCACCTGGGCCTGGGCCTGCGGCG
Source organism: Burkholderiaceae bacterium 16 (assembly GCA_000955785.1). GTDB lineage: Bacteria > Pseudomonadota > Gammaproteobacteria > Burkholderiales > Burkholderiaceae > Cupriavidus. Next base: position 21,007 of record JYOD01000113.1, read on the forward strand.
CATGCTTCTCGAACCACTCATCAAGGCCGAGCTTGTGCTTGTCCTTGACGTAGACCTCGGCGAACTCGGTCCACTGGTCGTCGCGCACGATCTCCGGCGCGACCGCGGTCCAGCCCCAGAAGTTGTTGACGGTGTCGAGCATGTTGAGCGCGCCGCTATAGCCTTCGGCCTTCATGCCTTCGATCCAGCCCGGATGGAAATAACGCGTGCGCAGTTCGGTGGCAAGGAAGGAAGCCGCCGTTTCCGTGCGCGCACTGTTCGCATCGCGCAAATTGGAGATCAGCAGCTCCGGCGCCTTGCCCGTCAGGTGGCGCACGGCCAGGCCGATGCCGCCGAGATACTGGAAGGGATCGTCGGTGGTCAGCATGCCATACAGGTTGGAGCTGCGCGCCAGCAGCGCGCCTTCCACGCCCCTGAGGTTCTCCGCATAGAGGTTGAGCTGCGGCAGCTTCTCGCCCCAGGTTTTTTCGTCGGGCCCGTAGCCGTACTGCATGCGCGAGAGATAGAGATTGGCGAGCTTGGCGTCCGCTTGCTTGCCGCTGCCGAAGCTGTCGCTGGCGAGCGTAGCGTCGTTGAGACCGGTGCCATAGTTGCCCGACTCGCTGGCAAAGATGCGCGTCAGCGTCAGCGACTCGATGCGCTCGGGATTCATCTCCAGGGCCTTGAGTTGCGCCAGGCGCTCGCGCACCGCGCGCGTGCTCGCGGCCACCGCGTTGTCGGGCTCGGGTTGCGCGGCGGCCAGCTTGACGGCTTCGGCCAGCCACTTGATCAGGTTGGGAAAGTGATCGCGGTACAGGCCGGTGGCGGACAGCACCACGTCCACGCGCGGACGCTTGAGCTCCGCGGCGGGAATCGCTTCCACGCCGACCACGCCGCCACCGCCGTCCCATTTCGGGCGGATGCCCATGGCCGCCAGCGCCTGCGCTTCGAGCATGCCCTGATGGCGCATGGTCTCCACGCTCCACAACGAGAAGGCCAGCTTGGCGGGCCACTTGCCGTGACGCTTGCGCCAGTCGGCAATCATGGCTTCCGCCGCTGCTTGTCCGGCCTGCCATGCTTCCCGGCTGGGCACCTTGGAAGGATCGAAGCCATACAGGTTGCGTCCGGTCGGCAGCGCATCGGGATTGCGCACCGGATCGCCGCCGGTGCCGGCCAGCACGTAGCGGCCCGCCAGCGCGGTGAGAATGGCTTGGCTCTCCGGCGCGGCATCGAGGCTGGCGTAGAGCGTGCGTGCGCGCTGCATGTCTTCACGCTGCCTGGCGTCGGAAAGGCCCGTCAGCGGCGCGCCGTCGATAACGTAGCGGCGCAGCATGGCGTAGGGTTCCGACTGCGCGAGCTGCGTGTAGTCGAGCGCGAACAGTTCCTCTGGCTCGTCGGGAAACATGCGCTTGAGCCAGGACTGGCCAAGCATGGCCATCACCGTGTACAACCGCAGCCCGGGATCCTGCGACTGGCCGAACGTGTGCAGGCCGTAAGGCTGCAACGCGCCCGCGAGTTCGTGCAGGTGCGTGTGCAACGCATCCAGGTACGCCGCTAACTGCGCGCTCGCACGCGCCTGCGGCCAGCCCATGTCGTCGAACAGATGCATGCGCGCGCTGCGCTTGAGGATGTCCTCGCGCAGCGTGTCCTTCACCGCGCCGTCGTCCTGCTGCAGGTAGTTGTGCAACTGATCATGCAGCGCCGACAAATCGGTGTGCAGGCCGGCCGGCTTGAACGGCGGCGTCTGGTGGCTGACGATGGTGGCACGGCCCCGGCGCTTGGCCTGCAACGCCTCGCCGACGTCGTCGACGATGTAGGGATAGATCACCGGCACGCTGCCGAGCACCATGTAGGGCTGGTCGGTCACGGACAGGCCGCGCTCCTTGCCCGGCGTCCATTCCTGCGTCCCGTGGGTGCCGTAGTGCACCAGCGCCTCGCGCCCTTCGCGCGCCCACAGGTAGGCGGCCATGTAGAAATGGTTGAGCGGCGTCTTGGTGGAGTGATAGAGGGCTTTCTCGGCGGCTTCGTCGCGCTCGCCGCGTGGCGGCACCGGCATCAGCGCCACGTTGCCGAGCTGCAGGCGCGGGATGGCGAAGCCGGCCACGCCGTTGCGCCTGATCGCCATCGACGAGGCTTCGGGCTCGCCCCAGCGCGCGCTGACCTCGGCGCGGAACGCGGCAGGCTGCGCGTCGTACCAGCGGCGGTATTGCGCCATCGGCATCCACGCGGCGCGGTCCGCATCGAGCAGCGCGCCGAGCTGGTCTTCGCGGTAGAAGGGCGCGAGCAACGCGCCAAGATCGCGCTGCAGCGCGAGTTCGTCGGCGGCCTCGGTGCGGTAGCCCGCGGCATACAGCGCGGCCAGGGTGGAAGACAGGCTGCGCGGCACGTTGAGGAAGGATGCCGACAGGTTCTTTTCGCCAGCGGGATAGTTGTAGAACAGGATCGCCACGCGCTTCATGGCATTGGGCGTGCGCTGCAGACGTGTGAGCGCCAGCGCCTTGTCGGCCACGGCATCGAGCTGCGCCGGCAGGCTGACGATGCTGCCGTCCTTGTGCGAAGTGGCGGCGGCCAGCATGGGATCGCTGGCGCCGGCCAGTTCGGGCTGCACCAGGTAGAAGGGCGTATCGGTGAGGCTGATGCCGTGCGGATCGCGCTTCCAGTCCTGCGCGTCGCCCTTGCGGTAAGGCATGACCTGCAGCACGGGGATGCCTAGCGTTTCAAACTCCGCCTTGCGGCCCGCCGCGTTGAGCATGATCTGGCCGTTGACCAGCACATCGACAATGCGCTTGCCGCCCGGCGCGGCCATGCGCAGCACGCCGTCCGCATCCATGACCGGGCTGTAGAAGACCAGCGCGCGCGCGCCGCGTGCTTCGATGCGTGCGATCAGGTCGTCGATAAAGGCGCTGTCCAGGCCGGAGACATAGGCCTGGTGGATGGCGACGCCGATCACGGGCGTGCCAGCGTGGCCGGATGCGCTGAGCGCCTCGTCCGGCGATTCGGTCACCACGCTGGCCAGGCGCGGATGGTAGTAAGCGGCTTTTGGAAACACCACCGGCGCGGGAATCGCGCTGTCCGCGCGCAGCTTGAACTGCTGCGCGGCCAGCGTGCGCATCATGGCGTCGAAGTTGGCGCGGCCACCGTTGACATAGTACGCATGCAGCTTCGCACCCAGCGCATCGTCGAGGCCGTGCGCCTCGAAGCGGTCGGTGGCGATCAGCAGGCGCGGCGCGCGCGCATTGGTCCATTGCGGCCCCAGCTTCGCCAGCATCTCGGCGACGATGTGATCGCGCGGCGCATCGAGGATCAGCAATCCCGCGCCGTCAATGAATGGCGCCACATCCTGCGCGCTCATGCGTTCGAGATAGCGCGCATCGAGCGTCATGCCGTGCGCGCGCGCCATCGCCTGCAGCGGCTCGAACTTGCCCGCCGGCACCGGCGAGGTAGTCAGCACTGCAATCTTCGGCGCGGCCCGCGCCTGCTGCATGCCGAGAGCCAGAAGGGCAAGCCACAGCAGGCACAGCGCGCGGATCAGCCGCATCCTGGTATTGTTTTGTGGGGACATGTCGGGTGGAATCGCCTCAGGTCAGAACGACAGCTTCACGCTGGCGGCAAAGGTACGCCCGGGCTGCGTATAGAAATCCAGGCCCGGCTCGCTTGCGGCCACGCTACCCTGGCGCACATCGCCCCACAGCCAGTATTTCTTGTCGAACACGTTGTTCACCGACAGCACCAGGCTGGCGTAGCGGTTGAAGCGCCACCAGCCCTGGAGATCGACCACACCGTAGCCGCCCGGCTTGAAGTAGGTGAAGGACGTGTCGTCGGTGCGCGTCACCGGGCGCGCGCCGCGCCAGCGCAGGCTAGCGCCCTGGCCCTGGCTGTCGCTGCCGCGTTCCCAGGTCAGTGCGGCGCTGGCGCGCAGCGGCGAGACGCTGTTGAGTGGCTGGCCGGTCTGCTCATTGTTGCCGTGCGCATAGGCCACGGCACTGTCGACGCGCCACTGCGGCAGGAAGCGGTAGCTGCCGCGCCACTCGGCGCCGTAGATGCGCACGCTGCTCTGGTTGCGGTACTGGTACGTGGCTCGCAGGCCGGCGAGACAGGCGGGGTCGGACGGGCAGTTCAGCGCCACCTGTTCGATAAAGTCCTTGTAGCGGTTGTCGAATACCGCGACGCTGGACTGCACGCGCTCGTCGGTATATCGCGCACCGATCTCGAAGGATCGGCTCTTCTCCGGATTCAGCTCGCCGTTGGGCGCAGCGCCGTAGCCCTGGATGGTGTTGCGGAAGCTGCCGTTGATTTCCTGGTAGTTCGGCGCACGGTAGCCGAAAACGTACTGGGCCCACACGTTGATGCGGTCGGTGGCTTGCCACAGCGCGGACAGCTTGGGCGAGACCGCCCAATCGCTCTTGCTGATGGCGGGCTTGGCGGCGACGCTGTTGTAGAGCTTGTCGTCGTCCGGCCCGAGCGAGTAGTGGTCGAAGCGCAGGCCGGGCGTGAGCGTGAAGCGGCCGCCGGCGAACTGCAGTTCATCCTGCACGAAGATGCCGGTCTGGCGGGTCTCGCCCTTGGGGAAATCGTGAATCGGGAAGTTGTCGCCGGCCAGCGATTTTGACACTGTGCCGGTGGTGCGGTTGTAGGCGGTGCCATCGCGCATCTCGCTGGTCTGCGTGCGCAGGAAATCCACGCCGGTGATCAGCCGGTGGCCTACGAAGCCCGTGTTGAACGACTTGTCGGCCTGCAGGTTGAAGCCGGTCTGCTGCTGGCGGAAGCCGAACAGCAGGTTCACGTCGCACAGGTTGCTGCCCGCCGTGGAGCCCGAACAACCGGAGCTGGTCCTGCTGCGCACCTGGTTGGTCACGGTGTTGGACTCGCTCTCCTGATAGAACACGGTGGCGCCGAGGCGGTCGATCAGGTGGCTGGCCGGCTTCCACTCGTAGTCCAGGCTGACGCGGTTGCGCGACAGGTCCTCGGTGCCGCTGGCGGCGGTCACGCGCGGCAGCGCGGTGGACAGGCGGAGGATATCCGTGAAGGTGTCGCTGTTGCGATGCTCATAGGTCAGCCTGAAGCGGTGGCCGGCGGCGGGATCGAGCACGATCTTGCCGAGCCAGGCGTTGGTCTCGCTGTTCTGCGGGTTGGGCTTGGTGCGGCCGGTCGAGGTGGAATCGTTGCCGCCCATGTTTTCCACCTCGTGCCCCTTGCGGTGCGCGTACATGAACAAGCCCTTGATGGTCTCGTTGCCGCCCGCCACGCCGGCGGTCTGGCCGAAACCGCGGTCGATGCCGTTCCACGACAGGCCCGTCTCGCCACCCACCGCGCGGCCGCGCATCAGATCCTCGGGGTCCTTGGTGACGTACGAGACCACGCCGCCGATGGCGTCCGAGCCGTACAGGCTGGAAGCCGGCCCGCGCAGCACCTCGACCCGCTTGAGGAAGGAAAACTCGGGCGCGTCCCGGGTGGCGCTGGACAGGTTGGAGGGGCCGCCGCCGTTGTAGTAGTCCGGCAGGCGCACGCCGTCGACCATCAGCAGCACGCGGTTAGCCTCGATGCCGCGGATATTGATGCTGCCGGCGCCAAAGCGGCGCCGGTCGCGCGGCACGTCGATATCGGGTTCGTCGGCAAACAGGCCGGTCTCGTCGACCGGCTGGGCGTGCTCGATGCGGCTGGCCTCGATGACGGTGATGGTGGAAGCGACGGCATCGGCGCGTTCCTCGGTGCGAGTGGCGGTGACCACCACCTCGCTCAGCGGGCGGACCGGATCGACGGCCGGTTCGGCGGCCAGCACCGGACCGCCGAGGGTGGCGCAGATGGCGATGGGCGTGACTCGTACGGAGGCGCGCAAGCGCGCCAGACAGCGGCGTTTCATGGATTTTCCCCAAAAGAAAACGAAACGCTGGCTGGCGGACACCGGGTTAGAACGGCTGGCTGGCGTAGTGTTGGCGCAGGTGCAAGGCGAGCCTGATCAACTTGAGAATGCGAATTATTCTCAACTTTAAGCAAGAAGTAAAGCCCCCCTTCCTGGGAGAGGGCGCATGGTGCCGACGAACGGTAGCAACTCGCTGGAAGCCACTGTCCGCCAACACCCATTCCTCAGCCACCGCAGCCGCCCGCTACCCTCGCTACAGCCGGGTCCAATTGACGGAGCGAGGCGAAGCTCATCCTCATTTTTTGCCGTTACGGCGCGAGGCGGGTTCATCGGCGCGAGCCAGAAAAATCGCCAGTAACTTTGGGAAATTTCTGCTGGCTGGTGACTATTTGCTTTTCTACAAATAAGGACACTACCCGGCGATCTTGTCGTCTGGATGCTCGCAATAGCGGATGGGCGCCTCCGTGGGCTCTAGCGTTTGTTGCGCGCGAAGGTGCTCAACACGGGCATTGATCCGACGGAAAGGGAATCCGTCACAGTGAAAGGAGTTTGTTAGTGGTCCGCCCGCTTGTGATTCTGTTGTCGTCTTTTTCTGGGTCTTGTCGTGTCACGCGGACACGGCGACAAATCTTGGCGCCCAAGAAAAGGAACGCTCTTCCACGGACATCAACTGGAGCAAGAGCGCGATTCAAGACATCACGCGCGCGCACGAAATCATCCGGGAGGCACATCCCGGCGTTCTGGACCCGACGGATCACGGCTTTCAACAGTGGTTTAAGCAAGGGTACGACGAAGCGACGGCGCTCGCCCTCCGTGCGGATTCAGAGGGCAAGGCGTTGGCGGCGCTACGCTTCTACATCGCGGGCTATAGGGATGGACATTTGGTCGTGTATGGAAGGAAGGCCAAGTCAGTGAGTCCCCTCGCTGGGCGGGATGGATCGTGCAGCGCCGCAATGGCAAGTACCGCGTTGCAGCCCGGGCCTCGGACTGGCCCGTCGACGTGCCCCAAACGGGCGACGAACTGCTTTCCTGCGACGGCCAGCGCGTTGACGATCTGCTGGTGGAAAAAGTCGCGCCGTTCGTGGATAGACGCGTGGACCTGGAGCGCTCGCTGTCTCGTCTTGCGCTGCATCTGACCAGTGAGCCGCGCTACGAAACGCTGTGGGAGCCTTTGCGGTTGAAACACTGCGAGGTTCGATCCTCCTCAGGGAAAGTTCGCCAGTTCTTGCTGAAGTGGCAGCCCTTCACGGAGGAGTTTCAAGCGATGACCAGGCCAGCGATGCCACGCCAAGGTATCAAGCAACTACGGCAGGGCATCCACTGGATTCATGCTACGGATTTCACCTTGTCGAGTAGCAAAGACATCGCATCGTTCGAAAGATTGCTGAACAAGGTCCGGGGCCTGGGAGAAGCCGATGCTGTGGTGCTTGACATACGAGGCAATAACGGCGGAAAGACCTTGGTGGGCTACCGAATCCTATCGGCGCTATTCAAGCATGCGGTAGAGCGGAAACCCCCATCTGAACAAGTAGAGTCTAAGGCGTACTGGCGCGTTTCTGCGACCGCCCGCGAGGCGCTTGAGACATACAAGACGGCGCTCAGTCAGACGGAAGGCTCGGCAAGCCTGACTTACAGACTCCTGGACACCCTCCTGTCCCGCATGAATGAAGCCGCATCACTCGGCAAGACGTTCATCGAGCAAATGGATGTGCCGGTCGATGAACTGGCTGAGCCTGTCAGTCCCTTTGCTGGCAAGCTTGTGCTGGTCACGGGCCAGAACTGCGCGAGCGCTTGCCTGGACTTTGTGGACATGGTGTTAAGCATTCCTGGAGCGGTTCACGTTGGGAGCGTGACCAGCGCGGATACGCGGTATTCGGACATAGCGCAAGTATCACTTCCAAGCACGGCGAAGATGTGGGTTCCACTCAAGGTTTGGAAGAACTGTAAACGCGCAGACAATGAGCCTTATGTGCCGAAGTTCACCTTCGACGGCGATCTCAACGATACGGCGGCTGTTCAGGCATGGGTTGTGGACAGCATATTGCCAACCGTCAAGAACGTGTCAATCGAGTGAATTTATATCTGCAAACGGGCTGCGGCAGAGTGCGGGTTGGCTTGCCTGGGTTACATCGCCGATCATCACAAGCATGAGTTCTTGCAACTTGCCAGTAACGCGCATCACCATTGCGCATCGAAATCCCTTGGCCCCGCCACGGCGAGGCCAAGGAGGAAGGAAGGCTCAGCGCTGCGGCGCCACTTCGCTGGCCACCGTGGCCGGCAACCGATTGCCCTCGGCATCAATCTGCAGCGGGCCAGTGCCCGAGAAGCGATCCAGCGCAAGGTAGATCACCGGCGTGATGAACAGCGTGATCACCTGCGAGAACAGCAGGCCGCCCACCACCGCCAAACCCAGCGGCTGGCGCAGTTCGGCGCCGGCGCCCAGGCCCAGAGCCAGCGGCAGGGCGCCCATGATCGCGGCCAGGGTGGTCATCATGATCGGGCGAAAGCGCAGCAGGCAGGCCTGCCGGATCGCGCGCGCCGGGGCCATGCCCTGTTCGCGCTGCGCCGCCAGCGCGAAGTCGATCATCATGATGGCGTTCTTCTTGACGATGCCGATCAGCATCAGCACGCCGATGGTGGCGATCAGCGACAACTCCACGTTGAAGATGAACAGCGTGAGCAGCGCGCCCACCGCCGCCGACGGCAGGCCGGCCAGGATGGTCAGCGGATGGATGTAGCTTTCATACAGCACGCCCAGCAGCGTGTAGATCACCGCGATGGCCGCCACCAGCAGCAGCACCTGGGTCGCCTGCGAGGACTGGAACACCGCCGCGTCGCCGCCCCAACTCGTGAAGATCGCGGTGGGCATGGCGATCTCCTGCTTGTAGGCATCGATCCTGGACGAGGCATTGCCCAGCGCCGCGCCCGGAGCAAGGTTGAACGACACTGTCACCGAGGGCAGCTGGCCCTGGTGGTTCACGGCGATCGGCCCGACCCGGCGCTCGGTGGTGGCGAAGGCCGAGATCGGCACCATCTGCCCGGTCTTGCTGCGCACGTAGATCTTGGAGAAGGCGGTCTCGTCGGCCCGGTCGATATCGGCCGCCTGCAGGATCACGTAGTAGTTGTCGATCGGCGTGTAGATGGTGGAGACCTGGCGCTCGCCAAAGGCGGAATACAGCGCCTGGCGCACGTCCTGGATCTGCACGCCCAGCGCGTTGGCCTTGTCGCGGTCGATGGAGAGCTGCGCTTCCAGGCCTGACTGCTGCGAATCGCTGGTGACGTCGCGGAACAGCGGGTCGGCGCGCATCTTGCCCATCAGCTTGTCGGAGTACTCCTGCAGCTGGCCGGCCTTCACGCTCTGCAGCGTGTACTGGTAGCGGCTCTTGCTCTGGCGCCCGCCCAGGCGCAGGTTCTGCACCGGCGAGAAGTAGACCGCCAGCCCGGCGATCCCGGAGACATCCTTGCGCAGCGACTCCACTACCTTTGCCATCTTGGGCCGCTCGCTGAGCGGCTTGAGCTCGACGAACATGCGGCCGGTGTTGATGGCGGGGGAGGGCCCGCCGCCGATCGACACCACGATGCTGCGCACCGCCGGGTTCTTGCGCATGCGCTCCGCGGCATCGCGCAGGCGGTCGGCCATGGCGTCGAAGGAGATGTCCTGCGGGCCTTCGGCGTTGACCTGGATCTGGCCGATGTCTTCTTCCGGGAAAAAGCCCTTCGGAATGGTCGCGAACAGCACGGCCGTCAGCACGAAGGTCAGGCCGGCCACCGTCAGCACCGACTTGCGGTGCGCCAGGCACCAGTCGAGCCCGCGCGCGTAGCGGTGCAGCGTGAACTCGAACAGGTTTTCGAACCACTGGGTGGAGCGCAGCCCGATGGTCTGCTTCTGCTTGATGGCCGGCGCATGGGCCGCGCCGGCGTGGTCGCCATAGGCGTGCTGCGACTCGTCGATCGGCACGTTCTCGGCCGACAGGAAGCGCGCGCACAGCATCGGGATCAGCGTCAGCGACACCAGCGCCGAGACCAGGATCGACAGCGACACCACGGCGGCGAATTCATGGAACAACAAGCCGATCACGCCCGGCATGAAGAAGATGGGGATGAACACCGCGACCAGCGAGATCGAGATCGACAGGATGGTGAAGCCCATCTCGCGCGAGCCCACCAGAGCGGCCTTGAGCGGCGGCACGCCTTCCTCGATGTGCCGCACGATGTTTTCCAGCATCACGATGGCATCGTCCACCACCAGACCCACGGCGAGCGTGATGGCCAGCAGCGAGACGTTGTCCAGGCTGTAGCCGAAGGCCTTCATCAGCGCCACGGTGCCGATCAGCGAGATCGGCAGCGACACGGTGGGAATCAGCGTGGCGGCGGCGCGCCGCAGGAACAGGAAGATCACCATCACCACCAGCCCCACGGTGAGGGCCAGCGTGAACTGCACATCGTGGATGGACTCGCGGATCGATTGCGAGCGGTCGTTGACCACGCTCACGTTGACCGAGTCCGGCATCTGCTGGATCAGGCGCGGCAGCGCGTTCTTGATGGCGTCCACCACCGCCACCGTATTGGCGTCGGGCTGGCGCAGCACGGCCAGCACGATCGAGCGTTCGTTGTTGAGCCAGCTGCCGGTCTTGATGGTTTCGACGCTGTCTTCCACATCCGCCACGTCGGACAGCCGCACCAGCGCGCCGCTGGGCTGGCTGGCCACGATGATGTTGCGGAAGGCATCGGCGCTGGCGAGTTGGCGATTGGCCTGGATGGTCAGCGTCTGGCGAGCGCCGTCCAGCGTGCCGACCGGCGTGTTGGCGTTGGCGCGGTTCAGCGCGGTGGCCAGTTCGTCCAGCGTGAGGCCGCGCGCGGCGAGGGCGTCCGGGTGGGCACGCACGCGCACCGCAAAGCGCTTCTGGCCGAACACCTGCACCTGCGCCACGCCCGGCAGGGTAGCCAGGCTGGGCGAGATCAGGTTGTCGCCGAAGGCATTCAGCTCGGCCAGGCTCATGGCCGGCGAGTTGATCGCCAGCAGCAGCACCGGCGCGTCGGCAGGGTTGACCTTACGGTACGAGGGCGGCACCGTCATCTCGATCGGCAGCGCGCGCTGCGCGCGGAACAGCGCCGCCTGCACGTCCACGGCCGCGGCGTCGATGTCGCGGTCGTTGTTGAACTCGATGGTGATGCTGGAGTTGCCGAGCGTGTTGGACGAACTGATCACCGACACGCCGGGGATGGTGGCGAACTGCTTTTCCAGCTGGGTCGCCACCGAGGCCGCCATGGTCTCGGGGCTGGCCCCTGGCAGCGTGGCGGTGACCTGGATCACCGGCGAATTGAATGACGGTAGCGCCGCGATCGGGATGGTGGGATAGAGCGCGATACCGGTGACGATCACTGCCAGGCATAGCAGGATCGTCATCACCGGACGGCGGATACAAAGCTCGGACAGGGTCATGGTGTCAGCGCCCTGGGCTCAATGCTTGGCGTCGGCGGCCGCCGCGCTGGCGGCACCTGCCTTGGCGGCGGGCGTGGCTTCCCGCACCAGGCTGCCGGCACGCAGGTTCTGCGCGCCTTCGACCACCACCCGCGTGCCCGGCGGCACGCCCTCGATCACGGCGGCGCTGGCGGTCGAAACCTGCACCTTGACCGGCATCGGCTTGACGCGGCTGTCTGGCTGCACGGCGTAGACGAAGCGCCCCTCGGGTCCGGTCACTACCGCCTGCGGCGGCACAGAGAGCGCATCCTTCAGCGTCTGCACCACCGCCTCCACGTTGGCGTAGGTGCCCGGCCACAAGCGCTGCAATTCATTGTCGAACTGCGCCTTGATGCGGATGCTGCCGTATTGCGGGTCCACCGTGTTGTCGACGAAGCTGATCTTGCCGGTCACCGGGGTCTTGCTGCCGTCGTTGGGCAGGGCGGTGACGGCGACGGGGCCGGCGTGCAGCGCCTCGCGCAGCGCGGCGAGCTGGCGCTCGGGCAAGGTAAAGGTGACGGCGATAGGCTGTACCTGGGCGATGGTGACCATCGGCAGAGCGCTGTTGGGCATCACCAGCGAGCCGGGGAACATATTGATCACGCCGGTGCGCCCGCCGATGGTGGCGCGGATGGCGCCGTAGCTGACCGCCACGCGACTGGCCTCGATGGCTGCCTGGTCGGCGCGGATGGTGGCCTCGAAGCCGTCGACCTTGGCCTGTGCGGTATCCACCGCGCTCTTGGAGATGAAGTTGCGCTCCAGCAATTCCTTGCTGCGCGCCAGCGTGCGGCGCGCATCGGACAGGTCGGCCTGGTCACGCATCAGCTGGGCCTGCGCCTTGGCGAGGTTGGCCTCGTCCATGCGGGTATCCAGCGTGAAGAGCAGGTCGCCAGGCTTGACGGTCTGGCCTTCCTTGATATGGACAGTGCGCACCGTGCTCGACACTTGCGGGCGGATTTCCACCGTGGCGAGCGCGCTCACCGTGCCGTTGGCCGTGACCCGCAGCGGCACGTCGCCCTGCTGCACCAGGGCGGTGCTGACCACCACCACGGGGGGCGCCTTGGCCGCCGGCTTGGGCGCCATCCAGGCGCGCCAGCCAAACCATCCACCCACGGCCAGCGCGATCAGGACCGCACCGGTCATCCATGGTGAAACACGTCCTTTCCCGGTACCCATGGCCGGACTCCACTTGCCGTCGACAAAGCCCTTGGCCTGGTCGATCCCGTTCGTTTTCATGTGTGGACTCTCTTACAGTGCGCGCACGAATGCGCCCGCTCCCCGGCGGCCCGGCTTCTGGGGTCCGGTGCCGCGCCGCGACAAAACTGCTAGTAGTACAGGATCAGGGGCTTCGACCGCTAGTGCCCCTGCCATCCATGCCATTACAAACTATTACAGGGATGGATGCCTGCTTGTATCGAGAGCCAAACATTATCAGAAAAGCTGGCTCTGGCGGCCATTGCGTTGCCGGGCATTGATGCTGGCAATCGATACTTCGCGCGGTCCCGGCTCGATGCGTACCGCTTCGCCCGCCCGGAGCTGGCCCGGCGTCACCACACTGAGATAGATGCCCGAATAGCCGCTTTGCACCATGTGCCGGACCGCGTGCCGGTAGCCCATCACCGCATTTAGCTTGTAGCAGGGCCGGCGCGGAGACTCCACTTCGAGCAGCACATCGCCGATCCGCAGGTGGTCCCCCACCCACAAATCGGTCTCCAGCACGCCTTCCAGGGTCAGGTTTTCGCCCATGGCACCGTAGGCGAGCGGCCTGGCGGCGTCGGGGAGGTGAGCTTCCCGGCGGCGCTCGTTCCACCAGGCGAAATGCTCGGCGGGGTAGGCATAGACCGCTTTATCCAGCCCGCCATGCACGCTCAGGTCGGCCTGTTCGTCACCTGCCAGCCCAAGCGGGCGCACCGCGACCGCGAGCGGATGGAGCAGGGTGCTGAGCGGGTGCTTGCGGATGCCCGACATCACGACCGCCTCGGTGCCCGCCGCCGCCACGAAGAGCGGCAAGGCCCTGCCGACATTGATGGCGAGCAGGCGCATGCCGTTGGATGTGCTCATGACGTCTCCCCTGGTCGTTTTTCTCCCATCTTAACGCGGCGGGTCTGGGGAGGGCGGCGCCAGGCGGATGCCCCGTGTGCGGCGCCGCACGGCCAGGCGGCAGGGGAGGCACCGGGTTGCGTCAGGCCTGCGGCTGCACCGCTTTTCGGCTGCGCCACAGGCAGCCCAAGGCACTCGCCCGTTGCGAAACCACCATCGCCAGCAGCATCAGCGCCGCCGCGCCCCAGTGCAGGGCATCGGCGCCGGCGGTGGCGTAGATCGCCGCGCCGCCCATGGCGCCCAGGGCCTGCCCGAGATAGATGGAGGAGGAGTTGAGCGAGATCGATACCGAAGCGCGCTCCGGCGCCAAAGCCACCAGCCGCGCCTGTTGCGCACTGTTGGTGGCAAAGCCGCCCACGCCCCACAGCATGAAGATTAGCACCAGCGCCACCGGCCCCAGCGTCGCCAGCGGCCACAGCAGCATGGCCGCCAGCGAAGTCAGCATGGCAAACAGGACGATGCGGGCGGGCGTTACCCGGTCCATGCGCGAAGCCGCCAGCACATTGCCGCTGACACCGCAGGCACCGTAGGCCAGGAACATCAGGCTGAGCGCGCCGCCGCTGATGCCATGCACGTCGCGCAGCAGCGGCGCGATATAGGTAAACAGCGTGAACATGCCGGCCGACTGGATCATGGTGGTGGCCACCACCAGCACCATCGGCGTGTGGCGCAGCACCGCACCCCAGGCTGCCCGCCCCACCGGTTCGACGTAGAGCCGGGGCGGCAGCGCACGCCATACGCCCACCGCCGCGCCCAGCGCCAGCAGGCCCACCAGCCCCATGCTGAAGCGCCATCCCAGCGTGCTGGCGATCCAGGTACCCAGCGGCACGCCGACCACGCTGGCCACGCTCCACCCCAGGAATACAAAGCTGATGGCGCGGCCGCGCGTCTGCGCGTTGACCAATAGCGGCAGGGTGGCGGCGGTTTGCGGCGTGTAGATGGCGGCCCCGATCGCGGTCAGGAAGCGGATCGCCATCAGGCTGGCGAAGCTTGGCGCAAAGGCCGCCGCCACATGCATCACGGCATACACCAGCAGCGACCCCGCCAGCAGCAAGCGGCGGTCGATGCGCGAGCCGAGCGTGGCGAACAGCGGCGCGCCCACGCAGGTAGCCAGCGCGAACACGGAGATCAGCTGCCCGGCGGTGCCGGCGCCGAGCTGGAAGTCGCCGGCGATGTGATTCAGCATGCCGGTGACGATCATCGCGCCCGTACCGATGACAAAATTGCCAAGGCACAGCATCAAGAGCCTGGGATCCATGGCGACCGGGGCAGGTAGGAGACGGTGGGAGTGGGAGGACGAAAAGCGCGGCCAGAGGCCGCGCGGAATCCCCCGAGTGTAGCGGTTTTGTTTCGTTCGCGTTGAGCGTGGCGCACTCAGGCGCGGCGGGGCGAACGACCGGGTGCCGGGTATCCGACTTGATTAATCGCACGCCAGTCGGTAGCGTATCGGCTTTCCCGAGCGCCTGGCCGTCGGCCGCTCCGGCACTTTCTGCTGTAATTCCCCACCCTGTATGCCCGAACTCAATCCGTCCCGCGTGGCGGTCATCATCCCCTGCTACAACGAAGCGGCGACCATTGCCGGCGTTGTGCAATCGTTCCGCCAATACCTGCCGGATGCCGGGTTGTACGTCTTTGACAACAATTCCAGCGACGACACGATCGCCCAGGCGCGTGCCGCTGGTGCAGTGGTACGCTCGGTACCCCTGCAGGGCAAGGGCAACGTCGTACGCCGGATGTTTGCCGATGTCGATGCCGACGTCTATGTCATGGTGGACGGCGATGGCACCTACGACGCCAGCGTCGCCCCGGAACTGGTCCACAGCCTGTGCGCCGAGGGCCTGGACATGGTGGTAGGCGCGCGCGTCAGCGAAGAGCGGGCGGCCTATCGCTTCGGCCACCGCTTTGGCAACGTGCTGCTGACCAGCTTTGCCGCTACCCTGTTTGGCCGCACCTTCACGGACATGCTGTCGGGCTACCGCATCTTCTCGCGCCGCTATGCGAAGTCGTTCCCGGCGCATTCGTCCGGCTTCGAGATCGAGACCGAACTGGCGGTGCACGCGCTGGAGCAGCGCATGCCCGTGGCGGAACAGGAAACCATCTACTATTCGCGCCCGACCGGTTCGGAGAGCAAGCTCAATACATACCGGGACGGCTGGCGCATCCTGATGACCATCCTGCGTCTGTTCAAGTCGGAGAAGCCGCTGGCTTTCTTCTCCACCGGCTTCATGGGTTGCTCGCTGCTGTCGGTGATCCTGGCGGTGCCGCTGTTCGAAACCTACCTACGCACGGGCCTGGTGCCACGCCTGCCAACGGCGCTGGTGTGCGTGGCCCTGGTCCTGCTGGGCATCATCCTGCTCACTTGCGGCATCGTGCTCGACACGGTCACGCGTGGCCGCCTGGAAATGAAACGGCTCGCCTACTTGAGCCTACCCGCGCCGCTCGCCCCCCCGGCCGCCACCGCGCAGGCATCGGTCACGCCGCCCGCCGAGCCAGTTGCTGCACCGTGATCCGCAAGCAACTGCTCACATTCGCCCTGGCGGGGGCAACCGGGTTCGTCGTCGATAGCGGCGTACTATATGGCGCCCTGGCGCTGGGCGCCGGCCACTACCTGGGGCGCCTGCTGTCCTTCCTGGTCGCGGTCTTCGTCACCTGGCGCATCAATCGCCGCCTTACGTTCCCAACGCGGCCAGGAGAATCGGCCTGGCACGAGTGGTGGCGCTATCTGGTGGCGATGTCCGCTGGCGGCGTCATCAACCTGGCCGCCTACAGTATCGTGATCGCGCGCCTGCCCGCCGCCGCCTGGGCGCCGTTGCTGGCGGTTGCCTTCGGCACGGGTTGCGGCCTGGTCTTCAACTTCTTGTCCGCCAAATACTGGGTATTCCGCAAGAAGTCCTGAATCCCTGCCGCCGTTCGCGCGGCAGCTCACCCCGTCAACCATGCCCGTCTTCCCCCGCCTCGCCGCGCTCGTGTCCCGGACCTTCATGCGGCTGCAGCGGCCTCGCGCCCCGTTGCTGGCGTGCATCCTGGTGCCGCTCGCCTTCGGCCTGTTCTCTCTCGCGCTGGGCCAGGACCGCAACTGGGACTTGCTCAACTATCATCTGTACAACCCGTACGCATTGCTGAACGGCCGCATCGGCACCGACCTGGCGCCAGCGCAAATGCAGAGCTACTTCAACCCGCTGCTGGATATCCCGTACTGGCTGATGACGCAGTACTGGCCCGCGCCCCTGGCGGGGTTTGCGATGGGGGTGCTGCACGGGCTGGCCTTCGTGCTGGTGTTTGGCATTGCCCGGCGGGTACTGGTGCCGGCCGGGGCAGGCCAGGAGCAGACGCGGCGCGGCAGCGCTGTGGCCTTGTTGCTTGCGCTGGTGGGCTGCCTGGGACCGGGCTACCTGTCGGAACTAGGCAACACCATGGGCGACAATGCCACGGCACTGCTCGTATTGGCCGGCCTGTCCGTGTTGCTGCACGGCTGGGACCGGCTGGGGCGCGCCCATGCCGCCTGGGCTCTGGCCGCGGCAGCCGGTGTGCTGGTGGGCGCCGCCACCGGGCTGAAGCTGACCAACGCCATCTACGCGGTGGCGCTTTGCGCTGCCATGCTGAGCCTGCCGCTGCGCTGGCCGCGCCGGCTCGGGCTGGCCTGGGTGTTCGGGCTGGGCGTGCTGGCGGGGATCGCCCTGACCTCGGGATACTGGTTCGCCCTGATGTGGTCGAACTTCGCCAACCCGCTCTTTCCGCAGTTCAATGCGTTTTTCCACAACGCGCTGGCGGCGCCGATCTCGGTGGCGGACACGCGGTGGCTGCCGCGCAGCGCGATGGAAGCCGTGATGTTTCCCTTCGTCATCGTCGCCGATGCCAAGCGCGTGGGCGAGGTGCCGACGCGGCCGTTCGTGTGGCCGCTGTTGTATGCGCTGGTCTGCTGCTGGACTGTGCGCACCGGCT
Organism: Burkholderiaceae bacterium 16; assembly: GCA_000955785.1. GTDB lineage: Bacteria > Pseudomonadota > Gammaproteobacteria > Burkholderiales > Burkholderiaceae > Cupriavidus. The sequence goes on from JYOD01000113.1 coordinate 38,349, forward strand.
GGCAGGCATGGTGCGGCAAGCCGTCAGGCGCGGCCAGCGCTGACCTGCCGCCGCTCGCGCCGCAAGCGCGCCTGGTGTTGGTGTTCGTGGCAGCGGCATTCCTGACCTGGCTGGCTTTGTTCAGCATCTACCGCTATTGCGTCGCCATGGAACTGCTGGCGCCCCTCGCCGTCTGGCTCGTAGTGCAACGCCTGCTGCCAGCCCGTGCGGCCGGGCGCACGGGTGCCATTGCACTCGCCATAGTGGCGCTTGCCGCACTGGCCGGCATGAAAACCTGGGGCCACGAATCCTGGGCACGGCAGGCCTTCAGAATCACGCTCCCGAATGTGCCGCTGGACACAAATACCACCGTCTTCCTGACTGGCGGGGCCGTGCCCCAAGGATGGCTGGCAACGCAATTTCCGGCTGCAGTGACATTTGCCGCGCTCAACTCCAACTTTCCGGAAGGCCCGGCCTATGTCGGGCGCGTGCAAGCCATGCTGGCCCAGCGGCCGGGCCAGGCCTACGCGCTGCTGCCCGCAAATGTGAACTGGCGTGCGCAGAGCGTGGCACGGATGAACGATTCGCTGGCGGGAATCGGGGTGTCGGCCAATGGCAGCACCTGCAAGATGCTGGGTTCGGCACTTGGCCGGCTGCGCGTCCATGCACAACTGGCCGCGCCACAGCCGGGCGGCGAGGGCGCCACCTGCACCCTGGCCCCGCTGCCGCAAGACCTGAGCGACCTTGCCGCCGAAGATCGGGCGGAAGTGACGCTGCAGAGGCCCGGCCTGCTGCGCTATGGTCTGGTGCTCCAGGCCGAAGGCTGCCGCACCTATGATGCCTTCGTCGGCGCGGACGCGCGGCCTTACCAGTTGTGCCCTGTAAAGGTGGGCCATCCGGCGGGCGGTTCAGCCGCACCTGGCGCCTAGCGCGACAACGCCGGCGTCAGCGCCTTGGGGTTGGCGATGCTGTCGTGCTTGCCGGACAGCACATCAAGGATGTTCTGGAACGCGATGCGGAAGTACATCTCGTAGCTTTCGCGCTCGACATAGCCCAGGTGCGGCGTGCAGATGCAGTTTTCCATGCGCAGCAGGGCATGGCCCTGCAGGATGGGTTCGGACTCGAACACATCGACCGCCGCCATGCCGGGGCGGCCGCGGTTGAGACCGGTCAGCAGGGCGTTTTCCTCCACCAGTTCGGCGCGGCTGGTGTTGACGAACAACGCGGTCGGCTTCATGCGGGAGAAGTCAGCCAGCTTGACCAGTCCGCGCGTCTCGTCATTAAGGCGCAGATGCAGCGACAACACATCGCTTTCGGTAAACAATTGCTCTTGCGACTCCGCCACGGCCAGGCCATCCTCGCGGGCGCTTTTCTGCGAGTTCTCGCGGCCCCAGACCAGTACGTTCATGCCAAAGGCGCGGCCATAGCCCGCCAGCAGCTTGCCAATCTTGCCGTAGCCCCAGATCCCGAGCGTCTGCCCGCGCAGCACCTGCCCCAGGCCGAAGTTGGGCGGCATGGTGGTGGACTTGAGCCCGGACTGCTGCCAGGCGCCATGCTTGAGGCTGGCCACGTACTGCGGAATGCGGCGCTGGGCTGCCATGATCAGGGCCCAGGTGAGTTCGGCCGGGGCCACCGGCGAGCCCGCGCCTTCGAGCACGGCCACGCCGCGCTCGGTACAGGCTTCGACATCCACATGGCTGCCAACGCGCCCGGTCTGGCTGATGATCTTGAGTTTGGGGAGTTTTTCCAGCAGTTGGCGGGTGATGCGCGAACGTTCGCGAATCAGCACCACGGCCTCCACGTCCGAGAGGCGCGCGGCCAGCTGGCCGACGCCCTTGACGGTGTTGTTGAACACCTTGACGTCATGGCCGTCGAGCAGGCTGAAGCATGACAGCTTGCGCACGGAATCCTGATAATCGTCGAGTACGGCAATCTTCATCGGAAACTCTGGTTTGGCAATCGCAAGGTGCGCCCACCCACAGAACAGGGCACCCATCAACGTTATAGTTTTACAACCTGTCGCGCGACACCGCGGTGGATGCGGGGCGCAGCGAGAACAATTCGGCGCAACACGGGAAGTGCGCCGCCAGACAGGGAAACGGGACAAAACGACAAGGCCGGAATCGCGCACGAACATTGCTGCGGAGCAAAAAACAGCGGCGTGCGGCAGTGGTATCCTTGCCGGTTCCGATTCGGCCCCGGATTGTCGGTCGAGCCTCGCTCCCGCCACCCTGACCGCGTCGGACAAAGCTTGCCGGCCCCTGTCATGGGCGAAGCGCCACTGTAGCGCAGCCGCAGGGCCAGCCGCGACCTTTTGCGCAGTTCCGGTCGCTGTGGAGTTGTAACGGGATGTGACGATCCACCGGCCCGGCGCGGAACCAGCGGCGAGCCGCCGCGGTCTGCTCTGGCAAGGAGGCCCGCCGCCAGCCGTTTCCGGCGGCGGCAGTGCGGGCCAGGCTTTGCAAGAATTCTTTCTACGCTTTGGAGTTGCAGTATGAACCACCCCACAATGCAGGGCACGCCCGCACTCAACGTTCCAGCCTGGGTCAAGCACCAGAAGCTGATCGCCTGGGTTGCCGAGTTCGCGGCCCTCGCCAAACCCGACAATATCTACTGGTGTGACGGCTCGCAGGAAGAGTACGACCGTCTGTGCGAGCAGATGGTCGCCGCCGGCACCATGAAGCGCCTCAACCCGGCCAAGCGCAAGAACTCGTTCCTGGCGCTGTCCGATCCGTCCGATGTGGCGCGTGTGGAAGACCGCACCTTCATCTGCTCGCAGAAGAAGGAAGATGCCGGCGCCACCAACAACTGGACCGCCCCGGCGGAAATGCGCCAGACGCTGGCCGGCCTGTTCGATGGCTGCATGCGCGGCCGGACCCTGTATGTGGTGCCGTTCTCGATGGGCCCGCTGGGCTCGCCGATCGCCCACATCGGCGTGGAACTGTCGGATTCGCCGTATGTTGCCGTCAATATGCGCATCATGACGCGCATGGGCCGCGCCGTGTTCGACGTGCTGGGCACCGACGGCGAGTTCGTGCCGTGCGTGCATACCGTGGGCAAGCCGCTGGCTGCCGGCGAGAAAGACGTGGCATGGCCGTGCAACGCCACCAAGTACATCGTGCATTTCCCGGAAACGCGCGAGATCTGGTCCTACGGCTCGGGTTACGGCGGCAACGCGCTACTGGGCAAGAAATGCTTCGCACTGCGCATCGCATCGACCATGGGCCGCGATGAAGGCTGGCTGGCCGAGCATATGCTGATCCTCGGCGTGACCTCGCCCGAGGGCAAGAAATACCATGTGGCCGCGGCGTTCCCGTCGGCCTGCGGCAAGACCAACTTCGCCATGCTGATCCCGCCCAAGGGCTTCGAGGGCTGGAAGGTCACCACCATCGGCGACGATATCGCCTGGATCAAGCCGGGCCAGGACGGCCGCCTGTACGCCATCAACCCGGAAGCCGGCTATTTCGGCGTGGCGCCGGGCACCAGCGAGAAGACCAACTTCAACGCGATGGCCACCCTGAAGGAAAACGTCATCTTTACCAATGTCGCGCTGACCGATGACGGCGACGTGTGGTGGGAAGGCATGAGCAAGGAGGCCCCGGCCCACCTGATCGACTGGCAGGGCAAGGACTGGACGCCGGCCATCGCCAAGGAAACCGGCGCCAAGGCCGCGCACCCGAACGCCCGTTTCACCGCGCCGGCCGTGCAGTGCCCGTCGATCGACGAGAACTGGGACAACCCGGCTGGCGTCGCCATCGACGCGTTCATCTTCGGCGGCCGCCGCTCCACCACGGTGCCGCTGGTGACCGAGGCTCGCAACTGGACCGAAGGCGTCTACATGGCCGCCACCATGGGCTCGGAAACCACCGCCGCCGCTGCCGGCCAGCAAGGCGTGGTGCGCCGCGACCCGTTCGCCATGCTGCCGTTCTGCGGCTACAACATGAGCGACTACTTCGGCCACTGGCTGGCGCTGGGCAAGAAGCTGGAAGCCAGCGGCGCCAAGCTGCCGGGCATCTACTGCGTCAACTGGTTCCGCAAGGACGCGGACGGCAACTTCGTGTGGCCGGGCTTCGGCGAGAACATGCGCGTGTTGTCGTGGATGATCGACCGTGTCGAAGGCCGTGGCCAGGGCAGCGACCACGTGTTCGGTACCTCGCCGCGCTACGAGGACCTGAACTGGCAAGGCCTGGATTTCACCAAGCAGCAGTTCGACCAGGTCACCTCTATCGATCACGCCGCCTGGCAACAGGAACTGGCGCTGCACGAGGAGCTGTTCACGCAACTCAAGCACAACCTGCCGCAAGCCCTGGTGGATGCCAAGGCCGCGCTGGCCAAGCGCCTGTCTGCGTAAATAGCAGGCAACCTGGCTGGCAACCCCGGTCCGTCCCGGGCACCGGCAAAAGGAAGCCCACCCCGGCAACGGGGTGGGCTTTTTCCATTGTGGCGCCGCCGGCAGCGTCAGCCCGGGCCGCCGCCCTGCGCATCGCCATGCTCCACGGCATATTTCACCAGTTCCGCGCGGCCTTCGATGCCGAGCTTGCGCCGCAGGTTGAGCCGGTGCGTCTCGATGGTGCGCACCGACACGCCGAGCGCCGCGGCGATGTCCTTGTTAGCCTGCCCCTGGCCGATGCAGTTGAAGATATCCCGCTCGCGCGGGGTGAGCGCGTCGAGCGGTCCGGCGGCAGGCGTCTGCTCGGCCATGCTGCGGGCGATGCGCGCGCTGTAGAACACGCGTCCGGCCAGCACCGCGGCAATGGCGGCCATCAGCTCGTCGGCCGGCGCATCCTTGAGCACATAGCCGCGCGCGCCGGCACGGATCGCCTGGCGCACGTATTCGAGGTTGTCATGCATCGACACGATCAGCACGGCCAGCTCGGGATAGTCCTCGTGCAGAGCGGCAGCCAGCGCGATGCCGCCCATGCCCCGCATGCCGATATCGGTGATGACCAGGTCCGGCATGCGCTCGGCGCCGGCGTGCGCCAGCCAGGCCAGCGCGGCTTCGCCGTCGTCGGCTTCGCCCACTACCGCGAGTTCGGGCTGCAGGCCCAGGCGCATGCGCATGCCGTCGCGCACCAGCGCATGGTCGTCGATCAGCAGGACACGGGCGGGTACATGGCTCATGAGTGTGTAGTTCCAGGTACGTCTTGGGGGGCCTGCCGCGATGGGGCGGGCACGACCGGCACCGCGGCGTGCAGCCGGGTCGTGCCCGGCGCGGAGACGATATCGAACTCGCCGCCCAGCGCGGCAATGCGTTCGCGCAGGTTGCGCAGGCCAATGCCGCGCTTGGGATCGTGCTGCATGCGCGCCACGTCGAAGCCGGCGCCGTCATCCTGCACCGTCAGCCGGGTAGTGTTGGCGTCGAACGCCAGCACCAGGGTGACATGGCGTGCATGTGCATGCCGCTCCACATTGGTGAGCGCCTCCTGGGCGATGCGGAACAGCGCGGTGGCCTGCTCATCGGCCAGTTCGCGCGGCTTGCCGGTACGCGATACCGCGATCTGCAGCCCGCTGCCCTCCTGCATCTCGCGAGCGAGATGCTCGAGCGCGGCGAACAGGCCGAGGTCGTCCAGCAGGGCGGGGCGCAGGTTGCGCGCCACCCTGCGCACTTCATTGAACACGGTGTCCAGCCGGACCAGCGCCGTGCCAAGCACGGGCGCAACCGAGGTGCCCTCTGCCGGTGCCATGCGCAGGCGGTTGGCGGCGGTCTCCAGCAGCAACTTGACCGACACCAGCAGTTGGCTGATGCCGTCATGCAGCTCGCGAGACAGGCGCGCGCGTTCCTCTTCCTGCGACTGCACCACGCGCTGCGCCAGTTGCCGCAGCTTGGCGTCGGCCTCGCGGTGCTCGCTGACGTTGAGGGCGAGCCCGCTGGCGGCGACCAGCAGGATGCTGATGGCGGCGATCACGCCGATCCACGCCATGGTTTCCCGGATATCGGTCTCCGCCCGCGCATCCAGTTGGCGCAGCGTGCGCTCGACGTCGTCGAGGTAAATGCCCGTGCCCAACATCCAGTTCCATTCCGGCACGGCGACCACATAGCCAAGCTTGGGGGCCAGTTGCTGCGAGGAGGGCTTCTTCCACTGGTAACGCACCGACCCGCCGCCCGCCCGGGCCGCCGCGATCCGCTTCTGGATGGTAAGAGCGCCCTGCGGGTCACGCATGCTCCACAAATCCTGCCCCACCAGCTCGGGCTGGCGTGGGTGCATCAGGTTGCGGCCCTGCATGTCGTAGAGGAAAAAATAGCCGTCGGGGCCATAGTCGAGGCGCGCCAGCGCCTGCATGGCGGCATCGCGCGTGGCGGCATCGGTGCGGCCGGAATGCACCATCGGCGCAATCGCGCTTTGCGCCAGTTCCACGTAGTGGCGCAGCTCGACTTCCTTGCTTTGCAGGTAGGCTGCCTCGACCAGCACGCGCTCATGGCGGGCCAGTTCGCTAGCCTGGTAGCGCACGGCCAGGGCGATGCCGAGCATGGCGACGGCGAGCGGCGCGACGGCCAGCAACAGGATTTTTTGACGGAGTTTCATCGGTACCGGGGTAAACACGGATGACGCGCAAGCGGCATGTGATCGTCGATCTGCGTAGTAACACGCAGCGCCGCTGCGTAGTTCCGCGCTTGTGCCGCCAGGGACGGGTGTCAATACTACACGCCGGATGCGCGATCCCTGCCCGGCAGTGGTTTGCATGCGTCCTGCGCAGTGGGTGCGCCCAGCGACAAAGCTGTTTGCATCGCCCGCCTGCGACGACGGAACCGGAACTTGCGAGACATACCGGGCGCCGACGAAAGATCTGGCAGGGAACCGTTTGTGCCGCCCGCCCCCTTCGCCCGCCGCCGCCAGGGACACCAACCGCGTGTCCCGCTTGCTTGCCTGCCCTGCCGCCGCTGGCTCCCAATAAATGGTCTGAGGAGACCCTCATCATGAATCGCATCGGGCAACACCTGGTGTGGCTGGCCGTCGCCATCCTTGGCGCCTTCGCCTTTGCCACCGTTGCACTGTCTCGCGGCGAAGCCGTCAGTGCCTTGTGGATCGTGGTCGCCGCGGTCTGTATCTATCTGATCGCCTACCGCTACTACAGCAAGTTCATCGCCGAAAAGGTGATGCAGCTGGATCCCAAACGCATGACGCCGGCCTGGCGCCACAACGACGGGCTGGACTACGTGCCGACCAACAAGGCCGTGCTGTTCGGCCACCACTTTGCCGCCATCGCCGGCGCCGGCCCGCTGGTGGGCCCAGTGCTTGCGGCGCAGATGGGCTACATGCCGGGCATACTGTGGATCCTGGCCGGCGTGGTGTTTGCCGGCGCGGTGCAGGACTTCATGGTGCTGTTCATCTCCACGCGCCGCGACGGCCGCTCGCTGGGCGACCTGATCAAGTCCGAAATGGGCACGATACCCGGCATGATCGCGCTGTTCGGCTGCTTCATGATCATGATCATCATCCTGGCAGTGCTGGCGCTGATCGTGGTGAAGGCGCTGGCGGACTCGCCCTGGGGCACCTTCACGGTGGCGGTGACGATTCCCATCGCTATCTTCATGGGGATCTACACGCGCTACATCCGCCCGGGCCGCATCGGCGAAGTGTCGGTAATCGGTTTCGTGCTGCTGATGCTCGCCATCATCGGCGGCCAGTATGTGCATGAAAGCGCCGTGCTGGCGCCGCTGTTCACCTACGACGGCAAGGCGCTCACGTGGATGCTGATCATCTACGGTTTTATCGCCGCCGTGCTGCCGGTGTGGCTGCTGCTGGCCCCGCGCGACTACCTGTCCACCTTCTTGAAAATCGGCACGATCATCGCGCTGGCCATCGGCATCCTGATCGTGGCGCCGGAACTGAAGATGCCGGCGTTCACGCAGTTCGCCAAGGGCGGCGGGCCGGTGTGGTCGGGCAACCTGTTCCCGTTCCTCTTCATCACCATCGCCTGCGGCGCGGTATCGGGCTTCCACGCGCTGATCTCGTCGGGCACCACGCCCAAGCTGCTGGAAAGCGAAGCGCATATGCGCTTTATCGGCTACGGCGCGATGCTGGCCGAGTCCTTCGTCGCCATCATGGCGCTGGTGGCAGCCTCGGTGATCGAGCCGGGCGTGTACTTCGCCATGAACAGCCCGGCGGCCGTGATCGGCACCTCGCCGGAATCGGTGGCGCAGGTGGTATCTGGCTGGGGCTTCGTCATCACCCCGGACGTGCTGATCCAGACCGCCAAGGATGTCGGCGAGAACACCATCATCTCGCGCGCCGGCGGCGCGCCGACGCTGGCGGTGGGCATCGCCCACATCCTGCACCAAGTGGTGGGCGGCCAGGCCATGATGGCGTTCTGGTACCACTTCGCCATCCTGTTCGAGGCGCTGTTCATCCTGACCGCGGTGGATGCGGGCACCCGCGCCGGCCGTTTCATGCTGCAGGACCTGCTGGGCAGCTTCGTGCCCTCGTTCCGCCGCACCGACTCGCTGCCGGCCAACCTGATCGCCACGGCGCTGACCGTGTCGTTCTGGGGCTACTTCCTGTACCAGGGCGTGGTTGACCCGCTGGGCGGGATCAACACGTTGTGGCCGCTGTTCGGCATCTCCAACCAGATGCTGGCCGCGGTGGCGCTGGTGCTCGGTACCTGCGTGCTGGTGAAGATGAAGCGCGGGCAATACGCCTGGGTCACCCTGGTGCCCACCATCTGGCTACTGATCTGCACGCTGACCGCCGGCTGGCAAAAGCTGTTCGACGCCGATCCCAAGGTCAGCTTCCTGACCCACGCGGCCAAGTTCAGCGACGCCATCGCCCAGGGCAAGGTACTGGCGCCGGCCAAGTCGATGGAGCAGATGCACCGCATCGTCTTCAACGATTACCTGGACGCCGGCCTGTGCGCGCTGTTCATGTTCGTGGTGCTGTCGATCGTGTTCTACGGCTTCAAGACCGCCATGAAGGCCCGCGCGGTGAACCGCCCGACCGACCGCGAAACGCCGTTCGAACCGATGCCGGCCTCGGCCTCGGCGCAGTCCTGAGTTCGCGCGGCAGCCACTGGCAAGCGCAAACCCGACATTTGGAAACAGGAGATCCATCATGCTTGAGCAACTTGGAACCATGGGGCGCTACCTGGGCCAGTCCCTGCGCCTGATGGTGGGCTTGCCGGACTACCAGACCTATGTGGCCCATATGGAGTCAACCCACCCCGACCGCGAGCCCATGACCTACGAGGAATTCTTCCGCGAGCGTCAGGAAGCGCGTTACGGCGGCGGGCAGGGCAAGTGCTGCTGAACCGCGTGATATCCACGTAACATCGTGGACGGGCCGCCCAAAAAGGCGGCCCGTTTTACGTTTCCCCAGGGGTTACAGGGCCTTACACGTGGTTACAGCAAGTCCGCAGCGATTTCTCTACACTTGCGCCATCGTTGCTAACCCAAGGAAAAAGAACATGTCTCGCCACACCGTTCGCAGTTTCACCCTGGCCATCGCCCTGGCGGCATCCGCGCTGCCGGTGTTCGCGGGCGATATGAACAATGCCCTCGGCGGCGCGCTCGGCGGTGTCGCCGGGGCGGCGGTGGGCGGGGCGCTTGGCGGCTCGACCGGTGCCGTGATCGGCGGCGCGGTAGGCGGCGGCGCTGGCGGCGCGGTCACCTCCAACCGTCGCGAACGCACCGGTGCCATCATCGGTGGCGCGCTGGGCGGCGGCGCGGGTACGGCGGCGGGCAACGCCATGGGCGGCCGCACCGGCGGCCTGGTGGGCGCCGCAGTGGGTGGCGGTGCTGGCGCCGCGCTGGGCGGCAACGTGTCGCGCAGCAACTCCTATGCGGACGAGCGCGGCCGCGGTTATCGCGACGACCGCTATTACCGCAGCGGCTACAAGCGCAAGCATGGCCGTGGCCACTACCATCACGATCACGACGACTGATCGGCCTGGCGTGGCGGGGCCGTTGCCCCGCGCGCAGGCGGCCGGTGCGCAATGCCGGCAAAAAAACGGGCCATTCACGGCCCGTTTTTTTTTTATGCCCGCGAAGCCCGCCACCAGGGATTTCAGGAAAGAGGACAAGGCACGGGATGAGCGTCCAGGCGTATGATGCATCACCTGAAGATTGCGTCCATAGCTGGACACCACGCGGACGGGATAGCAGGGCAGGGGCAATGCCGGACAATGAGGTGCCCAAAAACAAACATGCCCGTACCGGCGTGGTACGGGCATGTCCTCCGGTTAGTACGGAGAGAGAGCTTCCGCTCCCTCCCCGTCGGCCTGTGGAGATCAGCCGAAAGGGGTGAAACCGCCGGCGGAGACGATGCCTGCCGGCTGGCCAGCAGCCTCTTACAGGGTGGCTGCGCCGTCGCTGAACACGTCGAACTTGCCGGCCTTGGCGCCGTCGGTGTACGGGTCGAACTTGCCGGCGCGGGCGCCGTCGGTGAACGCGTCGAACTTGCCGGTGCGGGCACCGTCGGTGAAGCTGTCAAACTTGCCGGCCCTGCCGCCGTTGCTGTAAACCGAGGTCTGGGTGGCGCGGGCGCCATCGGTATAGGGGTCGAACTTGCCGGTCTTGGCGAAAGCGGGCGCGGCGGTCAGGGCAGCGGCGAGCGTGGCGGCAGCGGCGATCAGGGCGTAACGTTGGTTTTTCATGATTGAATCCTTTCCACAGGCAGGACGCCTTGTCTTCTCAGCAGCCTTCGCTGCAATGCGGCATCCGATGGCTCCATATTAGGTATTTCCCTGATATGAATAAAGATTGCCCCCGACAATGATTAGTTGTAGTTTTAACAATAAATAACCCACTTCTCGTAAAAGTTCGCGGGCAAGACTGGAGACTATGTCATGGACCGGCTGCAATCGATGCGCGTCTTTTCCAAAGTGGTCGAGCTGGGCAGCTTTGCTCGTGCAGCGCAACAACTGGAAATGTCCAATGCGGTGGTGACGCGTTATGTGGCCGACCTGGAGAGCCACCTGGGCACGCGGCTGCTCAATCGCACTACCCGCAGCCTGTCGCTGACCGACGCCGGCGAAACCTACCTGCAGCGTTGCCAGCAGATCCTGGAAGACGTGGAGGAGGCCGAATCGGTAGTGACGGCGCGCAGCCAGTCGCTCTCGGGCACACTGCGGCTGGTGGCGCCGGTGATGTTCGGCCTGCACCTGCTGCCGGCCACGCTGGCGCGTTTTCAGGCCCTGTACCCCGAAGTGGTGTTCGATGTGCTGTTATCGGACCGTATCGTCGATATCGTGGAAGAGGGCCGCGACGTAGGCGTGGTGTTGTCCGACCTGGGGCTGGGCTCGCACCTGGTGGCGCGCCCGCTGATCTCGGCAGAGATCATCCTGTGCGCCTCGCCAGGCTACCTGCGCCAGCACCCGCCGCTGCGCCACGCGCACGAACTGGCCAACCACCGCTGTATCGCGATGCGGATTCCCACCGCGGAGCATGAATGGACGCTGTCGGGGCCGGAGGGCGAGGTGACGGTGCCGATCCGGCCGGGCCTGCTGTGCAGCAATGCCGAGCTGGCGCACCAGGCGGCGCTGGCCGATATGGGGGTGGCGATGCTGTCTGCCTATCTGGCGCGGCCGAACATCGAATCGGGGCGGTTGACGCACATCCTCCAGCAATACCGACTGCCGCGGCGCGATGTCAGCGTGGTCTATCCCAGCCGCAAGTTCCTGCCGACCAAGGTGCGCGCCTTTATCGACTTCCTCCTGGAAGAAGGCAAGATCCGCGGCAACGATCAGTAAGGGATCGAGACTGGCGCAAGGACAGGATTCGCGGAACCGGCGCGAAGCCGGTTCCGCGGCGGCTCACTCCTCGGCGTCGGCGGTGGCCTCGCCGCCGGCGCGCGACTTGCCGGTAACACGCTTGGCCGCCGGCGCCTTGGCCGCGGCCTTCTTGGCTGCGGGCGCCTTCTTCACGGCAGCCGCCTTCTTGGCTGGTGCCTTGGCCTTGCTCGCCGTTTCAGCGTCCTGATCGTCCTTGCCGCCCGCCTTGGCGGAAGCGGTCTTGGCAGCAGTCTTCGCACCCGCCTTGGGCTCGCGGGCTTCGAACTCGAAGCCGATCTTGCCATCAGGCTGCTTGACCAGGAAGGCCTTGAAATTGCGCCCGGTGCGCGATGACTTGAATCCCGTCAGCAAATCCGTGCGCCCCGCGCCCAGCAACTTGCCGATCTGCTCGCGCGAGATCTCCTGCTGCAGGATGATCTTGCCCGTTGTGAAATCGCAAGACTTGGGACTGGCAACCGAGTTCTCGCACACGTACTTCATGCCATGCTCGAACACCGAGCCACTGCACTTGGGACAGGTGCCAACCGGTTCCTGGCCGCTGAAATCGACCGGCTCGCCATCGTTGTCGTCGTCGTTCTGGCCGAAGTCGAATTCCATCTTGTAATGGCCTTCGTCGTCCTTGCCCAGCTTCAGGATGGCGGCGAAGGGCCGGCCCATCTTGCTGCGGAAGCCTTGCAGCGGACCGATTTCCTTCTTCAGCAGCAGCTCTTCGACCTCGTCGATCTCGAACTGTCGGCCACCCGGGATCTTGCTGATCGAGAACTCGCAAGCGATGCAGGCAAAGCGGCGGTAGTTCTCCTTGACCTGGCTGCCGCACTGCGGGCACGGCGTGGCCAGCGTGGCGTAGTCGCCCGGGATGGTGTCGCTGTCGTACTCCTTGGCGCGCTTGACGATCTGCTGCGTCATCTGCGCGATCTCGCGCATGAACTCGTCGCGCTTGAGGCCGCCGCGCTCGATCTGCGACAGCTTGTGTTCCCATTCACCGGTCAGTTCAGCCTGGGTCAGTTCCAGCACGCCCAGGCCGCGCAGCAGCGTCATCAGCTGGAAGGCCTTGGCGGTGGGGATCAGTTCGCGGCCCTCGCGCACCAGGTATTTCTCGGCGAGCAGGCCTTCGATGATTGCCGCGCGCGTGGCTGGCGTGCCCAGGCCCTTGCCGGCCATGGCCTCGCGCAGCGCATCGTCGTCCACCAGCTTGCCTGCGCCTTCCATGGCGGAGAGCAGCGTGGCTTCGTTGTATCGCGCCGGCGGCTTGGTGGTCAGGCCAAAGCTGTCGACCTTGTCGACCTTGACGCGCTCGTCCTTGGCCACCGCCACCAGGTTGGCGTCGTCGCCCTGGGCTTCGCGGCCATAGACCACCAGCCAGCCCGGATTGACCAGGACCTTGCCCTCGGTCTTGAAGTGATGGCCGGCCACTTCGGTAATCCGCGTGGTGACCTGGAACTCGGCCGCCGGGAAGAACACCGCCAGGAAGCGGCGCACCACCAGGTCATACAGCTTCTGTTCCGGCTCCGAGAGGTTCTTCGGGGCCTGCAGCGTCGGGATGATAGCGAAGTGATCGCTGATCTTGCTGTTGTCGAAGATCTTCTTGTTCGGCTTGACCCAGCCGCTCGCCAGCACCTTCTTGGCATGTGGCAGGTAGTTGGGCGAGCTCTCGGCAAGCATGTCCATGGTCTGCTTGACCGTGTCCATGTAATCCTCTGGCAGCGCGCGCGCGTCGGTACGCGGGTAGGTCAGCACCTTGTGCTTTTCGTACAGCGCCTGCGCCAGGCCAAGCGTGTTCTTGGCCGAGAAGCCGAAGCGCGAGTTGGCCTCGCGCTGCAGCGTGGTCAGGTCGAACAGCGCCGGCGACTGCTGCGTGGAAGGCTTGGACTCTTCGGTGACGGTGCCGGTCTTGTCACGGCAGGCCGCCACGATGCTCTTGGCTTCGGCCTCGCTCCACAGGCGCGACTCGCGCGCCTCGGGATCGAATTCGTTCTTCTTGAACTTGGGATCGAACCAGCGGCCTTCGTACAGGCCGGCGGCGGCGATGAACTCGGCGCGCACTTCCCAGTAATCGCGCGGGACGAACTTCTTGATCTTCTCCTCGCGCTCCACCACGATCGACAGGGTAGGGGTCTGCACCCGGCCCACGGTGGTCAGGAAGAAGCCACCACCCTTGCTGTTGAAGGCGGTCATGGCGCGCGTGCCGTTGATGCCCACCAGCCAGTCGGCCTCGGAGCGGCAGCGCGCGGCATCGGCCAGCGGCATCATGTCGGCGTCGTCGCGCAGGCGCGCAAAGCCGTCGCGGATTGCCTGCGGCGTCATCGATTGCAGCCACAGGCGCTGCACCGGCTGCTTGGCCTTGGCATGCTGCTGGATCAGGCGGAAGATCAGTTCCCCTTCGCGCCCCGCGTCGCAGGCGTTGACCAGGGCGGTGACGTCCTTGCGCTTGATCAGGCGGTTGAGCACCTTCAGGCGCGATTCGGTCTTGGCGATCGGGCGCAGATCGAAGTGCGGGGGAATCACCGGCAGGTTGGCGAAGCTCCACTTGCCTCGCTTGACCTCGTATTCGTCCGGGGCGGCAATCTCAACCAGGTGGCCGACGGCCGACGAAAGTACGTAATCGTTACTTTCGAAGTATTCGTCATGCTTGGTAAAGCCCCCGAGGGCACGGGCTATATCGGCAGCAACCGATGGCTTTTCCGCGATGATGAGGGCTTTTGACATGGATCGGGTCCTTGCTGGCCGCACTCTGGCGGCCTGCGAATTATTGCCACTAAGGGCTCTGCACTATATGTAAACAGCGAGCTCGGGGCTTTGAGGCGCCAATAATAAGCGCGGTTCCGACGGCGGTGCAAGCAAGCACGCCGCCGGTGCCTTCGTCAAACAGCCGTTGCCGGCATGCGGGCCAGGCCCGGTGCGGTTGCTGTCGGCTCTTTTTTTCAATGCGAATCCAGGCCGTCGCCGGCACCCTGCGCCAGCCAGTCCAGCACTTCCGGCACCTCGGCCCCGGCCGCCATCGGCATGGCGGCGCCGCGCGCCAGCATACGCTCAAGCACCTCGATATGCGGCAACAGCGTACCGTAGAACTGCGGCCGGCCCCCTGCGGCCGGCTGCACCAGCACCGTGGGAAAGTTGTCGATGTCGAGGTCGCCCAGCCGGTCGGCATGGGTTTCGATATCGATCCACACGAAGCAATCGCCGGAAAAGCGCGCCGCCAGGGATGTGAACGCCTCCTGGTAGGTTCCGCAGGTGCCACACCAGGCCGCGCACAGGCACGCGACCAGGCGGCCTTGCGGACGCGCTGCCAGCGCCTGGGCGATCGCGCCCGGGTCCTGCTCCGGAAAGTAAACGGTCATGGCGGGATAAACATGAGCCTTTTCAGGCACGGGAAATCGTTTGATTGTAGCGGTCGCGGGGAAAACCGTGCTTCGACCGGCCTTGCGGCACCCACTAGCTTACCCGGCGATAGAAATTGCCCGGCAGCCGCTCCACGGCGCCCGCCAGTTCCAGGTTCAGCAAGATAGCTGCCACCTGCTCGGGTGGCAGGGCGGTGCGGGCGCACAGCGCATCGAGCGTGACGGGATCGTGGGTGAGCGTCAGGCCGAGGACATCGTCCAGCGCCGGCATCGGCGCAGGCAACACCGTCCCTACACCGGCGCCGCCCCAACCGAGTTCCTCCAGCACATCGTGCGCGGTTTCCACCAGCTTGGCGCCCTGGCGTATCAGCAGGTGGCAGCCCTTGGACAGCGGCGCATGGATCGAGCGGGGAATGGCGTAGACCTCGCGCCCCATTTCTGCCGCCAGCCGCGCCGTGATCAGCGACCCCGAGCGCGCCGCAGCCTCCACCACCAGCACGCCGCGCGCCAGCGCCGCGATGATGCGATTGCGTTGGGGGAAATGATGACTGCGCCCCGGCGCGCCGAGCGGAAACTCGCTGAAGATGGCGCCATGGGCGGCAATGCGGTGGGCCGGTTCGCGGTGGCGGGCGGGATAGACCAGGTCGGCACCCGTGCCGATCACCGCCACGGTGCCGCCGATGCCCTCCAGCGCGCCGTCATGGGCAGCGCCATCGATCCCCAGCGCCAGTCCCGACACCACGGCCAGCCCGGCATCGGACAGCACGCGGGCGAAGCGCCGCGCGTCTTCCACGCCCTGCACCGTGGCGCTGCGCGCACCGACCATGGCCACGGCCGGATCGCCAAGCGCATCCAGCCGGCCTTTGATGTACAGCACCAGCGGGGGGTCGGAAAGGTCCAGCAAGGGGCGGGGATCGGCCGCGTCGGCCAGCGTCACCACATGGTTGCCGGGCTCGGCGGCCCAGGCCAGGGTACGCTCTACCAGCGCCATGGTGGTAGCGTCGGGCGGCGCTAGCAAGGCGCTCGCGTGCTTCTCGGGGATGACCGCCGCCAGCACGCTGACGCTCTGCGCCAGCAGTTGCCGCGGCAGCCCGAAGACGGCCAGCAACTGGCGCAGGGCGCCCGTACCGAGGCCGCGCACGCCCGTCAGCCGCAGCCACGCCTCGATGTCCGCGGCGTCGCGCGTGGTGGCCGGCGCCTGCACCGGACCGGCGCAGGCTGCTGCTGGCCCGGTCAACGTGGCGAGGTCACGCGATCGCCAACCTCGATCGCGTTCGTGGCATCGGTGACCAGGGCATAGGCCACACCGGGGAACACCCGGAACACGAAGGCCAGGCCGTAGCGCTCGTCGGGCAGCAGGATGGGGCGATTGCCGTCGGTACGATCGGGCACCAACTGGCCGGCGCGGGAAAGCGCAACCACGTGGCCTGGCTCAAGGCCCGCGGTAGTGCCGAGGTTGAGCACCACCACCTGCTTGGCGCCGCCAAACTGCACGCCGCCATAGACCGCCGCGATGCGGCCATCGAGGGCGACTTCCGGGGCGCGGGGCACATAGCGCACCGGCTCGCGCGCGGGCTGGGGCATCAGCAAGGTGCCGGTGCCCATCTCCTGCTGCGCCTGTGTCACCTTGATGGTGGTCACCGCGTCGAAGCCTTCCGGCCGCCGCGACACGCGGACATTGCCTTGGTATTCGGCCTCGTAGCCCAGCACAACACCGGTGACGGGGTCCTTGATCGGCTTGACCGGCCTGAAGGCCTGCCAGTCGCTGCCGATCACCGCCTCGGGCGGGGCGATGCCGCGCGCATAGGCGATGTCGCCCATGGCCAGGTAGACCCGCGACTCGGGCAGGGCGAAGATGCGCGCCGAGGTCTCCAGCGTGCCCTGGTCCACCACCAGCGGGCGGATCAGGAAGGACTCGATGTCCTTGGCGGGAATGCTGGCGATGGCGCCTTCCGGGCCACCCACGCCGCGCACGCCCGGCGTGAGGCGCACCGTGCCGCCGGCGTCCGGGCTGGTCGAGAGCCAGGCGCGTCCGTCGCGCTGAATCAGGTACAGGACCTGGCCGGGATAGATCAGGTGAGGATTATGGATCTGCTGCCGGTTCATGCCCCACAGTTCGGGCCAGCGCCAGGGCTGGCGCAGGAAGCGGCCCGATATCCCCCAGAGCGTGTCGCCACCGCGCACCACGTACTGCTGTGGCGCGTCCGGTGCCAGGTCGGTGGCGGGTATGCCTTGCTGCCCGGTGACAGTGGCCTGGGCCAGCTGGGCAGGGGTTACGGTAAGCTCAGCGGCATGGACTGGCGCCCCGGCGGCGGCAGTGATGCCAGCCGCACACAACATCAATCGGGCAAACGCGTGCAGCCTGCGGCCCGGCGCCGCCTGGTGTTCTTTGGTAAGATCGCGCATTTTCTCGAACCGGCTGGCAGAACAGCCGGATTGACCCTGGAGAGCGTGCCTATTGCGGCGCGCCTTGAATTTTTGTACTTGCGCCCCGATTCTGCATGTAAACACCCGTAGCCGCAACGCGCGGGTCACATGTGTGAGCGGCAGGCGTTGCGCCCCAGCATCATGGCTAAACTCGATATCCTGACCTACCCCGATCCCCGCCTGCATATCGTGGCAAAACCGGTTGCCGTGGTGGACGACCGCATCCGCAAGCTGGTGCAGGACATGGCCGAGACCATGTACGAAGCACCGGGCATCGGCCTGGCCGCAACTCAGGTGGACGTGCACGAGCAAGTGGTGGTGATCGACATCTCCGAAACCCGCGACGCGCTGCAAGTCTTCATCAACCCGGAAATCCTCTGGTCCAGCGAAACCCGCAAGGTATCGGAAGAGGGCTGCCTGTCGGTGCCCGAGGTCTACGACCGCGTGGAGCGCCCGGACCATGTGCGCGTGCGCGCCCTCAACGAAAAGGGCGAGAGCTTCGAGATCGAAGCTGGCGATCTGCTGGCCGTGTGTATCCAGCACGAGATGGATCACCTCAAGGGCAAGGTCTTCGTCGAGTACCTTTCACCGCTCAAGCTCCAGCGTATCAAGTCCAAGCTGGTCAAGCTGCATAAGCGCGAACGCACCCGCATGTAAGGTAGCCGCGGCCGGACGCCCCGGCACCGGTCTGCTATCGTATTGCCTTCCCGATGAATCAAGTTGCCGGCCGCTGATGCGGCCGGTGCCGCTTTATGCCGGAGCGCGCCATGTCCCAAGCCGCAAGCCCAACCCAAGCGCTGCGCGTAGCCTTTGCCGGCACGCCCGAATTCGCCCGCGTGGCGCTCCAGGCCATCCATGAGGCCGGCTTCCCCGTCGTGGCCGTGCTCAGCCAGCCCGACCGCCCTGCGGGCCGCGGCATGCAACTGCAGGCCAGCCCCGTCAAGCAGTACGCGCTGGAGCATGGTCTGGGCCCGGTGCTGCAGCCGCGCTCCCTACGCCGCAACGGTAAGTACCCGGAGGAAGCCGGCGCCGCGGTGGATACGCTGGCGCAGATTGCGCCGGACGTCATGGTAGTGGCCGCCTACGGCCTGATCCTGCCGGCCGAGGTGCTGGCGTTGCCGCGCCACGGCTGCCTCAATATCCATGCCTCGCTGCTGCCGCGCTGGCGCGGCGCGGCGCCCATCCACCGCGCCATCGAGGCCGGCGACGCGCAAACTGGCATCACGCTGATGCAGATGGACGAAGGCCTGGATACCGGCGCGATGATCCAGGGCGAAACGGTGCCGATCGGGCCCGACGACACCACCGGCACGCTGCACGACACGCTGGCCGCGCTGGGCGGCCGCATGGTGGTGGACGCGCTGCGCCGGCTCGCCGCTGGCCAGCCGCTACCCGGCACGCCGCAGCCTGCCGAGGGCGTCACCTATGCCGAAAAGATCGCCAAGGAAGAAGCGCCGCTGGACCTGCGCCGCCCGGCCACGGCACTGGCCAGCCAGGTGCGCGCCTTCAATCCCTTCCCCGGCGCCACCGTGCAGGTCGACCAGACCGTCATCAAGTGCTGGCAGGCCCAGGCGATGGAAGCCGCGCCCGGTCTGCGGCAGACGCCGGGCACTGTGCTGGGCGCGGATGCCGACGGCGTGGTGATCGCCTGCGGCGAGGGCGCGCTGCGCGTGGCCGAGCTGCAGAAGCCGGGCGGCCGCAGGCTGCCGGCCCAGCAGTTCCTGCAGGGCATGCCGCTGCCGGCTGGCACCCGCTGCGCCGTGCCGGAAGGCAAGGCATAATCGGCACCTGCCCGCCATTACCAATCCAGCAGCCAGGAATCCCATGCTCGGTATTACTGACTTCCCCCTGTTCGTCGGCGCCGTCTTCCTGCTCAATGTGACACCCGGACCGGACACCGCCTATATCGTCGGGCGCAGCGTCGCGCAGGGCAGGGCGGCGGGCGTGGTCTCGGCGCTCGGCGTCAGCGCCGGCTGCTGCGTGCACTCGCTGGCCATCGCCTTTGGCCTGACCGCCTTGCTGGCGGCGTCGGCCACCGCCTTTACCGTGATCAAGTTTGCCGGCGCGGCCTATCTGGTGTGGCTGGGGCTGCGCCTAATCCGCCAGCAATCGACGCCCCGGGAGGCAAGCGCGGCCCCCGCCGCGCAGCCGGGTACGCGCGGCCTACGCGCCTTGTTCATGCAGGGCTTCCTGACCAATGTGCTGAATCCGAAGGTGATCCTGTTCTTCATTTCCTTCTTTCCGCAGTTCGTCGACCGTCATGCCGGGCATCAAGCTCTGGCATTCCTGGCACTGGGCGGCGTCATGGTGCTGATGTCGACACTGTGGAACGGCCTGGTCGCATGGATGGCGGGCACCCTGACCCGCCGCGCGAGCGAGGCGCCCCGGCTGAAGTGCTGGCTGGATCGCATTGTTGGCGCCGCGTTCATCGGGCTGGGTGCCCGCCTGGCGCTAGCTCAGCGCTAAGTTCCCCCTGGCCGACAAACGGCCCAAGGCGTTGTTAACCGTGGTACTGCTCTATTTTTAGGCAGCCCACGGTTGAATTTCCGCCCAGGGGTACCATCTAATCATCACCGCGTCGCGCTTCGCAGGTCTGGCCAGCCCGGCCCGCCGGGTGCGCGCTCGAGGATGATTTTTTCGGAGATCACGACAATGTTCAACTGGGTCAAGACCTTCATGCTGATGGCGGCCATCACGGCGCTGTTCATCGTCATCGGCGGCATGATCGGTGGCCGCAGCGGCATGATGTTCGCGCTGATCATGGCGCTGGGCATGAACTTCTTCTCTTACTGGTTCTCAGACAAGATGGTCCTGCGCATGTACAACGCGCAGGAAGTCGACGCGAGCACGGCGCCGCAGTTCTATGGCATGGTGCAGGAGCTGGCGCAGCGCGCCCAGTTGCCGATGCCGCGGGTGTACCTGATCAACGAGGACGCGCCCAATGCCTTTGCCACCGGCCGTAATCCGGAGCATGCGGCCGTCGCCGCCACCACCGGCATCCTGCGCGTGCTGTCGGAGCGCGAGCTGCGCGGCGTGATGGCGCACGAGCTGGCCCACGTGCAGCACCGCGACATTCTGATCTCGACCATTGCCGCCACCATGGCCGGCGCGATTGCCGCACTGGCCAACTTCGCCATGTTCTTCGGCGGGCGCGACGAGAACGGCAACCGCTCCAATCCCATCGCCAGCATCGCCGTGGCAATCCTGGCGCCGCTGGCGGCCTCGCTGATCCAGATGGCGATCTCGCGCGCCCGCGAGTTCGAGGCCGACCGTGGCGGCGCCACGATCAGCGGCGATCCTCAGGCGCTGGCGATGGCGCTCGACAAGATCCACCGCTATGCCCAGGGCATTCCCTTCCAGACGGCGGAAGCGCACCCCGCGACCGCGCAGATGATGATCATGAACCCGCTCTCGGGCAGCGGCATCGCCAACCTGTTCTCGACCCACCCGGCCACCGAGGAGCGCGTGGCGCGGCTGATGCAGATGGCCCAGACCGGGGTCTACCCGGTTTAGGGTCGGTTCAAGCCCTCCCGTTGCTCCAGGCGCCGGCCAGCAGGGCGCAAAAAAGCCGACCCTGGGCACATACAGGGTAAACTGCCCGCCGTGCTTCCCTTCGAAGCGGCGGGCAGTGTTTTTTCCGGCCCCGCCCGGCCTTGCCGCCAGTCCACGCCGCTTGCGGCTTGCCTTTGCCACCCCGCGTTACCGTCTCACTGCCTCACTGTCATGCGCCTGCCACACGAATCACTCGCCTTCCAGATGCTCGCCGCCGCGGCCGCCGTACGCGGCGTCAACGAAGGCAGCGCGCTGCCGCTGGCCATCGACAACGCCGCCGCGCAATACCGCCTGGACCGCGTGCGCGACGCGGCCACGCGCGGCGCCTTGCAGGACCTGGCTTACCGTACCATGCGCCAGTTCGGCACGGCGCGCGCGCTGGTCACCAAACTGGTGACCCGGCCGCCCGGCGCGCTGGTGGATTCGCTGCTGGCGGTGGCGCTGGCGCTGCTGGTCGAGGATGAGCAGGGTGAGGGCGGCTATACGGAGTTCACCGTGGTGGACCAGGCCGTCAGCGCCGCCGCCTCCGAGCCCAAGACGGCTCATGCGCGCGGGCTGGTGAACGCCGTGCTGCGCCGTTTCCTGCGCGAGCGCAAGGCGCTGCTGGCCGAAGTGCGCCAGGACGACGAGGCGCGCTGGAACCTGCCCGCATGGTGGCTGGACGCGCTGCGCAAGGCTTACCCGGACCAGTGGACCGCGCTGGCCGAAAGCGCCAACGTGCGTCCGCCCATGACCCTGCGCGTCAATACCGCGCGGGTCACGGTCGCCGAGTATCTCAAGCGCGTGGCCAACGCCGGCATGGCTGGCGTGGCCATCGGTCCGCAGGCGGTCAGGCTGGTGCGCGCGTTTCCCGTGTCGCAGATCCCCGGGTTTGCCGAGGGAGACGTTTCGGTGCAGGACGCCGGCGCGCAACTGGCCGCGCCGCTGCTGGACCTGGCCGATGGTCAGCGCGTGCTCGATGCCTGCGCCGCGCCCGGCGGCAAGACCGGCCACATCCTGGAATTGGCCAAGGTCGAGGTGACGGCGCTCGAGAGCGATGGCCAGCGTGCCACGCGCATCGACGAGAACCTCGCGCGCCTGGGTCAGCAAGCCACCGTGGTGGTGGGCGACGCGAGCCGCCCGCAGGACTGGTGGGATAACCGCCAATACGATCGCATCCTCGCCGATGTGCCTTGTTCCGCTTCGGGCATCGTGCGCCGCCATCCGGATATCCGCTGGCTGCGCCGCGAGGTGGACATTCCCCGCCTGGTGACCGAGCAGCGGCGCATCGTGTCGCAACTCTGGAGCCTGCTCAAGCCGGGCGGCATCCTGGTTTATGTCACCTGTTCTATTTTCCCAACGGAGGGCGAAGAGCAGGCGCGCTGGTTTGGTGCACAGCTACCAGATGCGATACGATTGCAGGCGCCAGGCCAGATGCTGCCTGGCAACAAGGACCAGGTGTCCGGCGGCGGCAATGCCAGCCAGGAAGGCCTGCCCACCGACCACGATGGCTTCTTCTACGCCCGCTTCCAGAAACGACCCTGACCGATCCCTATCGATCCCAATGCCGAGCCCGCTTCGCTTGTTCGTCCTTCGCGTCCCTGACGACAGTGCGTACGTGCCCGTGGCGGCAGGTAGTGCAATAGCCGGCGCTGCGCGCAGAGCGCGTACGTGGCTGGCAGCCTGGCGGCTTGCGTCGGCGATCATGCTGTGCGTGCTGATGGTGTTGTCGGGAGCGGCGCGCGCCGATGGCATCGAAGTCAACGAAGCGCGCATCGAGTACCAGGACGGCGGCTTCGATCTTGCCGCGAGCTTCGATTTCGAATTGCCGCCACCGCTCGAAGACGCGCTGAACAAAGGTATCTCGCTGTATTTCGTGGTCGATTTCCAGCTCACCCGTCCACGCTGGTACTGGTTCGATGAAAAGCCGGTCAATGCCAGCCGCAGCGTGCGGCTGTCCTACCATCCGCTCACGCGCCAGTACCGCGTTTCCACCGGCGGCCTGCAACTGCCGTTCATGCGGCTAAAGGGCGCGCTGCAATTCATCCAGCGCGTGCGTGGCTGGCGCGTGTTCGAGCGCAATATGGTCAAGCCGGGCGAGACCTACCAGGCCGAAACGCGCATGCGCCTGGACCTGACGCAACTGCCCAAGCCGTTCCAGATCAACGCCGTCAATACGCGCGAATGGAACCTGGCATCGGAATGGCGCCGCTTTAATTTCACTGTGCCCACCGAATTCCCGCAGCCACCCGCGCCCACGCCGTCGCCTCCGGTGTTGCCAGTACCGGCGCCGCCCCCCGTGCCAGGGCCGGCATCCGCCGCGTCCGCCGCGGTGGCCGGCGAAACGCGCGCGGTACCTTTCGCGCAGACCGTATCGACCGTGCTCTCCCCCAATACCCTGGTGCAGCCGGCCGCGGGCCAGCCATGAGCACCGCCCCCAGCCTTTGGGACAGCCGTTTCCGGCGCGTGCTTTACCGCGTCGTGGCCGGCATCATCGTGTTCCTGGCACTGGTGCTGGTAGCGCTGCTGGCAGGCGCCTCGGCCAATACGGAATTCTTCGACCGGTATTTCACGCTGCTGTTCAAGATCAACCTGGTGATCGGCATCCTGCTGGTGCTGATCATCGGGGCGCTGGCGCTGACCTTGTGGCTGCGCTACCGCCGCGGCAAGTTCGGCACGCGGCTGATGACCAAGCTCGCGGTGTTCTTCGGCGTGGTGGGCGTGCTGCCCGGCGTGCTGATCTATCTGGTGTCGCTGCAGTTCGTCTCGCGCAGCATCGAGTCCTGGTTCGACGTGCGCGTGGAAACCGCGCTCGAGGCCGGCCTGAATCTTGGGCGCTCGACCATCGACAGTTCGCTGTCTGACCTGCAAGGCAAGGCGCGGCTGATGGCCGACCAGATCGCCAGCTCGTCGAATGTCGCCACCTCGCTGCAGCTCAACCGGTTGCGCGAGCAATACGGCGTGCAGGAAGCCGCCATCTTTACCGGCAGCGGCCGTGTGATCGCCACCGCCTCGAGCAACTATGCCTCGCTGGTGCCCGATCTGCCTTCCGGCGTTTTGGCTGAGCAGGCGCGGCTGGCTGGCGGCTATGCCGCGGTGGAGGGTGGCTCCGATCCGGTGGTGGACGGCCGCCACAAGCCCGAACGAACCGATGGCGGCCACTTGTACCGGCTGCGCGTCATTGTGCCGCTTGGCCCCGCGCCCACCGCGCAGACCAATGCGCAAACCCTCGCGGAAGGCGCCAGCGGCCCGGCGGCAAAGCAGCCCCTGAATGCAGCCAGCCGCTGGGCGGGCTCGGGGCTGGCCGTGGAACGCCGCCCGGAAGACGCGGCTTCTTCCGGCTTCGGGCTGGTGGGCGACACGGTGCGCGAGGAGCGCTATCTGCAAGTCGTGCATCCGGTGCCGGCGGCGTTGGCGCGCAATGCCGACGAAGTCCAGCGGGCCTACCAGGAGTACCAGGAGAAGGCGCTTGGCCGCACCGGCCTGCGCAAGATGTATATCGGCACGCTCACGCTCACGCTGTTCCTGGCGGTGTTCATTGCCGTGATGCTGGCGCTGCTGCTCGGCGGCCAGCTGGCGCGGCCGCTGCTGATGCTGTTGCAAGGGACCAAGGAAGTGGCAGAGGGCGATCTCTCGCCCAAGCGCGAACTCAAGAGCCGTGACGAGCTCGGCATGCTGACACAGCAGTTCAACATGATGACGCGCCAGCTCTCGGAAGCGCGCATCGCGGTGGAACAGAACCGCAGCGCGCTCGAAAAATCGACGGCGTATCTCGAAAGCGTGCTGCAGAACCTCACCGCCGGCGTGTTTGTGTTCGACCGCCGCTTCGTCCTGATCACCGCCAATCCCGGGGCCGAGCGCATTTTCCGCCAGCCCTTCGCCGGCGCGCTGGGACAGCCCATCGACAGCATCCCGGTGCTCGGCGCATTCGGCGACATCGTGCGGCAGGCCTTTTCCGAGCAAACCACCAGTGAAATGCTGGGTGGGGCGCAGCACTGGCAAAAGCAGATCGAGCTGCCGCAGGGCGATGAGGAACAACCGCTCACGCTGCTAGTGCGCGGCGCGCGCCTGCCCGGCGGACGGGGCGACGAGCAAGGCGAGCCCGGCTACGTGGTGGTGTTCGACGATATCTCGGATGTGATTTCCGCTCAACGCTCGGTGGCCTGGGGCGAAGTGGCGCGGCGCCTCGCGCACGAGATCAAGAACCCGCTGACCCCGATCCAGCTCTCGGCCGAGCGCCTGCAGATGAAGCTCTCGCCAAAGCTGGAAGGCCACGACGTGGACGTGCTCAAGCGCGGCGCCACCACAATCGTCAACCAGGTGCAGGCCATGAAGCGCATGGTCGACGACTTCCGCGACTACGCGCGCACGCCGCCAGCGCTGCTGCAGTCACTGCAGATCAACGGCCTGGTGGCGGAAGTGCTGCACCTCTACGGCATCGACGACACCGGCCCCCACGAGCATGCCGTGATCCATCCGTCGCTGGCTGCCAGCCTGCCTGAAATCAAGGGCGATCCGACCCAGTTGCGCCAGGTGATTCACAACCTGCTGCAAAACGCGCAGGATGCAGTGTCGGACAACGTTTCGGCGGCCAGAATGGCGCCCCATATCGCTCTGCACACCGAGACTGTAGAATACAAAGATTCTGCCGGCGAAGACCGGCAGGCCGTCAAGCTCACCATTGCGGATAACGGTCCTGGTTTCGCCCCGCGCATCCTTAGTCGCGCGTTCGAACCGTATGTGACCACCAAGGCCAAGGGAACTGGCCTCGGGCTCGCGATGGTGAAGAAGATCATTGACGAACACGGCGCACGCATCGAGTTGCGCAATCGCATGGAGGGCACCGAGATCATCGGGGCGCAGATCTCCATCCTGTTCGTTAAACTGGCATAGTCAATGTGCGGCCCCGAACCCGGCAAGCCGCGGTGGGGTCAAGAGGGGAAGTATGGCAACCATCCTCGTAGTCGACGACGAAATGGGTATCCGGGAGTTGCTCTCGGAAATCCTCAGCGACGAAGGCCATGTGGTCGAAGTGGCAGAAAACGCGCAGAAGGCGCGCGAGTACCGTGCCGGCAATACGCCGGATCTGGTGCTGCTTGACATCTGGATGCCCGATACCGACGGCGTCACGCTGCTCAAGGAGTGGTCGGCCCAGGGCCTGCTCTCCATGCCGGTCATCATGATGTCGGGGCACGCCACCATCGATACCGCGGTGGAGGCGACCAAGATTGGCGCGCTCAATTTCCTCGAGAAGCCTATTGCCTTGCAAAAGCTGCTGTCGGCGGTCGAGCAGGGCCTGGCACGCGGCGTCGAGCGTCCACGCGCAGGCGTGGCCGCCGGCACGGCATTGCCCGCGAACGGCAGTGGCGAAGGCATCGCGGCGGTAGTGGCGGAAAGCGCCGCGGAGAGCGCCAATGGCGCCCCGCAACGGCTGCCCGAAGCGGAGATGCACTTTTCCTTCGATATGCCGCTGCGCGAGGCGCGCGACCTGTTCGAGCGCGCTTACTTCGAATACCACTTGCTGCGCGAACACGGCAGCATGACCCGCGTCGCCGAGAAAACCGGCCTCGAACGCACCCACCTGTACCGCAAGCTCAAGCAACTCGGCGTGGAACTCGGCCGCAACAAACCGGAACCAGCAGAACAATGATGCGGTGATGCGCGCAGCGCTTGACTGATTCAAAATGCGCTGCTATGATTTCGCTTCTTTGGCCCGGTAGCTCAGTCGGTAGAGCAGAGGATTGAAAATCCTTGTGTCGGCGGTTCGATTCCGTCCCAGGCCACCAGCATTACGAAAAAGCCCAAGATCTGAAAAGGTCTTGGGCTTTTTTCATTTGCCTGCGTTGATTTGCCTTTGCCGACGTATAAGATGCGCTTCGCCGTATTGGCATTCCCATGTGCCGCCGCGCGGTGGCGGACAAGGCCATAGGCGCGTTGTCTCCTTGCTCCGGCTTGTCCTGTATGCCCACGCGAAACCAGGGGCATGGACGTCCTTTCCAGTCCTCGCATGGCTATCGTCAGACGCCAGCTACGCCCTTGCTTTGTCCACTGTCACCGCCTATTGTTTAGGCACAATTTCCTCGACCAATGCCATCGCACCCGCGATTATCGGCATTGCGCCAAATACCCCTGAATTCCGGCTTCCGCATTTCGGCCTGACCTCCGAATTTCACCATTGCACGCTTCGTATCCGTGCCGTGCGGGTAGCAATCTGGCAAAACACGCCGCGCATTCGATACCACCAGTTCATTCAAAACTAGCCGCGCGTGCATTGACGCCGGAAGACGAAAAACGAACACTGCGCGCTCCCGCGGCGAGGACTGATTCCATGTCCGAGGCGGTTTCCAGGCCATGCCAAGCAAACCCAATGCGCAAGCACCCCGACGATGTAATGACCGCTGAACCGCATGGACGCGCCGTACCCGTGCCTGCGAGCACGCTGGCCAGGCGCCTGGTGGCCGAAGCCTTGGGCACGGCGTTGCTGGTTGCAGTGGTGGTGGGTTCCGGCATTCGCGCGCAGCAGCTGGCCGGTGGCAATGTCGCACTGGCATTGCTGGCGAATTCGCTGGCCACGGGGGGTGGGCTCATCGCGTTGCTGCTGGCGCTGGGACCGGTATCGGGCGGTCATTTCAACCCCGTGGTGAGCCTTTGTGCATTGGTACAGGGCACGCTGCCGGCACGCGATGCGTGGCGCTATGCGCTGGTACAGGCTGCTGGCGCCATCGCGGGCGTCATCTGCGCGCATGCGATGTTTGGCGAGCCGATGCTAGCCTGGTCGGCACAAAGCCGCACCGGGACATCGATGTGGTGGAGCGAGTTCGTGGCCACCTTCGGCCTGATCAGCGTGGCCACCGGTGCCGGACGCAGCCGGCCCGGCCTGGTTCCGTTCGCCGTGGCGGCCTATATCACGGCTGGCTACTGGTTCACAGCATCAACCTCTTTTGCCAACCCGGCACTCACCATTGCCTGTGCGTTGACGGCAACCTTCACCGGTATCCGTGCCATCGATGTGCCCGGCTTCATGCTGGCGCAACTGGCGGGAGGGTTGAGCGCCACGCTGATCTTCCACTGGTTGCTGCGCGCGCCGGCAGCGCTGCCGGGCCGTTCGCATGCGAAGCAAACGGCGGCATGGCCGACGCCTGGCCCGGCGGCAACTCCGGCCGCTACCAGCGCCGATTGAGCTGGACGCCGAAGATGGAGCCGGACGTTTGCGAGGCCCACGTATCCGCCGGCGAGGCGAACGCTATGCCATCCACGTCGCTGGCCTTGCTGTACGTGTAAAAGGCGCGCAGGTTGGCATTGCCGGCCGCCTTGCCAAGCGTGAAAGTCGGCGCCACGGTCAGGGCGGTGCGTTGCCCGCTCGCGCCAAAACCCGAGGAAATCTGGTCACGCGCCACCTCGAAGGTGAGCTTGAACTGCTCGCTGGCGATGTAGGCAGGGCGCACGCGCGTGGCTATCCATTGCAGAGTTCCCACCGGCGAGCGGTCGAACTGCATGCTGGATTCGACCGAGCCTGCCAGGCCCAGGCCGGAGCGTTGCTTCCATTCCATCGATTCGGCCAGACGTACCCGGGACAACGCAGGACCCATGCCCGTGTAGCCAGTCAGCGCATTACGGCTGCCCTCGCCAAACTGCATGCCGAAACGATTGGTCCCGGCGAGCACGCCCTGTTGCTCGTGCATGGCCGACACCCACCATGCGCTGCCGGTCTGCTGGATCAGCGGCTGCGCTTCCACCCGCGTATAGCCGAGTTGCACCGAGCCTTTCTCGTTGGTCGTGATGGGGGCGGTGCGCAGCGAATGGTAACTAGGCAGGTTGGCGCCATTGAGATCATTGCGCGCGGTGTACTGGTAATTGAGCGCGATATCGCCAAAGCGCGCATTGTCCACGCCGAAGCGCATTGCCGGGGAAGTGGGCGGCAGCAGTCCCGAGGACATCAGGAAGGCCGAGGTCTCGCGCCGGCCAGCCCACATGGTGGCGCCGTCGAGTACCGACAGGCCACTGACCGAGGTATAGATCTGGGGCAGCAGGGCATACGGATCGACCGCTGCCGGGCGGCCATTGACCGAGGTGGCATCCGTCCCCTTGGCCTGCGCCACCAGTTGCACCTGGCCGCCGCCATCCAGGGCGAACAGCGATTCCTTGAGCTTGACCTCGCCGGTGCTGCGGCAGGCCAGCCCGCCGCCTACGCCGGTGGACAGCGTGCCGCCACCGGCGCAGGCACGCGTGGCCGTGTTGCGGTCGTCATAGGCTGCGCGCCCGCTGTAGCCGAGACGCCAGACCTGGTCGCCGGCCGGATCGTCGACCGGTAACTGCGAGACCAGGGCGAAGCCCTCGCTGGCTGGCGCCTCGGGGGCATCGCCGTCGACCGGCTCGGCCACCTTCGGCGATGCTTCCGCGACGAACTGGCCCAGGCGCTTGGGAAAGAACACGACAGGAGGCGGCGGCGCCATCACTGGCTCTGGGGGCAAGGCAGGCTCGGGCGGTCCGGCGAGTTCCACGCCGTCGTCGGCCAGGCCTGCGTTGGCCCAGGTGGCCGGAAGCGGCGGGGCTGGCAGGGCAGCGTCCGGTGCACCGGCCTTGGGGACGTCCGGTGCACCGGACTCGGAGGGATCGGCGGGAACATGGGCCGCAGCGGCGGCAACGGGCGCGGAAGGCGCTTCCACGGCCGCAGGCCCGGCGTCAGCCACGCGTACTACCGCTGGGCCATTCTCGGCGCCACCGGCTGATTCGCGCGCAACCAAGGCTGCCAGCGGGTCGGTCTCCGGATCTACCTGTGGCGAGGGCCGGGCCTGTACCGCCACGGCCGGAGGCGCCACCAGCGCGTCCGATGCCGCCAGACTCGTGCCGGCCTGCGCACACGCGTTTATCCCCCAGGCGGCCAGCACGGCAACAGCGAGGCAGCGAGAGTGACGAGGCGGCGGGCGGCCCGATTCGGCCAGGACAACAGACAACATAGACAACACCAGTAAGGCGTGATTTTTTAACAGTCGCCCGATTGGACAGCAAGCGGGGTTACAAAATCCGCGGCAAAGGCGGCCTTTTCACCATATGGAACAGGGCGGCGGAACCACCCGGAAAGCAGCGCTTTCCTAGCGAAAACCCGGACTTTCCCGGTTCCCCGTGGCGAAAGGGCCACCGCTATAATCATCGGGCTTGTCCGACGGGTACGGACCGGCGCCCCCCCGAGCCTGGGCATGCCTTTGTAACAGGCTCATTAATTGCGCAGCCGCCGTACCCCGGCTTCATGCGCGCCACGGTACAGGGCCGGATGCCCACGCATGACGTGAGCGTGCCTGACGCTGCTGCCGCACCAAAAAATTTATAAAGAGGAGAAGTTATGGAACGTCGTTCCTTTCTGTTGAAGGCATCGGCCGTGGCCGCCACCGGGGCGCTGGCCGCCTGCGGCAAGGAAGAAAAGGCCGCGGCGCCGGCCGCCGCCGGTGCCAGCGCACCGGCCGTGATCGGCAGCAACCCGGCTGTGGAATGGCGCCTGGCTTCCAGCTTTCCCAAGTCGCTCGACACCATCTTCGGTGGCGCCGAGCTGCTGTCGGCCCGGGTCAAGGAACTGACCGACGGCAAGTTCAACATCAAGGTGTTCGCCGCCGGCGAAATCGTGCCGGGCTTGCAGGTGCTGGACGCGGTGCAGAACAACACGGTGCAGATCGGCCACACCGCCGGCTACTACTACTTCGGCAAGAACCCGACGCTGTGCTTTGACACCACCATCCCCTTCGGCCTGACCGCACGCCAGCAGAACGCCTGGATGCTGCAGGGCAACGGCATGAAGCTGATGCGCGAATTCTTCAAGGAATACAACGTCGTCAACTTCCTGGGCGGCAATACCAACGCGCAGATGGGCGGCTGGTTCCGCAAGGAAATCAAGACGGTAGCCGACCTGCAGGGCCTGAAGTACCGCATCGCCGGATTTGCCGGCGTGGTGCTGTCGCGCCTGGGCGTGGTGCCGCAGCAGATCGCCGGCGGCGACATCTATCCGGCACTGGAAAAAGGCACCATCGACGCGGCCGAATGGGTTGGCCCCTACGACGACGAGAAACTGGGCTTCTACAAGGTTGCGCCGTACTACTACTACCCGGGCTGGTGGGAAGGCAGCGCACAGCTGTCCTTCTATTCCTCGGCCACTGAGTACGAGAAGCTGCCTGCGCTGTACAAGCGCGCGCTGGAAACGGCCACCATCGAGGTCCACACCAACATGATGGCCAAGTACGATACGGTCAATCCGCAAGCCCTGGCGCGCCTGCTGGAAAACGGCGTGAAGCTGCGTCCGTTCTCCAAGGAGATCATGGAGGCCTGCTTCAAGGCCACCCAGGAAGCCTACGCCGAGGAAAACGCCAAGAATCCTTCGTTCAAGAAGATCTACGACGACTGGCGCGTATTCCGCAACAATGAAGCCGCCTGGTTCAATGTGGCCGAGCAGGCGTTCTCGCAATTCAGCTTCACGCACAAGCTGTAAATGCCCTGACACATGCGGGCCGCTACCCGCTGTGCCGCAAGCCATAAGCCCGTGCCAAGCACGGGCTTTTTTACGCCGGTAGAATCGCCCGATTCTTTGGGACTTCTCATGCAAACCGGCATCATCTACGCGCTGCTCGCCTACACCATCTGGGGCCTGCTGCCGCTCTATATCAAATCCCTGCACGGCATCGCGCCGATGGAGATATTGCTGCACCGGATGGTGTGGTCGCTGGTGTTCCTGGGCCTGGTGCTCACCTGGCGGCGCCACTGGGGCTGGTTGCGCGGGGTATGGTCCAATCCGCGCCTGCTGGCCGGCTTCGCTGCCAGCGCGCTGCTGCTGAGCGGCAACTGGTTTCTCTACATCTGGTCGGTATCGAACGGGCGGGTGGTGGACGCCAGCCTGGGGTACTTCATCAATCCGCTGTTCAACGTGCTGCTGGGCGTGCTGTTCCTGCACGAGCGGCTGCGCCCCGGCCAGTGGGCCTCGATCGCGCTGGCGGCCGCGGGAGTGGCCTGGCTGACCGTGGCTGCCGGCCAGCTGCCGTGGATCGCGCTGGCGCTGGCCGCCACGTTTGGCGGCTACGGATTGCTGCGCAAGACCGCCACGCTTGGCGCGCTGGAAGGCCTGTCGCTGGAGACCCTGCTGTTGTTCCCGCTGGCGGCAAGCTCCCTGGCCTACCTGATCGCCACCGGGCAGGCCGACTTCAGCCAGGCCAGCGGCGGCGTGCAGGTGCTGGCGTTGCTGGCCGGTCCCGTCACCGCTGTCCCCCTGCTGTTGTTTGCGGCGGGCGCGCGCCGCATCCCGCTGTCCTTGTTAGGGCTGCTGCAATACACGGGGCCGACGCTACAGCTGCTGCTCGGCGTGTGGCTGTGGAACGAGCCGTTCCCGGCAAGCAAGCAGGCCGGGTACGCAATGATCTGGATATCGCTGGCTGTCTATGCCATCGAAGGCATCTGGGCGGGGCGCCGGCGCAGCGGCGCCGTGGCGCAAGGCTGAGGGAAGGGGGCTCCTTCCGCTGGAGCCTCATCTTATTCTTGCCAGAAATGAATATCAGAAAAAAAATCGAGTCATCATCCATCCTGCTGATGAATATCGAAGATTTCCGACATTTTCACTGAGAGAACGGGTAGGCGGTGGCCATCAGATCCCAACACAAATATTCACTGCATCTATCTCGACAACCACAGTTCGCGAGCATTCATTGATATAGAGAATACTCATTCCCATCTATCAAATCGTTCAAAGCCCTGCCTGCGGTCCAATCCCCCTCAGTAAAGCCCGCGCACCTGCGCATGCAGACGCACCAGGCCGAGCAGCGCATCGATATTGGGCGTAGCAATCCCGACGTGCTCGCCAATTTCCCTCACTGAGGCCACCAGCGCGTCGATCTCCAGTGGCCGCCCCGCCTCGGCATCCTGCAACATTGAGGTCTTGAAGGCTCCCAGCTTGCGCGTCACCTGGCTACGCTCCTCGCCGCTCTGCGCGATCGGGCAGCCAATAGCCGCGCCGATCCGTCCAGCTTCCTCCATCACCGCCAGGCAGAAGCGGTTGACCAGCGGGTCG
This sequence comes from Burkholderiaceae bacterium 16, assembly GCA_000955785.1. Taxonomy (GTDB): domain Bacteria; phylum Pseudomonadota; class Gammaproteobacteria; order Burkholderiales; family Burkholderiaceae; genus Cupriavidus. Next base: position 71,388 of record JYOD01000113.1, read on the forward strand.
TCGAGGATGCGGTCGCAAGTCGCGCCGGTCAGCACTGAGACCGGGTTCATCGTCATATTGCCCCACAGCTTGAACCAGATGTCCTGCTGGATAGCCGCGCTGCGCTCGATCTCCAGGCCACCTTTGGCAAGCAGGCTGGCCACCGTTTCGACCTTGCCGGCCGCCATGCCCGAATCGCCACCGGCGGCACCGAGGATCAGGCGCTCGCCAAAGCCATGGCGCACAGTGGCCGGCGCTGGCGTGGAGGCCGTCAGGTGCACCACGCAGCCGATCACCTGCGTGGCCGGAATGGCACGCGCGATGGCGCCTTCCGGATCCACCGCGTGCAGCGACAGCCCCGCGTGCGGACCTGGGCGCTCGAAAAACCACCACGGCACGCCATTCATCGCCGTGACCACCACCGTATCGGGGCCGATCAACGGCCCTATGGCCCGCGCCAGCTGCGGCAACGCCGGGGCCTTCACCGCCAGGATCACCACGTCCTGCGTACCTAGCGCTGCGGGATCGCCTTCCGCGTGAACCTGGAAGGTCTCGCTATGTTCGCCTTCGACCAGGGTCAGACCCTGCGCGCGCAGCGTGGACAGGGTCTGGCCGCGCGCCAGCACATTGAGCCCCTGGCCGGAACGGGCAAGCCGCGCGCCAATAAAACCGCCGACGGCGCCTGCGCCGACGATGCAAAGAGATGTCATGGCCTTCACTCTCGTAGGTTTCTGGGTTTATTCACCGAACGAATCAGATATATCTAATTACAATACGAACCATCGATAGCATCAATCTCTCGAATCAGCGCCGCGAACACGTCTTCACCCGCGCCAAACTTCGGATTGAACTGCAGCGAGTCGCGCGTGCACTTGCGCTGGATCTCTTCCGGCACGGGCAGCGCGGCACCCATGGCCAGCGTGGCAAGCTGGATCTCGCAGGCGCGGTTTAGCAGCCAGAGGGTGGAGAAGGTGCGCGCGATGCTGTCGCCCCAGGCCAGCAAGCCATGGTTACGCAGGATCACGGCCGGCTTGTCGCCGATATTGCGCACCAGCCTGGGCCCTTCGTCGTCGTGCACGGTGATGCCTTCGAAAGGATGGTAGGCCACCTTGTCGAACAATTGCGCCGCATAGAAGTTGCTCATCGACAGACCCTGCGCCGAGCAGGCCACCGCCATGCCGGCCGTGGTGTGCGTATGCATCACGCAATGCGCGCCCGGAATACCGGCGTGAATCGCCGCATGCACCACGAAGCCGGCAGGATTGACCGGCCAAGGACTCTCACCGACAACCTGGCCGGCCAGGTCGATCTTCACCAGGTTGGAGGCGGTCACCTCCGCATAGCGCAAGCCGAACGGGTTGATCAGGAACAGTGGCTTGCCGGCATCGCCGCCGGCCTCGGGCGGCAGGCGCAGCGTGATGTGGTTGTAGATCAGCTCGGTCCAGCCCAGCCGGTCGAAGATGCGGTAGCAGGCGGCGAGCTTGACGCGCGCCTCCCATTCCGCCGGGTGACAGTTAGCGACAGCCATGCAGGTCTCCTCTGCGTTTTCGCGCGTCGGTGCGCGCGCCATGGGGTGCTGTTCGGGTGGGGTCGGGCTACGGCACGCGCACGGCGATACCGATGCCTCGATTAATTACCATGTTAATTATTTTGTGGGGCAGGTCAAGCCGGAGGTACCCGCAGGCTCGTACCAACGATCAAGGCAGGGTGTTGCGCATGATCAGCAGCCAGGGCATGTGCGAGTTGGTTACGCCATCAATCATGCCGGAGTCTTCCAGTTCGATCAGTTCCATCGAGACCGATTGCTGGACATTGCCGCCAATCGCCTTGACCAGCCGTGCCGCCGGGTCCACCTCGACGACGATGTCGCAATGCATGGGCGTAGTGCCAAAGCCGATTGCGGCCACGCTCGCCAGGTGTTTGTCGCTGCCGCGCCCGGCGCAAATCACATCGCCTGGCCGCGGCATGGCCGGCAGCGGTTCAATGCGGAAGGCCGGCGCGGGCAGGATGCCGTCGCGCGCGTCCACTACGTACATCGAGTGCGAATCGCCGGTGAGGAACTGGCGGTCGTCCAGGCCCGCCTTGCGCATCACCCAGGAAATAAAGACCGCGGACCAGGCCCAGCTGCCCTGGGTGATCTGGTGGCACGTGACCGCCTTGCCGACGATGGCCCAATAGCGTTGCGCCAGCCGGCACCCCTGGACGGTGGCTTCCATGCCGGTGCCATCGGGAAAGTGCAGGCAGCTAGACTCGCTGCTTTCCTCATCCTCGCGGTCGGCCGTCCGGCCTGTCGCATCGCTGGCGTCCGGATTGCCCTCGGTATCCGTCGCCGCCGGCAGGCCAGGCAACACCGGCGCTGGCAGTGGGCTATCGGCCACGCAAGCGGTGTCATCGCGGCCCAGGCGCACGGTCTGCCCCCCCCAGCGCTGCCACTCCTGCCAGGCGATCTCAACAATGCGCTGGCGCTGCGTGGCGCCAGGTGTCGTCACGGGGCGTTCGGTGTCAGGCAACGGGATAGCCTGGGGCCGCACCGGCTGGGATGGCGTGGTGCAACCCGACAGTAGCGTGAGAGCCGTCAGCAAGCTCAGGCCGAGCCGGCGCGCCTGTGGAAAATTTTGTGGGAAACGCTGTGAATAAAACTGTGGAAATCTGCCTGGCGGCGATCGACGGGACATGAGATGCCTACTGAGCAGGACGCCCGAGACCCTTGTATTTACTGAGGGAAGGCGCCGATAGGGCACGATCTTAACGGTCTTGCGAGGGGTGCGGCGTATACCGCGAAGGCGCAGGATAACCAGTGGGCAAATATTGTGGATAACGCCCCCGCCTGGCGCTCACCTGCGCCATCAGGCTACGGGTGGCGGCACGGCGGGGTAGATCCAACGGGGCTGGCACGAGACCGCCCGCGAGACTCACTGGTTCACTGCGTCCTTGAACTTCTGGCCAGCCTTGAACTTGACGGTCTTGGCGGCTTCCACCTTGATTTCTTCGCCGGTGCGCGGGTTACGCGCCATGCGCTCGCCGCGCTCGCCCTGGCTGAAGGTGCCAAAGCCGATCAGGCTCAGGGTGTCGCCCTTGGCCACGGCTTCCATGATGGCGCCAAGCGTCACGTTCAGCGCTTGTTCTGCCTTGGCCTTGGTCAGGCCGTCCACGCCGGCCGCAATGGCGTCGATCAGTTCGGTTTTCGTCATGCTTCACTCCGTGTCGAGTTGATAAAACAAGGACGCCTGGCTGGGCCGGCGCACTGGGCACCGGCGTCGGCAAAGGCGCCGCGGGCCACATCATACCGTGTCGGGCAAGGCGGACTGGGAACAGATTGTTACAGCGCAGGCGCCGCCAGCCCGCGCTGGCTGGGGCTTTGGGGGGATTTGGAGGAACAGGCCGAGACTTTGAGGGCGTCAGGATGGCTCTCAGGCGAAAGAACGCACATAGGTGTCCGACAGGGCATCCGGGCCTGAAAAACGGCTACAGCGGCCTCCTGGCCCCTCTCAGGGGCATTGGCACGATGGTGGTGTGGCCCAGAGGGTCCGGGCGAATTCCCAGCGTATACCCGGACCGCAGGAGGCACCAACGGCAGGTGGCTGTCCTGGCAGGCGCTCTCTGCCCGCCAAAGGCCCTTAGCGGGGCTGTGAGCGATTCTTCAGCCGGAGGCCTGACCCCAAGCAGCGCGTACCCAGTGCAGCGTAGCTACGAGGGCACAGATGCTTCCAGGCTCCCTCATGAACTATTGTGCATGCCCAACGGCCACCAATGAGGAATGGTTTTTCGCGGGTATTCGCATCGTGCATGCCTTGCGTGCGGCACTAACGGCGTGCGTTTACGTCTTGGCCCGCAGATCCCTGCCGGCACAGTAACTCCCCGTTCCACGCAGGGCGCTCGTCGGAAAACCGGAGTCGAACGTATACGCAGCCTTCGAGGGGCGCGCGTATACCTCGCCCGAACATCGCCGCCACGCGTATACGCCGAATTCCCGCGAAAAAACCTTTCGAGACATGGCTGTAAACCGAAGTTCGACCGGTCATTTCGCCTTGCTCAAAAAAGAAGCCCCGTCTGAAGCGGGTTCCCGGCAGTTTATTTTTCGCTGCCTTCTTTCTTTGCCGATAGCTGGACGCTGTCCTTTCCGTTTACTTCTTTCTTTAATGTATACAAATAGTAGTAGTAGGTAAACGGCCACCTTTTCTGTGGATAACCCGGTAAATACTTTTAAAATCAATGGGTTGCGGGAAGCAGAAGTGGTCGGACCGGATGTTGGCTGCCGTGGATGACTTCGCCTTTTGGATGAGGGGTCCATGTACAGCCCTCCGACTTATGCCTGACGCGTCCCCATGCCAACCCCAGGCAGCCCACATGAATCGCATGTCTTTATCCACAGATTTTTGCCGGGTTATCCACATCGCCCTGGGCTGGCCGATGGCGGTATACGTGCCGTAGACGCGGGCGGGCGAGGGCTTCTTAAGGCTGTTCTCCGGGCGGCAAATCGACGGGACGCACGGCTTGCGGGCAATACGTATACCTGCCTTGACGTATACGGGTCGGTCTGTTCATCCATATACGTTTATTTGCCGGCAAGGGGGATGCCGCGGCCAATATGGGCAGGTATCATCGCCTTCGCGCCGGGCGGCGCACAGCCACGCGCAGTGGCAGGCGGATCAATACGGGATGGCACATGGCGGAACAGGCAAAGCAAGAGGAATCGAAGCAGGAAGGGACTGACGTGAAAGACGCCGGAAGCGGCAAGGGCGTTAAGAGTCTCAAGGAAGGCAAGCGCAAGACCGCTGCCGACCGCGTCGAAGTGCGTCGCTCGGGCGTGCACGGCAAGGGCGTCTATGCGATCGCGCCGATCGGCGAGGGCGAACGCATCATCGAATACAAGGGCGAGCATATTTCGTGGAAGGAAGCGCTCAAGCGCCATCCGCACGATCCAGCGGATCCTAACCACACCTTCTATTTCAGCCTGGAAGACGGCGATGTGATTGACGCCAAGTTCGGCGGCAACCGCGCGCGCTGGATCAACCATGCCTGCGAGCCCAATTGCGAGGCACGCGAGAAAAAGGGGCGCGTATTCATCCACGCGCTGCGCGATATCGCCGGTGGCGAGGAATTGTTCTACGACTACGGGCTGGTGATCGACGCGCGCTACACCAAGAAGCTCAAGAAGGAATTCGAGTGCCGCTGCGGCAGCCCGAAGTGCCGCGGGACCATGCTGGCGCCGAAAGCAAAGAAAGGCCGGTAACAACGCAAGCCGCGGCGCAGGTCAGGCATCTGCGCCGCGGCTTGATGCGGTTCAGGCGGCGCCCGCCGCCTCGCATGGAATGCGGATCACAAAACGCATGCCGCGCGCCTCAGCCTGCTCGCCGGTGGTGGGCACATCCTCGATACGGATGGTGCCGTGATGCAGCCCGATGATTTCATGCACGATTGCCAGCCCCAGGCCGGCGCCGCCGGGCGGTTGCGCCGGCGCATTGGGGCCCGGCGTATGGTCGCCCCGGAAGAAGCGCTTGAAGACTTCCTCGCGGCGCGCCAGGGCGATGCCAGGCCCGTTGTCTTCCACCATCACGACCGCCATGCCGCGATGGCCAAGTGCCTCGCCGCCGGCGCGCACGGTGATGCGTCCGCCGGGCGGCACATATTTCACGGCATTGTCTATCAGGTTGCTGAGCGCTTCGCGCATCAGCAGCCGGTTACCGCGCACGGTGGACGGTGCCGCGCCGGTAAAGGTGGGGCCGGGCAAGGTCTCGAAGCCCAGGTCGATCTGGCGCGCCAGTGCCTGCGGCACCCACTCGGCACCGGTCTCGAAAGCCAGCGTGGCCAGGTCGAAATGCTCGATCGGGCCCAGCCGCTCCAGCGATAGTCCCGGCTCGGCACGCGCCAGCGACAGCAACTGGTTGGACAGGCGCACCGCGCGGTCGGCCGCCGCTTGCAGCTCGCGCAGGGCGTGGTCCGTCACTGCGGGATCGTCCGACTGCACCGCGCGGTCGGCATGCAGCTTGACCGCGGTCAGCGGCGTGCGCAACTGGTGCGCGGCGTCGGCGATGAACTTGCGCTGCGCATCAAGCGCGTCGCGCAGCCTGGCCAGCAGCGCATTGAGCGCACGGATCAGCGGCTCCACTTCGGCCGGCACCTGGGTTTCGTCGAGCGGCGCCAGCGAGCGCGCGGTCTGGCGATTGAGCTTGTCGGTCAGTATCTGCAAAGGCACCAGCTCTTCCTTGAGCACGTGCGAGAGGATCAGGCTGCCCACCACCAGCAGCAGGATCAGCGGCACCGACACCGACAGCAGGATTTCGTTGGCGGCGGTTTCGCGCCGGTCCAGCAACTCCGCCACTTCCACCACGATGGGCCCGCGCGGGGCGCGGCCAGCCTCGCTGGTGGCCAGTTCGTCCGAAGCCGGGCTGGGCAGGTTGACCGGCAGCCGCACGGCGCGCACCTGGCGCCCGCTGAACCAGGCGTAGAATAGCCGCGCATCGTGCAGCGAAGTCTGTCCGGTGCCGTAGCCCAGCCAGGTATCCATGCCGCCGATCAGCCCATCCGGGCCGTGGATGCGCCAGTAGATGCGGTCGGTGCCTTCGGCCTCGACCAGCGTTTGCGCGATCATCGGGATGTCCTGCTCCAGGCGCGGACCGGCAATGCGGATCTGTTGGGCGATATTGTTGGCCACGCCGTACAGGGCGCGGTCGAATACCTGCGTGGTGTAGTGCGCAGCCAGCCAGTAGGAGAGCGAGCCGCTGGTCAGTACCAGCGCAAACAGCGGCGTGGCCAGCGCGCGCAGCAGGTGTACGCGCAGGCTTTGCGTGGAGGCGGTGCGCGCGGGTGCCGCCGCCGAGGGTTGATCCGCCGCTGCGGCAGGCTTTCCGGATACGCCGCCAGCGGTGCCGGTCAGGCCCTCGGGCGGCTGGGGAGGACGTGGGCGCAGCCACATGGCGGGCTTGCTCTGTGCGCGGCGTCAGGTGCCGGCGCGAATCTGCAGCAGGTAGCCGAAGCCGCGCACCGTGACGATCTCCACGTCGCTTTCTTCCAGCTTCTTGCGCACGCGGTGCACATAGACTTCGATGGCGGTGTCGCCGACCGTGTCGCCGCCTTCGCCCGCGGGATGGGCGAAGGTGGCCAGGTGGTCCTGCAGCTGCGCCTTGCTGACCACGCGGCCCTGGCGCTGCAACAGCAGTTCCAGCACGGCGAACTCTCGCGGGGAGAGTTCCAGCGGCTTGCCGTCGATAAACATGCGGCGGTCGTTGCCCGACAGGCGCAGCCGGCCCAGCCGCACGTCACGCTCGGGCGCGGCCTCGCCATGCTGGCTGCGCCGCAGCAGCACGCGCACGCGCGCTTCCAGCTCCGGCAGGGCAAAGGGTTTGACGAGGTAGTCGTCGGCGCCGGCATTCAGGCCGGATAGCTTGTCTTCGAGCTCGTCGCGCGCAGTCAGGATGATGACGGGCGTGATGCGGTTGCGGGCGCGGTAGCGCGCCAGCAGGGTCATGCCGTCGATGCCGGGCAGGCCCAGGTCGAGGATGACCAGGTCATGCTGTTCGCGCAGCAGGTGCTCGGTGGCGTAGACGCCGTCGTGCACCACGCGCACCTGATGGCCGGCCTGGGACAGGCCGGCTTCGACGCCACTGGCAATCTGGCGGTCGTCCTCGATCAGAAGGATACGCATGGGGGCAGGAGGAAGCTGGAAAGGAACGGGAAAGCAATAAACCGGTGCGTTGATTAACCGGTTAGCCACCGATTGTACAGGGCGGGGCCGCCTCCGACCTTTCGGTTTGCCTACAGTCCCCTGCGTTGCCGCAGGCGGTGCGCTCAGGCTTTGGCCAGCGACGCGGCAGCGCGTTCTATAAAGCCCGCCAGGTCGGTATCGCGCCGGGTCAAGCCATTGGCGTCATGGGTGGACAGGGTGATATCGACCCGGTTGTAGACGTTGAACCATTCGGGATGGTGGTCGGCCTTTTCCGCCGCCAGCGCCACGCGCGTCATGAAGGCGAAGGCGGCGTTGAAGTCGGCAAAGGTAAAGCGCTTGTGGATCGCGTCGCGGTCTTCGACGAGGCTCCAGCCGGGCAGGGCAGCCAGCAGCGGTGCACGTTCTTCCAGCGAAAGGGGCACGAGGGGCGCAGGGGACATGATGGGCTCGATGGTCGGAAAGGGATAAGCAAAGGATGAAACCGGCCCGCCCGCGCAGCCTTCCAGCCTGTGCGACCTGGGTCGGGGCCGGGGGCCGGGCGGGCATGCCGTCATTGTTTCACAAAGCGCGTGCGTGGGCAGCCTGCAGCCGTTGTGCAAAGGCAGCCGGAGCCGGGATCAGACGTCGTCGCTGTCGGCCCAGCCTTCACGCGTGCCGCGGTTGAGCACGAGGTCGGTGGCGGCCACGTCGCCGGCGCCCAGTGTGGGCAGCGCGCGCAGTTCCTCATAGAGCGGCGCGAAATCCGGGCGGGTAGCGTCGAACAGCTGGTCGAAGCTGTCGATCACGAAGTACGTCTTCTGGAAGGTGTCGATGCGGTAGCGCGTGCGCATGATGCGGCGCACATCGAAGCCGATGCGGTTGGGGCTGGCCGAATCCAGGCTGTAGATCGACTCGCCCTGGCTCGACAGGATCCCCGCGCCGTAGATGCGCAGGCCTTCCGGCGTGCGGATCAGGCCGAACTCCACGGTGTACCAGTACAGCCGCGCCAGCATGTCGAGCGCACCCAGCGAGGCGGCCTTGAGCCCGCCCTTGCCATAGGCTTCCATGTAGTTGGCGAAGACCGGGTTGATCAGCAGCGGCACGTGGCCGAACACGTCGTGGAAGCAGTCGGGCTCCTGCAGGTAGTCGAGCTGCTCGGGCTTGCGCATCCACCAGCTGGCGGGAAAGCGCCGGTTGGCCAGGTGCTCGAAGAACACGGCATCCGGCACCAGGCCGGGCACCGCCACCACCTGCCAGCCGGTGGCGCGCATCAGGGTCTCATTGAGCTGGTCGAAGCTGGGTACGCGGTCGCGCTCCATGCCCAGCGTGGACAGGCCCTGCAGAAATTCGTCGCAGACGCGGCCGCGCAGCATGGTGGCCTGGCGGTCGTACAGCTTGCGCCATACCGCGTGGTCGGTCTCGGTATAGCGCTCCAGCGGCTGTGTGATGGTGAAATCGTCGCGCAGCGCCTGGCCGGACAGCAAGCCGGCGTCGAACTGTTCTTTCAGCTTATCGGTCAGGGTGCCGGCAAAGCTGGTTTGGGCGTTGCTTGCCTGGGTGGCGGTAGCCATGGCGTCCATGATGTCTTATCTCCTGCAGATTTACCGCACAGTTTAGCGAGGAGATGACGCAGATGGCCCGCAAAAACGGCTTACTTTCGTATAGTGATGCATTGATCGCGCAAGAATTTGGTATTTTATGCGTGGAATCTGCGCGGGTGCGTTGCTGCCGACAATCGGCGCGCCGCAGCCGGGCCGGGAGGGTTAGCATTCCTTTCGGCGTAGTGCACAACAAGAAGCGATTCTGACTCGACTAACGCGATCGAAAGCGACCCAACCATGATCAACCTCGACCCATTCGACCTAGCGCTGCTGGCGGCGTTGCAGACCGACGGCCGTTCCACCCACCAGCAGCTCGCCGAGCGCATCCATCTTTCACCCAGCCAGATCGGGCGGCGCCTGGCGCGGCTGGAAGCCGACGGCGTCATCACCGGCTACCGCGTGGTGCTGTCGCCGCCGGCGCTCGGCCTCGGCGTGCTGGTCTTTACCAGCGTCAAGCTGGCCCACCATGGCGATACCATCGTCGAGCGCTTTCGCGAGGACATCCTGCTGCTGGAGGAGGTGCAGGAGTGCTATTCCGTGGCCGGCGAGGCCGACTACCTGCTGCGCATCATGGTGCCGGACCTGCCGACCCTGGCCGAATTCACCATGAAGAAGCTGATGCGCGTGCCAGGCGTGGAGAGTGTGCGGTCCAACATCGTGCTGACCGCGCTCAAGCGCGACGGGCCGCTGCCGCTGTCGCATTTGCGATAGCCATTGGGCCCGCGCTTTCTGCGCGGACTTGCACTTGCCATCGGCGCATGTCACCCTCGCCGGGTGCCGTAAACGGGAGGGTCAGGATGACGCAGATCGTCGCTCGGATGGACAAGCGTGCAAAACGTGGTGAGTACTGGTGGGCTGGGTGGACCGCAGCGGCCTGCCTGCAGGTTGTGTTGGCGACGATGCCAGGTTCGGGCCAGGCGGCGCAGATCGCGCGCTTCTCGCCGGAGGGCGAGGTCTCGCGCGTGCGGCAGGTGGCGATCCGGTTCGACGAAGCGATGGTGCCGCTGGGCGACACACAGGCAAGCCCGCCCGCGGTGGTGTCCTGCAGCGGCAGCGCAATTGCCGGACAGGCGCGCTGGATCGACGCGAAGAACTGGGTGTTCGATTTTGCGCGCGACCTGCCGCCCGGCGTCAAATGCGCGGTGCGCATTGTCGCGGGCCTGAAGAGCGAGGCAGGCAAGGCCTACGCCGGCAAGCCGGAGTACCGCTTCGAGACCGGCGGCCCGACCGTGGTGACGGCGCGGCCAAGTGGCGGCGAGATCGAGGAAGACCAGGTATTCGCGTTGCGCTTCAACGGGCCGGCCACCGCAGACTCGGTGCGCAGCGCCGCGTGGTGCCAGGCTCAGGGCCTGGGCGAGCGCATTCCGGTGCGGCTGCTGGGCGGCAAGGAGCGCGAGGCCGTGCTGGCCGCACTGCACTGGAAGCTGAAAGCCGACGAGGCCGACACCGTGCACCTGCTGGCCTGCCAGCAACGCCTGCCGTCCGGGGCGCGCATGCAACTGGTGCTGGGCGGCGGCATTGCCACGCCGTCGGGCCTGGCCACGCGCGACGAACGGCGCTTCGACTACACTGTGCGCGAGCCTTTCGCCGCCAGCTTTACTTGCGAGCGCGAACGCGCGCAGTCGCCTTGCACGCCGTTGCGCCCGATCTCGCTGTCGTTCTCGGCTCCGATCTCGCGCAAGGATGCCGAGCATATCCTGCTCAATACGCCGAAAGGACCGCGGGCTCCGCAATTCGAGCCGGGCGCGGCGCGCGACGCGCCCGTCAGCAGCGTCACCTTCATGCCGCCCTTTGCCGAGAAGACCGAGTTCACACTGTCGGTACCTGCCGGCCTGAAGGACGACAGCGGCCGCGCGCTGTCCAATGCCGACCTGTTCCCCCTCAAGGTAAGCACGGCCGCGATGCCGCCGCTGGCTAAGTTCTCGGCCGCGCCGTTCGGCGTGCTTGAGCGTTTTGGCGAGCTGCCCAAGGGCAAGCCGCCGGCCGACTTCCCGGCGCTGCTGCCGGTGACGCTGCGCAATGTCGAAGCCGACCTGCCCGCGCTGGGCGTGCGCGCGCAAGCCGGTACCGTGCGCCGCCTCAAGGTGGACGACGACGGCGCCGTGCTGCGCTGGTACGGACTGGTGCGCCGGCTGCACGAGAGCAGCTGGACGCGGGGCGAACTCGATGCCATTCTCGCGGGCCGGTCGCCGTCCGCCGTCAACAACCCGCGCAATGCGCCTTCCATCGAGACCCGTTCGATCTCGCTGCTGGATGGCGCGGCCGGCGCGCGCAAGCTTGCCATTCCGCAATTGTCGGAGCCGGGCGGCAAGGCGCCACGTCCGTTCGAGGTGGTGGGCATTCCCTTGCCCGAAGCCGGTTTTCATGTGGTGGAAATTGCTTCGCCGATGCTGGGCGAGGCACTGCTCGGCAAGCCGGCGCCCATGTACGTGCGCACCGCCGCGCTGGTGACTAACCTTGGCATGCATTTCAAGCTCGGGCGTGGCCCCGGCAAGATGACCGCGCTGGCCTGGGTCACCACGCTCGACGACGGCAAGCCGGTGGCCAATGCCGCCGTGGCGCTGCGCGATTGCAGCGGCAAGCTGCTGGCATCGGGCCACACCGATGCCGCCGGGCTCGCCAGCTTCAACGGCGTGGAGGACGTGCGCGAACGCAGTTGCGACGACACCGGGCTGTCAGGCTATTTCGTCTCCGCCCGCATTGCCGCCGACCATCCGCAGGCGCGCGGCCAGGCCGACATGGCCTTCGTGATGTCCGGCTGGAACCAGGGCATCGAGAGCTGGCGTTTCAACGTGCCGACCGACACCAGCGTGGTGCCGGACGTGCGCGTCCATACGATCTTCGATCGCACCTTGCTGCGTGCTGGCGAAACGGTGTCGATGAAGCACGTGATCCGCACCGAGACCGCGAATGGCTTTGCGCTGCCGCCAGCAGGCGATCCCTTGCCGGAGAAGATGGTCATCCGTCACGAAGGCAGCGGCCAGACCTACGAGCAGCCGGTGCAGTGGCGCACCACCACCACCGGCGGGCGCAGCGCCGAGAACACTTTCGCGATTCCGCAGGCGGCCAAGCTGGGTATCTACTCGGTATCGTTCAGCGATGCGAAGGATCGCGTGCTGGACAGCGGCAGCTTCCGCGTCGAGGCCTTCCGCCTGCCGGTGCTGGCGGGGACCCTCAAGGCGGGCAGCGGCGGGGCGCTGGTGGCGCCGCCCGAGGTGCCGCTCAACCTGGAAGTGCACTACGTATCGGGCGGCGGCGCGGCGGGCCTGCCGGTACAGGTGTCGGCACTGCTGCGCGACAAATACGTGCGCTTTGCCGACTACGACGGTTACGCCTTTGATGCACCGCGCAAACCGCGCAAGGACAGCGGCGGCGACGAGGACGAGAGCGAGGACGGCGCCGCGCAGCGCGAAGAGGCGCAGAAGCTGGTTGCCGACAAGCTGCCGCTCAAGCTGGACAAGAATGGCAGCGGCACGCTGAACCTCAAGAACATGCCCAGGCTGGATGCGCCCAAGGACCTGGTCGTGGAATCGGGCTTTGCCGACCCCAACGGCGAGATTCAGACGCTGCGGCAGACCGTGCCGCTGTGGCCGGCTGGCGTGGTGGCGGGGATCCGCACGGAGAGCTGGGTTTCGGTTAGGCAGAAACTCCTCGTACATGCCGTGGCGCTCGATCCGCAAGGGCGGCCGCAGGCCAATGTGCCGATCGCCCTGCGCGCGCAACTGCGCATCACCACGTCTGTGCGCAAGCGCGTGGTGGGCGGCTTCTATCGCTACGACAATCGCAACGAGAGCAAGGATCTCGGCAGCGTGTGCGAGGGCAGGACCGACGCGCAAGGCCGCATGCAATGCGAAGTTTCGTTGCCCGAGGCCGGCCAGGTGGAGCTGATCGCGCAGGCCAGGGATAACGCGGGACGCGTTTCGCAGGCTGCCACCTCGGTGTGGGTCACGCGGCAGGGCGAACTGTGGTTCGGCGGCGAGAACAACGACCGCATCGACGTGCTGCCCGAGAAGAAGGCGTACGCGCCGGGCGAGACCGCCGTGTTCCAGGTGCGCATGCCGTTCCGCCACGCTACCGCGCTGGTGGCGGTGGAGCGCGAGGGTGTGCTGGAAACCAGCGTGGTGGAGCTCAACGGGCGCGATCCCACCGTGCGGGTCAAGATCAGGCCGGAGTGGGGGCCCAATGTGTATGTGTCGGTACTGGCGCTGCGCGGACGCTTGCGCGAGGTGCCCTGGTATTCCTTCTTCACCTGGGGCTGGCGCCAGCCGGGCGAGTGGTGGCAGGCGTTCCGCAGCGAGGGCCGCGAGTATGCCGCGCCCACCGCACTGGTCGATCTGTCCAAGCCTGCGTTCCGCCTCGGGCTGACGGAGATTCGCGTGGGCAATGAGGGCTACAAGCTCGATGTGAAGGTGACGCCGGACAAGACCAGTTATCCGGTGCGCGGCAAGGCGCAGGTGGCCGTGCAGGTGAAGCTGCCCGACGGCAAGCCCGCGGCCAATGGCGAAATCGCGCTGGCCGCGGTCGATGAAGCGCTGCTGGAGCTGATGCCGAACACAAGCTGGAACCTGCTCGACGCCATGCTGCGGCGGCGCAGCTACGGTGTGGAGACCGCTACCGCGCAGATGGAAATCATCGGCCGGCGCCACTACGGACGCAAGGCGGTGCCGGCCGGCGGCGGCGGCGGCAAGAGCCCCACGCGCGAACTGTTCGATACCTTGCTGCTGTGGAACCCGCGCGTGCAGCTCGACGGCGATGGGCGGGCCACGCTGACGGTGCCGCTTAACGATTCGCTCACGCGCTTCCGCATCGTCGCCGTGGCGGACCTGGGCGTGAGCCGCTTTGGCAGCGGCAGTGCCAGCATCGCCGCCACCCAGGATCTGCAATTGATCTCGGGGCTGCCGCCGCTGGTGCGCGAGGAGGATCGTTACCACGCGATGTTCACCTTGCGCAACACGACGCAGCGCGCGATGACGGTGCAGGCCGTGGCGCGTGTCAGTGCGCCGGGGCAGACCGGACAGTCTCAGGCGCTGCCGGCGCAGACCGTGGAGATTCCCGCCGGCGAATCGCGCGAGACCGGCTGGGACGTCAGCGCGCCGCTGTTGCCCGCGGGATCGCTGGTGCAGGAGGGCACGGTGCAGTGGGAGGTGGAAGCCACCGAGACCGGCAAGGCCGCCGGCGCCAGCGACCGCGTGAAGCTCTCGCAGCAGCTGGTGCCTGCGGTTCCGCTTACCGTGCAGCAAGCCACGCTGGCGCAACTGGCGCCGGACCTGTCGGTGCCGGTGCGTGCGCCGCAGGGCGCGCTCGCGGACGCCACGGGCCAGCCTCGCGGTGGCCTGCAGGTGAACCTGCAAGCTTCGTTGGCGGGCGGCATGCCGGGCGTGCGCGACTGGTTCCGCAACTATCCGTTCTCGTGCCTGGAGCAGCGCGCCTCGCGCGCGGTCGGGCTGGGCGATGCGGCGCAGTGGAACGCGCTGGCGGCGCAGTTGCCCGGATATCTCGACGACGACGGGCTGGCCGCGTATTTCCCGCTGCAAAACGAGGGGAATGCCGGCAGCGAAGTGCTGACCGCATACCTGCTGGCGGTGTCCGACGAAGCCGTGCGCGCGGGCCTGCCGCTGCGCCTGCCCGACGAGACGCGCGAGCGCATGGAACGCGGGCTGGCCGCCTTCGTCGAGGGCCGCATCAAGCGCGAACGCTGGTCGCCCACGCAGGACCTGGAAGTGCGCAAACTGGCCGCGCTCGAAGCGCTGTCCCGCAACGGGCACGCGCAGGCACGCATGCTCGGGTCGATCCAGATCCTGCCCGCGCAGTGGCCAACCTCGGCGCTGCTCGACTGGATCGCCGTGCTGTCGCGCGTGCAGGATATCCCGCAGCGCGACGAGCGGCTGGCGCAAGCGCAGCAGATCCTGCGTTCGCGGCTGACAGTGCAAGGCACGCGGCTGGCGTTCTCCACCGAGCGCGACGACAACTGGTGGTGGCTGATGAGCGGCGGCGATTTCAATGCGGCGCGCCTGCTGTCGCTGTCGCTCGACCTGCCCGGCTGGAAGTCGGAAAGCGCGCAACTCGCAACCGGCCTGCTCGGCCGCCAGATGCGCGGCGCCTGGGGCACCACCACGGCCAACGCTTGGGGCGCGCTGGCGATCACGCGCTTTGCGCAAGCCTTCGAGAAGACGCCGGTGGCGGGCGCGACGCGCGTGACGCTGGAGGGCGTGCCCGAGGCCGCGCGCAGCTTCGACTGGGCGCGCGCCGCGAAGGTCGATGGCGTGGCCGGAGGCAGCGTCAGCCTGCCGTGGCCGCGCGCGGGGGGTGCCGCCAACCTGCGCGCCGACCAGGAAGGTGCGGGTAAGCCCTGGGCCACCGTGCGCGCGCTGGCGGCGGTACCGCTGGCCTCGCCGCTGTCGGCGGGCTACCGCATTACGCGCAGCGTCACGCCGGTGGACCAGGCGGTGGCGGGCAAATGGTCGCGCGGCGACAGCTATCGGGTGAAGCTCCAGATCGACGCGCAGGCCGATATGACCTGGGTGGTGGTGAGCGATCCGGTGCCTGCCGGCGCCACCATCCTCGGCAGCGGCCTCGGGCGCGATTCGGAGATCGCCTCGCGCGGCGAGCGGCGCAAGGGGGCGTGGCCCGCATTCGCCGAGCGCACGCCGCAGGCCTTCCGCGAGTATTACGCCTACATGCCGCGCGGCAGCGCCACGGTGGAATACACCGTGCGGATGAACAACGCCGGCGAGTTCGCCTTGCCGCCCACGCGGGTGGAGGCGATGTACGCGCCGGATGTGTTCGGCGCGCAACCCAATGCCAGACTGACCGTAGGAGCACGCCCTTGAGCTGGCTTGCGATGATGATGCCCGCGCGGGTGCGCGAATGGTGGCTGGCGGGCACGATGGCCGGGCTGGTCTACGGTGGCCTGCTGGTCACAGTGGCGATGGATTCACCACCCGGCGCGCCGTTGAATGGGCAGATCGCCTTCCAGCCGGTATGGAAGACGGCGATGGCGCTGCTGCTGGTGCGCGCGGCGCGATTCCACCCGCCGCGCCGCGAGCGGCGCTGGCTGATGGCGGCGCTGCTGTTCTCGGCGATCGGCGACTTCCTGCTGGCAATGCCGTGGCTGTCGTTCTCCTTTATCGGCGGGTTGGGGGCTTTCCTGATCGCGCACTTCGCTTACCTTGGCTTGTTCCTGCCAATGGCGGGCGACTGGCGGGCGCATCGCCTGCTCGCCTGCGGCATGGTGCTGGGCGCGGCCGGCGTCATGCTCGGGCGCTTCTGGCCCAACCTGGGCACGCTGGTGGTGCCGGTCTCGGTCTATGTGGTGGCGCTGGCGTCGATGGTTTGCGCCGCGCTGGTGGCGAAGCTGCCGACGGCGCTGGCGGCTATAGGCGCGGTGTTCTTCGCCGTGTCCGACGGTTTGCTCGGCAGTGCGCGTTTCCTGGTGCCGTTCGATACCTTCGCGCTTGGCATCTGGTGGACTTACGCGGTCGCGCAGGTGTTGCTGGTGGCCGGCGTGGTAGCCGGGCGAAACGAATGAACGCAAGCCGGTACGCCGTGCGCGCCGTCCTCCTCGCTGCCTGCGTGGCGAGCGCGCAGGCCCATGCACTACCCACCTTCGATAGCATGCGCGCAAGCTGGCACAGCGCCGACGTGGTGGTGCTGGACCGCCACGGCGAGCCTTTGTCGCGCGTGCGCGACGACTTCCGCGCGCGGCGCGGCGACTGGGTCACGCTGGCGGAGATTTCGCCGGCGGTGCGCACCGCCATCGTGCTGTCCGAGGACCGGCGCTTCTATGCGCATAGCGGTGTTGACTGGCAGGGTGTGGCCGCCGCCGCCTGGGCCAATCTGTGGAACACGCGCACGCGCGGCGCGTCCACCCTGACCATGCAGCTCGCGGGCCTGCTCGACGAAGGCCTGCGGCGTGCCGAGGGCGGGCGCAGCGTGAGCCAAAAGATGGCGCAGGCCGTGCGCGCCGCGGCGCTGGAGCGCAGCTGGAGCAAGGACCAGATACTCGAGGCCTATCTCAACCTGGTGCCGTTCCGCGGCGAACTGGTGGGATTGTCCGCGCTGTCGCAGGCGCTGTTCGGCAAGTATCCCAGCGGGCTCGATGCACGCGAGGCGGCGCTCGCGGTGGCGCTGGTGCGCGCGCCCAATGCACGCGCGCCACAGGTGGCGCAGCGCGCCTGCGGCATCCTGCGCGAACAGCAGTTGCCCAAGGCGTGCGACGGGCTGGACGGCTTTGCGCAACTGGCGTTGCTGCGCAGTGGCGGCGGTGCGGGCAACGCATCTGCATCCTCCGCACAGACCTCGGCCCTGGCGCCGGATCTCGCACCGCATCTGGCGCGCCTGCTGGTCGCGCAGGCGCGTGCCGCGGGCACCGTACCGCCCACCATCACATCCACCCTCGACGCTGGCTTGCAGCGCGCCGCTTCGCGCAGCCTGGACCGTCATCTGCGCGAACTCGCCGGACGCAACGTGGAAGATGGCGCGGTGGTGGTGATTGACAATGCCAGCGGCGATGTGCTCGCCTACGTCGGTTCGTCAGGCGCCCTCTCGGCGGCCGCGCAGGTCGATCACGCGGCGGCGCCGCGGCAGGCCGGCTCCACACTCAAGCCTTTTCTGTACGAGCAGGCGCTCGAGGCGCGGCGGCTGACCACGGCATCCCTGCTCGACGACCGGCCGGTCAACCTGCCTACCGGCGGGGGCGGCGGGCTCTATGTGCCGCAGAACTATGACCGGCAGTATGCGGGGTGGGTCAGCATGCGCGCGGCGCTGGCTTCATCGCTCAATGTCCCTGCGGTGCGCACGCTGGTGATGGTGACGCCGCATCGATTCCACCAACGCCTGACGGCGCTCGGACTGCCGCTTGCGCAGGCAGGCGACTACTATGGCTACAGCCTGGCGCTGGGCAGCGCCGACGTACCGCTGGCCGCGCTCACCAATGCGTATCGCGCATTCGCCAACGGCGGGCGCTACGCACCCGCGCGATGGCGCACCGATGCGGCGCCCGGGGCGGCGCGCGCCGTGATGTCGCCGGCTGCCAGCTACCTGGTGGCGGACGTGCTGTCGGACCGCCACGCGCGTGCGCGCACGTTCGGTCTCGACAGCCCGCTCACCACGCGCTTCTGGACCGCGGTCAAGACGGGTACGTCGAAGGACATGCGCGACAACTGGTGCGTGGGCTGGTCGCAGCGCTACACCGTGGGGGTGTGGGTGGGCAACGCCAGCGGCGCGAGCATGCACGAGGTGTCGGGCGTGTCCGGCGCGGCGCCGGTGTGGCACGAAATCATGGAAGCCCTGCACCGCTCGGTGCCTAGCGTGGCGCCCGTCATGCCCGCGGGCGTGGAGCGCGTACCGCTGCGCTTTGCCGATGATCTCGAACCCGCGCGCGAGGAAGTCTTCCTGGCCGGTACGGCATTGCGCATGGTCAACCTGGCCAGCGCGGATAGCGTGCGCGGCGCGGCGCGTACGGAAACGCAGGGCGGCGGCCAGGATCGCGCAGCCGCCATTGCAAGTCCCGCCGACGGCACCGTGTTCGCGCTTGATCCCGATATCCCGCCGACGGCGCAGCGTGTGTGGTTCCACGCCGAAGGGGTCAGCGGGCAGACCGCGCAGCGCGTCAGCTGGCGCATGGACGGCAAGCTGCTGGGGCGCGGCGGGCAACTGGCCTGGCTGCCCTGGCCGGGCCGGCACCAGGTGGAACTGCTGGATGCCGCCGGAAAGGTGGTGGACCGGATCGGCATCGAGGTGCGCGGCGCGGTGGCGAAGGCGCCGCAGACTATGCCGGCTCCGGCGCGGATCCGGAGCGATGCGGCAAGCGTGAATGACTCAGGAAGCCGAACACCAGCGCCGCCGACACCACGGTGATTGCCGCGGGGATATACAGCAGCAGGTGGAATGCGTCGCCGTAGCCTTGCACCAGCGCGTGCTGGGCGGCTTGCGGCAGCAGGGACATGGCGCGTGGCAGGTCACCCATGGCGAGCCGGTGGGCGGCTTCCGGCAGTGCTGCGGCAGGCCCGGCGACGTGCAGGCCATGCAGCCTGGACTCGGCGAGCCCCGCGAGCATGGCGCCGACGATGGCCAGCGCAATGCCTTCCCCGGCGACCCGCGTCGTGCTGAAGATGCCTGTGGCCATGCCGGCGCGTTCCCTGGGCACCACGCTCACGGCCAGGCCATCCATCAAACCCCAGGGCAGGCTGATGCCAAGGCCAATGGTCAGCATGGGCAGCACCAGCGCCGCGCCTGGCTGGCCGGGCGCGCATTGCGCCAGCCACAGCAAGCCGCCGGCGCAGACCAGCAAGCCCAGGCCTGAGATGAATCCGGCCGTGAGCCAGCGCGTCAGCTGGCCGGCCAGCAGCGGCACCACCAGCATCGGGACGGAGAGGGCAATCATCATGCGGCCCGCTTCCATCGCGCTGTAGCCCTCGATGCCGATCAGGCGGATGGGGAGCAGCACTTGCAGCACCACGTAGGAATACGCTGGCGCGGCGGCGAGGAGTTGCACGCCGACAAAGCGCGGATAGCGAAACAGCGACAGGTCCAGCATTGACTTCCTGTCCTGGCGGGAGGGTCAGGCTTGATTGTGAAGTAGTGCTTAGCTGGGGCCCGCCATGGTCCGCGGGGGGATCCCCCTCGGCCCTGGCTGCATGGGCATGAGCAAGTTTACGGTGCCCATGATGACGGAAATTCTATTCGCGCGATCAATCAAATGGCGTCTAATTTAATCAATTCTATTGATACGGGTGATATGCGTAGCCCGCATCGCAGTAGTGGGTACGCGTTACCCAGGTGGCGAGTTCGCCGATAATCCAGCATCCCGAACCGCCTCCGGAGTTATCCGCCATGTCCCTTGCCCTGCTCGACGCCGCCCAGACCGCGGCCCGCCTGCCGTACCCCGCGCTGGCCCGCGCCATTGCCGGCATGCTGGCTGAACTGCGGGCCGGCACGGCCATGGCGCCGCCGCGCATTGCCTTGCCGGTGGGCGATGCGGCCGGTGGCGAAGGCACGCTGCTTGTGATGCCGGCGCGTAACGGTGAACTGGTGATGACCAAGAACATCACCGTGCACCCCGGCAATCCGCGGCGCGGCCTGCCCAATATTCTCGGTGAAGTGGTGGTGGCCGACGCCCATACCGGGCGCCGGCTGGCGCTGCTGGACGGTCCCACCGTGACCGGCCGGCGTACCGCCGCCGTGTCGCTGCTGGCGGCGCAGACCTTCGCCCCGGAGCCCGGCGGCGAGCTGTTGATCATTGGTGCCGGCGTGCAGGCCCAGACGCATCTGGAAGCCTTTGTTGCCGGGCTGGCGCCGCGCCGCGTGTGGTTGCATTCGCGCACGGCCGCCAAGGCCGAAGCCCTCGCCGCGCACGCTCGCACGCTCGGTGTCGAGGCGCAGACGGTGTCGGACGTACGCGCCGTGCTGCCGCGCGTGTCGATGGTGGTGACCGTGACGTCCAGCCTGACCCCGGTGCTGCCGGACCTGGATAGCGGCCTGTGGCGCGACGAGCATTTCATTGCCGCGGTGGGCGCTTTCCGCCCGGAGATGTGCGAGCTGCCACCGGCGTTGTGCCAGGCGGCCTCGGCACATGGCCGGCTGCTGGCCGACACATTGTTCGGCATCGAGGAGGAGGCGGGCGACCTGCTGCAGGCGGGCATCGACTGGGCCACCGTGCAGCCCTTCGAGCAAGCCATCCTCGCCGCCGATGAATTGCGTGCGCGCAGGGGCAGCCCGCTGGTATTCAAGAGTGTCGGCTATGCCTTGTGGGACCTGGCCGCCTGTGTGCTGGCCAGCGCCGGACCCGAGGCGGGCAACCCGGCGGCCTGACACCGTCGTGCCGTGCTTCTTGTGCCTCGCCAGGGTGGACTGCGGGAATTCCCTTATTCGAAGTAGGCCTATACCGCTCAGTAGAATTTTCGGCCGGCGGGCGTCTCATATTCGGTACAGTTTCGAACGCGATTTCGACGGGAAATGCCGCTTTCTTAATGGTTAACCCGGAATTTAGGGTGAGCCTTCTACAAATGTGTTAAGCGCTTGAAACAGACTGGTCATACCAAGCAGGATAATGCGTGCCTCGGGTAGAGAATTAACTAGGAGTAAGAGGCATGTCCCATAAGAAGATCCTGCTGGCCAGCGTAGCCATGCTAATCGCCGGTGCCGCGCAAGCGCAAAGCGCCGGCAGCAACATCGTCAGCCTGGGCTGGTTCCGCGTGATGCCGACCAGTTCCGCCGACCCGCTGGTGGTCGATAGCATCAACGGTGCTCCCGTTGGCCTGACCGAGACCGGTACCAGCGCCAAGATCAAGTCCGCGGATACGCTTGGCATCGCGTTTACACACTACTTTACGGACAATATCTCGGGTGAATTCGTGGCCGGCATCCCGCCGAAGCACGATGTGCAGGGCTCGGGATCGTTTTCCAAGTACGGCACGCTGGGCAATGTGAAGCAATGGAGCCCGGCGCTGCTGGTGAAGTACCACTTCCTGGAAGCGAAGTCCAAGTTCCGCCCTTATGTGGGCATCGGCGTGAACTACACGTGGTTCACCGACGAGACCATCAGTAACCAGACGTTCGTGAAGTCCGAGTTCGGCCCGAAAGCCACGATGTCGGCCAGCGCCAAGAGCTCGTGGAACCCGGTCTTCAATATCGGTGCCAACTATGCAGTGACCGACAACTGGTTTGTCGGCCTGTCGGTTTCCTACCTGCCGCTGTCCAGCACCGCCACGCTGACTACGCAGAACGCCGGCCCGGCGGGTAATGCCACCGTGGTGTCGCACACCAAGATCAAGATCGATCCGGTAGTGACCTTTCTGAACGTCGGCTACCGCTTCTAAGCTGCCGTATCGCCAGAAAGCAAACGGGCGCCTCGCGCGAGGCGCCCGTTTTGTTTTTGGGGCAGCCGCGGGCCATGCCCGCGGTGCCAGCTTATGCGCTGGCTTTGACGGGATAGCCGGCCGCTTCGATCGCCTCGCGCAGCGCCTGGCTGCTTGCCGTGGCTTCGACCGTAACCGCCTGCGCGGGAATGTCGGCCGACACCTTCGCGGCCGGATCGAGCGCCTGCACGGCGCGGGTGATGGCGCCCACGCAGTGGCCGCACGACATGCCTTCAACCTGGAACTGGATCATCTGGAATCTCCTGTCGGAAAGGACTCAATGAAAGCGTCCGGCGGCCCCAGAAAAAGCGTACCCACTGCTGCGCTGACTGGGCCGGACTGCATCTACCCCTGAAGTTTGCACCTTCCCACGGTGGGAAGCGCAAGGCCTTTTCGAAGCAAGCTCCGCTCGTGCGGGTGATTGAAGGGTGGCTTGTCTTCGCCCTTGACCTTCCCAGCATGGTAAGGTCCATCATGTGTTGGTCATCATTGAGGATATCTTTCCTTCAGGCCATGCCCGCCAATTCCCAAGTTCTTCCCATACCCGGCGCAGCGGCGAACGCGCCGGCTTCCGAATGGCGCCTGCCGATCGGTGGCATGACGTGCGCCTCGTGCGTGCGGCGTGTCGAAACCGCGCTGGGCAAAGTGCCGGGCGTGCGGCAGGTCGCCGTTAACCTCGCCACCGAAGAGGCCACGCTGCAAGTCGATAGCGCGGCGGTGTTGCCGGCCGCGGCCGAGGCGGTGAAGGCTGCCGGCTACGAGGTACCGCACCAGGCCATTGCCTTGTCCATCAGCGACATGACGTGCGCGTCCTGCGTGGCCCGCGTCGAGCGTGCCTTGAAAGCCGTGCCGGGCGTGGTGGATGCGCAGGTCAACCTGGCCACGGAGCAGGCCGAGGTCACGGTGCTGCGCGGTGCCGTGGATGCCGATGCGCTGGCCGCGGCGGTCGCGCGCGCCGGCTATGGCGCCGTGCCGGTGGGCGGCGAACTGCCCGCGGCTGCGGCGGGCGAGGGCTTCTGGTCCGGGCCGTGGCCGGTGGCGATCTCGGCGGCGCTGTCGCTGCCGCTGGTGGCGCCGATGGTGGCGCAATGGTTCGGCGTGCACTGGATGCTGCCGGCCTGGGTGCAATGGTTGCTGGCCACGCCGGTGCAGTTCGTGTTCGGCTGGCGTTTCTATAAGGCGGGCTGGAAGGCGGTGCGCGCGGGCGCCGG
This sequence comes from Burkholderiaceae bacterium 16, assembly GCA_000955785.1. Classification (GTDB taxonomy): domain Bacteria; phylum Pseudomonadota; class Gammaproteobacteria; order Burkholderiales; family Burkholderiaceae; genus Cupriavidus. Next base: position 94,681 of record JYOD01000113.1, read on the forward strand.
CAATATGGACCTGCTGGTCGCGCTCGGCACTTCGGCGGCCTATGGCTTGTCCCTGTGGCTGATGTGGCGCGGCGTGGACGGCATGCCGCACCTCTACTTCGAAAGCGCGGCGGTGGTCATCACGCTGGTGCGGCTGGGCAAGTGGCTGGAGACGCGCGCCAAGCGCCAGACCGCTGACGCCATCCGCGCGCTGGCCGCGCTGCGCCCCGATAGCGCAATCGTGCGTCGCGATGGCGGCGAAGTCACGGTGCCACTGGGCTTGGTACGGGTGGGCGACGAGATCGTGGTGCTGCCGGGCGCACGCGTGCCCGTCGACGCCCAAGTGATCGAGGGCAGCAGTCATGCCGACGAATCGATGCTGACCGGCGAGAGCCTGCCGGTGGCCAAGGAGCCTGGCACGCTGCTGACCGGCGGTGCCATCAATTACGAAGGCCGTCTGGTTGCGCGCACCGTGGCGGTGGGCGCTGAAACGGTGCTGGCCCGCATTATCCGCATGGTCGAGCACGCGCAGGCGGCCAAGGCGCCGATCCAGCGCATGGTCGACCGCGTCAGCTCGGTGTTCGTGCCGCTAGTGCTGGGTATCGCCATGGTCACGCTGCTGGGCTGGGGCGTGCTCGGCGGCAACTGGGAAGCGGCCTTGCTCAACGCGGTGGCTGTGCTGGTGATCGCCTGCCCGTGCGCGCTCGGCCTGGCGACGCCGACCGCGATCATGGCGGGCACCGGCGCGGGAGCGCGCGCCGGCATCCTGATCAAGGACGCCGAGGCGCTGGAAGTGGCGCACAGGGTCAAGGTGGTGGCTTTCGACAAGACCGGCACGCTCACGGTGGGCAAGCCGGAAGTGGTGGCGCTGGCGGTGCCCGAAGGCGCCGGCGCGGACGAAGAGCAACGCTTGCTGGCACGCCTGGCCGCGCTGCAGGCCGGCAGCGAGCATCCGCTCGCGCATGCCGTGCTGGCGGCGGCCCGTGCGCGCGGCATCGAGGCGCCGACGGCTACCGATGTGTGCGCGCTGCCGGGTATGGGCCTGGCCGGCAAGGTGGACGGCGTGGCGCTGCAGCTCGGCAGCGAGCGCCTGCGTGCTTCGCTGGGCGCAGAGCCGGGTACGCTCGGCGCACAGGCGCAAGCACTGCAGGACCAGGGGCGCACGGTGTCCTGGTTGATCGAGACGGGCGCGCAGGATGCGTCGCCTGCGCAAGGACTGCCGCGCGTGCTGGGCCTGGTCGCTTTTGGCGACACCATCAAGCCCGGCGCGCGCCGCGCGATCGACCGGCTGCGTGCCGCCGGCGTGCGTACCGTGATGCTGTCCGGCGACAACAGCGGGGCCGCGGCACGCGTGGCCGAGACGCTCGGGCTGGACGAGGTGCAGGCGGAAGTGCTGCCGGCCGACAAGGCGGAGCGCGTCATCGGACTCAAGGCGGGTGGCACCGTGGTGGCGATGGTGGGCGACGGCATCAACGATGCGCCGGCGCTGGCCGCTGCCGATGTCGGGATTGCCATGTCCACCGGCACCGACGTGGCCATGCATGCCGCCGGCATCACGCTGATGCGCGGGGATCCGGCGCTGGTGGCCGATGCGCTGGCGATCTCGCACCGCACTGTGCGCAAGATTCGCGAGAACCTGTTTTGGGCCTTCTTCTACAATGTGATCGGTATCCCCTTGGCGGCAGCCGGCTTGCTGAACCCGGTGGTGGCCGGTGCGGCCATGGCATTCTCCAGCGTGAGCGTGGTCGGCAATGCACTGCTGTTGCGGCGCTGGAAGCCGGCGGGAGACAGAACATGAATATCGGTGAAGCGGCACAAGCTTCCGGCGTCTCCGCCAAGATGATCCGGCACTACGAAGCCATCGGTTTGCTGGCGCCGCCGCCGCGCAGCGAGGGCGGCTACCGGCGCTACGACGAGCGCGCGGTGCACACCTTGCGCTTCGTGCGGCGTGCCCGTAATCTCGGGTTCTCGCTGGACGAGATACGCGGCCTGCTGTCATTGTGGCATGACCGCGCGCGGGCCAGCGCCGATGTCAAGGCGCTTACCTTGCGTCACGTGGCGGACCTCGAGCAGCGCATCGCCGAGCTGGCCGCCATGCGCGATACGCTGCGCCAGCTGGCCGAGGCCTGCAGCGGCGACGCGCGGCCCGATTGCCCGATCCTGGCGGATATGGCGCGGGCCGGCCTGGACGAGGCTGGCGGCGTGGCAATGCCTGATTGCCGTCGCCATGCCCATGAAGGGGACGGCACGGCGGCCACCTAGCCTTGCGGCGCCGGCCAGTGGAATCGTAGCGCCAGGCCAGCACCACCGTAGCGGAACAGATATGGAGACCAATCGCATGGATCGACCAAGTACCGCTGCTCCCGCCCGGGCTCCCGCGAGCATTGCCGGCGGTGGTGCCGGCGAGGCCGGTGGCGCTGGTACCGGTGCCGCGGCTCCGGCGCGGCCTGTCGTTCCCTCTGAAAGCCGCCAGCGCATGCGTGACGGCACGGAGCTGCTGCTGCGTACCTGGCAGCCCGATCCCGACTCCTTTCCCGAGGCCACTGGCTCGCTCTTGCTGGTTCATGGCCTGGCCGAGCATTGCGGCCGCTACCAGCACGTGGCCGAGCTGTTGTGCGGCCTGGGCCTGCGTGTGCGCGCCTACGACCAGCGCGGCCATGGCGCCAGCGGCGGTCCGCGCATGGTGGCCGGGCACCCGGACGTGTTTGTCGAAGATCTCACCGAAATCCACGATGCGGCCGTGAGCCAGTGGAAGGAGCTGCCATTCCTGCTGGGCCATAGCATGGGCGGCCTGGTGGCGGCGCGTTTCGCCACGGCACGGGTGCGGCCCGTGCGCGCGCTGGTGCTGTCGTCGCCGGCGCTGGCATTGAAACTCTCCGCACCGATGCTGACGCTGCACCACATATTGCTGGCGCTGGCGCCGCGCCTGCGCGTGCCGAACCCGATCGACGCGCGCTACCTCTCGCACGATGCGGCGGTGGTGGCGCGGTATCGTGGCGATCCGCTGGTGCAGGGCACCATCAGCGCTAGCGTGCTCGAGACGTTCCTGCGCGGCATGGCGCAGGCGCAGGCAGATGCGATCTTGCTGGAAGCGCCCACGCTGATGCTCGTCGCGGGCGACGATCACATCGTCGACCCGGCCGGTAGCCGCCGCTTCTGCAATAGTGCGCCGCGCGACCTGTGCGAAGCGCGCTGGTTCGATGGCGCTTACCACGAGATTTTCAACGAGGCACAGCCGTTGCGCGGCGAGGTTTTTGCCACGCTCGCCGATTGGCTGCGCAAGCATTTGCAGCCGCAAGCTGCGTGAGCGCATGATGCGTTGCCGGCTGCGGTTTCCTGAACCATTGCACGCGGCCATGGCCCAAGTTCCGCAGCCCGCGCAGGGCCGCATGGTTTCGCAAGCCCGGCGGAGCGTTCCCGTGCGGGCCCATCTTCAACCCTTTCAAACGCGGCGCAAGGCCTGACAAGAAAAAGCATGGAGACTTACGACTACATCATCGTCGGCGCCGGTTCGGCCGGCTGCGTGCTGGCCAACCGCCTGACCCTCGACCCCGAGGTGAGCGTGTTGCTGCTCGAAGCCGGCGGGCGCGACGACTATCACTGGATCCATATCCCGGTGGGCTACCTGTATTGCATCGGCAACCCGCGCACCGACTGGATGTACCGCACCGCCGCGGAGGCTGGCCTGAACGGCCGCACGCTGGGCTATCCGCGCGGGCGCGTGCTGGGCGGCTCGTCGTCGATCAACGGCATGATCTATATGCGCGGGCAGCGCGAGGACTATGACGACTGGGCACGCCTGACGGGCGACGACGGCTGGCGCTGGGACAATGTGCTGCCGCTGTTCAAGCGCAGCGAGGACCATCATCGCGGCGGCGACGAATTCCACGGCGCCGGCGGCGAATGGCGGGTGGAAGGGCAGCGTCTGCGCTGGGATATCCTTGAGCGCTTCATCGAGGCCGCCGAGCAGGCCGGCATCCCGCGCACCGGCGATTTCAATCGCGGCGATAACTTCGGCGTGGGCTACTTCGAGGTCAACCAGCGCCGCGGCATTCGCTGGAATACCGCCAAGGCCTTCCTGCGCCGCGCGGCCGAACGGCCCAACCTGACCATCGTCACCGGCGCGCAGGTCAGTGCCCTGACGTTCGATGGACGGCGTTGCAGCGGCGTGGCCTATCTCGGCGGCGGCACGCCGTTCACGGTGGCGGCGCGCGAGGAGGTGATCCTGGCGGCGGGCGCGGTCAATACGCCGCAGCTGCTGGAGCTGTCGGGCGTCGGCCAGCCCGAGCGGCTGCAGGCGCTGGGCATCTCCGTGCGCCATGCGCTGCCCGGCGTGGGCGAGAACCTGCAGGACCACCTGCAACTGCGCAGCGTGGTGAAGGTGGAGGGCGTGCGCACGCTCAATACCCGCGCGGGCAGCTGGTGGGGCAAGCTCGGCATCGGCCTGCAGTACGCGGTCAACCAGAGCGGCCCGATGAGCATGGCGCCGTCGCAACTGGGCGCGTTCGCGCGCTCGGACGCTTCGTACGCGCGGCCCAATCTCGAGTACCACGTCCAGCCGCTATCGCTCGACAAGTTCGGTGATCCGCTGCATCGCTTCAATGCCTTCACCGCCAGCGTGTGCAACCTGCGCCCGACCTCGCGAGGCAGCGTGCATATCGCGGATCCGGACTTCCGCCATGCGCCGGTGATCGCGCCCAATTACCTGTCCACCGATGCCGACCGCAAGGTCGCGGCGGATTCGCTGCGCTTGACGCGGCGCATCGTGGCATCGCCGGCGCTGGCACCCTACAAGCCGCTGGAATGGCTGCCCGGTGCGGCCCTGCAGACCGATGAGCAGCTGGCCCAGGCAGCGAGCGAGATCGGCACTACCATCTTCCATCCGGTGGGCACCTGCCGCATGGGGCGTCCCGACGATCCGCAGGCGGTGGTGGACCAGCGCCTGCGCGTGATCGGCATCGATGGCCTGCGCGTGGTGGATGCATCGGTGATGCCACTGATCACCTCGGGCAATACCAACTCGCCCACCATCATGATCGCGGAGCGCGCCAGCGACATGATCCGCGAAGACCGGCGCCTGCGCGTGAGCGGCGTGGCCGGCAAGGTGGCGGAGGATGCTGTTTCCCCGGCGGAAGCTTCGCTCGCCGTCAAGGCGGGAGCCGCAACCCAGGCCTGAATGCGCCGGCATCGCAAAGCTGACGCGAACCTGACACCAACCTGACATCTGGTTCATGTTTCATAATTAGTGCAAACCCGGATGTTTTGCGACGCAGCAGACGCACACAATAGACGCCGCGATGCCGTGCAGTACCGCTCACATTGGCGCGCCCTCCCCAGGGCGCGTTGCGTGTTCCGGGAGGGCGGGGCACGGCGGGTAGAAAAAGACAAGCGGCGCCAACGCCGCACAGCCACGGGGAGCGCAACTGGATTGGCGCGACCCGTGCCGTGGTGGTGCGACAGGCACCACAGTTCTGACCATTTGGCGGTGCCGACCAGAAGCCGGCGCCGCAGCAAGAGGGCGGGCAGGAGACCATGAATCAGCAAGACACGATCCTGGAAACGCGGAACCTCACCAAGGAGTTCAAGGGGTTTACCGCGGTGAGCGACGTCAACCTGCGGGTGAACCGCGGGTCGATCCATGCCTTGA
>JYOD01000114.1 GCA_000955785.1 Burkholderiaceae bacterium 16
GCTCAAACGTAGTCCTTGTACTTGTCGAGCATGCGCACGGGCTTGGCCAGTGCATCGCGGCGGAACGGGTCGCCCAGCTCGCGGGTGCACATGATCTCGATGATGGTGGTCTTGCCGTGGTTCATCTGCAGGTCGATGGCGCGCTTGAGCGCCGGGCCTACATCCTCCAGCTTGTCCACCACGATGCCTTCGGCACCCATCGCACGGGCGATCTCGGCAAAGCTCTGGTTGTCCAGTTCGCCGGCGACGAAGCGGCGGTTGTAGAAGTCCACCTGGTTCTTCTTCTCCGCGCCCCACTGGCGGTTGTGGAACACCACGGCCGTCACCGGGATGTTGTGGCGCACGCAGGTCATGGTTTCCATCAGGCTCATGCCCCAGGCGCCGTCGCCGGCATAGGACACGGCCGGGCGGTGGGGTGCCGCCACCTTGGCGCCGATGATGGTGGGGAAGGCATAGCCGCAGTTGCCCCAGCTCATGGCGGCGAAGAAGCTGCGCGGCTTGTTGAAGCGCAGGTAGCTGTTGGCCACCGAGTTGATGTTGCCGATGTCGGTGGAAACCATGACGTCTTCCGGCATGGCCTTCTCCAGCTCGCGCAGGACCTGGCGCGGATGCAGGTAGTGGCCGCCGGTGGGTGTGCGTTCCTGCTTCTGCTCCTCGATCATGTCCAGGCTGTAGGGGTCGCGCTCGTGGGTCCACTCGTCGAGCTCCTTCTCCCACGCAGCCTTCTCGGCGGCGATCTGGCCGGCGCGGTCTTCGCGGGAGGCGTCGCACACCAGCGAGCGTCCGGCGAGACGCTCGGTCAGCGCCACGGCGGCGGCCTTGGCGTCGCCGCAGATGCCCACCGAGATCTTCTTCACCAGGCCAAGCATCTTATGGTCGGCATCGATCTGGATGATCTTGGCGTTCTTGGGCCAGTAGTCCATGCCGTGCTGGGGCAGGGTGCCGAACGGTCCGAGGCGCGAGCCGAGGGCGATGACGACGTCGGCGCGGGCGAGCAGCTTCATGGCCGCCTTGGAGCCCTGGTAGCCCAACGGGCCGCACCACAGCGGATGGCTGGCGGGGAAGGAGTCGTTGTGCAGGTAGCTGTTGACCACCGGCGCGCCCAGCCGCTCGGCCAGCGCCTGGCACTCCGCGATGGCATCGGCCATGACCACGCCGCCGCCGGAGATGATGACGGGGAATCTGGCCTGCGCGAGCAGTTCGGCGGCTTCGTTCAGGCGCTGGTCGCCGCCGGGGCCGCGGTCCAGGCGCTGGGGCTGGGGGATCTCGGCCTTGATCTGTCCGTAGAAGTAGTCGCGGGGGATATTGAGCTGGGTGGGGCCCATCTCGGCCATGGCGCGGTCGAAGCAGCGGCCGGTGAACTCGGCCATGCGGGCCGGGTGGGTGACGTGGCCCTGGTACTTGGTGAATTCCTGGAACATCGGCAACTGCTTGGCCTCCTGGAAGCCGCCCAGGCCGATGCCCATGGTGCCGGCCTCGGGGGTGACGATGACCACGGGGCTGTGGGCCCAGTAAGCGGCGGCGATGGCGGTGACGCAGTTGCTGATGCCGGGGCCGTTCTGGCCGATGACGACGCCGTGGCGGCCGGAGACGCGGGCATAGCCGTCGGCCATGTGGCCGGCGCCCTGCTCGTGCACGACGGGGATCAGGCGGATGCCGGCGGGGGCGAAGATGTCCATGGCGTCCATGAAGGCCGACCCCATGATGCCGAACATGTCGGTCACGCCGTTGGCGGCAAGGGTCTCGACGAAGGCTTCCGAGGGGGTCATGGCCTGCGGGACGGTAGCGGCGG
>JYOD01000115.1 GCA_000955785.1 Burkholderiaceae bacterium 16
GCAGGGCCTTGAGCTTGGCCTTATAGGCGGCGAGTTCGGCGCGGGTGGGGAGCTTGCCGTACACCAGCAGGTGGGCGATCTCTTCAAACTCGCAGGTTTCGGCGACGTCGAGGATGTCGTAGCCGCGGTAGTGCAGGTCATTGCCGGTACGGCCGACCGTGCACAGCGCGGTATTGCCGGCGGTCACGCCCGACAGGGCGACGGATTTCTTCGGCTTAGGGGTGTTCTGCGGGACTGGCTGCTGCTCTGACATCGCGTCTCCTGTCTGGCCTTTCACCCGCGCCTGGCCCGGGCTGGACCCTGTGTCATAGGGTGGTCATTGCCTGGGCGCACCGCGCAAATGCCGCGAGATGCCACGCCCCAGGCAGCGTTCATGCAAAGAAGCGGTCCAGCAGATTGCCCGGCAGGTCGGCGCCGGTGGCATGCGCACGCTGCAACAGAGACCAGTAATAGCGGTAGCTGGCGCGGTCGTGCAACTGGCCCTGGTGGCGGATCGGCGCCCAGTTGTTCTCATAGGCGGCCATCAGTATCTCGCTGGCGGTGCCGATCTCCGCGCCGCCGGGGCGGAAGGCCGCCACGATCGGCTGGATCTGGCTGGGGTGGATGCTCCACTTGCGCAGGTAGCCGAACTCGGCACGCGCCCGTATCGCATCGTCTCCCGCGCGCGCGGGCTGCTCGATATCGGTGCTGACATTGTGCGACGGCACTTTGCCATGACGATGGCAGGCTGCCGAGATCTCGAGCATGGCGCGCCGGATCAGCGGGTGCTCGAACTGCTGCGGCGAGCGCATGGCTTCGCCCGGAATGGCGCCGTGGTGCGCCGAGACGAAATCCATCAAACCGAAGCTGAGGCATTCCACCTGGACCAGCCGGGCGATATCGAAAGCCTGCTCCAGCGCGGCGTGCGTCTCTATCAGCACATGAATGGGGATGTGGCGCGCAATGCCAGCCACGCGCGCGGCCTGGTTGACGTGGTCGGTGACGCGGGCGACCTCCACCACGTCGGTTACCTTGGGCACCACCACATAGGCCAGGCGGGCGCCGGCACTGCCGACCAGGATGTCGATGTCCTGGCGCCAGCTGGCATGGGCCGGGTCGTGTATGCGAACGCCCACGCGGTTGAAGCGGTTCAGCGGGCCGCTGATAAGGTGGGCGCACAATTCGGCGTGATCGCGCTCCAGGCCCACGGCGGCGCCGTCTTCGCAGTCGAAGGTGATATCGAACACGGGTCCAAGCTCTTGCTGCAGGGCAAGCGATTTCAGCATCAGCTTTTCGCTGCCGGCATAGTGGTCGCAGACCGGCAGTTGCGTCGGAATGGCTTCGCCCTGGAACAAGACCTCGGAAGGATGCACGTTATTCAATCGGATAGCGGTTGAGGGTGGGGAGGGAAGGGCGGGGCGCCAGAATGAAAAAACCGGAGCCCGCGCCGATTCGTGAATCGTTGCGGGGCTCCGGCTTAGTCATTGGCGGTGCCTGGATCAGCCGAGCAGATGCTGCACGCCAGCACGCTCTTCTTCCAGTTCCTTGAGCGTGATGTTGATCTTTTCCCGGCTGTAGGCGTCGACTTCAAGGCCCTTGACCATTTCATACTTGCCGTTGGCGGTGGTCACCGGGAAGCCGAACATGGTGTCCTCGGGGATGCCGTAGGAACCGTCGGACGGGATGCCCATGGTGACCCACTTGCCGTTCGAGCCCAGGACCCAGTCATGCACGTGGTCGATGGCGGCGTTGGCGGCCGAAGCTGCCGACGACAGGCCACGCGCCTCGATGATGGCGGCGCCGCGCTTGCCGACGGTCGGCAGGAACACGTCGTTGTTCCAGGTGTGGTCGTTGATCAGGTCCTTGACGCTCTGGCCGTCGACGGTCGCGTAGCGGTAGTCGGCGTACATGGTCGGGCTGTGGTTGCCCCAGACGAACATCTTCTCGATCGACGCGACCGGCTTGCCGGTCTTGGCGGCGATTTGCGACAGGGCACGATTGTGATCCAGGCGCAACATGGCGGTGAAGTTTTCCTTGGGCAGGCTCGGAGCCGACTTCATCGCGATATAGGCGTTGGTATTGGCCGGGTTGCCGACCACCAGCACCTTGATGTCGCGGGCGGCGACTTCGTCCAGTGCCTTGCCCTGCACCGTGAAGATCTGGGCGTTGGCTTCGAGCAGGTCCTTGCGCTCCATGCCCTTGCTACGCGGACGGGCACCGACCAGCAGCGCGACGTTGGCGTCCTTGAACGCGACCTTGGGGTCGTCGGTGATCACCACGCCTGCCAGCAGCGGGAATGCGCAATCTTCCAGTTCCATCACCACGCCCTTGACGGCGGCCTGGGCTTGCGGGAGGTCGAGCAGTTGGAGGATGACCGGCTGGTCTTTGCCGAGCATGTCGCCATTGGCAATGCGGAACAGCAGGGAGTAGCCGATCTGGCCAGCGGCGCCGGTGACTGCGACGCGCATTGGGGCTTTAGCCATGAGTAATTCTCCAAACAAGAAGAGGGGGAAACTGGTCGGTGGCGAGCCGGACGGGGGTCCGGACGTCACCGGGTGCGGATTTGTCGCCACGGCGGCAGGCGGCAATCCACCGGCGCGCTGCTAGCGATGCCGACTGGAGAGAGCCACAACGGGTCATGGGGTGCGACAAAGCGTAAGTCTACTGCGAAGAGGGGTGCCGTATCCAGAGTGGATGCCAGCGTGAAACCTGCGGGAGTGTAGGCCGGCTCAATTGTGTTGTCAATTCATATGTCTTATATAAGACATAAGACATTTGATGTCGGGCTGGACGCCCTTTGCCATTTTGTGGTGAAATTCGGTTATGTCATCCCTGCCCCCGTCCCTCGCCGGCACTGCCGTTGCTGCAGTGCAGGATAACGGCGCCGCTGCGCCCGGCGCCGGGACGCAGCCGTCCTCGGCCGCGGCGGCCTCGCCTACGTTCAGCCCGCTCTATCAGCAGATCAAGGCGCTCATCACGCAGAGCCTGCAGTCCGGCGAATGGAAGCCAGGCGAAATGATCCCCAGCGAGATGGACCTTGCCGCGCGCTACAAGGTCAGCCAGGGCACCGTGCGCAAGGCGATCGACGAACTCGCGGCCGAGAACCTGGTCGCGCGCCGGCAGGGCAAGGGCACCTTTGTCACGACGCACCACGAGGATGGCGTGAAGTTCCGCTTCCTGCGCCTGGTGCCGGACGAGGGCGAGCCACATTATGGCGCAAGCCAGGTGCTGGAGTGCAAGCGCCTGCGCGCGCCGGCCGAAATCGCACGCCTGCTGGACATCCGCACCGGCGATAGCGTGGTGCAGATCCGTCGCGTGCTGTTTTTCTCCGGCGAAGCCACCGTGCTGGACGAAATCTGGCTGCTGGGTACCAACTTCAAGGGCCTGACTGCCGAAAAGCTGACCGAATGGAAGGGGCCGATGTATGCGCTGTTCGAGGCCGAATTCGGCACGCGCATGATCCGGGCCACCGAGAAAATCCGCGCCGTGGCGGCAGATAGCGCCACCGCCGCCCTGCTGTCCGTCGATGCGGGGACGCCGCTTTTGTCCGTCGAGCGGGTCTCGTTCACCTATGGCGACCGGCCCGTCGAGGTCCGGCGCGGGCTGTACGTCACCACCCGGCACTATTATCAGAACGATTTGAGCTGAGCTGCCGTGTGGAAATCCGGGTGGATTATTGCCGACGCCGCCATGGCGGACCCCGCCGTTGCGCAAAGCGGGGAAGATTACCGGGCGGCGCGGTTGCGTTCGATTGTCGAGCACGCCATGTTGGTGCGCGATAGCTGAAAATTATTGGTGCGCCGCGCAACAAAGGCGCTAAAATTATCGGGATTTGCTCCGGCTGCATCCATTTGCATCCAGAGCGCTCAGTAGTTTTGTTTTTTGTTTACCGCAAAATGGGGTCTCGCATGGCTGAAGCCAAACAAGCCAGGCCGGAGTTCCGGAACATCCATGTGACGCAGCTGGCGCGTTACAGGTTGCCCTGGGCCGGCAAGGTGTCCATCCTGCATCGCGCAAGCGGTGCTCTGATGTTCCTCCTCCTTCCTTTCGTCCTGTATCTCTTCGAGCAGAGCGTCACTTCCGAACTGAGTTTCGCAAAGTTCTCGGCGCTGCTGTCCGGTGGCTTCGTCAAGCTGGTTCTGCTGGCCCTGATCTGGGGTTACCTGCACCACTTCTGCGCTGGCATTCGTTTCCTGCTGCTCGACGTGCACGTCGGTGTGACCAAGGCCGCTTCGGCCAAGTCCGCTGTCTCCGTGCTGATCATCAGCCTGTTGCTCACCGCGGTGTTCGGCCTGAAGCTGTTCGGCCTGTTCTGAGGAGAGAGTCAACGTGGCAAATAATAATATCGGTCCCAAGCGTCTGGTCGTCGGTGCGCACTACGGTCTGAAAGACTGGCTCGCGCAGCGCGTCACCGCTGTCATCATGGTGGTCTTCACCGTCGTGCTGGCAGTCGCCTTCCTGCTCTCGAACGGCGCTTCCTACGAAGCGTGGGCAGGTCTCTTCGCCAACCAATGGATGAAGATCATCACGTTCCTCACCATCCTGTCGCTGCTGTTTCATGCCTGGATTGGCGTGCGCGACATCTGGATGGACTATGTGAAGCCGATGGCCGTGCGCCTCGTGCTGCAAGTTCTTACGATTCTGTGGCTCGTCGGTTGCGCGGGCTACGCAGCTCAGATTCTCTGGAGGGTGTAATAAATGGTCGCAGTCAAGACAGGATTGCCGCGTCGTCGCTTTGACGTGGTCATCGTCGGGGCGGGCGGCGCCGGGATGCGCGCATCCCTCCAGCTCGCAGAGGCCGGCCTGAACGTGGCCGTGCTCTCCAAGGTTTTCCCGACCCGCTCGCACACCGTGGCGGCGCAGGGCGGCATCGGCGCCTCGCTCGGCAACATGAGCGAGGACAACTGGCACTATCACTTCTACGACACCATCAAGGGTTCCGATTGGCTGGGCGACCAGGACGCAATCGAATTCATGTGCCGTGAAGCGCCCAAGGTGGTCTACGAGCTCGAACACTTCGGCATGCCGTTCGACCGCAACCCCGACGGCACCATCTACCAGCGTCCGTTTGGCGGCCACACGTCCAACTACGGCGAGAAGCCGGTCCAGCGCGCTTGCGCCGCGGCCGACCGTACCGGCCACGCACTGTTGCATACGCTGTACCAGCGTAATGTGCGCGCAAAGACGCATTTCTTCGTCGAATGGATGGCGCTGGACCTGATCCGCGACGCCGACGGCGACGTGCTGGGCGTGACCGCGCTGGAAATGGAAACCGGCGAAGTCTACATCCTCGAAGCCAAGACCACGCTGTTCGCCACCGGTGGCGCCGGCCGTATCTATGCCGCTTCGACCAACGCCTTCATCAACACCGGTGACGGCCTGGGCATGGCGGCGCGCGCAGGCGTGCCGCTGGAAGATATGGAGTTCTGGCAGTTCCACCCGACCGGCGTGGCCGGCGCGGGCGTGCTGATCACCGAAGGCGTGCGCGGCGAAGGCGGTATCCTGCGCAACAAGGACGGCGAGCGCTTCATGGAGCGCTATGCGCCGACGCTGAAGGACCTGGCGCCGCGCGACTTCGTCTCGCGCTCGATGGACCAGGAAATCAAGGAAGGCCGCGGCTGCGGCCCGAACGGCGACTACGTGCTGCTGGACCTGACGCACGTTGGCGCGGACACCATCATGAAGCGCCTGCCGTCGATCCGCGAGATCGGCGTCAAGTTCGCCAACGTGGACGCGATCAAGGAACCGATCCCGGTGGTGCCGACCATCCATTACCAGATGGGCGGTATCCCGACGAATATCAATGGCCAGGTGGTGGCGCCGAAGAACGGCAATCCCAACGAGGTCATCAACGGTTTCTACGCGATCGGCGAATGCTCCTGCGTGTCGGTGCATGGCGCCAACCGTCTGGGCACCAACTCGCTGCTGGACCTGGTGGTGTTCGGCCGTGCGGCCGGCAACCACATCGCGGCGACGGCGATCAAGCAGAAAGAGCACAAGCCGCTGCCGGCCGACGCCGCCGACCGCGCCATGTCGCGCCTGGCCAAGCTGCAATCCTCGACCTCGGGTGAATATACCCAGGACGTGGCCAACGACATCCGCAAGAACATGCAGTCGCATGCGGGCGTGTTCCGTACGCAGAAACTGATGGACGAAGGTGTCGAGCGCATCCTGGAAGTGACGGAGCGAGCCAACAACATCCACCTGAAGGACAAGTCCAAGGTCTTCAACACCGCGCTGGTGGAAGCCCTGGAAGTGGCCAACCTGGTGGAAGTGGCGAAGGCCACCATGATCTCGGCAGCTGCCCGCAAGGAGTCGCGCGGTGCGCACGCGCACAGCGACTTCCCGAATCGCGATGACGAGAGCTGGCTCAAGCACACCCTGTTCTACAGCGAGGGCAACCGCCTCGAATACAAGCCGGTGAAGATGAACCCGCTGACGGTGGAAAGCGTTCCGCCCAAGGCCCGGACCTTCTAAGCACCGCCGTAGACGACCCACAGGACCCACAGAAATGAAGCGTATTTTCGAAGTCTACCGCTACGATCCGGACAAGGATGCTGCGCCTCGCATGCAGACTTACGAGGTCGAGCTCGACGGTCATGAGCGCATGTTGCTGGACGCGCTGGTCAAGCTGAAGAAGCTGGATGAAACCATCTCGTTCCGCCGCTCGTGCCGCGAAGGCGTGTGCGGTTCGGACGCGATGAACATCAACGGCAAGAACGGTCTGGCCTGCCTGACCAATATGCGCGAGCTGCCGGACCGGATCGTATTGCGTCCGCTGCCCGGCCTGCCGGTGGTGCGCGACCTGATCGTCGACATGACGCAGTTCTTCAAGCAGTACAACTCGATCAAGCCGTACCTCATCAACGACGAGCCGCCGCCCGAGAAAGAGCGCCTGCAGTCGCCCGAGGAACGCGACGAGCTGGATGGCCTGTATGAGTGCATCTTGTGCGCAAGCTGCTCGACGTCGTGCCCGTCGTTCTGGTGGAACCCGGACAAGTTCGTCGGCCCGGCCGGCCTGCTGCAAGCCTATCGCTTTATAGCGGACAGCCGCGATCAGGCGACCAGCGAGCGTCTGGACGACCTGAACGACCCGTACCGCCTGTTCCGTTGCCACAGCATCATGAACTGCGTCGACGTTTGCCCGAAGGGGCTGAACCCGACCAAGGCCATCGGCAAGATCAAGGAGCTGATGGTTCGCCGCTCGGTCTGATCCGCGCGGTAGATGTAAGCGGCGCGTCAGTCCGGGCTATCAAACTGCATACCCGACCGGCGCGCCGGAAGTAGGTACCTATGACCGAAAGTGTTTCCCCCAGTTTCTCCCACCAGGCCGATCCGCACCGGCGTGCGCGACTGCGCTGGCGCGCGCGGCGTGGCCTCCTGGAGAACGACATCATCGTCGAACGTTTTTTCAACCGTTACGAAGAAAGCCTATCCGACCAGGACGTGGCCGCGCTCTCCGAGCTGTTCGAGCTGAGCGACAACGAGTTGATGGACCTGCTGCTTGCCCGCAAGGAGCTGGACGGTGAGCTCGACACGCCCCCGATGCAGCACGTGATTGCCCTGCTGCGTTCGGTCTGAGTTTCGTCAACATTATTAGTCAGCATTAGAAGGAACCGACATGACGCCGTCCGATGTGAAAGCCACGCTATCGTTTTCCG
>JYOD01000116.1 GCA_000955785.1 Burkholderiaceae bacterium 16
ACGTCCTTACTGCGACAGAACCATATCGCGCGATCTGTTCATCGAGTTGCTTGAGTCGCTCGTACATGTCGCACAGCATTCCCTTGGTGAGTTCCGTCAACTCTGTGGTCATGTCCGCGACGATCTCGGGGAGGTGCCGCTGTATTTGCAGCGAGCTTTGAGCAATGACGATGCCGTATTCGGCAAGCAGGCCACGAATCTGATTGATCTGCGCGATGCGATCTCGCATCGGCAAGCTTCGGATCCGGTGCATGCATTGACCGTCTTGCTGTTCGATGCCATTGATTGCCACGTAACGCATCGTCGGACGAGAGGCCGCTTCGACGATTGCCTCGGCGTCATTGCAGTCGTTCTTCAGAGATTTGACAAACGGCTTCACGAACTTCG
Organism: Burkholderiaceae bacterium 16; assembly: GCA_000955785.1. Taxonomy (GTDB): domain Bacteria; phylum Pseudomonadota; class Gammaproteobacteria; order Burkholderiales; family Burkholderiaceae; genus Cupriavidus. The sequence continues at coordinate 388 of JYOD01000116.1, forward strand.
GAGCAATCATCTGGACCTGGCGTCCCATAGCCATGAAGCGACGCGCCCAGTAGTGGGCGCCGCCACATGCTTCCAGGACAATTCAACAGGCTGGCAGACGGACTATTGTCTCCAGCAGCTTTGAACGACTTACCCGGCGACGCAGCACCGGCTTGCCATGCTCGTCTACTCCATGGATTTGAAAGACGTTTTTCGCAAGATCGATACCAACAAGCGCGATGCTCATGATGGACTCCCAAGTAGCCTAATAGCTAGTTTCCATGCCCCCGTCTCTCGAGACTTCATGATCGCATGGAGTCTCGAGAGACGGGGGAGGGATGGGGCCATTCCAATATATCCGGCCTCATCGTGCAGGCCATGCCTGCGGGTCCTGATGGAATTCGCCGAGGTTCGTCAGAAAAATGTGTGGGTTGACGAAGGCTCGGGAAGGCTTCCAAGTGCATGATATAGCGCGATTTCCGTCGCCCTGAAGGTTCGGAATCCGTACGATTTTCTCATGGTGACTTTGGCCTTGTTGTTCAGACCCTCGACGACGCCGCTGGAGAACTGCTTGCGCGCACGGAAGTAGTTGAGGATCAGCTCACGGTGGGCACGCACGGTGCGGGCGAACTTCTTCATGGGTTCGATGCGCGAGCGCATCACCTGCGTGCACCACTGGTCGAGGAATTTTCCGGCCCAGTCTGGTGAGATGTAATCCCAGAGCTGCTGGAATTCCTCTTTGAGCAGCCAGGCGCGGACGGTGCGCAGGTTGTACTGCAACAAGTCACGCATGCGCAGTCGCTGTTTGTCGGTCAGATTTTCCGGGCGTTTGAGCAGGCACCAGCGGGATTTCTTGAGCACCGGCTCGTATCCATCGCGGACCATGCGGCGTGATTCGTCAGCGCGGACCTCATCGATGGCCTTATTCATCTTCGCAACGATGTGAAAGCGGTCCAGGATATTCAGCGCATTGGGGAAATGCAGCGCTATCATCTCAAGGTAGGGCTTCCACATGTCCGAGCAGACGAACTCAACCTTCTCACATACCTGTTTGCCGATCATGGCGAAGAACTTGGCGAAGCTTGCCTTCGTGCGCTCCTGCCCCACCCATAGCAGACGCGTGCAGCCGGCCTCGATCTGGTAGACCAGGGTGAGGTACTTGTGTCCACGACCATACTGGATCTCATCGACGCCAATGGCACGGATCGTACCGAGTTCGCGATGGGCCAGCCCCCAGTCCACCACCCACTCCACTGCATTGAAGACTTTCTCCCAACTGGTGCGGAAGCTTTGTGCCGTCTCCTTCCACGACAGCTTGCGTGCCCACTGCGCTAGGAACAGCATGTAAGCCCGGGGGAGCGTGTGCTTGCCGTTGGCCCACGGCAGGGCTTCGACCTTCACGCCACAGTCACGACAATCGACGCGCCGCATGGTATAGAGAAGGAACACGGCAAAACCCCAGACCGGAATAAACTCGAACCTGCGCTGTGCGAGCGTGTCGTAACCCCGCGCAGGCTGGCTACAGCATGAGCAGATCGGCTTCGAGCCCTTGCGCGGACGCACGTCGATCTCGATGGACTGGGTTGCCTCGCACAGCCGCGCACCTTCATAAACGAAACCTGGAATATGATGACAGGCATTCAGCAGGCGGGTCAGCAACATGGTTAGCAGGAGCAGAAGCGACAAGAGCAAAACCGCTATTGTCCCCGAACAGCAAACGCTCGCCCAGTACATTCCAGACCTGCATAACTGGCCTGCTTCGTGGCGAGTCGTTGACGAAGATATTTCGACTGGAGAGGCAATCGTAGCAATACTCACGCCTTTCCTGGAGCAGCTCCCAACGTTGGGATATACGCGCAAGACATTGCTTCGGCACCGCGATCACATCTGGATGCTGGGCGGCGAAATGATCCGACGACGCCATGAAGATCCCGATCTCCTCACTCTTCCTGTGGCAACCCTCCTGGACAAGATCATTGAGGAAGACGGCGGTCCTCTCATTTGGCCAGCTATCTCCGAGTCCGCACAAAATGCCTTTGATGCAACGTGTCGCAAGCTCTATCAGTACCTCAATCGGGCTTCACTTGGCTAGCCGCGCATCCTCTTTCACCCACAGATTTCCCCGACGAGCCTTCGCCGAGAGCCCTCTCACACCAAAACAGGCTTGCGCTCTTGCAGTCCACCCTGTCACGCCATCATCTATCCGCTTACCATCGCAACTTGCTGACGAGATTCGTCAGGCGTACAAGCTACACCGGCTTCACTGACACGTGGTTCTTTTCAAATGTGGTTCCATGCACTAGCAGCGCCTAGGCAGTGCGAACCATTTTGTTGGCTAAGGCCACGGCGGCGACGTTGGTCGGTCGTCTCTGGCACAGACGATCGCACCAGATTCCCTTCTCTTTCGATTGGAATAGCATCCGTGCGCGAGCGCTGGTAAACATCGCGGCGGATGCTAATGCCTCCGAGCTGCACCTTGCCCGCTGTACCGGTCTGGCGAGGTACCAGGCCGAGGAAGGCGGCCAGCTCTCTTCCTGACTTGAAGGCTTTGGCGTCTCCGGCGGTAGCAATTGGCGCAGTGGCCGTGAGCCTGCCAATGCCCGGGATGACGGCGACCGTTTGACAGTCCACCTGGCGCTTCTTGCAATCAGTCAATTGCCGTTCCAGCCGGTCATCTACCAGGTCTGTTCCCAGTACAAGCCTCCAGTGTCACCCTAGGCAAAAGAAAAGCCGCCGGACGCATTCAAGCGTCGCGGCGGCCGAAGTCCGACTCTGTACAGAAGCTTAGTTCTTGCCGTAGAGCGTCACCACGCAGGCGCCGCCCAGACCAATGTTGTGGGCGAGTGCGAGTCGCGCACCCTCCACCTGGCGCTTGTCGGCGCCGCCGCGCAACTGCTGCGTCAGCTCATAGCACTGCGCCAGGCCGGTGGCGCCTAGGGGGTGCCCCTTTGACAGTAGGCCGCCCGAAGGGTTGATGACGACCTTGCCGCCATAGGTGTTATCGCCGTCGCGGACGAACTTCTCGGCACCGCCTTCGGGGCAGAAGCCCAGCGTCTCGTAACTGATGACTTCGTTCTGCGCGAAGCAGTCGTGCAGTTCGCACACGTCGATATCTTCGGGACCCACGCCCGCTTTTTCGTAGACATTGCCCGCAGCGGCGCGCGTCATGTGCGAGCCAACCCAGCTCAGCATCGAAGGCGGATCGAACGCCTCGGGCGGATCGGTGGTCAGGGACTGTGCGAGAATCTGCACATCGGTGCGCAGGCCATGCTTGCGCGCAAATCGCTCCGAGACGACGATTGCCGCCGCCGCGCCGCAGGTGGGCGGGCACGCCATCAGCCGCGTCATGACACCGGGAACCATCACGGTGTCGGCCATCACCTCCCCGACGGTCAGTACCTTGCGGAACAGCGCCAGCGGGTTGTTGGCGGCATGCCGGCTCGCCTTGGCGCGCACCGCTGCGAACGTTTCCATGCTTGCGCCGTACTTCTCCATGTACTCGCGCCCGGCACCGCCGAAAGAGCGCAGCGCCTGGCCGAGGTGGCTCATGTCTTCGGTCAGCGACTTCAGCACGGGCAAGAAGCGCGTGCGCGGGGGCGGACGGTCGTCCCAGTGCATCTTCAGCGCGCCCGGCTGCATCTGTTCGAACCCGAGCGCCAGCACGCAGTCGGCGTCGCCCGATGCAACGGCCTTGCGGGCCAGGTATAGCGCCGTTGAGCCCGTCGAACAGTTGTTGTTGACGTTGACCACCGGGATGCCGGTCATGCCAACCTCGTACACCGTGGTCTGGCCGCAGGTGGAATCGCCGTAGACGTACCCGGCGTAGGCTTCCTGCAGTTGCTCGTAGCCGATGCCGGCGTCGGCCAGGGCCAGCCGCACGGCATCGGCACCCATCTCGAAGTAGTTCTTGCTGGCGCCCGGCTTCAGGAACGGGATCATGCCCACGCCGGCGACTATGACTTTCTCACTCATGGTTCAACCTGTTATTGAGATGGATTGCGGGAAATCGGTGGCGGTTCACAGCTTGCGTGAGATAAGGTCGCGCAGCACTTCGCTGGCGCCGCCCGCGATGCGGCAGACGCGGTAGTCCGTGAACGCGCGGGCGATCGGGTACTCAAGCATGTAGCCGTAGCCGCCATGGAGCTGGACCATGTCGTCGATGCATTTCCACAGCGTCTCAGTGGCGAAGAGCTTGGCGATAGCCGCTTCCTGGACGGTGAGCTTGCGCTTCATGTGCTCGCCGATGTAGTAGTCGACCATGGTCCGCACAGCTACCGATTGGGCCTTGACGTCGGCCAGCTTGAACTTGGTGTTCTGGAAATCCCAGACCGTCTGGTTGAAGGCGCGGCGGTCCTTGACGTAGTCCACCGTAATCTGCAGCAGCCGTTCGATGGCAATGGCGGCATAGATCGAGATCAGCAGGCGTTCCTGCGGCAGCTCCTGCATCAGGTATGCAAAGCCGCCGTTCTCGTCGCCGAGCCGGTTTTCCACGGGCACGCGCACATTGTCGAAGAACAGTTCGGCCGTGTCGGCGCCGGGCTGGCCCACCTTGTCGAGCTTGCGGCCGCGCTTGAACCCCGCGCGATTGGCCTCGACCATGATCAGGCTGACACCTTTGGCGCCCGCCGCCGGGTCCGTCTTGCAAACAAGCATGATCATGTCGCAGTTCAGGCCGTTGCTGATGAACGTCTTGCTGCCGTTGATTACGTACTCGTCGCCATCGCGCACTGCGGTGGTGCGGATGGCCTTGACGTCGGATCCGCCGCCCGGCTCGGTGATGCCCACCGCCATGATGGTCTTGCCAGCGCAGATATCGGGCAGCCATCGCTTTTTCTGCGCTTCGGTGCCTAGACGCACGATATAGGGCGCGATGATGTCCGAGTGGATCGAGAAGCCCGCACCCGAGATTCCTGCGCGATGCATCTCCTCCATGACCACCGCCGAGTGGCCAAAATCGCCGCCGCCGCCGCCGTATTCCACGGGGACCGACACGCAGAGCAGCCCTTCGCGGCCTGCCTTGAGCCAGGTATCGCGGTCTGTCTTGCCGGCCTTGTCCCACTCCGGCTGGCGCGGCGCGCACTCGCGCTCGAAGAACCTTCGCGCCATGGGACGCAGCATTTCATGGTCTTCCCGGAAGACCGTGCGATTCACTTCCACTGTCAAGCTCCTTTCCATGAGTAAGGTTCCGGCGGCGCGCTCCGATCCAGGCGCGCCTCTCGGATACCTCTCATGATGTCCAATCCAGCGTTGCAATTCACTAGCCGGATTGGGCAGCAAGGCGGCCGTCAGTGGGGTCTCGACGCCGAATCCATCTCAAGATCGCGCATGCGGGCCACCGCTTCGTCCCGCTCTGACACGCCGAGCTTGCTGTAGATCTTGCGCAGATGCCATTTGACCGTGTGGGACGTGACGCCCAGCACGCGCGCAATCTTCTTGTTTGGCATGGCCTGGGCGACCAGCGCCAGCACTTCGCGCTCCCGGACGTTGAGCACGTCCGTCGTGCCACCGGCATCGCGCAGGGCCGGCTGCGCGGCCGCTTCGCGCGTGCTGGCCGCCGCAGCCACGAGGCGCTTGGCGTAAAACGCCAGCACCGGGTCTAGCGCGTCAGGAGCCTGGGCTTCGAGCATGGCCGGGATCTGGTCCGACACGTCGAGCAGGCTGCGCATGAGGCCGAGCTGGTGGCCAAGCCGCAGTGCCTCGAGCAACTGCCGGCGCGCCGCATCGGCGTCTCCGCGTCCGTGGTAAGCCACCGCGAGCGCTGCGTGGGCGGCAGCCACCGCCGCGCCCCGCCCCGCAGCCCTGGCGTCTTCGAGCAGCGGCTTTAGGCAGGCAATAGCACCGTCGTAGTCCTCCCAGTGCAGGTCTGCCGCTGCACGTGCGGCGTCGGCCACACGCCGGATTTCGGCGCCGGTGCCGCGTGCCGCCGTGGCGTACTGCCGGCCGAGCGCGGTCAGCGATTCCAGAACCTCGATGGCCTCGGTGGTCGCGCCCTGCTCCAGTAGCATGCGCAGCCGCAGCGCCAGCGCGTGGGCCTGCATGCGGTCGAGCCCGCGCCGGCTGGCATAGTCGTCGAGGCGATCCAGCTGCTCGAGTGCCTCAAGGCGGTGGCCGAGCCGCCAATGCGCCGCCGCCACGGCCAGGAAGCCGCGCAGCGCCGCGTCAGGTACCGACGTCCGCTCCACCATGTCGAGGCATGGCTCCAGCTGCGTACACACTGCGTTGAGTTCGTTGAGCTCATAGATCACTTCGCCGAGCATCCCATCGACAACGGCGCCCACGTCGATGTAGAGCGTGTCGTGGCGGCCCACCTCGTGCTGCACCGCACGCAACGCGCGCTCGGCCTCCACAATGCGCCCTTCGAGGGACAGGCTCATACCAGACAGCGCTTGTCCCGTCATTCGGCGCGCCGGCGCCACGTTGCGCTCCGCGCCCTCCTGCAGCAGCGCGCGAGCCGCATCGTAGTGGCCATGGTGCATATGCATCCACGCCAGCAGGTGGGCGCGGCCGGCGAACGCGAACGCCTGGGCATCATCGGGGATCGCTTCGAGCAAGGGTGCGATAGCATGGATCGATTCGGAGTCGTCGCGTTGCAGCGCCAGCGCTGCCTGCAGGACGCGCACAGCAAAGCGCTCGCCCACGCCCAGCGCATCGAGGTCCGACTCGAACCGGCGCAACGCCGCATCGACTGCCCCAAGGTTGCCGGCGTACATGGCGAGATAGGCTGTTACGAGCCGCAGCGGAAAACGAGCCTGCACCTGCTCCGCGGGCAACCGGCGCACCAGGCTAGACACCTCGGACAGTTCGCCACGGCCCATCATTTCCACCGCGCAAGCCTCAACGATATCGGCCGCTGCCTGCACCTCCCCGGCTTGCACGGCATGGCGCACCGCGTCGTCGATGTGGCCGCGCGCGCCAAACCAGCGCCACGCGGCGCCATGCAGCGCGAGCCGGTCGGCAAGTGGCATTTCGTCAAGGCGGTGCGACAGCACCTCGCGCAGCAGCGGGTGTACGCGATACCAGGTTTCGCGGTCCTGGCTACGCACTTGGCTGATAAAGAGATTGTGGTCGTCGAGCCGCGTCAGGCGCGACGTCATGGCCGCTACCGCCTGCGGCACGCCGAGCAGCGTCGCGCAGAGCGACGCACAGAACTGGCTGCAGGTTGCCGCAATGGTCAGCAGCTGCAGGTCTTCCGGCCGCAGGTTGTCGAGCACTTCGCGCTCGAAATAGCTCGCAAACGCCTTGGCATCGCGCACGCGCACACGTGCATAACCACCGCCCGGCTTGGCATGCATGTCCACCGCGAACAGCTGCAGCCCGGCCACCCAGCCATCGGTCAGATCGTGCAGCACGCGCGCGTCGCGCCGATCGATGTGGCCCAATTGCTCGCGCAGGAAGCGCTCGGATTCCTCGGGAGTGAAGCGCAGGTCGTGAAGGTCGAACTCAACCACAAGCGACTGCGCACGCAAACGCGCCAGCGATAGCGGAAACGCGCTGCGCGAACTGAAGACCAGATGCAGATTGGGCGGAGCGTAGTCGAGCAGGCATTGCAGCGCCTGACAGATCTGCGGACTGTTCAGGTATTGCAGATCGTCGACGATCACTGTCAGATCGCGCTGCCGGGCGGCAAGCGCCTCGACCAGGGACACGACCCAGTGTTCAAAATCCGCGCCATCGCTATCGCGCCGCATCAGCAGCGCCGCGTCGCGCACCACTTCACCGTCCACCATCCCAATGCCGGCCAGCAGGCAACTGAAGAAGCGCGTGAGTTCGTTGTCTTCCGCGGCGAGCGAGAGCCAAGCGACATCGAAATCAAGTGTCAGCAACGCTTGCCGCAACGCCACCAGGCTGCACGTCTTGCCACTGCCGGCCGGGCCTTGCAGAACGATGCAACGCTGGCGCCGCGCATCGAGGAGGCGCTGCTGTAGCGCATCCCGTGAAATTAGGCGGCGGGTCGCACGCGGGGGAACCAGTTTCGTACTGGCGACGGCCTCGATGGCAAGACCCGGGGACTGGTCTGCCGCCCGGGAGTTGGTGGCGTGCTCGTGCATGTCTAACGCTGTTATTACTATCCAGGCAGCACGGGGACAGTGCTGCAGAAGTTCGTCTCACCTTATAACGTACGCCGACAAGGCAGTCGAGCGCCGACTCTGCGCCGCCTGCTGGCCGGAAGTTCCTGTGCCTGCTCAGGCACCCCTAAAAAGCAGCACCGACCGCACATGCATTTAGCCTCGCATGCCTGCGATAGGACGGATGAATCGACCGTGGACACGGGTTAAGCGATACGCGTGAAATCTGTACGTATGTACAGTATTCAGATCGACGCCGCAAATAACGGCGCTTCGGTAGCATATGTTCACTATTTTGTCAAAGCGAGGTTGAAAGGTCCGCGGGTTGGAACGCTGCCCGCTCGGTCTTGGATCCGGTCATTTGGGCTCTCGAATGTGGTGATAGAAGGATAGGGGCTCTGGTGCAAATAGGGGCGGCGAATCGGTTAGAGTTGTCGGGGTAAACGAACTGATGGCCGGTGATGAGCAAGCTGGAGAGTCTTGAGGGGTTGTTCGATGGTCGACATTTTGATCGGGAAATCATCATTCTGTGCGTGCGCTGGTACCTGCGCTACAAACTCAGCCTACGCGATCTGGTCGAGATGATGGCGGAGCGGGGCTTGGCGCTGGCTCACACTACGATCCTGCGCTGGGTGAGGCGCTATACGCCGGAGTTCGTCAAGCGCTGGAACCGTTTCGGCACGCCCACAGGGCGCTCATGGCGTGTTGATGAAACCTACCTGAAGATTCGTGGTAAATGGTATCTATCTTTACCGGGCAGTGGATCGGTCTGGCCAGACGGTGGACTTCATGCTCAGGGCAAAGCGCGACGTGGCCGCGGCCAAGGGCCTTTTTCAGCAAGGCCGTCAAACATCAGGGCCAGGCCCCGCAGGTCATTACGCTCGATGGCTATGCTGCCTCGCACCGCGCAGTGCGCGAGATGAAGGCCGATGGATTGCTGCCTGAGGACACGAAGGTCCGATCGTCGAAATATCTCAACAACCTGATCGAGCAGGACCATCGCAACATCAAGTCCCGAACGAACGTGATGCTCGGCTTCAAACGGTTCAGGAGCGCCGCGACCACGATTGCAGGCATCGAGTTGATGCATCGCATTCGCAAGGGTCAGTTCAACCTCGCAGCACTCGGCCTTAAAGATACCGCTGCGCCTGCAGTCTGGAATGCCGTCATGTCTGCTCGATGAGATATCCTAACGATAGCGAATTTCTTGATCAGATCACCTATTTGCACCAGAGCCGGCCTTCCCGGCGACTGAGGTTACTCATCAATGCTGACCTTGAAAGCGCTCTATCGCCTGATGACGCGGCGCAGCAACTCAGAGGGGAGGGGCCGCATCCGCGCGCGTCAGTTCACATAGAGTGCTCCAGTCGCCCCATCAAACCCGAAAAAACGCCACGCTCTGCCCCGCATTGACCGCCCGCCGCAGCCAGTCGGGCATCTCGCCGGTCCCGTCGCCAGCTCTGCCCCGCAGCGTTGCCGCAGCAGACCACCGGCGGCGACGCTGGCGGGGGTGGCGGTGGGGGCGGTGGGGCCGGCGGATCAAAGCACCCCGCCGCCTGCAGTTCCTCCATGGTCAGGTCGTAGTCGAGGGTCGGCCGGGATTCGCAAATATCTTAAGCTTCAGATATTCACGAATCCCGGCCGACCCTCAAGGAAGAAGGGCTACGTAGCAGGAGCGTGCACGACGGCGCGTTTTCACCGCCCGCGTCATCAAAACTGACGTGTCGTTTGATCACCTGGAAAGGGGCGGCTCTAAGGGGATACCCTGAACTGGCCTCCCCGGCTAGTGATTGCAGCGCGCCGGCAATGCATGCTTGGTCTCCTATAAGCCATCACACGGAGACCGACACATGTCTGGCATTGCCACGATTCCGGCCGCGACGTCGCGCACCCAAACCGAAGCTGCACCCTGCTACCGACAATCCGGCCTGTCGCAACCCGGCGCCGCGTACGGACGTCGTGAGGACGGCTCGTTGCTGCTATGGTCGACCGACTCGCCGCTGCAAGGCGGCCCCTTCGCCTTCAGCAGCTTCCTGGCGCGTTGGGCCGAAACGCGGGGCGCGCTGCCCGCCATCAGCGAACGCGCCGGCGACGCATGGCGCACGCTGACGTGGTCGGAGCTCCACCGGCAGGTGCTGTCGGTAGCGTCGGGACTTCTGGCGATGGGCCTGTCGCAGGCGCGTCCGCTGATGATCCTGTCCGGCAATTCGCTGGAGCAGGCCGTCCTGCTGCTGGGCGCCGAGTATGCGGGCATCCCTTCGGCAGCCGTCTCCCCGTCGTATTCGCTGCTGAGCCAGGATCACCAGCGGGTCCGCGGCATGCACGCGCTGGTCGAGCCGGGCGCCGTGTTCGTGCAGTCGTCGGCGCCGTTCTCGCGCGCGTTGGACGCGCTTGGCGTGCCGGCCGCTGCGGTCATCGCGGTGGACAACCCGCAGGCAGGCCATACCGCGTGGGCCGCGCTCGCCGGTGCCGCGCCGACTGCCGGACGGATCGCCGACCTGCAGGCCGCGCACGCCGCCATCGATCCCGTGCGCGATGTGGCGCGAATCTTCTTTACCTCGGGCTCCACGGGCGAACCCAAGGCGGTGCCGATCCGCTACGACAACGTGGCCGCGATGATCGGGCAGTACCAGTACCTGCATCGCGCCATTGCGGACGAACCTGTCGTCATGCTCGACTGGCTCCCCTGGCACCACATCTTTGGCGGCATGGGCAACCTGGGCCGCGTGATGACGCTGGGTGGCTCCTACTATCTCGACGACGGCCGTCCGCTGCTGGGACAGTTCGCGCGCACGGTACAGAACCTGCGCGACGTATGCCCCACGTTCTATGCCACCGTGCCGTCCGCGTGGGCTCTGATCGCCGCCGAACTGGAGCGCGACGAATCCTTCGCCCGCTCGTTCTTCTCTCGCCTGCGCTTCGTCGCCTATGGCGGGGCCAGCCTGCCGCGCGATGTCTGGGAACGCTTCCAGAGCGCCGCCGTCCGTACGGTGGGCGAGCGCATCGGGTTCGTCGCGGGCTTTGGCTCGACCGAAACCACCGGCCAAGGTGCGATCTATACGCTGCCCGGTGGCGACCTCGGCAACGTGGGCGTGCCGATCCCGGGCGTCGAGATCAAACTCGTACCGCTCGATGGCGGCGACGACCGCTATGAAGTCCGCCTGCGCGGCCGGCCCGTGTTCCATGGCTATCACAAGCGCCCGGATCTCACCCAGGCGGCGTTCGACGAGGAAGGCTTCTACCGCATGGGCGATGCAGTGCGCCTGGCGAATCCGGAAGATCCGTTGCACGGCCTGCGCTACGCCGGACGATGCGTCGAAGACTTCAAGCTCGCCAACGGCACCTGGGTACGCACCGGCTCGGTCCGGCTGGGGCTGGTCGAGCATTGTGCGCCGCTGCTGGCCGACGCCGTGATCTGCGGCCACGACCGCAACTACGTTGCCGCCCTGGCATGGCCCAATGTGGCCGCCTGCCAGCGCCTTGCGCCGGAACTGGCGGCCCTGCCGCCGGAGGAACTGGTGAAGCATCCGACGGTCATTGCCGCCCTGCGTGACGCGCTTCGCGCGCAGGCGGCATCCGGCGCCAGCCAGCAGGTACGCCGGCTGCTGCTGATGGCGGAGCCGCCCTCGTCCGATGCCAACGAGATTGCCGACAAGGGCTACATCAACCAGGCCGCTGCGCGCCAGCGACGCGCGCCACTGATCGACGTGCTCTACGCCGAGCTTCCCCCCGCCTTTGTCGCCTGCTCGCGCTAGCGCCAGGACACTTCAGGCAAGGCATCGCGCGCACCGCGCACCGCGCGCTTCAAGCTCCAAGCTCCAAGCTTCAACAGAAAGGACATGTATGGATTTACTCGGCACACCCGAAGACAAGCGCTTCAGGGAAGAGGTACGTGCTTTCCTCGCAGCCCATCTGCCGGCCGACATGCGCCAGCGGATACGCAGCACCGGCTTTGTCAGCTACCAGGACCAGCGCCAGTGGCAACGTACCCTCGACGCACATGGCTGGGGTGCGCCGGCATGGCCCGTGGCGCATGGCGGCACCGGCTGGAATGCCGGCCAGCAAATGATCTTCGCGGATGAATGCGCGATGGCCTCGGCGCCTACCCCGCATATTTTCAACATCACGATGCTCGGACCGGTCATTATTCACTTCGGCAACGACGCGCAACGCGAATTCTTTCTTCCGAGACTGCTCAACGGCGGCATCCTCAGTTGCCAGGGCTTCTCCGAGCCGAACTCCGGCTCGGATCTCGCGTCGCTGCAGACCAGCGCCAGGCGAGTGGACGGCGGCTATGTCGTCAATGGCTCGAAGATCTGGACGAGCCAGGCCCACGCATCCGACTGGATCTTCTGCCTGCTTCGAACGGATTCGGCCGCCGCCAAAAAACAGGCGGGCATCTCCTTCGTCGTGATCGACCTGAAGTCGCCCGGCGTGACGATTCGCCCCATCATCGGCATCGACGGCCGGCACAGCCTGAACCAGGTTTTCTTCGACGATGTGCTCGTCCCGCAGAGTGGGCTTATCGGCGAGGAAAACAAGGGCTGGGACTATGCCAAGTTCCTCCTCGGCCACGAGCGAACGTACGTGGCCGGCATCGGGCGCACCCGTGAGCGCATCAGCTACGCGAGGGAATTGCTCGCCAGCCGCGAACGCGCCGGCCTTCCGGCGAAGACCGCCGCGGCATGGCGAGGCCGCATCGCGCTGATCGAGACCGACGTGCATGCCCTCGAGATTACGCAATTGCGGCTCATGCATGCTGGTATCGACCAGAACATGGCGTCGCTGCTGAAAGTGCGCGGCAGCGAGCTGTACCAGGAAATCGTGGAACTGGCGATGCAGATCGGCGGTGCGGCGTCCCTGCGCGGCGACTGCGGCGAACTCACCACCGCGTATCTGTACTCGCGCGCCGTGACCATCTATGGCGGCAGTACCGAGGTACAGAAGAACATCCTGGCTTCCACCGTAATAGGGTTGTAAATGGACCTCAAACTGAACGACATTCAGCTCCAGCTCAACGACGCACTCTCGCGGTTGCTGGCGAAGGAGTACACCTTTGAGGCGCGCCAAGGCCTGCTGCAGAACTCGCCTGGCCAACGCGCCCGCGTCTGGGGGCAGCTTGCCGAGATGGGTGTTCTTGGTGCTGCCATTGGCGAGGAATATGGCGGCTTCGGCGGCGACGCCGTTGACCTGTCGATGATCTCCGAAGCCCTCGGCAAGGTGCTCGCCCTGGAACCGTATCACTCGACGGTGGTCATGGCATCCACGGCTCTGCAGGCCATGGGTTCGCCCAAGCAGAAGTCGGAATGGCTGCCCCGCATCGCAATGGGCATGTCTCGCATGGGATGGGCGCACCAGGAACGCCAGCAGGGCCGCATCGAATGCGCGGCGAAGCATGACAGCGCCGGCTGGTTCCTGACCGGCTCGAAGGAGATGGTGCTGGACGCGCCGAACTGTCAGCAGTTCATTGTGAGCGCGACGACGCCGGACGACGGTATTCAGTTGTTCCTGGTGAACGCCGCGGACATCGGCCTGCATCTGTCGCCGTACCGACTGGTAGACGGCTCGCCCGCGGGGAATATCCAACTGAAAAATGTTCAGGGGAAGCGGCTCGGCGGTACGCAGGATACCGCCGCGGCGCTCGAGCATGTGGTGCGCACCGGTATTACATGCGCGTGCGCCGAAATGCTCGGCGCAATGGAAGGCGCCAGCGCGATGACGTTCGAGTATCTGAAGATTCGCCGGCAGTTCGGGCGGCCGATCGGTAGCAATCAGGCGCTTCAGCACCGCGCGGCCGACATGCTCGTCGCGCGCGAGCAAAGCCGCAGTCTTGTCATGTCGCTCGCCCTCACCCTGGCCGGACGCAATGATTTCGCGCGTGGCGATGGTCAGTTCCACGCGGCGAAGGTGCTCATCGGCCGCAATGCGCGCCGGATTGCCGAGGAAGCCATCCAGATGCACGGCGGCATCGGCATGACGCACGAGTGTGCCGTCGGCCATTACCTCAAGCGCATTCTCGTGCTCGATCAGTTGCATGGCGAAACGCAGTACCACCTCGGCGTGCTCGAGCAACCGCATCGCCGGGAAGCCGCATAAGGCGAACCGGGCACGCCGATCGGAACCGGTGCGTCGCACTCGCCAACAGGAGTAGTGCCGTCACGTGGTGGCATGGCCATCATGAAAGCCTGCGGCACGCGGATTCATACATTACGAAGATATTTTCATGAGCAGAAAACTGGAAGGCAAGGTCGCCATCGTTACGGGCTCCGGCCGCGGCATCGGCCGCGCGGTTGCGTTGAAGTTCGCCAGCGAAGGCGCCATCGTCGTGGTCAACGATCTCGACCAGGCGCCGGCCGATGAAGTCGTAGCGGACATCGTGCAGGCCGGCGGGAAGGCCGTTGCCTTCGCGGGCAGCGTGGTGGAAGCGGATTTCGGCACGCGCATCGTCAAGCAGACGCTCGATACGTTCGGCGCACTCGACATCATCGTCAACAACGCCGGCTATACCTGGGATAACGTCATCCAGAAGATGGGCGACGAGCAGTGGGATGCCGTTGTCGATTGTCACCTCAAGGCGCCCTTCATGCTGCTGCGCGCGGCCCAGCCGTACTTCCGCGAAGCCAGCAAGGCAGAGGCGGAGGCCGGCAAGGAAGTGTTCCGCAAGGTCGTGAACATTTCCTCGGTCTCGGGCACGCAGGGCAATGCCGGCCAGATCAATTACTCCGCGGCCAAAGCCGGGGTGATCGGCATGACGAAGTCGCTGGCGAAGGAGTGGGGCCGCATGAAGGTCAATGTCAACTGCGTGGCCTTCGGCGCCATCGAGACCCGCCTGACGCAATCGACCACCGAAGAGATGACCGTGCGGGTGGAAGGCCGCGAAATCAAGGTCGGCGTGCATCCGGACCGGATCGCCGCGGCGGGCCGCGACACCCCGCTCGGCCGCTTCGGCACCGCCGAGGAAGCAGCGGGCGCGGTGTACATGCTCTGCATTCCCGAATCCAACTACGTGAACGCTCAGACCATCATCTGCGGCGGAGGCCGCGGCGGCTTCTGACGGCAGGCATGTTGCAGGCGGTGCGCAACAGGACTCAGGTTGCGCGCCGATCCCAGAAGACAACATCGGAGACAAGCTTCATGACTGCTTCCAACAAAGCCCGACGCACCCTCGCCTGCTTCGCTGCGGGCATGGGCGTGACCCTGCTGTTTGCCGGCCGCGCCGCACTGGCCGACGGCTATCCCGAACGGCCCGTCAAGATCGTCTCCGCCACCAGTCCGGGGACGGGCGTGGACGACTTATCGCGCCTGCTGGCCAGCCATCTCACCCGGAAGCTCGGGAAGTCGTTCTACGTGGAGAACCGGCCCGGCGGCAACACCATCATTGCCACCGATGCCGTGGCGAATGCGGCGCCGGACGGATACACCTTGCTGCTGGCACTGTCGAGTTCCATGTCGGCCAATCCCTGGCTGTTCAAGCATCTGCCGTACAACCCGACCCGCGACTTTGTTCCCGTCGCGCGCCTGAGCGCGCAGCCGGTGACGGTAGTCGTCCCGGCCACCTCGCCAAACAAGTCGCTCGCCGAACTGGCAGCCGCAGGCAGGCGCCAACCGGGCAAGCTGAACTTCGGCACGAGCAGTGCCGGCTATCGCGCCATGCTGGCAGCGATCAATGACGCGGCCAAGGTGCAGGCGGTGGACGCGCCATGAGCACACTGCTGCCAGACCTCATCAGCGGCGTGGTGGACTATACCGTGCTCGAGATATCGGCCGCCGTGCCGCTGGTCAAGTCCGGGAAGCTGCGCGCCCTGCCGGTTTCAAGCCCGGCCCGCGTCCCGGTGATCGCCGACGTGCCGACACTGGCCGAGGCCGGGATGCCGGGCGCGACGCTGACCGGCTGGGTCGGCCTGGCCGCGCCTGCCGGAACGCCCCCCGCCGTGGTGGACAAACTGGCACAGGCGGCACTGGAGTTTTTCGACTCGCCGGAGGCCGCCGCGCACTTCGCGCAACGCGGCACCACGCCCTACGCGCTGGGCCCGAAGGCATTTGACGGCGCACTGGCGAATGATCAGGCGCAGTGGAAGCGCGTGATCGCGCTGGCTGGCATCCAGGCCGAATAACCGCCCGCTGGCCGGGGCTGACTCGCAGAGCGTCCCAACCGCCTACCGAATTCTGAAGCGGCCCGATCGCTCCCGTCATGCGCCGGGACCAATACGCCCGCACATTTCCCACGCTGTTCAAATCGACGAAAGGAAAGCTCAATGCAACAGCTCTGCAAAGACCGCGTAGTGGTCATCACCGGCGCCGGCCGTGGCCTTGGCCGCGAGTATGCCCTGGAGTTCGCCCGTCACGGGGCCAAGGTTGTCGTGAACGACCTCGGCGCGTCCGCCGATGGCACCAGCGCCGCGTCCGGCCCGGCCCACCAGGTGGTGGAAGAAATCCGCGCGATGGGCGGCCAGGCGATCGCCAACGAGGATGACGTGGCCGATTGGGAAGGCGCCGGCCGGATGATCCAGGCCGCCATCGAGACGTTTGGTGGACTGGATGTGCTGATCAACAATGCCGCGATCCTGCGCGACCGCATGCTGGTGAACATGCCGGTGGAAGACTGGGACGCCGTGATGCGCGTCCACCTGCGCGGCACGTTCGTGCCGATGCGTCACGCGAGCACCTACTGGCGCGACGAATCCAAGGCGGGCCGCCAGCGCAAGGCGCGCGTCATCAACACCTCGTCGTCGGCGGGCCTGTTCGGCAATATCGGCCAGACCTGCTACGGCGCGGCCAAGGCCGGCATCGCGGCGATGTCGAATATCGCCGCCGAAGAGCTTGGCCGCTATGGCGTGACCGTCAACACCATCTATCCGAGCGGCACCACGCGCCACACCGAGCATCTGCTCAAGAGCGGCCGCCTGCAGGTGTCGACCAACGCCGTGGAAGGCTTCGACGCGTTCGACCCCGCCAACGTCGCCCCGCTGATCGTCTGGCTCGGCAGCGAAGAATCCGACAGCGTCACCGGCCGCGTGTTCGGCAGCCGTGGCGGCCGCATCACGGTGGCAGAAGGCTGGCGCGCCGGCCCCAGGATCGAGAAGGCCGGACGCTGGGAGGTGGCTGAACTTGGCGCGCTGATGCCGGATCTCGTGGCCAGCGCCGCGCCCGCGGCCAACCTCGACGGCGTCATTCCCGCCCGCGCCTGAGGCCGGATCAATTTCCTGCAGCGCCCCGGGGCGGACGCGGCAGGCCGGTCCCATGGAGAACTAGCAATGCTTGACAAGAACCTGATCGGCCACAGCTTTGGCCAGCGCCAAGTGAACGTGGAGGAATGGGCCGTGCGGTGGTACGCGAATGCCATCGGCGAGACCAACCCCGAGTACAGCGACGTTGCCGTGGCGCGTGCCGCCGGCCTGCCGTCGCTGCGCGTGCCTCCCACCTTCCTCTCGTGCCTCGAAGGGTGGCTGTTCAAGACCTTCGACATGCTCGCGATGGCGAAAATCGAGCCCTCGCGCGTGCTGCATGCCGAGCAGCAGTACACGTATCACGCCCCGGTCCATGTCGGCGACACGCTGTCGTACGAGCCGAAGATCGTCGATGTCTACGACAAGAAGGACGGCGTGCTGGAGTTCCTGGTGAAGGAAACGCGCATCACCAACCAGCACGGCACCCACGTTGCCGACTCGCGCACCGTGCTCGTGCAACGCCAGATCTGAAGGAGACTACATCATGACGCAACGCAACCTCGATGCCCTCAAGGTCGGCGACACCATTCCCGACCTGCAACTGCCTCCGGTCAGCCGTCGAACGCTGGCCATCTACGCCGGCGCTTCGGGCGACCATCACCCGCTGCACATCGACTCGGACTACGCGAAGGAGAACGGCCTCAACGACGTGTTCGCCCACGGCATGCTGTCGGCCGCCTACCTGGGCCGGCTGATCACCAACTGGGCCGGGCACACACGCCTGCGCAGCCTGAAGATGCGCTTTACCGGCATCACGCACCTGTATGACCAGCCGCATTGCACGGGACGCGTCGCCGAACGCTTCGAGCAGGATGGCGAGCCGCGGCTGCGCGTGGAAATGCAGTGCGCCAACCACAAAGGCGAGACCAAGATCGTCGGCGAGGCCATCGTCGCAGTGGCCTGATTCCCGCCCGTCCCCATTCATTCAGCTATCACACATGCCCCAATTGACACGACACTTCGCGCACTGGCCTGCCGGCGTCCCCCGCACGCTGGAGGTGGCGGACTGCAACCTGTTCAGCCACCTGGAAGACTCGGCAACCCGCGTGCCGGACAAGCCCGCCGTCGTGTTCTACGGCAGGCAGACGACGTTCCGCGCGTTGCACACCGCGGCCCTGTCGCTGGCCGGTTACCTCCAGCATCACCTGTCGGTGCGTCAGGGCGACCGCGTGCTGCTGCTGATGCAGAACTGTCCGCAGTACATGATTGCGTTCTACGCGGTGATGCGCTGCGACGCCGTCGTCGTCGCCATGAATCCGATGAGCACGAGCGAGGAGATTGAGTACTACGCCAGGGACAGCGGCGCGCGGGTCGTCATCGCGACGCAAGACCTGGTGGACCGGTTGCAGGGCTTGCTGGAAGGCGATGACCTGGATGGCTGTGTGGTGGGGGCGCCGGCCGAGTTCGCCGGCAGACCCGGCGAGGTGCCCTATCTCGATGTGCCCGCGTGCATCAGCGAACCGCCGCGCCAGTGGGCGGACCCGCGCATGCACGACTTCTCGGGCGCGCTGGACGCCTGCATCGGTCCCCTGCCGATGCAGGGCGGCGGCCCTGACCTCGCGGTGATCGGCTACACGTCCGGCACGACGGGCAAGCCCAAGGGCGCGATGCTGAGCCACCGGAACTTCGTCTATACAATGACGCATCGTGAGTACTGGCAATCCGATCGCGCGGAGGAGGACGAACTCCTCACGCTGCCGGTGACCCATCTGGCGGGCATGCGGGCGATGAACCAGGCCGTGCGCCTGGGGCGCACCGTCGCGATGCTCGCGCGCTGGGATGCCGATGCGGCGCTGGAACTCATCGAGCGGCTGCGCCTTCGCACCTGGGCCGCCGTCCCTACCATGCTGGCGGAACTCTTTGCACGTCCCGACATCGACCAGCGTGACCTGTCTTCGCTAACGCGCATCTACGGCGGCGCGTCAGCGATGCCCGAGGCGCTGGCCCGTACGTTGCAGGCGCGGTTGGGACAGCCCTTCCTGGAAAGCTATGGCCTGACCGAATTCTGCGGCATGTCGCACAGCAATCCGCCGCAGGCCGCCAGGCGCCAGTGCGCCGGCGTGCCGGTCATCAATTGCGATGCCCGCGTGATTGACCCGGAGACCGGCGCCGAACTCGACGCGAACCAGTCCGGCGAGCTCGTCCTGCACGGCCCCACGATGTTTGGAGGCTACTGGAACAAGCCCGACGCCACTGCGGCAGTCTTCATCGAGATCGACGGCAAGCCGTTCCTGCGCACGGGCGACCTTGGCTATCACGACGATGACGGCTACTTCTACGTCACCGACCGGCTCAAGCGCATGATCAACGCCTCGGGCCTGAAGGTGTGGCCCGCGGAAGTCGAGTCTCTCCTGTACGGGAACCCTGCGGTACAGGAGGCGTGCGTGATCTCGGCCCATGACCGTCACCGTGGCGAGACGGTGAAGGCGCTGGTCGTGTTGCGCCCTGGCGCCCGTGGCACGATCGAGCCCCAGGCGCTGGTGGACTGGGCCCGGTCATCCATGTCGGCCTACAAGGTTCCCCGCGTCGTGGAGTTCGTCGATAGCCTGCCCAAGACGTCGACAGGCAAGATCCTGTGGCGCGAGCTGCAACTCATGCAGAACGAGCGCGATCGCAACGCACGGGAAGCGGACCCGGCGTAGGCCATCCGGACCATCATTCCCTTCCCAGGATTGGGGCCAGCACGGGCATCTTGCCCTGCTGGCCCTTTTTCGATGTCCGTCGAAGGCGGATGGCGGGCGCACAGGATCGGGTTGATGCGCCATGGCAACGACAAAAAAGCCGCCGGACGCGGGGTCCCCTTGTTTTCCCTGCAAAAAGTAGCGGTAGGAGATCGAGCACTGGCGTGGAACTCAGACCGTAAACACTTGAATAGCTTACGATTTCTGTTCGTTGTCTGACCCCCCGGAAACCCGAATGTTTATTGGACTGATTTTGCACGCGGAGAGCTTGCGTCGAGCACGCAATGACGCGGGATTCCGGTCGATTCGGAAGCGAACAGCAAGTATTTGAATATGCAGCGATTGATGCGCTGCACACCGCCGAGACCCGCTTCAATCCAAGGCCTGCCCCACCGTCACTCTGTGCACGGAAAACAACGAGCCCCCTCCTCGGACGCCCCTCTCAGGCTGGCCGGGCTTGAACTTGGTCCGCGTCGCCGACACCCGGCGCCTGGCGGGCACCAAGCGGCGCGTCGCCGTGACTTCCGCCTGCGCGCGCTCGGCCCGCAGCAGCGCCACCTTGAGTTCCGCCCGCAGGCTGTCCTGCGCCGCCTGCCCATCCGCCAGCGCCCGTTGCGCCTCCACGGACTGCCGGCAGAGCGTGTCGCGCTCCGCCAGCAGCCGCGCCCGCTCCTCGGCGCCGGCCACGGCGGCGTCTTGCGCCCTTGCCTGCACCGCTGACAGCTCAGTGCGCAGGTCCGCGAGCGCCTGCTCACCCTTCTGGCGCAGCGTGCGCTCCTGGTCGATCTCGCGCAGCGCGCGGCGCTCGGTGGCCTCGGCGCGCTCCTGCGCGACGGCCACCTGCTCGCGGGTGCGCTCCAGGTCCGTCGAGAATTGGGTACGCAACTCCCCCAATTGCCGCTCCAGTGCCTCAATCTGGCGCTGGCCGGCCTCATGGCGCGCCTGCGCGGCCACGTGGGCCTGGCGCTCGGCCTCCAGCTCCCCCTGCAGCGCCGCGCGTGCGCGCTGGGCGGCGTCGAGCTCGGCCTGCACAGCGGCGGTCTCCTGCTCGGCCACCACCGCCGCGGCGCGCGCCTGGTCGCGCTGCGCTTCCGCCTCGCTCGCCTGTAGCCGCGCTTCGGCCCGCAGCGCGGCCAGTTCGCCGGCGGCGGCCTCGTTGGAGGCCTGCCAGATCGACTGCACGGCCTCGGCGGCGATTGTCTTGAGCGCGTCCGGCAGGCCGGGGTGGTCGATGGTGACGCGCATCTTGCCGCGCAACTCTTGCCAGAACTGCGCCAGCACCTCGGTGGGCGTGCCCATGCTGCCCTTGCGCACCAGGCCATAGAGCTTGTTGGCGGTGGGGGTGATGCCGTAGCGGAAGAACAGCAAGGCGCAGACCTCGCGGTAGAGCGCGCGGGTTTCGGGGAACTGCGCACGCAGCGCAGCAATATCCGCCTGCAGGGCGGCGTCGCTAGGCGTGGGCGGCGGGCGATCGGGTGGGCTGGCGGTCATGTTCTACGTAGAACGTTCGTGTGTGTTTAGGCTAGATTCAGATGTCCTCTCTCTGGCTAGATCAGAATGTCCGGTCTAGTAGCCCCGCGTGGGCATAGCCACCTGGGCTACGGAAGTCGCCCTTGCCGGCCAGCATCCAGCTCGGCTGCCACAGGAAGTCGCACACGAGATGCTTGGTGAACAGTGAAAATAGCAGCAGCAACGCCATGGCCAGCTCTCCATGTGACCGCTCAAAAGTACTGGGCTTCGCCCTCTTCCATGGGGGTGCCATCCGCCCTCATTGCGAGTTGGGAGGCTTTGGCCGCGTGGGTGGCGGCCTGCTCGAGCAGGGGCGCGTGCGCCTTTGGGACAACGAGCATCGTCAAACCCAGTCCTTCCAGCGCGCGTAGTGCGTGCTCCAGACTCACCCCTTTGCCGTTCTCCAGCTTGGACAGCATGCCGACGGAAACGCCGCAATGCCTGGCCGCCTGGTCAATTGGCATCCCCTCGACAACCCGCGTCGCCCGAATGCGATCACCCAGTTGGTCGATGGTGCGGATGGCAGCCCGCGATGGTGGCGCGGCATCGGCTAGCGGTCGTGGCATTGGGGGAGGTCCGGAGATTTGGGAGACTGGGAGATCCAGCACTAGGGCTGCTCTCCCGGTTATTTCACTATCGTGAAAGTATATCAAACGCCGCGCCCTCGCCTGCACCGCCGCCAGCTCAGCGCGCAATTTCCGCGAGCGCCTGCTCGGCATTCTGGCTGGTCGATCTCCCGCAGTGCGCGGCGCTCGGTAGCGCTCGCCCGCTCCTGCGCGATGGATACCGATCGCGGGTACGCTCCAACTCCGTCGAGAATTGGGTACGCAACTCCTGCAACTGCCGCTCGAGCGCCTGGAGCTGGGGGGCCCTCCGCGCGACGCGCGTGCGCGGACGAGTTGGCCGCGCGCTCGCTCTCCTGCCGCGAGGCGGGCTCCTGATCGAGCGCGCAGCGCGCGCCGCTCGCTGGCTTCGGCGCGTTCCTGGGCGATGCTCACCTGCTCGCGCGCCCGTTCCAGTTCGGTCGAGAATTGGGTACGTAGCTCCACCAGCTGACGGCCAGCTACCGCCCGCCAGGCCTCCAGCCGCGCCTGGGTTGCGGCATGCGCTTGCCGCTCGGCATGGCGCGCCTCTGATGGTCACCTTGTAGTCCCATTTGCCACGGATTTTCACATACGTCTCGTCGACTCGCCATGAACGACCAGCGGATCTCGCAAACCGATCCCAGCGCTTCACGAACCCTGGCGTGAGGCGTTTGACCCAGCGCATGATCGTCGTGTGCAAAAGCGACAGGCCGCGCTCGGCCATTATTTCAACGAGGTCTCGAAGGCTGAGCTTGTAACGCAGGTACCAACGCACGCACAGGACGATGACTTCGCGGTCAAAGTGCCGCCCGTCGAACAACCAGTCGATGTCTCTCAGCGTACTCATTGCGGGCTCGCGCTCGTCAAAAACCCGAGCGTAACCCAACCGGCCCCTCCGATTTGCACCAGAGCCGCATTTAGGAGACATTCGAAGGTCGGCCTCGCAGCATAGAACAGACATTCGCCGATGATATCGCGACCATGGTCCACCATGGCCCCGGCCAACCCGGTGAAATGTGGGTGAAATCGCCAGTGATGATCAGCGGCTACCTGAACTCACCGCCGCTCGGCACCGACACGCTGGATGCCAACGCCAACAACGGGAGGAACGCATGAAAGCCATTCAGTTGAATGCATTTGGCGAAGCAGATGTGCTCGAGGTCTCTGACATTGAGATCCCTGTACCGGGAGATGACGAGGTTCTGATCAAGGTTGCTGCCGCTGGCGTTAGTTTTGTCGACGTGCGGCAACGCATCGGCCTCTACAATCGGGCGGAAACACGTGTCGGCGGTGTCACCTTTCCTCACGTTCCAGGTTCGCAGGCAGTCGGAAAGGTCGTAGGGCTTGGCCCTGCGGCGGACCGTGCGTTATGGGGACGCAAGGTCGTTACGCACGTCCGGAAAGGGGCTTATGCTGAATATTTGATAGCACCGAGTTCCGACTGCGTCGCGGTTCCCGATGATGCCGACGATGCGATGCTGGCTGCTATCCCTATGCAAGGGCTAACCGCCTACTGTCTGCTGACAGCGTCAACGGTGCTGAAATCGGGGGAAAGTATCCTCGTGCACGCGGCTGGCGGCGGAGTCGGTAGCATTGCCGTCCAGATCGCGAAGATCATGGGTGCCAGTCCCGTAATTGCAACTGCGGCAACGCAAGAGAAGCGCGAGTATGCGCTCACAATGGGCGCAGATTTCGCGATCGATTATGAAAGACCCGACTGGCCAGTCAGGTACGACAGGCGACGGGCGGCCGTGGTGTGGATGTATTGCTGGAGTCGATCGGCGGGGACGTGTTCGAACAGAATTTCGAATGCCTGGCCGACTTCGGACGCTGCGTCATCTTTGGATCAGCCCGTGGCCCCGGAAAACCTTTCGAGCCACGTCGCCTGATGACCAGATGCCAAAGTCTCGCTGGCTTCTACCTGCCGGTGCTCTACTCTGATGTCGAGAGAACGAGTAAAGGCCTTCGTTTCCTGGTCGACCACGTGGTAGCCGGAAAAATCAGCATCCGGATCGCTGAACAGATCCCGCTCGCCGAAGCAAGTCGCGCACACCGAATGCTCGAACGCCGGGAGGTGATCGGCGCCGTCGTCCTCAGACCATAGAACAAAGGCGTTTCTGAAGTACGATGATTCGACCACCGATAGCCGGTTTGAAACTTTGATGGATAGCTCCCGAAGTCACAGCAGTCGGGAGCCCTACCGAGGAAGAGGCTATGGTATTCGTGAACAAGGAACAGGCTTCTGAAAACCGGAGCCTCCTGCTAAAGACAGCCGGCCGGCTATTCCGCGAACGCGGGATAGATCGCGTAGGTGTCGCGGAAATCGCGCGGGAGGCAGGATTTACGCATGGTTCGCTCTACGCGCACTTCGCCTCCAAGGATGCGTTGGCAGCGGAAGCATTCTCACAGGGACTTGAGCGCAGCCGCGAGGCGATGCGCGCGGCCATGAAGAGTCCACGATACAAGGGGAGAGCCGGTGTCTCGGTCTATCTGAAGTATCTTCTGTCCCCTGAACGTCGTGACAATCCCGGTACGAGCTGCCCAATGACGGCTTCAGCAAGCGAGATAGGGGGACAAGGCAAAGAGATCAGCGGAAGGTTTGTCGAGGGATTCCTTGGCAAGGCAAGTGTCTTTGAGGCAACCACAACCTTGCGATGGCGTGCCGTACAGTCTCCCAGTGCGCAGAGCCACCGCCGCCATCCAGTCCTGCCAGACGTCATAGTCAGCTACGTCCGGCGCGTCCGGCACCGCGCACGGCGCGGCCAGCGCGCTATCGAGCGGCGGCGGCTTGCTTGGGCAGCGTCGACGGCTTCGGACAGCTTGCGCACTCGGACATCGTCGTGGCGGCAACCAGCTGGCCGAGGCTTCGCATTTTTCAGGCCCTTCCGGATTGCGTTGAGCTTGGCGCCGCGGTCCGATTTGATGACGAGGTAGTCGTCCGCGCTCTGGCGTTGGCTGCCTGCCCGATTGTCCTGACCGTCTCGGCGACCACCAACTGGGGTGCGTCAAGCAGGTCGGGTGGTCGATGGCCACGCGCGTGCGGCCGCGCGACCCCTGCCGGGGTAATCGAATGGAAGGGACTTCCCCGTCCCGAGGCTGCGGCGGAAGCCGTAAGTCGGCATCGAGGTGCATGATGGCGTGTCGAAACGCCATTACTCAGCAGTCCGAAATAT
>JYOD01000117.1 GCA_000955785.1 Burkholderiaceae bacterium 16
CTGATGTGGCTGGAAGCGGACATTCTGATTTGGCCTTTACATCTGTCTGTCCCCGCTCATAATATAGATTATGTTAAATAGTTATGCTATATAACAATGCCATTCTTGGCGCGAGCCATGCGCCTATCTTGGGTCAGTCACGTGCCAAACGATCCCCTGCTGGATTGCTCTGTTAAGCAACCCCAACCCTTTAACGACGTTTCAGAAACTCGGCGAACAACGTGTCATCTATGAGGTAGCCGCGACCTGCCGTCTTGGCCAGAACACCGGACTTGCGCAGGCGTTCCAGCGCGGCACGGACCTTCGACACCGAAGCGGTGAAACGTGGGTCTTTGTTGAGCAATGTAATCGTGCCCTTCGCGAACGGTGCGTGACCCTTCGCGATGACGCTCAGCAATACCTGTTCAAATGGCTGTAGGCTTGCCAGCAGACCTTCCCAGCCCGCGATAAGTCGTCCGTCTTGAACGAAGCGATTCAGGGCGAGCTGCACGTCCGTCACGCCCTCGGCCGACATCCATTTCACCAGGTCCTTCATCAATGCTGGCTTGTGGCCGAGATACTCGAATGCTTTCACAAGATCGTCGACATCAAGGGTCTTGTCGGTGTGCACTGATGCAAAGTGTTTGGCCAGGGCCTTGGGGTACTCGATACCCAGTGTGGGAAAATCGAGCAACTGGGCAAATTGATACATCGGTCCGCCGGAAGCGACCGTCATCGCTGCCAAGGCCTCTTGCGAGGAACCCGTGAAAACCGCGAGAACGTCTCGCTTGCGCTTCTGTAGAACCGCTCGGATCGTAGCGATGGCCGATCGACCGTCGGCTAGCTCCGCAAGCACTTGCACTTCGTCCAACATCAACAGAATCGTATGGCCAGATTGCGACGCCAGCCGCGCGACCAGCGTGTCAAACCGGAGTGCAGGATCGTCGGGCAGCTTGCGCCTGGTGGGCTCTTCGCCCAACTCAACACTGGCGCTGAGCATCCCAATTTTCTTGACGGGTGTTTTCCCGATCTTTCCGGCGCGGGTCGTGGGCACAGTGAGGTCATCCAGCGCTTCTTCCAACGCATGGTTGATTGCTGCCAATGGCGCAGCTTGATTCAACCAGAGATCCGCATAAACGGGAACGAACCGCGCTTTTCGGGATACAGGGGTGAGATCCTGGTCCAGGAAGAACGTCTTGCCGACCCGCCGTGGTGCAAATAGCGCAATTGGCCGGCCAGGCTGCGCCTGGAGCAGTTGCAGGTAAGATTTCGCCAGTTCGGGCCGGCGGATCTCGATATCGTCGAAGGTAATCATGTGGGCATTGTCGTTTTGACGACAATGAACGACAGCGGCGGGGGCCGGCTTGCCTCAAGAAGTCAAGTCAGAAACGGGCAGAGTTCGAACAGGACCTGCTCTCCGAGATCTTTGGGAGTGTTCCTGATTGACTATTGTGTTTGCGCGCCTCTATAAGCACATTTCATTTCAGACGTGACCACTGTATAAATGTACAGTACACTGGTTCTTAGTTACCAAGAACCAGTCATGGCCTGCCCTTCCCCCGAATCCATCCACCCCGCGCTGTGGAGAGCCTCCCAGCTCGCCCGGGCGAACGGTCGCACCGTCAGCACCGGCTATCCGGTGCTGACGGCCGAGCTGCCGGGTGGCGGCTGGCCAACGGCATCGCTAATAGAACTTTTGGTGCGCCAACCGGGTGTGGGGGAGTTGCGCCTGCTGCGCCCCGCACTGGCGGAGGTCTGTAAGCGGCCTATCGCCCTGATTCAGCCGCCGCAAACGCCACAGGCACTCGCCTTGGCCAGCTGGGGCGTGCCGCCCGAACGTCTGCTGTGGATTCGCAGCCAGCGCACGGCTGATGCCCTTTGGGCCACCGAGCAATTGCTGCGCGCCGGCACCTGCGGTGCGGTGCTCCTTTGGCAGACCCATATCCGCAATGACGCGCTGCGCCGCCTGCACCTGGCCGCACAGAGTGGCGAGGCGCTGTTTTGCCTCATGCGTCCACTGGCCTGTGCACGCGACGCTTCGCCAGCACCACTGCGCATTGGCGTCGCGCCCGCCGCCGGCGGCGTCGATCTCTCCTTCATCAAGCGGCGCGGCCCGCAGCAGGACCTGCCCGTGCGCGTCCTGCTGGAACCGTCGCCGATCCTGCTTCACCGTCATGCTGCGCCTCTGGATCTGCCTGCACCTCTCGTCCCTGCCACTCGAAGTCTTCCGGCCGAATTGGTCCACTGAGTTGGCTGTGGCGGTGTTGGACAAGGAACGCGTGCACCTCGCTTCGCGCCTGGCGGCGGAGGCTGGCGTCCGCCCGCAGATGCGCCGCGGCGGTGTGCTAACCATCGCGCCGCAGACCCTGCTGTACGATCGAGCCCCGGAGAAGGAAGCCGACGCCCTGCAGCGCGTGGCCATGGCGCTCCTGCAGTTCGCGCCCAACGTGGTGCATGCCGAGGAAGCGTCCGTGCTGGTAGACGTGTCGGCCAGCCTGCGCCTGTTCGGCGGCATCCGCCAGTTGCGCCGCCGCATGCGCGCGTCTGTCGCCGCGCTGGGCTTCAGCGCGGCCTGCGGCTGTGCTCCGACAGCCCAGGGCGCCTGGCTGTTGGCCCATGCCGGTGGCGCAAGCACCCTCAAGATCGAGGCATTGGAGCGCCGGCTCGGCGCCCTCGCCATCGGCACCCTGCCCGCCGCACGGCCATTCCTGGAATGGCTGGATGGACTAGGGTGCCGTTGCCTTGCCGATATCCGCCGGCTGCCGCGGGCCGGGCTGCAGCGCCGGTGCGGCCGAGAACTGAACGAGGCGATGGATCGCGCCCTGGGCCAGGCGCCAGAGATCTTTGAATGGCTACAGGCCCCGCCAACCTTCTCCGCGCAGGTCGACCTTCCCGATCGCATCGAGCATGCGGAGGCCACCCTGCTCTACAGCCGCGGGCTCATCGTGCAGATGCTGGGCTGGCTGGCCGCGCACCATCTGGCGGTCACCAAAGTCCTGGTGGAACTCAAACACGAGCGCGGCCGCGAGGCGCTGGCGCCAACCGTCATCGAGATCGCGCTGGCAGAGCCCAGCTGGAGCGAGGATCACCTGATGCGCTTGCTGCGTGAGCGGCTGGCGCAGCTGCAGGTGGATGCCCCCATGATCGCGGTGCGCCTGTCCGTCACCGACGTGCAGGCCAAGGCGCCGCCCAGCGAATCGCTATTTCCTGAGCCCGGCGGCACGCCCGAGGACCACGCCCGGGTGATGGAGCTGCTCGCGGCGCGGCTTGGCGCCGACAACATCCTGCGGCCGGAGTTGCGTGCGGACTACCGGCCGGAGGTAGCCAACACCTGGGTGCCGGCCGTCGGGAAACCCCGACCTGGCGCTGAAGCGCCCGCCCTGCCCCGCCCGGCTTGGCTGCTGGACAAGCCGATTGCCTTGCTGATCCGCGATCATCGCCCGTTCTATGGCTCGCCCCTGCGCATGGTGTCTCCCCCAGAACGCATCGAGGCCGGTTGGTGGAGCGGCGAGCTGGTGACGCGGGATTATTACGTGGCCGAGGGTCGCGATCACGCCCATTACTGGGTCTATCAGGAACGCATGGGCAGCCGGGACGGCGATGAGGCCACGTGGTACCTGCACGGGCTGTTCGGGTGAGGTGGCGCCATGGAATCCCTACGCACCGGCGGCGGCTTGCCCGACTACGCCGAGCTTTACTGTCTCTCTAATTTCTCCTTCCTTGAAGGCGCATCCCGCGCGGAAGAGCTGGTCGAGCGCGCCGTGCAGCTGGGCTACAGCGCGCTCGCCATCACCGACGAATGCTCGTTGGCCGGCATCGTACGGGCGCATGCCGAAGCCAAGAAGCGCGGGCTCAGGCTGCTCGTCGGCGCATCGTTTCGCCTGGTCAATGCAGACGGAAGCCCCTGCATCTCCTTCATCGCACTCGCCCGCACTCGCGAAGGCTACGGCAACCTGTGCGAGCTAATCACGCTGGCCCGCACGCGCACGGCAAAGGGCGCCTACCTGCTCACGCGCCGGGATCTGGACGCCCCGGAAGGCGCCTACGCGCACCTGCGAGGCCTGCCCGATTGCACGATCATTTTCACGCCGGAGTACTGCACGCCAGCGGAGCGGCTGGACACCCAAGCCGCATGGATCACGGCCACCTTTCCAGGTCGCGCGTGGATGAGCCTGACCTTGCTGTACCGCGCCATGGATGACATCCATCGGGCGGGCGTGATGGAAGCCGCCGCGGCCAATCACCTGCGCGTGGTGGCCACCGGCCACGTGCAGATGCACGTACGGTCGCGCAAGCCGCTGCACGACGTGCTGAGCGCCATCCGCCTGCGCAAGGCCGTGCCCGATTGCGGGTACCAGCTGACCCCCAACGCAGAGCAGCACCTGCGCTCGCGACTACGGTTGGCTAATGTCTACCCGCACCGGCTGCTGACCGAATCGCTGCACATCGCCAATCTCTGCCAGTTCTCGTTGGATGAGCTGCGCTATGAGTATCCCGATGAAGTGGTCCCGACGGGCGTCTCTCGTGCGGAATACCTGCGAAGAGAAACCTACATCGGTGCGCACCACCGCTTCCCCAGAGGCATCCCTGCCACCGTCCAGGCCCAGATCGAGCACGAACTGGCGCTCATTGGGGACATGCATTACGAGCATTATTTTCTGACCGTTTACGACATCGTCCGCTTTGCGCGCTCCAATCGCATCCTCTGTCAGGGGCGAGGCTCGGCGGCCAACTCCGCAGTCTGTTACTGCCTGGGTATCACGGAGGTGGACCCGGCCCGTGGCAACCTGCTCTTCGAGCGGTTCATCAGCAAGGAGCGTGGCGAGCCACCGGACATCGATGTCGATTTCGAACACCAGCGCCGCGAGGAGGTCATCCAGTACCTGTACACGAAGTATGGGCGAACCCGCGCGGCGCTGGCCGCGGCCGTGGCCACCTATCGGCCGCGCAGCGCGCTGCGCGAGTCCGGCAAGGCGCTTGGCGTGGACCCGGCCATCGTCGACTTGGTCGCCAAGGCACACCAC
Source organism: Burkholderiaceae bacterium 16 (assembly GCA_000955785.1). Lineage (GTDB taxonomy): Bacteria > Pseudomonadota > Gammaproteobacteria > Burkholderiales > Burkholderiaceae > Cupriavidus. The sequence continues at coordinate 5,004 of JYOD01000117.1, forward strand.
TGGTTTGACAGCAAGGCCGACCTGCTCAAACGTTTCGCGGAAAGCGGCGTCGATACGGAAAGTGCGCTGACCCAACGATGGGCGAACATGGCGACGCAGTTGCTCGGTTTTCCTCGGCACCTCTCCCAGCATTCGGGCGGGTTCGTGCTCGCCCGCGGCAAGCTATCGCGCCTGGTACCCATCGAGAACGCCGCCATGCCCGATCGCAGCGTGATCCAGTGGGATAAGGACGATCTGGATGCCGTCGGTTTGCTCAAGGTCGACGTGCTGGCGCTGGGCATGCTCTCGGCGATCCGCCGCGCGCTGGATCTCGTCTCCGAACAGCGTGGGGAGGCATTCGAGCTGCAGGATATCCCGGCGGAGGATCCGGCCACCTACGAAATGCTGTGCCGCGCGGACAGTGTCGGGGTGTTCCAGGTGGAATCCCGTGCGCAAATGTCCATGCTGCCCCGGCTGCGGCCCCGCACCTTCTATGACCTGGTCGTCGAGGTCGCCATCGTGCGACCGGGTCCGGTGCAAGGAGGCATGGTCCACCCGTACTTGCGGCGCCGGCAAGGCAAGGAACCGGTAACCTATCCGAGCCCGGAAATGGAAAAGGCGCTGTCGCGCACGCTCGGCGTGCCGATTTTCCAGGAACAGGTGATGCAGGTGGCCATGCTCGCGGCCGGCTTCTCGGCTGGCGAGGCTGACCAGCTGCGGCGGGCCATGGCGGCCTGGAAGCGCAAGGGTGGGCTGGAGCACTACTACGACCGCATCGTCTCCGGCATGCTGGAACGCGGGTACGAACGGGAATTTGCTGAGAGCATCTTCCGGCAAATCCAAGGCTTCGGCGAATACGGCTTCCCAGAGAGCCACGCGGCCAGCTTTGCGCTGCTGGTCTACGCCAGCGCCTGGCTGAAATGCCATGAGCCGGCCGTGTTCCTCTGCGCGATGCTCAACAGCCAGCCGATGGGGTTCTACTCGCCTTCGCAGCTCGTGCAGGATGGGAAACGCCACGGTGTCGAAGTGCGGCCAGTGGACGTCACGATCAGCGGCTGGCACTCGTCACTGGAAGCCGTCGACAAGAAGCCGCCAGCGGTTCGGCTCGGCCTCTCGCTGCTGCGCGGGATGCGCGCGGAGGCGGCGCAGCGCATTGAGGAGGCACGCGCCGTGCGCCCATTCTCAGGGACGACTGACCTTGCCCGCCGCGCGAACTTGGATAGGTATGATGTGCAGGTGCTGGCCGCCGGCGACACACTGCGAGCCCTCGCTGGCCACCGACGCAATGCACTCTGGCAGGCCACGGCCGCGGTGCCCGACAAGGATCTGTTGCGGCCTGCCGACGTGCCGGAAGAACTACCTTCACTGGTGGCGCCTAGCGAGGGCGAGGCCATTGTCGCGGACTATCGATCGACGGGCTTGACCCTCAACCGGCATCCGCTGGCGCTGCTGCGACGACATCTCGCCGGCGGCCGGTTCGTGACAGCGGAAACGCTATTCCGCTATCAGGACCGCCAGTTGGCCCGCGGCGCTGGCATTGTGACGGTGCGACAGCGCCCAAGCACCGCGAATGGCGTGCTGTTCATGACCATCGAGGATGAGACCGGATCGGTCAACGTGATCGTTTGGCCGTCGGTGCTGGAGCGGTTCCGCAAAGAGGTGCTGGGCGCTCGCTTGATCGGTGTCCTGGGCCAGTGGCAGTGCGAGGGCGAAGTGAGGCACCTCGTTGCACAGCGATTGGTGGATCTCACACCGCTGCTCGGCCATCTGAAAACGAGCAGCCGCGATTTCTGCTAGGGAAATGCTGATCAATTCAGCCACAGGTCATCCGGCGGAAAGCGTGGCGCGTTGAAGGTGAAGGCATGGAAAACAAAGACAAGGATGAAACAAACGAGCTTTGCCGATGTTGAGTTCGCGAAGAAGAAGCGCGTGACACGGCGCGAGAAGTTTCTCGGGGAGATGGATCGGATCGTGCCGTGGGCACGGTGGACCGCGTTGATTGAGCCGCTGTATCCGACGAGCGGCCGTGTTGGGCGGCAGCCGATTGGCGTGGAGAGGATGTTGCGGATGTACTGTCTGCAACAGTGGTTCAGTCTCAGTGATGAAGCCGTGGAAGACGCCCTCTACGACAGCCAGGCGTTGCGTCAATTCGTGGGGGTGGATCTGTCGCAAGAGTCGGCGCCCGATGCGACCACGCTGCTCAAGTTTCGCCGGTTGCTCGAGAAGCACGCGTTGACTGCCGCGATGTTCGATGAGGTCAAGGCCGTGCTCAGTGAGCGGGGGCTGCTGATGCGAGAGGGCACGATGGTCGATGCCACGCTGATCGCGGCACCGAGTTCGACCAAGAATAAAGGCAAGTCGCGTGATCCGGAGATGCACCAGACGAAGAAGGGAAACGAGTGGCATTTTGGGATGAAGGCGCACGTTGGCGCCGACGCCGACTCGGGACTGGTGCACAGCTTGCACACGACATCGGCGAACGAAAGCGATATCGCTCACACCCATCACCTGCTGCATGGCGAGGAAAGCCAAGTGCATCTTGATGCAGGTTACACGGGTGTGGAGCGCAGGGATGAGATCAAACAAGCCCAAGGGCAAGGGACGATCCGCGCTGACATAAACTGGCACGTAGCGGCAAAGCGCAGCAAGATTGAAAAGATGCCGGCAGGTCGGTGGAAGGACCTGACGAAGGCAGTGGAACGCAAGAAGGCCCAGATTCGGGCGCGGGTTGAACATCCCTTTCACGTGGTGAAGAACTTGTTTGGTCACAAGAAGACCCGCTACAAGGGCTTGGCCAAGAACACGGCACAGATGTTCAGCCTGTTCGGTCTCGCAAATCTGGTGATCGCCAAAAAGCCGTTGTTGGCGTTTCAGGGGAGCAATCCGTCTTGAACATGCAAATCGAGCCCGAAAGGGCACGAGATGGGGGCATGCGGCGCGAAATCGGGCTCAGACCTCTCCCTTCTTCCGCATGGTGAAAATCAGACGCCAAACAGCCGCCGACCTTCAGCGCGGCTGCTATTGATCAGCAATTCCCTAGCAGACGGATGCAGCTAGATTCAAAACGCCATGCCGATCTTTCTTATCAAGAATAGGGAAAGTTGGGTACAAACCTCCCACCTGGACTGGCGGATCAGCACATATTCTCCAGCGCCGTAATACGTGCAATAGGGCGCGAGTTACGATACTCCGCGGCTCGAAGCGCTGTGAGTTGGCAAACCGGTCAACCCATCGCCGATCGGGCCGATCGGTGGCAAGCATCGTGGCACCCACGTCAGGCTGCGGTTCCTGCAGGCTCCGGAAGAGCTGGACCAACTTTTCCTGCTCTGCCGCTATCCGCGAACCTCATCGCATTGCTGCTGATCCAGGCGTCCCGATGCCCGTCGACGCGGCGATCGCGCAGCCTGCGAAATCACGCCGCAGCGGCGACCGGCCGCATTTCTCATCACGATGTCCAACGCCTCCCACAACACAAAGAAAGGACCAATCCCGGGCATCCCTCATATCGGGGCATGCCCGGGTCATGCCGCATATTCCCGCGCCTGGACAACGAAGCGGAGTGGACAAACCGCCCCGTTGCTCTGCCCTGCTCAGGACAGGCATTCCCCGCGGTCGCGCGCATCGCTGCGCGCGCCGTCGGTGAAGCCATCGCGCGAGCTGATGCGGGCGCCATCGGTGTAAGGATCAGGCTTGCGCATGCCGTCCCGGTACGGATCAAAGCCACGGACCGCGCACACGGACCTGCCCTGATGCGCGACCAGGGGCAGCATGGTGGCCTCGGTGGCCGGACTGTGCGCGCCATTGGTAAAGGCGTCGCGCTGGCCGCTGTGTCCCGGCGCGGCAACGATCAGCGCATCAGTATATGCACCGGCGTGGGCGGTCTGGCTGAGCCCGGCGGCAAGTGCGGCAGCGGCAAGCAGGGTCTTGGCAAGAGTCTTATGCATTGCAATCTCCAACAGGGGTGTCGGCGGCGTTGCCGCGACGGCACTCCTCGTGCAGGCGATCAGCTATGGAACGGCACGGCCCGCACGGGATCGCCTCTGCCGTGCAAGCCGTTGCCTGGCGCGGGCCGGCTGCCATCCGATCGTGGTAGCGGCGTCGCGCCGGACTCCTGGGTCAGTTGGGTGCGGATGCGGGGAAAGAAGCGCCCTGCGTCAGTGCAGCCATCAGAGCATCGCGAACAGCGGCGCCAGCGACGGCAGTGAGGGCTGTAGCACGGCCGGCTATCTTTCCACGCGGGCCTGTCTCCTTTGGCTGCGCAGGCATGCGCCCCGTGTGCCCGTATGCGCCTTAGCGCAACAGGTATAGCGAATGTAGATCCCCATATGCCCACTCGCCCGTGCCCGCGATAGCACCCATGGCGTTATCGCGGGAGCAATCCGCGTTCGCCCCGGTGTCGGCGCAACCGGCGCAAGCAAGCATCAACGCTGCAAATCCCATGCACACCAACCTGTTCATGAAAATCTCCTTCTGCCGGGCACAAGGGGTACCTGCGCCCCATGTCGCAAGCGTGTTGCTTCAGGCGGGCCTGATGTTCTGATTCACGCGGAACAGGTTGGCCGGGTCGTATTTGCGCTTGATCTCCGCCAGTCGCGCATAGTTGTCGCGATAGGACGCCTTCACGTTGTCATTGCCCTCGTCCATCATCATGTTGATGTAGCCGCCGCCAGCAGAGTGCGTATGCAGGGCCAGCCAGTAGTCCTTCGCCCACTGCACGATGCGATCGTTGTTGGCTGGGTTGGGATCCACGCCGACAATCACGCTGGCAAAGTTGGCATCGCGGTAGCTGAAGGCCGTTTCGTCGCACCCGGCGCGATGCGCTGCACCATTGATCGGATACAGGTGCATGGTCGAGTGCATCGACGGCAACTGCTGCCCGTACTTGATGTGCAGATCGATGGCCTTGTCGCTAAGGTCGCTGACGAAGTCGGCTTTCCAGTACCATTGCAAGCCCACCGGATACAGTCCGTCGAACAGGCTCTGCAGGACAGGCCAGGGGATTGGCCCGGCAAAGTCCACCGCTGGCGGCATGGCCTCGCGAATCGGACGGAAATGCGTCTCGGCCTGATCGAGCGGGCCGGTGTAGCACCACACCACGGCGCACATCTTTTGCAGGTGAACTTCATCTGGGAAGGGCGCTGCAGGCGGCACCGTGACGAAACCGAACCAGCCATTGATGTCCTGCGGCGCGCTCAGGATGAAGTCGCGCCACCATTTCATCAGCTCGCGTGCCTGCTCCATCGGCCACAGCATCGGGCCGCCATAGACCGTGGCAACGGGATGAGCCTTGAACTCGAACGACGTCACCACGCCGAAGTTGCCACCGCCGCCGCGCAACGCCCAGAACAGGTCGGCGTTTTCGTCGTCGCTTGCGGTGACGATGCGCCCGTCGGCCAGAACGACCTCGGCGCTGAGCAGATTGTCGATCGTCAGGCCATAGGCGCGGCTGAGGTAGCCGATGCCGCCGCCGAGCGTCAGTCCGCCCACGCCAGTGGTCGAGATGAAGCCGCTCGGCGTCGCCAGCCCGTAGGCACTGGCGGCGTGATCCACGTCGCCCCAGGTGCAGCCACCGCTAACCCGCAGCGTCTTGCGTCCGGCATCGACAAACACGCTCTTCATTGGCGACAGGTCGATCACCAGTCCACCATCGCATGTGCCGAGCCCGGCGCCATTGTGCGCGCCGCCACGCACGGCCAGCAGCATCCCGCCGTCGCGCGCGGCGTTCACCGCCGCGATGACGTCCGCAACATCGACGCAGCGCGCGACGATCGCAGGGCGTTTGTCGATCATTCCGTTGTACACGGCTCGCGCCTGGTCGTAAGCCGCGTCGCTCGGCTGAATCAGTTGTCCCCGAAAATGCGCCTTGAGTGCGGTTGCGACGGGTTCGCTCAATGAAGCTTCCATTTGGTTGCCTCCTGTCCGGTTGGTATGCAGGAGTTTTAACAACCTCGGCGTTTCGAAAGCGTTAGGTGGGCCGTTACATGGGGGATTCCGCCTCCCGACGGCGCGTAGTGGTCTAGCCGAAACTAACGCGCGAGTAACGCCCGCGCCGTGACGATGTCGGGCTGATCGAAACCCTCGGTGAATCGCGCAAGCGGCGCCTCGACCACCTTATGCGGACTGGCGCGCCCCTGCGAAGTTCGCAGCGTTGTCCATGACAGGGTGGCACGCAGTTCAAGCGGGAGCGCGCGTTGGGCTGTGGCGATTTCAATCGCCTCGATCAATGATGACTCGGCTTCGGCAAGGTTTGCGCTGCTGCGCAGCAGCAATTCACCGCGCAGACGGTACAGCTCGGCGTCCATCCAGTGCTCGCCAGTGCGCCCGGCGCATTCGAACCCCTGGTCCAAAACCGCCAACGCAGCCTCGGTCTCTCCTGCGTCGCCCAGGCATTCAGCCAGCATGGCCAGATAGAGCGGCAGACGCAGGCGCGCGCCCGTCGGGTGAAAGCCCTCGATCGCCGCCTGCATCGCCACCACGGCGTCGGCGCTGGGCGACTGTTTCGCGTTCGCCCAGGCGAGCAGCATGCCTGCCCAGGCGAGGTAGTAGCCTACGTGGTACTGTTCGGCGATCTCGTGTGCCTGGCGGGCATAGTACAGCGTGAGACCGTGCTCATGTCGCAGCGCATGCTGCGTCGCGAGATATGACAGCGCGAGCGCCTGGGAGAACGGGTGTGCTACCCGGTTCGCCACCTCCAGCGTTTCGTGTCCACGCTGAAGGGCCTGATCGGCATGCCCCCTGAACCACAATGCGTGCGCCGACCACGCGTCGGCCAGCACGCCGAAATTACCGCCCATCAGGGACGCATGCTCGGCGTGCTGGGCTTCGTCATAGGCGCGGTGCGCGCGTTGATACGCGGGCTCGGCGGCCATCCAGTCGCCTTGCTGGACCAGACTACCCATGACGCTGGTCCATGCCATCACCGAGTAAGTACCGGAGCCCAGCGGCCCCAATCCCGTAATCAGTTCCTCGCTCAGGCTACGTGCCTGTGCAAGTTCCGCCCTCACTACCAGGAAAAATGAAAGGCTGACCTGGGCGCGTGCTTGCTGACTGGTGTCACCCGCCAGCCGGCTCAGTTCCACCGCGCGTCGCAGCGGCGCCTCCAGTTCGGGGGCTGCCCAGCCTCGGGCAATGCGAATCGGTGGCGCAAGGTCGAGTTGCAGGGCCAGCGATTGACTGGCGCGCTCCTGCGGATCGGCAATCCGGTCCGCTTGCACCAGCCCTCGCGTCAGCAATGCAATGGCATCGTCATAGGCATACACACTCTGCGCAACACCGGCCGCGCGCCGATAGAATGCCGCCGCCTGGGCTGGCAGGCCCGCATGCTCATAGTGCGAGGCGATCTGCGCGCTTGCCGCGTCGGGCGCATCGCCTGACGCCTGCTCGAGCGCTCGCGCCACGCGCAAATGCAGGCGGCGGCGCTGCAGCGGACTCACTTCGGCGTATGCAACGTCGCGGATCTTGTCATGGCTGAAGTCAAACGCCAGGCCGCTACCGTCGGTCTGGCGCACGATGCGCCGCTGCCACAGCTCGTCCAGCGCGCCTGCCAGGGCATCCTCGCCTAGGTCGCTTGCCTGGGCAAGGATGTCGGTCGTGAACGCCCGTCCAATGATTGCAGCAACCCCGACGATATCGCGGGCGCCAGGAGGAAGCTGTGCCAGCCGGTTCGAGATGATGGTGTAAACCTTGGGCGGCAACTTCGACGCCATGCCGCCCTGTGCGTCCCCGACCGGCATGGTGTCGGAGCGAGCCCGCATCATTTCGACTGCAAACAGCGGGTTACCCACGCTCTCTTCGAACAGCGGGGTTGCCTCCGTGTCGGTCAGCGGCCGGTCCAGGATCTGGGCCGCTATCTTTGCCGTTTCGGCGGCGTCGAGTGCCCCCAATGAGATCTCGATGCGAAACGCATCAGGAAGCGCAGCCATTCGAGCGTCTCGCCGTCGCACCATTGCAGGTCGTCGAGCAGCAACAGCAGCGGCCCGCCTTGTACAAGCCGACGTGGCGGCAAGGCTTATGGTGGTCGCAACTGCGCGCCCTGAGGAAATCATGCCGCTACACGTGGCGAACCGGCTGCTGGGCGCACTACGCCGCGACGACCAGTTCTTCCTCTCCGGCGATGGAGGGATACCATCGTTCAACATACGACCGGAGCCGGCGCGCATTTGAGGTGGCTCATTGGCCTCTCAGCGCTTGTCCGGTCGTTTGCCCCCGTTTTGGCGCGCTCTCCAATTACGAGATGACAAAATGCACTATTATAAGCATCAAACGATGCTATAATTTGTGCTGATACTTACGGAGGTTCCCATGCGTACGACTATTGCGCTTGATGACGACTTGATCGCCAAGGCTCAAGCCTATACGGGCCTGGAGGAAAAAACGGCACTTGTGCGTGAAGCACTAAAGGCCTTGATCCAGCGTGAAGCCGCGAAACGACTCGCGAATCTTGGCGGTAGCCAACCGGGCATCAAGGGGGCGCCGCGTCGCCGGCAGGACGTCGAATGATTCTTGTCGACACGTCGGTCTGGATTGACCACATCAACGCTTCTGATCCTAGGCTGATTAGCCTGCTTGCCGAGGAGCGTGTGCTGGCTCATCCATATGTGATTGGCGAGATTTCGCTCGGTAGTCTGCGTGACCGTGACGTCGTGCTTGGCGCGTTGCTCGATCTGCCGCGCGCGCCAGTTGCAACGCCGGAGGAGACCTTTTATCTGATCGAGCGCGAAGGTTTGTTCAATCGTGGAATCGGATATGTCGACACGTCACTGTTGGCGTCCGCGCGCCTACAACCAGGCATCACCATCTGGACGCGCGACAAGCGATTGAAGAAAGTTGCCGATGAACTCAATCTCGGCGCGGTGCTCGCGCACTAGATAACGGAAAAGTGATCCCCGTGATGGAGTAGCTGGCGCCCCAGCAGACGGCTGTGCGGCAGTGATCGACTAGAAAGGAAGAACGATGAGTTTGCAGATTTCATCTGCGCCGCTTGATGCCGCCTCCAAGGCGATTCTTGCCAAGTTGGTTAGCAACGGCTGGAACAAGGCTGGTGTTCAATATGTTACGGACGAGAGCGTCGTTTCGGCGGCCGAGTTTGCATACCTGCTGAAGCACGGCGCGGTAGAGCTGCGTACTGAGAATGGGGTGATGTTCGCTCCCATTCTCAACAGGTATGCCAAGCCGGCATTTGGTCCTGAGGTTGGAAAGATTGGATTCCAGCTGAACATCGATCTCATGTAGGAAAAGCATGAAAATTCTGGCACATACCCATACGTCTATTGTGGACCAGGTAGCCGGCGCCGTGGTACGCAGCGCGACCAACCACACGGTCGGCGCTCTGATGCGTGGTCACGGTTTGGTAGGCGTCATTGTCATCGCCATCGTGCTCATCTTGGGCGTTTGGGCCGTCAAGCAGCTCTTTTGAAGCGGAATAGCAATGTCAGAGGGATTTCACGTACACGGTGCCCACGACCACGCGCTTGAGCACGCGGCGGAAATTGGTCATGCCGACAGTTTTTCGGGACGTATTGCGGTGATGACAGCGATCCTGTCGACGGCTGGCGCGGTTTTCGGCTATCAGGGCGGGGCGACCCAAAATGAAGCGCTGCTTCTGAAGAATGAAGCCGCTATTCACAAGACCGAAGCAGCCAACCAATGGGCCTACTATCAAGCGAAGGGACAGAAGCAAGCGATTGCTGAACTGACTGCACAGCTGCCCGGCGTGGATCAAGCAGCCGCCAATCGGGAGGCGCTGCGCTACGGGTCGGAGAAGGAGCAAATCCGGCAGAAGGCAGAGGCGCAAGAGCGGGCGGCCAGGGGCGCTGACGAGGCCAGTGAGAATGCTGTCCACCATCATCACCGTTGGGCACAAGCCGTCGTAGCAGTTCAGGTTTCTATAGCCTTGGCGGCAATCACGCTGCTCACGCGGCGCCGATGGTTGCAGGTGGCATCGTACGGGGTAGGCGCGATTGGCGGTGTGCTGGCTGTTCTTTCAATGCTCCACATCTAGGAAAAGATGAAAGCGACAAGCGAACAGCGCGGCTGGATTGTCCGCAGCGGAGACGACTATCTCTGCCCAAAGGATGGCGACATTGGCTACACGGCTAACTTGGTCGATGCCGGCACGTTCAACACCGAAGAGGAAGCCAAGGACGCCGGCCGCGATCACTGCGATCCCGGATTTGTGGTGATCCGTGACCCGCGCTAACGAAACGGATAGAAGGATGCCCGGCCCGATCATTCTCGTCGACATGGAGAACATCCAGCAGCTCGCACCGGCTGCGGTGCCTGGGGGAGCCCGCCTGATTGTCTTCGCCGGCGCCAGCCAAAAGTCCATTTCTCTGGATCTGGTGATCGCAGGCCAGGCACTTGAGCCGCCGGCACAATGGATCCGAGCCAGCGGCAGCGGTCGCAATGCACTGGATTTCCACATCGCCTTCGAGCTGGGACGACTTGCCGAGCGTGGCGAGCGCGGCCCCGTTTTCGTCCTGTCGAAGGACAAGGGTTACGACCCGCTCATTGTTCATATCGCCAGCGGCGGCATGCCTTGCAAGCGGATTGAATCGCTTTCGGAAGTCCCACCGCCTGCGAAGACGAAGAACAGTGTTTCCGTGCAAGCCTCTGATGGCATTGATATTGGCGCGGCCTTCGCCGCGACTATCAAGGTACGCGAGATCTTGGGCCGGTCACCAAAGACAGCACGGCCGGGCAAGCGCGCGACCTTGGTCAAGCATCTCAAGGCGATGGAGCACTTGAAGCTGAAGGACAAGGATATCTCAGGTGTCATTGACGAGATGCTTGCCACGAAGCTGATTGTAGAGGCCAAGGGCAAACTCTCGTACAATTTCTGATCATTGAAGGCATCTGCGAAAAAAGCGCTGCCCGCTGGCGTAGCGAAGGTGCTCAAGCGCCTGCACTATCCGCTGGACGTAACCGGCCACATACGTGCCGACCGTGATTCCGGAGTTAAATGGAACCAGGGCTGGCGCGCGGACGGCCCGTTAGCGTCACACACGGAGCGTGAACTGCAGACTGCTTAGGTTTGCTGCGAGCTCAGGACTCCATACATCGGGCGCGCGTCGCCTCGTCAGAATCCGCAGCGTCTTCGGAAATATGCCGATTCTGCAGGCGGCTGTGCATGGCCTCGCATCGGATCAACATCATTGCCGCGGGATCCTCTTCACCGCCGGCAATGCCAGCCTCAGCAGCGACCCGCAGATATACTTGCCGGGAGGCAACGGCGACGATCACAAGGATGGCGCCGACGCCGAAGGCTCGGACTGCAATTTGGAGGTATTGCGCCATAGCGACCTTGCACCGTATAGCAGGAGGTAATTGGCAGTGAGACTACACGAGGATGTCTCGGGACGGTGCCACGCCGTTGCGGGATTGACACAATCCGGTTCGCCGCGGCGGGCCGGATCGCGCGTTGCGTGACAGCGCATGGCGGTACTGAAGAGAATGTCCAGAAAAGCGATCGATGCCTTACCGACCGGCCGCTACTGGGCCACGCCACACGCGCCATTCCCTCTGGACGGTCCCAACGGCCATGATGAGGTCTTCCCCGGCGCCCAATGCATCAGCGACGGCAAATGGGTAACGTTCTATAAGGGCGGGGAAGAGGTATGGGCGTGTAATGCCATGTATGCGGCAGCCCATTTCGACTTTGCACCCGTTCCAACCCACCACTCGTCGACGGACGAATGAGAGGGTCGGACGGTTCCCACTGCCGCTCCCAACAAAGCAGCCAATCCGTTGTCTAGGCTAAATTCAAATGCCCGGTGTTTGGCTAAGTTGAAATGTCCGATTCAGAGCGTGTGGTTTTGGGGTTTCTTGGCTTGCTTCTTTAGGGTGTCCCGTAAGGCAGTGGTGCTTTGAAGGCTGTTTCGAGGACAGCATGCAAGTCTGTGGCGCTGAGCTGTCGCTGAGGCTTCTTGCCCAGGGTTCCGCACCGGCCCGCTCGGCCCGCCGCAGCGCCGCTTCGAGTTCGGCTCGCAGGCCTCCCTGTACCGCTTCGCCATGCTCAAGCGCCTGCTCTGCCTCCGCCAGTTCTCGACTGAGCGTGTCGCGTTCGGCCTGCAGCCGCACCCGCTCCTCGGCACCGGTCACGGCGCGTCCTGTGCCCTCGCCTGCACCGCTGCCAGCTCAGCGCGCAATTTCCGCGAGCGCCTGCTCGGCATTCTGGCTGGTCGATCTCCCGCAGTGCGCGGCGCTCGGTAGCGCTGGCCCTCTCCTGCGCGATGGATACCGATCGCGGGTACGCTCCAACTCCGTCGAGAATTGGGTACGCAACTCCTGCAACTGCCGCTCGAGCGCCTAGAGCTGGGGCCCCCCCCCGCGCGACGCGCGTGCGCGGCCAAGTTGGCCTGGCCCTCGGCATCCGGCTCACAGCCTCACAGAACGACGCGGTATCGGCCGCGTCGTTCTTATCAGTTCTGGCGCCTGGTGGGCGATCTGATCCGCGTGGACCTGCCGTCGCTGCGGAAAAGCTGTGCGCCTGGCAGGCATTGCAAGCGTGGCTGCCTGTAAAGCCGCGCCTGGCATAGCTCGTTCACGCTCCCACGTTACTTGGGCATCCCTTCGTACATGCTGGTGACGTCTTCCATCACCTGAAGAATACGCTCGCTGGTCGTGGCGATGTTTCTCAACTGTTCCGCGCGACTGACCCCGGTCTGATTGAGTGCCTCTTCAAAGAACAGCCACTGAGAGCCGGCAAGCTGCAGTTCGCGACGGATTGCCTCTGTGTTTTGCGGTGCCGCGGTGAGGAGTTCCTGCGCGGCTGCGAATTCCCTGGTAGCCGTGTCCAGATCCTGCGCCATCTGGGGGGAGGTAATGCCCCAGGCGCGGAACATGCTGATCTTGGCGATTCTCTGCGAGAGCATCCGCTGGCGGCCGGCAACGTTGATCAGCTTACCCATCATGGTGCCAGAATGTTTCTCGAGCAGGAGGGTTCCCTGTTGCGCAAGCTTCAGCACGTCCTCGCTCAGTCTTACGATTGCTTTCGCGCTATCGAGATTCGGATCGCCAGCGGACAGCAACTGCTTATAGGGAATCCATGTCTGCTCGAGCCTGGCGTAGGTGTCCTTGATCTCCGGCGTGGGCGCGGACGCCTTCAGCTCCATGAGCTGCTTGTCAAAGAGCGCCACGGACTGTTCGAGGACCTTCTTCGAACGTTCGACTTCAACACCGAGGCCAGCCTGGCAGTAAGCCTTGGCCATGCGCTGAGACAGCATGCGCTGGCGGCCCGCCTTGTTGATCGCCGCGTTGATCGTTAGCGTTTCGGCCGAAGCGGTCCCGGCCAAGGCCAGCGCCAGGACGCTGCAGGCAATCAAGCAGAAGGAACAGAGGTAACGTTTCAAGGGCGTCTCCGCGTTAAACTTTGATTTGACCTTTGGACGCATCGCTAGAGCCGACGACGTGTCGGATCAGCTGATCCATCTCCTTGATGATGTCCGCAAGCACCAGCGTGATCACCGCGAACTCCCTGCCGTACTCTCCCGCCCGTGCCGCCGAGATGCGCGCATTCATTGCGACGATGTTCGCCTGCATCGAAATACTGCTGAGGCGCTCGACGAGGTCGGTCTGGCGTTTGCGCACAGCGACCTCGCAACGGTGCATTTCCTCCTGGTAGGCCTGCGTGACGGTCTGCAGCAGTTCAAGTATTGGCGTGGCCTGCGCCACCAGCATGTCGAGGGATGGCGCTCGCCGGCTGGTGTCGGCGAGTGGTGCGTCTATCGCTGTTTTGACCTGGGTGATGAATTCACGGATACGCGCGTCAGCGCGCGGACTACCAAAGTACAGTTGCTGCAAAGCGCCGGAGAATGCGCCGGGCAAACGCTCATTGCCGGTCACGAGATCCGAATGCGCCGACTCGAACATTGACAGGCACTTGCGTGCGATATCGAGCGCGGCAGTGTCCCCCCGCGAAGCGAGCAATATCTGGAGGACGACCCGTTGCGACAGCATGCGCTGCCTTCCGGAAAGGTTGATCAATCCGCCGATGGTTTCGGCGGACACTTCGGCCTCGGGTGACTGAGTAGAGAAAGCGTTCATGCCATGCCTTGCAGGTAGTGTCGACGCAGACGCGCACCGCGCTGACCGGCAAAGAAAAAGCGCCCCGAAGCGAGATGCCTGCAAACCGGTTGTCCGGTTCGTGATCATTTCGCTTCGGGGCGCCGTTGCCCGGGATGCTCCTTTTCGGAGCGTGTCATCGCGACTTGCCAGATTGTTTCAAGGCCGCCGTTGGCCTGTGTGTCGCATACGCAATATCTATGCCATAGCACACGGAAGTTGCATCAGGCTGAGGGCGCAGGAAAATGGCACGGCGGGACCGACCCGCGCACCGATCCCGTGCCAGATGCCTCATCACGACGCGTGCGTTGGGGCATGGCCAACTGCTCACGGGTAACTCTCGGCTTGACGAGAAGTGCTTTGCCTGCCGCATCGACCCCATGAACGGCAAACACGTCTTTGGCCAGATCGATACCCACGGTAACAATGGACATGGGGCTTCCCCTCCTGTGGTCGTGATGGCGTTTCGACACGCCATCATGGCATCTCGATGCCGACTTGCGGCTTCCGCCGCAGCCTCGGGACGGGGAAGTCCCTTCCATTCGATTACCCAAGATTCCGATCGGTCTGCCCATCGTGGCGGGGGCCATGACCTCTCTCGGTGGCCCGCAGTCTATTGGTTTTCAAACCTATTTCTTGGCGACTACGAGAGCGCGCCAAAGCGGGGGCTGACTAAGCGGCAATGTGGTGGCTTTCTGCTCTGGCGATGGAGGGATACCATCGTTCAACGTGCGATCGGAACTGGTCATTGAGCGCGGCAGTCCGGCGCAGCTGGCGCGTACCCGAATGTGTGACGATAGCAATTCCCAGTTGTGCGAAGCGCGGCCCAGCACCGCGGAAATTGCGCTCGGTTCATGCTCCTGCTCAGTCCAGCTTGGCCCCGGTCGATTTCAGCAACTTGTTCCAGCGTAGCGCCTCGGCGGCGATCTTCTTGCCGAAATCCTCCGGGCCAAGTTCGGCCGGGAGCGCGCCGGCGGATTCGAGGTTCTTCAGCATCGCGGCATTTTTCAGCATCTCCCTCACCTTCGCATGCAGGCTTTTTTGCACGTCCACGGGGGTGCCGCGCGGCGCCGTAAGGCCAAACCAGTTGCTTACCTTGAACTCCGGCACCCCTGATTCGACTGAGGAAGGCACCGACGGCATCATCGGAATCCGCTTGTCGCTTGCCACGGCAAGGGCGCGCAGCTTGCCCGACTCTATGAAGCCGGCCACAGTCGGTGCGGCGGTGATCAGGATGTCAATCTGGCCGCCAAGCAGGTCGTTCAATGCCGGCCCGGAGCCTTTGTAGGGAACATGGTTGATGTCGATTTTTGCCACGGACTTGAGCAGTTCCCCGGCAACATGGGGGCCGCTGCCTGGGCCGCCTGAACCGAACGTCACCTTGCCGGGCCTTTGCCTCGCATACTCGATCAGCTCCTTCAGGCTATGCGCCGGCACCTTCGGATTCACCACGAGTACGTAGGGGGCTTCGGCGAACTGCGCGATCGGCATGAAGTCTCGCAACGGATCGAAGGACAACTTCGGGAACAGGGTGGGAACAATTGTGGTCGTCATTTCGGTGGCCATCAGCGTATAGCCATTCGGCTCAGCCTTCGCCACGTATGCCATGGCGATCGTACCGCTTGCACCCGGCTTGTTCTCTACGACAAATGGCTGTTGATACGCCTCGCCCATATAACGCGCGGCGGCCCGGGTGACATAGTCGGTGGTGCCGCCTGGCGCATACGGCACAGCGATTGTCACTGTCTTGTTCGGATAGGGCTGCGCAGCTTGGGCGCCGACTGCGCCAACTGCGCAGACCGAACTGAACAACATGCCGAGAATGGATAGGGTCTTCATTGTTTGTCTCCTGGGGCTTCGCGAACTGATGCCGCATTTATGAGTGGTAAGCGGCAACGGCGACGGCTTCCGTGCCCATCCTGATCTTCTTGGTGTAAAACCGCCCTGCGGGACCGATGCGGACGCCAGAGGGCAGCTTGTCGGAGCTCGGATGTGGAACAGGGTCGTGCTTGCAACCGCCTAAGGCCTCTGTGCGCTTATTGATCGACGACGAAACCGTCGAGATGCGGGCGCATCGAGATCGGCTTTGACAGCGGCGGCCGGATCTTTTGCGCATCCGCCACCAAGTTCATGCCGAGTCCCGGACCGCTGGGGATGTCGACGAAGCCGTTGAGCGGCAACGGGACCCGGTCCACGATGTTGGTGCCAAGGTGTTCCGGGCGCGACTCGAAGATGCCGGCCTCGAAGCCCGTGGCATATTCCTGGATAGCAAAGTTGGGAATGGCAGCATCGAGTTGGAGGCACGCGGCGAGGCCGATGGGCGAGAGCGGGTTGTGCGGCACAACTTGCACATGATGGGCTTCCGCCATGGCCGCTACCTTGCGCGCGCCGGTGATGCCGCCGCAGACACAAGGATCCACCCGCGCATATTCGACGCTATTGCGGCTCAGGAGTGCCTGGAATTCATAGATGGAGGTGAAACGCTCGCCGGTCGCGATGGGAATATGGATCTTTTCGGCGACGCGCGTCATGCCGTCCGGGCCTTCAGGCCGGATCGGGTCTTCGATAAACATCGGATGCGTGTCTTCGATGCCGCGCGCAAACACCACTGCCTCCGCCGGAGTCAGGCGGCGATGCAGTTCAATCAGCAGGTCCACTCTGTCGCCGACGACCTCGCGCATGCGGTGCACATTGTCGATAGCATCACGCATCTTCTTGATATGCGTCTTGAAGTAAATCTGGTCGTTGCCTTCGTCAAGGAAGGGGTTGAGGTGGCCGAAGGCGGTGAACCCCGCTTCCATCTTCGCTTTGCATTCCACCAGGATCTTTTCGATGCTGCTCTCGTAGATATGCCCGTAGATACGCGCTTTCGTGCGCACAGGCCCGCCCAGCAACTGGTAGATGGGCACATTCAGCGCCTTGCCCTTGATGTCCCACAGGGCGATGTCGATCGCGGAGATGGCCGAGTTGATGGCGATGCCCTGGAAGTACCCGAACCGGTGCATCACGTTCCAGTGGTGCTCGATCTCGAATGCGTCCCTTCCTTCCAAATATTCCGCAAAGCGCCGGATGGCGGCAGCCGATGCCTCCAACTGGCCCCAGGCGCCGGACTCGCCGACGCCGACAATGCCTTCGTCCGTGCTGACGCGGGCAAACATGAACTGCCCGACGTGCAGGGCCTCGACTTTGGTGATCCTCATTCTGATCCTCGTGATTGCTGAATTGCCGATCCGGCGCTTTGGATAAGGCGGATCTGTAGTGCCCACGGCCGGACAATCTCGTGGTGCTAGGCTTGATTTCCGTTCGGAAACGTTTCCGGAAACGTTTCCGAAGAGTAGATGGCATACTTCGGGGAGTCAAGAGCAGAGTTGAAAATCTCCCCAAATGAGTAACAGGCCAACTTCTTCCGAAACCAGGCGCGTCGGCATCAAGGAGGTCGCCGAACGCGCGGGCGTCGGTATCGCCTCCGTGTCCCGGGTGCTTTCCGGCCAGCCAGGATCCAGCCCACAGCTGACCGAGCGGGTGATGCAGGCGGCGCGGGAACTCGGCTATATGCCGAACCTGATGGCGCAAAACCTGCGCCGGCGGACCACCAAGTCAATTGGATTCGTCGGGTCAGACATCACCAATCCCTTATTGGCGTCGATCGTCGGGGGCGCGGAAAGTGTGCTGAGCGCGGCGGGCTATTCCATCCTTCTGACCAATTCGGGCGGCGCGCCAGATGTGGACGCGGAGCGCATAGAAGTACTGCTGCAGCGGCAGGTCGACGGCTTGATCGTCTTGCCAGCACTGGAAGACAACGCCGCAACACTTGCGGCACTTGCCAGCGCCACCGCGCCGGTGGTAATCATCGACCGCGCCATGGCCGGCGATCTCGATGTGCACTATGTGCTCTCCGATCATTACCTCGGCATGGGGGAAGCTACGCGGTACTTGCTGCGGCAAGGGCACCGGCGCATCGGGTTGGCGGTCGGCCAGAATGTGCGCCCGTCCCGTGAGCGGATCCGCGCAGTGGAAGACGCTTTTCGAGCGGAGGGGTTGTCGCCTGATGTGATGGTCGACTCCGGCAGTCTGTCGCCCGAGCATGGGGAGAGTGCGATGGAAGGCTTCCTGGCGGGCGCCAATCCACCGACCGCGGTCATTCTCGGTGGCAACCAGTTGCTGGAAGGGGCCTTGCGTGCCGTGCGCAAGCGCGGCTTGCGCTTGGGCGATCAGCTATCGCTAGTGTGCTGCGACGACGTTGCGTTGTCGCGGATGTATGATCCGCCAATCGCGACCGTGCTGCGCGATACCGCGATGCTGGGCCGACGTGCCGCCGAGGTGTTGCTCGATCAGATTAAAGACCCGCACCAGACCACCCCGGTCCTGCTGCCTACCAGCTTCGAGCCGCGCGAAAGCTGTGGCCTCGTTGCGACGCCGAAGATAAGGTCATCGCGTCGCCCGGGCTAGCCGACGGCTTCAGGCACTAGGGACGGTGGGCCCGCGGCCTGCAAGTGGTCCACAGTCAGGCATTGCTGGGCTATCAGGATTTATCACTGGCACGGTAAGCCCCCTACCGCCTTCGGCACTCGGTGGGACAGAAGCGATACAGGCAAGCGCCAAGACGCCTGCCTGTACCTATTCACGCAGTCCTACATGATCGAGGAGTCAGGCCGCCATGACGCGGCGCTCGTCTTCACTGAGATCGGGACCGTCGAGTGTTACGCGTGAATGGTCCGTGCGGAACTTGTTGATAATGGGTTTCAGTTCTTCCTTGACGTGCTCTTCACTGTAGCCGTTAAAGAGGTGGCCGAGCAAGCCGCGGCGCAAGTCGGTTGTGTCCATGAACCAGTCGGCGATCGGGAACGTCAGATTCATGTTGTATTTCATCATGATGCCCATGTTGTGATGCGCGGTGTGATGGCGGCGAATGGTATTGATGAAGGGCATGTTTCGCACGAACCAGTTGTCGTGCACGTGGCAGCAGTAGTGGAACGTTTCGTAGATGAGGTATTGAGCGACCATTGTTAGAAAGACAATGTACCCCGCGTTAGTGTTGATCACGAGCGAAGTCAGATAGCCAAGACCACCGCCGCCTACGCCGAGGGTGATCAGCACGCGCCAGGGAAAGAACACGATACGAAACTCACGCGTGGTGTCGATTGTGGCGTCCTGGTCGGTGAAGTATTGATGATGTTGCCGGGTATGGCGGTCATAGATCGCGCGAAGCGCGAACACATCGATCTTCCGATGCATGACATACCGGTGCATAAACCATTCGACGAAGTTGCCGGCCAGGAAGACAGGTAAGACTAAAGCCCACTCCCACCGAGCACCTTGCAGATGCGTGAGCGCGTAGTACAGCGCGGCAATGCCGACGCCATAGATCACGGTGATGTGCAGCACACCGTTATAAAGTGGGCTGATGTCGGCCTTGTACTGCTCTCGGAATTTTCGTTGGCGTTCGGTCATCATGGTTGGTCTCCTTCGTCTGTAGGGGCAATGGTTGCGCTTCCGCTCAACTAATACATAACTAACATATTAGTGGGATATAATAAAAAGTCAAAGGCTGAATGGGCATATGCGACGCGGCAACAGCAGCCTTACAACGGCCCAAAAGAAAGCCCCCGGCAAGCCGGGGGCAGTTCCGCCGCCGTAGCTCAGGGCGGCTAGTGCGAGACGTCTTCGAGTGCCCGCCCTTTCGTTTCCACACCCAATACGAGGACCGCCAGCGCCGCCACGACGAAGGAGAGCGCACCCAATGTGAATACACCCCCCTGCCCGGCCAAAGGCAGCAGCACGCCAACGAGGTAGGGTCCGGCTAAGGAGCCAATGCGACCGATGGAAGATGCGAAGCCGGAGCCAGTGGCACGCGAGCGTGTGGGATAGAGTTCCGGGGTGTAGGCGTACAAGACTGACCACATGCCGAACAGAAAGAACTGCATGCAAAGACCAGCCGCAATAAGTTGCTCCACTGGAACGCGATGCACGGCCGCTTGGCCGTAGAGGAACGCAGCGCCAGCGCTACCCAGCAACATGAGAGCGCAGGTTGGCTTGCGCCCCCACTTCTCCAACAACCATGCGGAAAACATGAATCCCGGAATGCCTGCCAGGGAAATATAGACCGTATAGAGTACCGACTTGGTCACGGCATAGCCGGCTTGTTGCAGCAGTGCTCCCAGCCAGGTAGTCAGTCCGTAATAACCAAGTAGCGCGAAGAACCAGACGGACCACAGCATGATGGTGCGGCGCGCGTAAGGGCCCTGCCAGATTTCCACAAAGCGTGCCTTGCGGTTGGATACCTGCGGAGGTGGCGCGTAGATGTCCGCGACAGCTGGCAATGGGCGTCCCCATGCACGTTGGACGTGAGCTTCGATGCCTGCCATCACGGAGTCGGCTTCACTGCGACGACCGACATCTTCCAGCCAGCGCGGAGACTCGGGAACACGGCGGCGCACCACGAATACAAAGACAGCAGGCAGCGATAGCGCAATGAAGATTCCGCGCCAGCCGACAATGGGCAGGAAAATGTAAGTAAGCGCGCCGGCTGCAATGAAGCCGATGGGCCAGAACCCTTCCAGAATGGCCACGTACTTACCG
This sequence comes from Burkholderiaceae bacterium 16, assembly GCA_000955785.1. GTDB lineage: Bacteria > Pseudomonadota > Gammaproteobacteria > Burkholderiales > Burkholderiaceae > Cupriavidus. The sequence goes on from JYOD01000117.1 coordinate 25,623, forward strand.
CGACTCTTCGCCGGCACGATCTCGGAGACCATCGATAAGCCGATCGGGAACTCCATGCCCATGCCAAAGCCAAGCAGTACCCGACAGAGCATCAGCGCCGTTACGCTATCGGCGAACCCGCACATCAGACTGCCGAGCCCCCAGAAGACCATACTTACCTGGAAGACGGGCTTGCGACCGAAGCGGTCGGCCAGCAGGCCCGCGATTGCGGCGCCAAGAAACATGCCGAGGAAACTCGAACTGGCCAGCAGGCCCGCCTGGGCGGCAGTGAGTGCGAATTCCGCCTTGATCGAGCCGAGGACAAAGGTCATCAGGCCCAAATCCATTGAATCAAAGAACCACGCGGTGGCGATGATGCCGAATAGCGAACGCTGATATCCGGTCATGGGTAAGCGTTCGAGGCGAGCAGCGATGCCCGCCTCTATCTTGAGGGCGCCTGCCGACATATCCATGTCTGTCTCCTTGGGTACGACGGCCTCCTGGCGTGCCGTCTGATCTAATATATTAGATGGATTGTAGTAGCATTCAAATAATAAACGTACTGGCTAGGGAAACTACGTAGGTACCAGAGCTGCGGGACGTGGCGCCCTGAGATGCGTTAAACCGCGCGTAGCGCGCCGCCCGCAGCAGCTTGTGAGGGGCAGAACGAACTGGAAAACTCGCCGCGCCAGGCACCGCGGATAATGCTGGAGTAGCGTGAGGATACGTCGGCAACCGGGAATGCCTCGGCCAGGCGGGTCACGGCGAGCGCGTCCGCCGTCAGTGCGACAAGCTGTGACTCCGGAATGCCGAACGAGGCCAGGTCACCGGGGATCCCCACAGCTTCTACCATCGCCCGGATGACGTGTGGCAGCCGGGCGATGGCCTCGGCTTCATCCGTCTCCTCGATACCGAACATTCTTGCGATCTCCAGCAGTTCCGCCGCGCGCTCATGCTGGAGGGCATCCAGGACATACGGCAGCACTACTGCGTTAGTGCTGCCGTGGGACTTGTGCGTGATTCCGGCGACGCCGTATGCAATGCCATGCACGGCATTCAATCCCGCACTTCCGTACGACAAGGCGGCATAGAGACTTGCGTAGCACATCCCTACGCGTGCCTCAGTGTCCTTGCCGTCTTGATAGGCGCGCAGTAAGTACCTGGCGCACAGCCGGATCGATTCTCGCGCAAACAGCATCGTCAACGCGTTGCGGCCACTGTAGCCCGGGTCAGGGTGACCACCGCGATTGAACTGTGCCGAATCCAAGGTGAGAAAGGATTCAATGGCATGCGTCAGCGCATCGATGCCCGCGTCTGCAGTGACGCGCGGTGGGCAGCTATAGGTAAATTCGGGATCGATGAGAGCGATGCCAGGGCGCAAGCGGTTGTCCATCACTGCGACTTTGGTGGCATTGTCTGGGTCGACCAGGATCGCGCCGGGCGTTGCCTCGGAACCGGTACCTGCCGTAGTGGGCAGTGCGATCAGAGGTAGCACTGCGGTCGCGCTGTCGATTGCGACGACAAAATCGCCGATCGGCCGCCCGGCGGGCAGGGTCAGGCAAAGTGCCTTGGCCAAGTCGATGCTGCTGCCGCCGCCCAGCGCAATGATATGGTCAAGTTGGCGGCCGCCCAATCGGCGGCGGACATCGGCAGTGGCCGCATCGCACAGCGTGGTCGTGGGGTCCGCCATACCACCGTCATAAACAAGGGTCTCGACGCCGCGCGCGCGGGCCGCTTCTACATATTTGCTCACCCACGGCATATGTGTGGTGAAGTAGATGTCCGTGACGAGCAGCCCGGTACGATAGCCCAGGTGCTGGAGCAACTCCGGCAACTGCGCCCGTGTGCCGGCCCCTATGATCAGTCGTGACGGTGCACAGAAATAGACAAGATCTTCAACTCTCATGGCAACTCCAGTGGGGAAACGGATGAGGGCCTGGCAGGCCAACGCGTTAGTCGATCCAACTGCGCTCGAATAGCGTGGGCGACCTGGACCGTGTTTTGGGAAAGCAAGCTATGGCCGCCGCCGTCGAGCATCGTCAGTTCCGCATTGGGTAAGCCGTTTGCGAGGGTGAAGGCATGCCCCACAGGACAGTCATCGTCATGGCTGCCATGCACCACGAGAGCCGGTATGTCGATTTCACCAAGCCTCGGACGCTGGTCGGTGGCATACAGGGCTCGCCAGGTCCATGCCACCGTCGTGTGGTCTGCGGCTTCCGTCAGCCCCAGCCTGTGCTCCCGCGCGGCAATCTCTTTCACCAGGGAATCCGGCGCAAGCGACTCGAACCACGACACTGCATTCAGTTGCGGCGTACCGGAAAGCAGGATCAGTCCGCATGGTGCAGATACGCCAAAATTAGCGTGTCCTCCATAGAGGTATTCCAATGCCACCGATACGCCCATACTCCAGCCGGCGAGGATAAATGGACGACCCGATGCATGCATTTGAATGGTCCGTTGGAGCTCCCTCGCATAAGCCGCCAAGGTGCAGTCTGCAGGTGAACAAGGCCTCGGAGCGCGCCCACGCCCAGGCAGGTTCGGTAGCACAAAGGTGCAGGTGTCCTGCAGTTCACGCGCAAGCGGCAGCCACGCCGCGCGTGTGCCCTGTATGCCATGCACGGCGACCACCAAGACCGGACCCGTGCCGACCGAAATGACATCCATGTTCTACCCCCAGACATCTAATATATTAGATGGATCATAGCAGTCGATCAGAGAAACGCAAGAGCTCAGTCGTTGATGCGTACGACTCATATACAATTGGTATCTCGCGAACTCGAATGAGCAGCAATGACTGGCAAGACTGCATCTCGCACCAAGGCCGCCGCGCCCCCAGAGCCGGATGAGACGACCGACAACGTTGCGGGACAACGCGGCCGGCTGACTGATCTGGCCTACGAACAGATCGAGGAAGCCATTGTCACGTTGCGGTTGGCACCCGGTACGTCAATCTCCGAGTTGCAACTCAGCGAGCTAACAGGCATAGGGCGCACTCCCATTCGAGAGGCTATCCAGCGCCTTGCCCGAGAGCATCTGATCATCGTGCTGCCGCAGCGCGGATTGTTGATTCCACCGATCGATGTCGGAAAGCAGTTGCGTTTATTGGAGACACGGCGCGAAGTGGAGCGCCTGATTTGCCGAAGCGCAGCGCGCCGGGCCACGCCGGAGCAGCGCGAGCACTTCACGCGTCTAGCCCGGGAGTTCGCCCAGTCAGCAAGAGTCGGAGATGATGTCTCGTTTGTGCGCGCGGATCGCGAGTTCAATGAGTTGTGCCTCGTGGCCGCCCGCAATGAGTTCGCCGAAGGCGCCATGCGCTTGATGCACGGGCTATCCCGGCGCTTCTGGTATTTGCACTACAAGGAAGCGGCCGACTTACCGATGATGGCTAAGCTGCATGCCAACGTTGCCGGCGCTATCGCCAAGGGAGATGTCGATGGAGCCGGCAAAGCCCTTGATGCGCTGCTGGATAATATCGAAGACTTCACGCGCGCCACTGTCCTCGGGGACAGGCGCTAATCCTGCACTGCGGCGGATACGCTTTGAATTGGCGGACCGGACCCGTGCGTGCGACGGCGAGGAGTATGCCTATCGGGTCTGGATCGACCCAAGCAGACGCATCGCTGCGGGGGCCTCCTCTTCTAATTTGCGACGCAGCCAATGAGCATGGGTCGAGCGGAAATCAGCGACAGAGCGCGTGCTGGCCAAGGGCTGGGCGTCCGTACAGAGCCGGGACAACATGCGGCCAAGGCCCAGTTCGAGCAGTATCCGCACGCCGGACTCCGCGAGCTCGCATAGAAAATCGCACAAGTGAATCAGCCCGGATATCGCCAAGGACGGGAAGAACAGGAAGAACACCCAACTCCAAACTGTCCGGCTTTAAACCTTTACTTCGAACAAGCATCCGGACTGTGGCGCCTTGGCCAGCGTTTCCAGCGACACCTGCTGTCGCGAGGTGGTGATGTAGAGCGTATCCATGTTCGCGCCACCGATGGCAACGTCGCTGGGGCACGGCACTGGCATGCCGACCACGCGTTCGAGCGTGCCGTCGCGCGTGAAGCGCACCACGCTCCAGCCTTCGCATAGCGCCGTCCAGATGCCGCCATTGCTGTCCAGCGCGAGCCCGCTCAGCTTGCCCGCCCCGGGCGGCATGCTGGCCAGGCGACGCACCGCCGTTGAGCCAGGCTGCAGCATCAGGATGGCGCCGGAGGCCGGCGTGGTGGCATAGAGGGTTTCGTCCGCCGCGCTCCAGCACAGCGCCTGCACCGCTTCGCCAATATGCCAGTGCGCATCGAGGCTGCCATCGGCTCGCAGTAGACCCACCGCGGAGCCACCCTCGGCGGACTCCGTCGCAGCCCACACCGCGTTGGCCTGCCCGCCTTCGCCGCTGCCCTCGCCCCCCTCGCAGAAAGCCTGCAACGGTGCGCGGATCCAGCCTTCCAGCGGGCGCCGGCTGCCGTCCGCCGCGATGGCCTCCGCGCCGCCCTCATGCATGGCCCATACTTCGTCGCCAAGCAGCAGCAGCCCGGTCACCGGTACCTCCAGGCGCACCAACTGCTCGTCGCGCACAGGGTTCTGTGTGGTGTCGAGCACGCGCACCGACGGCGCCAGCACGTCAGCCCAGTACAGCCGCTGACGCTGCGGGCACCACAGCGGATGCGCGCCTTGGAATGCCCACGGCCCAGGCACCGCCGTTACCGAGGCATCGCCGGCGGGCAGGCGCAAGCCTTCGAGTTGCGCGCCGATGCGGCGGGCGGCCTGCGCCACCTCGGGGCCGAGCAGCTCCAGCCGCGCGCGTGTCAACCGGTAGGCCGGGCCGGCAACGCTGATTGCGCCACGGACCACTCCCTCCGGATCGACGATGGGCGCACCCACGCAGCGCACGCCCAGCACAATCTCTTCGTCGTCGATGGCGTAGCCGCGCGCGGCGGTGATATTGAGTTCCGCGTTGAGGCGGCGCCGGTCTGTAATAGTGAGCGGCGTGAGTGCCTTAAGCGTGAGTTCGCGCACGATGGCGTCGCGCGCCGGGCCCGCCATGGCCGAAAGGATGGCTTTGCCTTGGCTGGTGCAGTGAACCGGCTTGCGCTGGCCCAGTACCGCCGCGGAGCGCTCGCTGTGCGCGCCGTCGCAGCGTTCCAGCGAGATCACCTCCAGCCCATCAAGCGTGGCGAGGTAGCAGGTCTCGCCGGTCAGGTCGCGCAGGCCGCGCATCTCATGTGAGGCGGCGGCCACCAGGTCCGGCATGGTATAGGCCTGTCGCGCCATCTCGAAGCAGCGAAAGCCCAGCCGGTACACCTTGCGCAGCGGATCGCGCCGCAGCATACCGCGGGCCACCAGCGTGGCCAGCAGGCGGTACACCGTGGTTCGCGGCAGCGCGAGTTGCGCCGTCAGGTCGGACTGGCTGATGCCGCCGGGGTTGGCACCCACGGCTTCGAGCACGTCGATGGCCTTCTCAATTGCGCCGGTACCGTCACCGGGATTAACTGACATGGTGGCTTGTCTCAATATATGGAAAAAACGAAGCAGTCTGGCGGGGTCGCCCCTCTGCGAAGCATTTTAAGTTGCTGGGAAGTTCAATACCATGCAATCAGCCAGCACAGCTGACACGCAGCCAGATTTGTCCCACTGATTGGGACGATGGCCGCCCCGACCATTTGCAACCTGGACAGCACGCATCATGAGCACCAACCCCACCTTCGCGCCACCCCCGCCTCTTGCCACCATCCCCCAGCGTGCACCCGCGCCGCACGTGCCGGATTCGGTACTCGACCGCCTGGCCAAGGTGACCAGTGGCTCGCTGACCACGCAGCTCTACATCAAAGGCTTCCGCCAGCCGGTATTGCACGGGCTGACACCGCTCAACCCCAAGGTCAAGCCTTTTGCCGGGCGCGCGTACACCATGCGCTTCATCCCGGCGCGCGAGGACATCGACGTCTACGGCAACCTTACCACCGAGCCTTCCGCCGACAACCTGCAATGGGTGGGCGTGGAGCAGATCGAGCCGGGCCATGTGCTGGTGATCGACAGCAACCGCGACGGCCGCGCCGCGTCGATGGGCAATATGCTGATCACGCGGATGATGATGCGCGGCGCCCGCGCGGTCATCACCGACGGCAGCTTCCGCGACGGAACGGAGCTGAGCCAGATGGATTTCCCGGTATGGAGCACGGGCGTGACCGCCACCACGCGGCTGTCCTATCACCATGTGGCGGACCTGCAAGTGCCGATCGGCTGCGCCGGCGTGGCGATCTATCCAGGCGACGTGATTCACGGCGACGGCGACAACATCACCGTGATCCCCGCTCACCTGGCCGAGGAAATGGCCAACCTGTGCGAGAAGCGCGACGACATCGAAGCCTACCTGGCATTGCGCGTGCAGGCCGGCGAAGCGCTGTGGGGCCTGTACCCGCCGAGCGAAGCCACGCGCGCGCAGCATCGCGAATGGGTCGCCGCCGGCCGCCCGCCGATCCCGGCCGCCAAGCCCGCCGGCAGCCGCTGAATCCGCCCAACCGGACACAAGACCAAGATGACCGCCAAATTCACTCCCGAACAACACGCTGCGCTGATCCGCCGCTACTTCGACGCCTGCAACGCGGCCGACTACGACGCGCTGGTGGACTGCTTCACGCCCGACGCCGTGCACTACTTCCCTGCCGGCCTGCCCGAAGTACCCTGGCGCACTGCCGACACTATCGCCAAAAAATGGATCTGGTGCGTCGAAACGCTCGGCTCGCAATGGACGATCGAGCGCCTCATTGTCAGCCATGACAGCCCGGAGGCGATGATCGAATGGACGCACTGGAAAAACAAGAGCGGCACCGCGCTGCGCGGCGCCGAGTGGTACGACTTTGATCCGCAGACCGGCAAGATCGCCGAGATCCGCGCCTACTACGCCTCGCCCGCCGACAAGGCAACGCCTATCAACGAACTGGTGGCATTCGACTACGCGGGCCGCGGCTATCACCTGAAGAGCGTATGACCATGTCCTCCCTGCTGCAATCCATCGATGCGCGCAGTGGCCAGCCCACCGGCTCAAGCTGGCCAGCCTCCACGCCGGCGCAGATCGATGCCTCTGTCGCCGCCGCCGCCGCCGTGGCCGGCCAATGGGGCGCCAGCCCCGCTGCGCAACGCGCCGCCCTGCTGCGCGCGCTGGCCGCCGCGCTCGAAGCCGATCGCGAAACCCTGGTGCCACTGGCCGACCGCGAGAGCGCGCTCGGCCTGCCGCGCCTGAATGGCGAACTGGACCGCACCGCATTCCAGCTGCGCGGCTTTGCCGATGTGCTGGAACGCGGCGACGCGCACGCCAGCCTCGACGATCCCGCCGTAGCCTGCGCGCCTCCCGCCGGGCGTCCGCGCCTGACGCGCGTGCGCGTGCCCGTGGGCCCCGTGGCGATGTTCTCCGCCAGCAATTTCCCGTTTGCGTTCTCGGTGCTCGGCGGCGACACCGCCGCGGCGCTCGCGGCGGGCTGCCCGGTGGTAGTGAAGGCGCATCCGGCGCATCCGGAACTGTCGCGCAAGACCGCTGCGCTGGCGCAACGCGTGGTGGCCGGGCAAGGCCTGCCCGCCGGCATCTTCGGCTTTGTCGAAGGCGCTGCCATCGAGACCGGCGTGCGCTTGGTGCAGGCGGAGGCGATCGCGGCCGTGGCGTTCACCGGCTCGTTCAAGGGCGGCACCGCGCTGGCCAAGGTGGCCGCCGAGCGCCCCCATCCGATTCCCTTCTACGGCGAGCTCGGCTCGGTCAATCCGCTGGTGGTGCTGCCGGCCGCGCTGCGCGGCAACAGCGCGGAGCTGGCGCAAGACCTGGCCAGCTCGATCTGCCTGGGCAGCGGCCAGTTCTGCACCAGCCCCGGCGTGATCGTGATCGGCAAGGACGCCGCCGGCGACGCCTTCGTCGGCGCGCTGGCCGGTGCCCTGCACGCGCTCGCGCCGCACGCCATGCTCAGTGCCGGCATTCGCACCGCCTTTGACCAGGGCGTGGCGCGCTGGCGCGCGTCCGACAAGCTCAAGCCGCTGCTCGGCGAAGTGGCGCGCGCGGACGCCGGCGGCCTGCCGCGCCCCTACCTGGCTGAGGTCGACGCCGCGGACTTTATCGCCGACCACAGCCTGCACGAGGAAGTCTTTGGCGCCGCCGCGCTGGTGGTGCGGATCGACTCACCCGGGCAAGCACAGCAAGTGCTGCGCGCCGTAGGCGGCTCGCTCACCGTGACGCTGTGGGGCGTGGATGCCGGCAGCGAAACGCCGGATGCCACCACGCTGGACCTCGTGCGCGTCGCTACCCAGGTAGCCGGGCGCGTGCTGTTTGCGGGCGTGCCCACCGGCGTGGCCGTGACCGCCGCCCAGCACCACGGCGGCCCCTTCCCCGCGTCGACGCAACCCTTCACCACCTCGGTGGGTTACGCCGCGCTCGAACGCTTCCTGCGCCCGGTGGCGCTGCAAGATGCACCAGCCTGGCTGATTGCACGCGAGGGGGTGCCATGCTGAAGGCAAGAATGCGGCATATAGTGTTGTTCCGGCGCAAGCCAGAGGTACCCAAGAACGCCCCCCTGGAAGCCGCGCTCACCGAGCGGATGGCGGCCCTCGGCGCGCTGATCCCGGCCATACGGAGCTGGCGCTTTGCCGCCAACGAGCTGGATCGTGCGATCTGCTGGGACTATGTGCTGGAGTCCGAGGTGGATGACAAAGAGGCGCTGGATGCTTATCTGTTCCATCCCTTGCACCAGGCGCTGGTGACGGATCTGAAGCCTTACTTTGAGTGGGCTGCGGTGGACTACACGGTTTGAGGTGGCGGGGTATTCCCGCGCAACGGGCACGACCGTCCCATTTGCTGGGAGTGCGCTGTCGATCCCGCCCCGCGAGCATCGCCAGCGCGTGCAAAGCTTCCTATTGTGTTGATTCCCGCAAGATCAAGACAAAGGAGCCCGGGTATGGAGACACAAGCCGATTCGCAGCACCCTGAGCAGCACGAACTTCCGCTTCAGCAAGCCGCTTCGCCCCAGCGTCGCGGCTTCCTGAAGGGGAGCCTCGCACTGGCGGCCAGCGCCGCCGCCGGTAATGCCACAGCGCAGTGGACGCCTTCGCTGCGCTACCCAGACCCCAGCGTCGTCATCCTCGACCCGTCCTTCGCGAAGTACCGTCTGTTCAACGCCAGCGTGGAACAGCTCGCCACCGGCCTGCGCTGGGCCGAGGGCCCGGTGTGGATTGGCGACGGCGGCTACCTGCTTGTCAGCGACGTGGCGTCAAACCGCATCATGCGCTGGGATGAGGCCAGCGGCCAGCTCACTACCTTCCGCGCGCCCGCCAACTATCCCAACGGCAACACGCGCGACCGCCAGGGCCGGCTCATCACCTGCGAAGGCGCAATCACGCGGCGCATCAGTCGTACCGAGCACAGCGGCAAAGTGGTCGCACTGGCCGACAACTTTGCAGGCAAGCCCTTCAACTCGCCGAACGACATCGTCTGCAAGTCCGATGGCTCCATCTGGTTCACCGATCCGCCCTTCCAGCTCAGCAACAACTACGAAGGCCGCATCGGCAAGCCAGAGCTCCCACACGCGGTGTATCGCATCGACGGCGAGACCGGCAAGCTCACCCAGGCCGTCAACGACCTGGCCGGGCCGAACGGCCTGTGCTTCTCGCCGGACGAGAAAACGCTCTATGTGATCGAGGGCCGTGCCCTGCCCAACCGGCTCGTGTGGGCCTACAGTGTCGCGCCCGATGGGCGCTTGACGAACCGCACCAAGCATATCGACGCCAACGGCCCCGGCGCGCTGGACGGCATCAAGTGCGACGAGGACGGCAACATCTGGGCTGGCTGGGGCAGCGGCGGCGCACCCGGTGTGGACCCGGCACCGCTGGACGGTGTGATGGTGTTCAACCCCAAGGGCAAGCCCATCGGCCATGTCCGCCTGCCGGAGCGCTGCGCCAACCTTTGCTTCGGCGGCCTGGAGAACAACCGGCTGTTCATGGCCAGCAGTCATTCCATCTACGCGCTGTACGTCAATACCCGCGGCGCCGGCGCTACCTGACGCGAGGCGGGTGTCAGACGCCATCGGCGCGCCCTGAAGCGCGTCGATGGCGTATGGTTTGGTGCGCTATCGCCAACGACTGCCTACGGTCGCACCCCGAACTCCACCTTGTCCGCCGTCCACGCCACCGCCTGCTCGCTCAAGCTGAACCCGAGACCCGGCCGGCTGGGCACGATCATCCTGCCGTCGCGCAACTCCAGCCGTTCGTTGAACATCGGCTCCAGCCATTCGAAGTGCTCCAGCCACGGCTCCTGCGGATAGGCGGCAGCCAGGTGCAGGTGGATCTCCATGGCGAAGTGCGGCGCCAGCTTCAGCCCCTTGAAGTCCGCCAGGCTCATGATCTGCAGGAACGGCGTGATGCCGCCCACGCGCGGCGCGTCTGGCTGCACGAAATCGCTAGCATGCGCAGTGATGAGCTGCGCATGCTCGCCGAAGCTGGTGAGCATTTCGCCGGTGGCGATCGGCGTATCGAGCGAGGCCGCGAGCGCGGCGTGGCCTTCGATGTCGTAGGCGTCCAGCGGCTCCTCGATCCACACCAGGTTGAACTGCTCCAGCACGCGGCCGAAGCGCTGCGCGGTGGTGCGATCCCATTGCTGGTTGGCGTCCACCATGAAGGGGAAGTCGTCGCCCAGCATTTCGCGCACCGCCTTGACGCGCTTGAGGTCGGTGGCGGTGTCGGGCTGGCCGACCTTGATCTTGATGCCGCCGATGCCGTTGGTGCGCGAATGCTCGATGTTCTTGAGCACCTGGTCCAGTGGCATCGACAGGTAGCCGCCCGAGGTGTTGTAGCAGCGCACCGAGTCGCGATGGGCACCCAGCAGCTTGGCCAGCGGCAACCCGGCACGCTTGGCCTTCAGGTCCCACAGCGCGATATCGAACGGGGCAATCGCCTGCGTGGTCAGCCCGCTGCGGCCCATCGATGCGCCGGCCCACAGCAGCTTGTTCCAGATGCGGGCGATATCGTTGGGGTCTTCGCCGATCAGCTCCGGCGCGATTTCCTTGGCGTGCGCGTACATGCCGGGGCCGCCGGCGCGCTTGGAGTAGCCGAAGCCGATGCCCTCATGTCCGTCTCGGGTGCGGATCTCGGCAAAGATAAAGGCGATCTCGGTCAACGGGCGCTGGCGGCCGGTCAGCACCTTGGCGTCGCTGATCGGCGCGGCCAGCGGCAAGTAGACCAGCGACACCTTGACCCATTCGATGCGGTCGCCGGCGGCCTGGGCCGTAGGCTGCAGCGCGGCTGCGGCTTGCTGTGAAGCGAGGGAGGCGTTGGATGTTGCGGTATTGCTCATGAATCGTCCTTGTTTGCTCGAAGTCAGTTTGTTGCCCGCGGCCGGCATCGGCGCAGGGTGTAGCGCGTGCCCTTATTCCGGCTTGATGCCCGCCTCCTTGATGACCTTGCTCCAGCGCTCCGTCTCCGACTGCAGGAAGCGCGAGTACTCCTGGGAGCTGGACGCCACTACCACAAAGCCACTGGCCTCCAGCTTGGCGCGTACCTCCGGCTGGCGGAACGCCTTCATCATCTCTGCCTCAAGCTTGTCGACGATGGGCTTGGGCGTCCCCTTGGGTGCCGACAGCCCTACCCACGATACGGCAGAGAAGCCCGGATAGCCGGATTCCGCCACCGTCGGCACATCCGGGAACAAGACGTTGCGCTGCGCGCTGGTCACCGCCAGCGCACGCAGCTTGCCGGCCTTCACATAAGGCAGCACGGCGTCCTGGTTCACGAACATGGTGGGGATCTGGTTGGCCAGCACATCCGTCAGCGCCGGGCCGCCGCCACGGTAAGGAATACCGACCATGTTCAGGCCCGCGGTTTGCTTGAGCAGCTCCATCGCCAGGTGGCCGGACGAGGCGTTGGTCACGCCGTAGTTGACCTTGCCTGGATGCGCTTTGACGTAGTCGACGAACTCCTTGAACGTCTTCGCCGGAAATGCCGGATTGACTACCAGTACATTGGGGCCGGCAATCAGTTGCGAGATCTGGATGAAATCGCGGCTGGAATCGTAGTTGGGCCTAGGCGTCATGCCATGCGCGATCGCATTGCTGCCGATGCCGGACAGCAGCAGCGTGTAACCGTCCGCCGGCGCCTTGGCCGCCTGCTCGGCACCGATGGTGCCGCCCGCGCCGCCCTTGTTCTCGACGATGAAGGGCTGCTTGAGCGCCTTGCCGAGCTGCTCGGCGATCAGGCGGCCCATGATGTCGCTGGTGCCGCCGGCCGGAAATGGCACGATCATGCGCACGGGCTTGCTGGGCCAGGCATCGCCCTGCGCGAAGGCGGCGCCGGATACGATGCCGGCGAACGCCAGTGCACAGCCGGCGAGAAAGGTTCGTTTGCTGTGGTGAGTCATGTACTGTCTCCTGGATTTTTTTGTGAAAGGCTAGTAAAAGGTGCCGAAGCAAGGGATCAGAGCTTCAATCGACCACCCCGATCGGCCAAGGCACGAACTCGTTCAGCCCCACACCGAGCGCTTCGCTGCAGGTCTTCTCGCCGGAGGCGTGGCGCAGGATCCGCGCGAAGATCTGCTGGCCCATCTGCTCGATGGTGGCCTCGCCGTCGATCACCACCCCGCAGTTGATGTCCATGTCCTTGACCATGCGCTGGTACATTGGCGTGTTGCTGGCCAGCTTGATGGTGGGCGCCGGCACCGAGCCAAAGCAGGAGCCGCGTCCGGTGGTGAAGCAGATCAGATTGGCGCCGCCGGCGATCTGCCCGGTGGCGGAGACCGGGTCATAGCCCGGCGTGTCCATGAACACCAAACCGTGCTGCGTAACCGGCTCGGCGTACTTGTAGACTTCCATCAAGGGCGCGTTGCCGCCCTTTTTGGCGCCGCCCAGGCTTTTTTCCAGTACATTGGCCAGACCACCGGCGTTGTTGCCGGGGCTGACGCGGCCATTGATCTGCGTGTCGCGGCCCTTGTTGTACTCGAGCCACCAGTTGATCCGGTCGACAAGTTTGCGGCCGACTTCCGGCGTGACCGCGCGCGCGGTCAGAGTCTGTTCCACGCCAAAGATCTCTGAAGTCTCGGACAGGATCGCGGTGCCACCGTGGCGCACCAGGATCTCCATCGCCGCGCCCAGCGCAGGGTTGGCCGACAAGCCGGAGAATCCATCGGAGCCGCCACATTGCAGGCCAACCGTGATGTGCTCGGCCGACACCGGCTCGCGCTCCACTGCATTGGCCGTGGCCAGCATCTGCTCCACCAGCGCGATGCCGGCCGCGGTCGCTTTGCGCGTGCCGCCGGCCTCTTCGATTACCAGCGTCTTCAGCATGGGGCCGGGCTGCAGGCCCTGGTCGGCCAGGAAGGCCGGCAGCGCGTTGTGCTCGTGTCCGAGCGCGACTACCAGCGCGCCGGCCGTATTGGGATGGCGGATATAGCCGCCGAGGGTGCGGCGCAGCAGGTCCATCGGCTCGCCGCTCATCTCCATTCCGCTGCCCTGCTCGTGCACATAGGGCACCACGCCATCGACATTCGGAAAGTCAACCATGCGCTCCTCGCCAAACGCGTTGGCGATCTTTCGCGCCACGGTGGCGCCGCTATGGCCCACCAGGAACACGCCGATGTAGTTGCGCGTGGCCACGCGTCCGTCGGTGCGCACTATGCCCATGAACCGGGCACGCTGTTCGGGCGGCACGTAAACCGTCGGCTTGTAGTCCTGGCCGTGGCGGTAGTCCTTCACCAGGTCGCCGAAGGCGATATTGTGGCTGTGCATCCAGGTGCCGGGCGGCAAATCCTCGGCCGCGAAACCGATCACCGTGTTGTACTTGAGCACCGGTTCGCCCTTGGCGATAAAGCGGGCCGCGACCTTGTGGCCGGAAGGCACGAGCTGCAGCGTCACAAGGCCCTCGCTGGGCACGGCGGTGCCTGCCGGCACTTCCATGCGCGCCACCACCACATTGTCTTGCGGGTCGAGGCGGATAAAGGGATTGCGCGCTACGTCGTGCGTGTTGGAATTCATCGTTGTTGTCATGGCATTGTCCTTTGCGGTCCGGCGATCCGGCTTAAGCCAGCACGCCAATGGGCCAGGGCACGAACTCGTTCTCGCCCACGCCCAGCGCTTCGCTGCAAGTCTTCTCGCCGGACGCATGGCGCAGCATCTGCGCGAAGATGCGTTGGCCCATTTCCGCTACGGTGGTCTCGCCATCCAGCACCTGGCCGCAATCGATATCGAGGTCATCCTCCATGCGCTGGAAGGTCTGTGTATTGGAGGCCAGCTTGATGGTCGGCGCCGGCAACGCGCCAAATCCCGATCCTGTGCCGGTGGACAGGCAGATCAGGTTGGCGCCGCCTGCGATCTGGCCTGTGGCGGATACCGCCTCGTAGCTGGGCGCGTCCATGAACACCAGGCCGCGCGCGGTGACGGGATTGGCGTACGCATAGACCGCCGTCACCGGTGAACTGCCCGCACGCTGCACGCCGCTGGCGGCCTTCTCCAATGCGTTGCTAAGGCCGCTGGCGCCACCGTCGGCTCGCTGGCGACGGTTCAGTTGGGTATCGCGTCCCGCGTGGTACTGCTCCCACCAGCCGATGCGTTGCGCGAGTTCGCCCGCGACCTCCGGGGTGGCGGCGCGCGCAATGAAGCGATGCCCCAGGCTCACCAGGTCCACGGTTTCCGACAGGATCGCGGTTCCTCCCTGCGCCACCAGCAGATCCACTGCAGCACCCAGCGCCGGGTTGGCCGATACCGCGGAAAAGCCATCGGCGCCTGCCGATTGCAGGCCTACCACCAGGTGTTCCGCGGATACCGGCTGGCGCGAGCAGGCGTTGGCCGCCGGCAGCATGTCCTTGATGATGGCGATGCCCGCCTCGATGGTGTTTGCGGTGCCTCCGATTTCCTGCATCACGAGCGTCTTGAGCGCGGTCCCCACGGCAAGTTTCTCCTGCTCCAGGAAGCCGTAGATATTGTTGCGCTCGCAACCCAGCGCGATCACCAGTGCGCCGGCAATGTTGGGGTTGCGGATGGTGCCGGACAACGTGCGGCGTAGCAGGTCCATCGGCTCGCCGGTCATCTCCATGCCGCAGCCGATCTCATGCACGAAGGGCACCACGCCATCGACGTTGGGATATGCCGCCAGGCGCGACTCGGTGAACCAGTCAGCCACCTTGCGTGCGGCGCTGGCGCCACAATTCCCCGCCACGAACACGCCGATGTAATTGCGCGTGGCTACGCGGCCGTCGGCCCTTACGAAGCCCTGGAAGGTGGCGCGCCGACCGGCGGCGGCGACCGGCAGCGGCGAAGCTGCGGGTGCGCCCGCATCACGCAGCGCGGTGGCGGTGTCGTCGGCAATGAGGTTGTGCGAATGCACCCAGGTGCCCGCCGGCAGGTTTTCGGAGGCAAGTCCGATGGCGAATCCGCCCTTGATCACCGCTTCGCCCTTCCGAATGGCCCGTGCGGCGAGCTTGTGGCCGGCGGGGATGTCCTGCGCCGCGAGGACGTCGCCAATGTCGGTGCCGGCGGCAATCCCGGCGCGTGCCAGTACGACATTGTCGGACTCGGCCAGGCGGATGATGAGATGGGGTAAAGGCTGATTCATGGTGTCTCGGTGAGGCCCGGCGCCGGCGCTTTTCCAAGGGAGGAATCAGTCGCCGTGCGCCCTTATGGATGCGCTTCCATTTTTCGGGATCGTCACCGACAATACAAGCCAGTCGCTCAGCGCCCGCCCCGTGCATTCCCATGATCTGGGACAAAGCTGCAGGTAGCCGCCGGCATAAGTGACCCGCGCGGAGCAAATCGGGGAAAACCAGCAGGCAAGCCGGGCCGCCGGTGAGCCCGCCTGACACCGGCAATACCAACACCGAGCCAATGCATACAGACCACCGGAACCCGCCGGATAGCCCCGGCAGCAGCACACCGGGCAGCGGCCGCATGGTGGACGTAGCGCGCATGGCGGGGGTGTCGCGCGTAACGGTTTCGCGAGCGATCAGCCATCCGCACCTGGTCTCGCCAGCCACGTTGGCCGCCGTGCAACAGGCCATTGCGCAACTGGGCTATGTGCCTAACCTGATCGCCGGCAGCCTGGCGACGAGGCGTTCGCACATCGTCGGCGCCATCGTGCCAACGCTTTCCAATGCCTGGTTTGCGGAAACCATGGATGGGCTGGGTGAAGTGCTGGAGAGCGGCAGCTACCAGTTGCTGCTGGGCCAGACGCGCTACCGGCAAAGTCAGGAAGAAATCCTGATCGACGCCTTTATCGGCCGCCAGGTGGACGCGGTAGTGCTCACGGGCGTCAGCCATACGCCTGCCGTGCGTGCCAAGCTGCGCCGCTGCGGCATTCCGGTGGTAGAGACTTGGGACCTCACCGACGACCCCATCGATATGGTAGCCGGCTTCTCCAACCGCGCGGCGGGTGCCGCCGTGGCCGATCACCTGCTGGCGCGCGGGTACCGCCACCTCGGCTTTATCGGTGCGGAAGAGGATCGCGCTCTGAAACGCCTTGCAGGATACCGCGAGGCCATCGCGGCACGCGGCCTGCCGGACGTGGCGGTGCACACGGTGGAGCCGCCCTCCTCCATCGCCGACGGCGCGCGCGCGCTGGCCGGACTGGTGCGGCAACACCCGCGGTTGCAGGCGGTGTACTGCAGCAACGATACCCTCGGCGTGGGTGCGCTGCAGGCTTGCCGCGAGCTGGGCTGGCCGGTGCCCGGGCGGATGGCGGTGGTGGGTTTTTCCGATCTGGCCATCGCCGCGGCCAGCGTGCCCGCGCTGAGCAGTGTCAGGGTGCAATCGCGCGAGATGGGCAGGCGTGCCGGAGAAATGCTGCTGGCCCGGCTTGGCGCGGCGGAGGCCGCGGGCAACGTCGGGGACCGGATTGTCGATCTCGGCTTCAGTGTGGTCGCTCGCGCCACTAGCTGATGCCGGCAATGATGATCGAGGAATGAACCTGAACACAGCGAACTGCAGGTAGCCATGAAAACGACCAAGACCGCCGACATGCCAGCGCAGGCGCGCAAAGGCCCGGTGCGCATGCTGGATGTGGCCCGCGCGGCTGGCGTCGCTAGCGTGACCGTATCCCGCGTGATCAACCACCCAGAGACGGTCGCGCAGGCAACGCGCGAACTGGTGCAGGCCACTATCCGGCGGCTCGGCTATGTGCCGGACCTCACCGCTGGCAGCCTGGCGTCCACGCGCTCGCGCATTGTCGGTGCCATTGTTCCCACGCTGTCAAATGCCTGGTTCGCGGACACCATGGACGGCCTGGCTGCCGCGCTGGCGCCGCAAGGCTACCAACTCATGCTTGCGCAGTCGAGCTACCACCCGCGTGAAGAGGCCGGTCTGGTCGACGCCTTCCTCGGCCGGCGCGTGGATGCGATCGTGCTCACCGGCGTGAGCCATGAAAAGAGCGTGCGCGACAAGCTGCGCCGCCTCGGCCTGCCGGTGGTGGAAACGTGGGACCTGACCGACGATCCCATCGATATGGCGGTGGGGTTCTCCAATGCCGGCGTGGGCGCAGCGGTGGCGCAATATCTGCGCGAGCGCGGGCACAGGCGCATCGGCTTTATCGGTGCCGACGAACTCCGTGCGCGAAAGCGATTGGATGGCTTGCAAGCGCAGCTGGCCGAACTTGGTATGGCACCAGCCGAAGTGGAGCTGCTGCCGCCGCCCTCCACTATCGATGCCGGCGCGCAGGCATTCACGCGGCTGTTGGAGGGTGCTCCGCAAATCCAGGCTGTCTTCTGCAGCAACGATATCCTCGGCGTGGGCGCGCTGCTGGCATGCCGGCAACGCGGTTGGCAGGTGCCCGGCCGCGTTGCCGTGGTGGGCTTCTCGGACCTGGCCATGGCCGCGGCAAGTTACCCGACCCTGACCACTGTGCAGGTACAGCCGCGCGAACTCGGACGCCAGGCTGGCGAGGTGCTGCTGCGCAGGCTGCAGGGGCTGGCGCGGCCGGGAAGGCGGGCGCAACGGGTGATCGACATCGGCTTTCGCCTCGTGCCGAGGGAGAGTGCCTAAGGAGAACGGCGAGCGTGTCTCAGTCCCCCGTGCATTGCGATCGCCGCGTACAATCGGCGCTTGCCAGGAACAATCCCGCGATTTGACCCCGATCATTGGCATGCCTGCAAACAAGACCGACAGGCCTCAAAAAATGTCCGGCTCCCTCGTCGCTTCAGTGCCCCGCAACAGCGCAAAATCGCATCCCTCATCTGCCTGCGTCACCTGCTGAGCGAAGATCGCGCCATAGCCGCGCTGGTACCGCGGCGGCGGTGGCGTCCATACGGCGCGGCGGCGTCGCAACTCGGCGTCGTCGACCAGCAGTTCCAGTTTGCGCGCGGGGATATCGACCTCGATCAGGTCGCCCGTCTGCACCAGCGCCAGCGGGCCACCCACGAAGGATTCCGGGGCCACGTGGAGTACGCAGGCGCCGAAGCTGGTGCCGCTCATGCGCGCATCGCTGATGCGCACCATGTCGCGCACGCCCTGCTGCAGCAGTTTCTTCGGAATCGGCAATTGGCCCCACTCCGGCATGCCCGGCCCGCCCAGCGGCCCGGCATTGCGCAGCACCAGTACGCTATTGGCGTCGATATCGAGATCGGGCGCATCGATGCCCGCGTTGAGCGCCTCGTAGCTGTCGAACACCACCGCGCGGCCCGTATGCCGGTGCAGGTGCGGCTCGGCGGCGGCAGGCTTGATGACAGCGCCGTTGGGGGCGAGGTTGCCGCGTAGCACGGCGACGCTGCCGCGGCTGACCAGCGCGCGTTCCACGGGCAGGATCACATCGTCGTCACGCACCGGAGCGCCGGCGATATTGTCGCCAAGGGTGCGGCCGTTAACGGTGAGCGCATCGACCTGCAACAGCGGGCGCAGCCGCTCCAGCAGCGCGCGCAAGCCGCCCGCGTAAAAGAAGTCCTCCATCAGGTACTTGCCCGCCGGCCGCAGGTTGGCGATCAGCGGCGTGTTCGCGGCCAGTTCATCGAAGCGCTGGAGATCCAGTGCCACGCCGGCACGCCGCGCCATGGCCACCAGGTGCACCAGCGCATTGGTCGAGCCGCCCAATGCGAGCACGCATGCCACGGCATTGTCGAACGCCTGGGCGCTGAGCAACCTGGATGGCGTCAGGTCTTCCCACACCACCTCCACTACGCGCTGCCCGGTTTGTACCGCCATCAGCGCGTGGCGCGAGTCTGGCGCGGGAATGGAGGCCGCGCCCGGTAGCGTCAAGCCCATGGCCTCAGCGGCGCTGGTCATGGTGGAGGCGGTGCCCATCGTCATGCAGTGGCCAGCGGAGCGGGCGATTCCGCCCAGTACCTCCTCCCAGTCGTCATGCGTAATGGTGCCCGCGCGCAGCTCGGCCCAGTTCTTGAACATGTCCGAACCCGATCCCAGCGTCTTGCCGCCCGCATTGCCACGCAGCATTGGCCCGGCCGGCATGAAGATGGCTGGCAGGTTCATCGACGTCGCGCCCATGATCAGGCCAGGCGTGGTCTTGTCGCAGCCGCCCATCAGCACCACGCCGTCAACAGGATAAGAGCGCAGCAGCTCTTCGGTTTCCATCGCCAGCAGGTTGCGGTACAGCAGCGCGCTGGGCTTCTGGAACGGCTCGGCAAGCGACATAGCCGGCATTTCCAGTGGAAAGCCGCCAGCCTGCCAGATGCCACGCTTGACCTCTTCCGCGCGCGCCTTGAAATGCGTGTGGCAGGGATTGATCTCGCTCCATGTGTTAAGGATGGCGATAACCGGCTTGCCGCCATATTCCTTCGCGCCAAAGCCGATCTGCGCCATGCGCGAGCGGTGGTTGAAGGTGCGCATGGACTCCTTGCCGAACCAGCGGTGCGAGCGCAAATCTTCGGGCGTCTTGCGGGTTTTCTGCTGTGCGTCTGTCATGTCTGGCCGCCGCTATGCTTAACCGCGCACCGGCGTGGACCACACGCCGGCCGCCTGCAACAGCCCCCGCGTGTAGCCCAGCGCGAAGGACATGAAGCGCTCGCGGTTCTCGTCGAGATCCGACACCGGCACGTGGTCCGGGCACAGCGGTCCCTTGTAGCCACCACGCTGGTAGGCCTTGATGGCCTGGAACATATCGACGTCGCCTTCATCCGGGAAGACTTCCTGGAAGTCGAGATAGCCGCCGCGGATATTGCGGAAGTGGACCATGAAGATGCGGCCGGTAGCGGCGAACTCCTCGATCACCGGGATCATGGCGCGGCCCGGCTCCTTGAACATCTCGGCCACCGTGCCCTGGCAGAAGTTCAGGCCGTGGTTGGCACTCGGGCTGAGGGCGAGGAACTTGCGGATGCCATCGGCGGAGCCCACCACGTGCTCGATGCCGTTGAGGCCGCCCACCGGGTACGCCGGGTCGTGTGGATGGCAAGCCAAGCGCACGCCGGCGAGGTCGGCGGCGGGCACCAGGCCTTCCACCAGGAATTCGATGGCGTCCCAGCCGGCCTTCTCGGTTACTGGAGGCACATCGCGCGCCATCTTCTGCCCGCACAGCATGGCGGTTTCCGCATCGCTTTCATCCTGGTTGGTGGGATAGCCCACGCCCCAGTAGGAATGCTTGCGATCGTCATCCGCCGAATACTCGGCATAGACAAAGCCGGAGTTTTTCGCGCCGCCGCGCCCCGGCTTGAGCCCGGTACGGGTGATGCCCACCATCTGCACGTTGTACTTGAGACAGGTAATGCCGGCGTCGGCCGCCTTCTGGATATTCTGCGCCAGCACGTCGCGCTGCCTGCGCGCGCCTTCCAGGTCCACCAGCGAATCCAGCAGGATGGAGCCCACGTCCAGCGCGAACACATCGAGCTTGAGGCCGAAGCTCTCCACCCACTTGCGATAGGCGGTGAGCTTGCCGGTATCCCACGCGCAGACGCCGCCGCTGGCCGACACCAACTCGGTGCCGCGGTTATCCAGCACCACGCTCTCTACCCCGAGTTGGGTGGAAAGGCGCAGACGGCGCTCGTCAGGGTTGAGTAGCTGTTCGCTGATGTACATGGTGCGTCTCCTGGATACTGGAATGCTTGAATGTTGTACGGGGTGCGGGCGTCTTGGCCGCCACGTCGCTCGACTCGGAGGCGCAGTACGTTCACCCCCAATGAACACGTGTTCATTCTTCTGCAAGCGGGGGGAGTCGGCAAGCGCGGAACGAGGGGAAGACCGGCAAACGTTCCGCGCCGTCCCAGCATATGGAAAATATCGTGCGTTGTACCGTCCACGTGTGCCGCTTACGACGGAAGCCCGCTATGGCACATCGGACCTGGCAGCCGCCGCGGCCCTTCGTGGTCACTACTCCCCCTTGACCACCACGTCGTGACTCGGGTCACGCGCGCAGCGATGATTTGCTACCCCATGCCGCACATCTGCGCCACATTTCCCAAGTTATGGGACGCAAGGCACCCCTGCCACCCGCTGCCGCTATCTTCTTCCGATCGTCTTCTCTAGCATGCAGGCCATACGCCCCGGCACCACCCAGCCGCGGGACGCGCCGGCATTTAGAGCCCGGCGCCATTGCCATCAAACAAGATTGGAGACCGCCATGTCAGTCGTCATGACATCCGCCCCCACGACCCCGGCGGCGCCCGCGTCCGCTGCCGCACCCACCA
The DNA here is from genome assembly GCA_000955785.1 of Burkholderiaceae bacterium 16. Classification (GTDB taxonomy): domain Bacteria; phylum Pseudomonadota; class Gammaproteobacteria; order Burkholderiales; family Burkholderiaceae; genus Cupriavidus. The sequence goes on from JYOD01000117.1 coordinate 47,158, forward strand.
CCCCCGCACAACCGACGTCCGCCGCCGTTGCCAGCGGACGCTACCGCTACCTGATGCTGGCCCTGATCACCATCGTGCTGGCGCTGAGCACCGGCGACCGCGCCACGCTATCGGTCGCAGGCCCACATATGAGCAAGGACCTGGCGCTGGACGCCGTGCAGATGGGCTGGTTGTTTTCTTCGTTTGCATGGGCTTATGTGCTGAGCCAGGTGCCAGCCGGCTGGCTGGTGGACAAGATCGGTGCCAAGCAGGCCATCGGCCTGGGGCTCGTGCTGTGGTCGCTCACCACGCTGCTGATGAGTATGGTGCATTGGTTTGCCTTTGCCTTCATAGCGCTGCTGGTGCTGCGCTTCCTGCTGGGGGCGATGGAGTCGCCGGTGGGCCCATCGTCCGGGCGCGTGATCGCCGCATGGTTCCCATCCACGGAGCGCGGCGTGGCCGGCGCGATCTTCAATAGTGCGCAGTACCTGTCGCTGGTGGTGTTCACGCCGCTGATGGGCTGGCTCGACCACCGCTTTGGCTGGCAGCACATCTTCTCGGTGATGGGCGCGCTGGGGCTGCTGCTCGCATGGGCGTGGTATCGCTTCTATCACGCACCCGCCGCGCATCCGCGCGTGACGCAGGCGGAGATCGACTATATCGAGCAAGGCGGCGCGCTGGTGCATCTCGGCGGCAAGAGCGCCAAGGGCCCGACGCTGGCGCAGCTCGGCCAGCTGTTCCGGAGCCGCATGCTGGTGGGCATCTTCCTGGCACAGTACTGCATCAGCGCCATCACCTGGTTCTTTGTCTCGTGGTTTCCCAGCTATCTGGTGAGCGGGCGCGGCTTTACCATCCTGCAAGCTGGCTTCGTTGCCGCTGTGCCAGCCATCTTCGGATTCATCGGCGGCGTGTCCACCGGCTTCGTGTCGGATGCGCTGCTGCGCCGCACTGGCTCGCTGACGATGGCGCGCAAGTTGCCTATCACCATCGGCCTGTTGCTCAGCGCCACCATGATCGCCTGTAACTACGTTGACACCGACTGGGTCGTGATCGCGCTGATGAGCCTGGCGTTCTTCGGCAAGGGCTTCGGCTCGCTGGGCTGGACCGTGGTAGCCGACACCGCGCCCGCCACCATCGTGGGCAGCACCGGAGGCGTGTTCAACGCGGTGGGCAATATCGCCGGCATCGTCACGCCGATCGTAATCGGCTACATCGTGGCGGACACGCACTCCTTCAATGGCGCGCTAGTATATGTCGGTGCCCATGGACTGCTGGCCATCCTGAGCTACTGGCTGATCGTGGGTAAGATCGAACGCGTGGAGTTGTCTGAAAAGGACTGAGGCGGCTTCGTGCTTACTCAGCATCCACTTCCGCTATTTCCAACTGGAAGCCGGAGGGCCTTACGGTAGCGGATTCTCACGCGACGAGCGCCATTTTTCGCACGAAGGCAACCATTACCGCAAGAAATGCCCACTGAGACCGAATTGAGTCTGGGCGACTTGCGAGCGTTGCCCGATTTCTTCTTTGAAGCTCGGCCCCTTGCCTGCACGGCTGAGGGCTCTTTTCTTCTGTTGAATCGCTCTGTTGTGGTGCCGACTGGCTTGTCATTGACGCAAGCCGCTTGCAAGGCGCGAAGAGGGAACGTGCCACAACGCCGAACGCTGCAGTCCCTTGATTTTAATGGTGGGCCTCCCGTCAGTCGAACACGGCACCAACGGATTATGAGTCCGCTGCGCTAACCAGGCATGAGCTAGAGGCCCGATGGAGCGGGTGAAGGGAATCGAACCCTCGTCATGAGCTTGGAAGGCTTCTGCTCTACCGTTGAGCTACACCCGCGCGCGATGCGCGGCATGATAGCAACTCCCCCCAATCGTCGTGGCACGATTTGTTCAGTTAGACAACCTTAACCGTTCTGCGCCAGCCTCGAATTACGGCCCCAGGATAATCGGCTTGCCATTCGTGCGTCAACGCAATGGCCGAGACTGAAGCGCCCGGCTGCTTGCGGTGCAAAACGATCTCTTTGTACCTCCAAATACACTAGCTGCGCCACTGTCGTCGTCAGATGGTGACCATGCCACTGGCATGCAAAGCTTCGCTCACGGCTTCGATCCCGGCTGCATCGAGGTCCCGCAGCGGCTGCCGCACATGACCGCCGCGCCAGCCGCGCAGATTCATGGCAGCCTTGGTGGACTGGGGCTGGCCCAGTTTGCGGGCGACCGCCCGCATGGGGTACCAGCGACGATGCAGGCCGCCGGCGTCCGTCGCGTTGCCAATGCGCACCGCATCGTAGGTAGCCTTGACCAACTCAGGCAGCGCGCAACTGTTCGTCGAGCTGACACCGTCGAACCCTAGTACCAGCGGCCCAAGCATCACGAGATCGGATGCGGCCAGTACGCGAATGCGGCCGCTGACGCGCCCGACGAGTTGATCGACCGTGGTCGGATTGAGATCGCCCTGCTTGAGTGCGACCACTTGGGGCACATCGCACAGGCGCTCGATCAGCGGCACCGATAGCGTAATACCGACGCCCGGCGCGTTATAGATCATCACGCCGGTTCTGGAGAGCGGTGCCACTTCCTCAAAGAACCGCACGATCTGGTCATCGGTGACTTCGGACACGAACGGCGGCATCAACATGGGCAATCCGCCCAGTTCGCCAGCCAACGAGGTCAGTTCCTTCACCACGCGCACATCGGCATGTGCGGTGCATAGCAACACAGGCACGCGATCGCCCACCACTTCCATTGCGTGGCGGAAGAGCGCTGCGCGCTCGGCGGTATTCATGGCCGGGAATTCGCCGTAGGTGCCGCCAATCAGAAGCCCGTCGTAGCCCAGGCCCAGCATGCGCTCGACGTTCTCCGTCAGCGCGGGGAGGTCCAGACTGCCATCCGCCGCGAAAGGCGTGACTGCGATATTGAACAGGCCGCGGGCACGCGCCAGGGATTCGTCTTGAGATTTCATAATGCCTCGGGTCAATGTTGAGACGTTAGCTGTGGAAAAAAATAGGTGGTCGAGCTAGGAATCGGCTGGAACACGAACAGGATTAGAAATCGAGCTGGCTGAGCGGACGAATGCGTACGCCATCGCCTTCCAGCGCGGCGCGCACCGCCCTGGCAATGGCAACCCCCTGCGGGTTGTCGCCATGCACGCAGATCGTGTGGACCCGCATGTCGACCTTGCGGCCGCCAACGGTATGAATCGCCTGCTCCCGAACCATCTGCAAGGCACGCGCCGCCGCAACGCCCGGGTCGTGGATGACGGCGCCCGGCTGGTTGCGCGGCAGCGTTAAGCCGTTGTCGCCATAGAGACGATCCGCAAAGACCTCGCAGGCCATGCGCACGCCGCCCCGGCGGGCCGCGCGCTCGGTTTCATTGTGCGGCGTGCAGACCAGCACGAGATCCCGGTCAAGGGCGCGCATGGCGCCGATGAGTGCGTCGGATAGCTCGGGGATTTCGAAGGCCAGCGTGGCGAGGGCGCCATGGAGCTTGACGTGCGTCACGCGATGGCCCACGGCCTGCGCCATCCCCTGCAGCGCGGCAATCTGGTAGATCAGCATCTTCTCGATGTCACCGGGACTGTCCCCGACGATCTTGCGCCGGCCAAAACCGTACAGATCGTTAAAGCCAGGGTGCGCACCAACATCGACGCCTCGCGACAGTGCCTGGGCCGCGGTCTGGTGCATGACGACGGGATCGCCGCCATGAAAGCCGCAGGCCACGTTGGCCGACGTGACGATGGCCAGCATGGCGCCGTCGTCCCCTATTTCATAAGGGCCAAAGCTCTCGCCCAGGTCTGAATTCAGATCGACTTCCCGCACTTTCATTCTCCGAAACGCCACCCGGCGCCGCTTGGTATACCACTGGCACGCAAAATGCATGCCATTTGCCGGGCAGCAGAATCCTGATGGCCGCATCCCCAAAATCGGGCGTTTCAACTGGAGAAAGCATGACAAGCAAGTTGCAGAAAATGGTTAGTACCGTGGCGGCTGCCGCGGCCTTGCTGGCAGGTGCAGCCCACGCGGCGGAACTGAACTTCGCGAGTTGGGGCGGCGCCTACCAGGGCGCGATCCGCGAGGCCTGGTTGAAGCCGTTCGCCAAGGACACTGGCGTCAAGCTGACGGAAGACACCGACCCGCAAGTCGCAAAAATCCGCGCCATGATCGACACCAAGACCGTGAACTGGGATGTGGTGACGGAGAACAGCGCGCGGCTGACGCGCGGCATCAAGCTGGGCGTATTCGAAAAGATCACGCCCGAGATGGTGGATCAGAAGCACGTGATCCGCGGCGCGCGCAACGACTATGGTGTGCCGTCCGAGATCTTCTCGACCGTGGTGGGTTTTTCGTCCAAGACATTCCCGGCCGGAAAGCCCCAGCCATCCACCTTCGCGGATTTCTGGGACGTAGCTAAGTTCCCGGGCAAGCGCACGCTGCAGGACGATCCGGCCACCGTCATCGAGGCCGCGCTGATCGCCGACGGCGTTGCGCCCGCCGACGTCTACAAGGTGCTCGCCACGCCTGCTGGCGTGGACCGCGCCATGAAGCAGATCGAGAAGATCAAGCCAAGCGTCGCCATGTGGTGGAAGAACGGCGCCGAGCCGGTCAACGCGCTAGGCAGCGGCGAGGTCGTCATGGCGCTGGGCTGGAACGGCCGCTTCCAGGCCGGCATCGATTCCGGGCTGCCGATCCAGATGGGTTGGGGCAACGCGGTGGCGCAGGTTGGCTACTTCGCCCTGGTCAAAGGTGCGCCTCATCGCGACGAAGCCCTGAAGCTGCTGAACTACATCATCCAGCCGAAGAACCAGGCCGAATTCAGCAAGCACATCGCCTACGGCCCCACCACCGAAGCCGCCTTTCCCCTGATCGACGAGGCCCGCAAGCAGCGTCTGCCTTCCACGCCAGAACGGCTGAAGAGCGCGTTGTTCCTCGACTCCGAATTCTGGGAAAAGCAGGGGCCGGCCATCGTCGAGCGCTACAACCAGATTCGCGCACGTTGATTCGTACCACCGCGAGGTAACTGCATCATGACAGGCACCGCCCTGCCCCTTCCCCCCGCCTCGACCGCACCCGCCGTGAGGCAGGCGCGCCGCCGTCCGAGCCGCGCGGCGGTGCTCGCCAGCTTGCCGTTGCTGCTCTTCCTGCTGTGCTTCTTTGTCGGGCCCATCGCGGGCCTGCTCAAGGAAGGCTTCTATCAGGACGGCGTGGCGACGCTGGCCAACTACCGCCACCTGATCGACACGCCAATCTACCGGATCGTGCTGGGCAACACCTTCACCATCGCCGCGGCGGTGACGCTGTCCTGCGTGCTGATGAGCTACCCGCTTGCCTACCTGATGGCCAGCGTGCGGCCCAATGTGGCCAAGCTGCTGTTCTTCGCGGTGCTGCTGCCGTTCTGGTCGAGCGCGCTGGTGCGCACCTCTGCCTGGATCGCGCTGCTGGGCAAGAACGGGCCGCTCAATGCCCTCCTGACGGGCAGCGGCATTCTGGACCAGCCGATGGCCTTCCTCTACAACTTCACCGGCGTGATGATCGGCATGACCCATGTGCTGATGCCCTTCGTGGTGCTGCCGCTCTATGCCTCGTTCCGCTCGCTGGACCACACCCTGGTGCAGGCCGCGCAGAGCCTGGGTGCGGGTTCGGTGAGCATCTTCAGCCGCGTGGTGCTGCCGCTAACCAGCCCCGGGGTGGTGGCGGGCGGCATCATCGTCTTCATGAATGCGGTGGGCTACTACATCACGCCCTCGCTGATGGGTGGCCCGGCCCAGCGCATGGTGGCCGAGCTGATTTCCTACAACATCACCGAGGAACTGAACTGGGGCCTGGCCGCGGCGTTAGCCGCCGTGCTGCTGCTCACGGTGCTGGCATCGCTGTGGCTCTTCAATCGCCTCTTCGGCCTGGACAAGCTGATCGCCGGTTCGACCAGCAAGGGCAGCAGCACGCCTGGCACGGGGCGCACCCCGGGCGGTCGGCTCGCCGTGGCCGCCGGCATTGCCTGCGCCGTGTTCCTGGTGCTGCCGATCGTCATTGTGATCCCGATGAGCTTCGGCACCACCGATTTCCCGGTGTTCCCACCGCCGCGGTATGGGCTGCGCTGGTACGCCAGTTTCTTCGACGACGCCAAATGGCTCGATGCTCTCTGGTCGAGCCTGCGCGTTGGCGCGATCGTGACGGTGCTGGCCACCCTGCTTGGCACCGCCGCGGCGCTGGGCGTGCACAAGATGGCGTCGGCGCACAAGGGCTGGCTCGATGCCCTGTTCGTCGTGCCGATGTCGGTGCCGGCGATCATCACCGCTGTGTCCCTCTACTACCTGCTGGCGCCGCTGGGCTGGGTGGCCAACTCGCTGGCCATCGTCATCGGCCACACCGTGCTCGCCACGCCCTACGTCTACATCACGGTGCGCGCCGCGCTGCGCAGCTTCGATCCCAGCCTGGAACTGGCAGCGCTGAGCCTGGGCGCCCCGTGGCCGACCATGTTCCGGCTGGTGATGCTGCCGGCGCTACTGCCCAGTCTCGTCGGCGGCGCGGTGTTCGCCTTCGTGACCTCGTTCGACGATGTCGTGATGGCGCTGTTCCTCACCACCATCCGTAACCGCACCCTGCCCAAGCTGATGTACGAGGGCCTGGCGCACGATTTCGATCCAACGGTGATCTCCGCGTCCTGCGTGCTGATTGCCGCTACCGCGCTCATCCTGACGGCCAACCAGTTGCTGGGAATGAAGAAAGGAGCATGACGATGCAAACCACCCTCTCGCCAACCGCGTCCCCGCCCTATGCTGCGACGCCGGCGCTGCAGCTCTCCGAGCGCCCCGAGGCCCAGGGCAAGGACATCTCGGTGCGCGCCGTGCGCAAGTCCTATGGCAGCACGGTCGCGCTGCCGGATGTCTCGCTATCGGTGGCACGCGGCGAATTCTGTACCCTGCTTGGCGCCTCGGGCTCGGGCAAGACCACGCTGCTGAAGATCATCGCCGGCTTCGAAGCGCCCGACACCGGCAGCGTGCATATCGCCGGCCGCGACGTCACCCACACGCCGATCGCCGAACGCAATATCGGCATGGTGTTCCAGAACTACGCGCTGTTCCCCCATATGTCGGTGTTCGAGAACGTAGCCTTTGCGCTGCGCATGCGGCGCCTCAACCATGAGGACATCAAGCGGCGCGTCGGCGAAGCGCTCGAGCTGGTGAGCCTGCAGGCCCTGGCAGCGCGCCTGCCACGCGAGCTCTCGGGCGGGCAACAGCAGCGCGTCGCGCTGGCCCGCGCGCTGGTCTTCATGCCGGACGTGCTGCTGATGGACGAACCGCTCGGCGCGCTCGACAAGAACCTGCGGCAGGCGATCCAGCTGCAGCTCAAGAAGCTGCACCACGACCTCGGCCTGACGGTGGTCTTCGTCACCCACGACCAGGAGGAAGCCATGAACCTGTCGGACCGCATCGTCATCATGGACCAGGGCCGCATCGTGCAAGCGGGCGCGCCCGCGGCACTGTACCGCTCGCCCGATACGCCGTTCGTCGCGGGCTTTCTCGGCGAATGCAACTTCCTCGGAGAACCCACCCGCGTGCTCGGCATCAGGCCGGAGAACGTGCGCGTTGGCGCGCAGCTTGGCGCGTCGGACGTACGGCACGAGGGCCGCGTGGTGGCCTCGACCTTCTGCGGCCTGCACTGGAGGGTATTCATCGCCTGGCGGGACAGGACCATCGTTGCCTATGCGGCTGCCGGCATGGCTGGTACCGATCACGAGCCCGGGCGGCTCGTAGCCTGGGGGTTCAACTCCGGCGACGCCATGGTGTTCGCCACCCAATGAAGGCCGGTGGGCACCAGCAGCGCGACAGCATATTCACTACCGCACCAACATGAAAACACTGACAAAAATCGAGATTGACCACGGCGCTGCCGCAAGCGAGCCGGAAGACATCGCGCCGATCTCAACCACGCTTGCCGGGGACATCCCGGACCTGGCGGGCGATGCCTACAACACGCTGCTTGACATGATCCAGCTGGGCCGCTTGCGCACCGAGACGCCGCTGCAGGAACGGGCGCTGGCGGCAACGCTGGGCATCTCGCGCACGCCGCTGCGCGAAGCCATGAGCCGGCTCATCGGCGGCGGCTTTGCCGTGCGCACGCCGCGCGGGCAGCTCATGATCAAGGAGCCCACGCTGCGCCAGTACCTGGAGATCCTGCAAATGCGGGCCTTGCTGGAAAGCGAAGCCGCCGCCCAGGCCGCGACCCGGATGGAGCCCAAGCATGCGCAATACGTCATCGCCCAGGTGGAGGCGCATCTGCTGGCGCGCAATACCACCAAGGACGAGAACCACAGGATCGATAACCTGCTGCACGACACCGTCGCCACTGCCAGCGGCAACCAGATGCTGGCGCAGACGATCCATGACCTGCGCATCAAGGCCAGATGCTTCGACCAGAACGGCGCACCCGAGCGTTTCGAGCCCTGCGCACGCGAGCATATCGCCATCCTGCAGGCCATTGCCGAGCGCAACCCCGATGCGGCGCGCGCCGCCATGAGCCTGCACCTCGCCAACGCACGCGCCGGCCTGGTTGCGCGCCATACAAACCTGTGACTTCGTGTGTTGCCAACCATGCGTCCATCAACGCTCCATCAACCAGCAGATTCATCCATGACAAGTACATCGCGCATTGACGAGAGCGCAAAGGGCGTCTTCATCATCTCCGCGACCCCCTTCACGGAACAGGGGGCGCTCGACCTTGAAAGCACCGACAGCCTGGTCGATTTCTACCTCGGCAAGAAGGTCGCGGGCATGACCATCCTCGGCATGATGGGCGAAGCGCCCAAGCTGTCGGAAGAGGAGTCCATGATCTTCGTGCGCCGCGTCCTCGAGCGGGTCGATGGCCGGGTGCCGGTGATCGTCGGGGTAAGCCACGCGTCGAATCAGCATGTGGAGCGCCTGGCAAGGACCTCGATGGCGCTCGGCGCGGCCGGGGTCATGCTGGCGCCAGCGGCAAACCTCAGGACCGACGACCAGGTCTATGGCTACTACGCCGCCATTGCGCGCCTGCTTGGACCGGATGTGCCGATCTGCCTGCAGGACTTTCCCCAGGCCACCGGCGTCTACACCTCGGTCGACGTCGTCCTGCGGATGGTGCGGGAATTCCCGCAGGTGGTGATGTTCAAGCACGAGGAGCTACCCGGCCTGCGCAAGCTCTCGCAGATTCGTGCCCAAAGCGAAGCGGAAGGCCTGCGCCGCATCAGCATCCTGGCCGGCAATGGCGGCCTGTTCCTGCCGCAGGAGATGCTGCGGGACGCGGATGGCGCGATGACCGGCTTCGCCTACCCCGAGATGCTGGTCCAGGTCTGCGACCTTTTCGCCCAGGGTAGGGCCGGTGAAGCCGAAGACCTGTTCGACCTGTACCTGCCACTGCTGCGCCATGAGTTCCAGTACGGCATCGGCCTGGCACTGCGCAAGGAAACCCTGCGCCGGCGCGGCGCGATCGCCAGTGCCGCGGTGCGCAAGCCCGGACCGGTGCTGGACGCAACCGACCTTGCGGAGCTCGAGCGGCTGATTGGCCGCCTGGAAGCCAGTTTGGCGAACGCCGGCCAGGCTGGTCACTGACGCCAGGGGAAACAGCATGACTTTCGACTTCTGTATCACCGGCGCATCGATCGTGGACGGCAGCGGCAGACCCGCCTTCGTTGGCGACGTGGGCGTGAAGGACGGGAAGATCGCCGCCGTGGGTGAGCTTGCCCACGCCAGCGCGGTGGAACGCATCGATGGCCGTGGCCGGGTCGCCGCGCCTGGCTTCATCGACGTCCATACGCACGACGACCGCGCCCTGCTGATGCCGGGCGCGATGACGGCGAAGCTGTCCCAGGGCGTGACAACCGTCGTCACTGGCAACTGTGGACTCAGCCTGGCGCCTGCGCGGCCGGGCACCGCCATACCGCCTCCGCTGGACCTGATTGCCACGCCGGAATGGCTACGTTTTCCTGCCTTCCGCGATTACCTCCACGCCTTGGACGCGAACGGGACCGCGGTCAACGCTGTCTGCCTTGTGGGCCACCTGACGCTGCGGGCCAGCGTCATGGACAACCTGGAACGCCCGGCCACCCCGGCCGAATGCGATGCCATGCAGCGCCTGCTGGCAGACGCGCTCGAGGCAGGTGCCTGGGGCATGTCCACCGGCACCTTCTATCCGCCGGCGCGGCTTGCCACCACCGACGAAATCGTCGCGGTAGGCGAGCCCCTGCGGGCCCATGGCGCACTCTATGCCACCCATATGCGCAACGAAGCCGAGAAAATCATCGATGCGCTGGATGAAACCTTCGAGATAGGCAGGCGGCTTGGCGTACGCGTACTGATCTCGCACCACAAGCTGGCGGGCATCGCCAATCACGGGCGCTCCGCCGAGACGCTGAAGCACATCGCAGCCGCGATGCAAACGCAGCCGGTATCGCTTGATTGCTACCCCTACAACGCGTCTTCCACCGTACTGCGGCCGGAGTTCGTGGCGCGCGCCGCCGCCGTGATGGTCAGCTGGTCCACGCCGCATCCGGAACATGCCGGCAGGCTGCTCGCCGATATTGCGCGCGAGATGGGCTGCGACGATGAACAAGCCGCCGCGCGCCTGGCACCCGCCGGCGCCGTCTACTTCATGATGGACGAGGGCGACGTGCGCCGCATCCTTGCCTTCCCCAAAGCCATGATCGGCTCGGACGGCATGCCGCACGACGAGCATCCCCACCCGCGCCTGTGGGGAACATTTCCCCGAGTGCTGGGCCGCTACACGCGCGAAGAGCGGCTTTTCCCGCTGGTAACGGCAATCCACAAGATGAGCGGCCTGACCGCCGGCGAGCTCGGCATCGCCGATCGCGGCCATATCGCCATTGGCCAGGCGGCCGATCTTGTGCTGTTCGACCCGGACACGGTCGGGGATCGCGCGACCTTCGCCAAGCCGGCCACGCTATCGGCAGGTATCGAGAGCGTCTGGGTCAACGGACGGCTGGCTTTCGCAAAAGGAGAAGTGCGCGACGATCGCGCGGGACGCGTATTGACCAGGACACCATCGCAGGCTGTGCAAGCGTAGCAATCCGTTTGGCACGTGTATTGCTTGCACTCCATTGGCATACCAATGGCACACAAGCCTCATATCAACCACCAACGCAATGCCATGTGCGATCGATCGATGCCCATGGGCGCGTATAGGAAAGCAGCGCAAGCCATGTCTGTTCTTAGCTTAGATACCCGCCTGGCGTCCCGCCTGAGCGCCGCGCGGCCGTCGGCCACGGGGGCTGTTGCCGAAGCCGCCCGCCTCATGGTGGCGCAAGGCCGCGCAGTCATCAGCCTGGCCGAGGGGGAACTCGACTTCGATACGCCCGCGCACATCCGGCAGGCTGCCGTCGCCGGCATCATGGACGGGCATACGCGCTACACAAACGTGGCAGGCACGCCCCAACTCAGGGCCTCGATCGTGCGCAAGTTCGTGCGTGACAATGCCCTGCACTACGACGAGAGCGAGGTCATTGCCGCGACGGGTGCAAAGCAGATTCTCTTCAATGCCTTGCTGGCCACCGTCAACGACGGGGACGAGGCCATTGTCGTGGCGCCGTGCTGGGTGTCCTATTCCGAGATGGTGCGCATTGCCGGAGGTATGCCGGTGGCGGTGACGCCGGCGGCCGAAGACGGCTTCAAGCTGACGCCGGACGCACTCGCCGCCGCCATCACACCCAGGACACGCTGGTTGATGCTGAACTCGCCCTGCAATCCTTCCGGATCGCTCTACTCCGCCGACGAACTGCGTGGGCTGGCGGACGTGCTGCGCGCACATCCCCGCGTGCTGGTGATGTCCGACGACATCTATGAAAAGATCGTGTTCGAAGGCGAATTCTGCTCCTTTGCGCAGGCGGCACCGGACATGAAGGCGCGCACGCTCACCGTCAATGGCGTCTCCAAGGCTTATGCCATGACGGGGTGGCGGCTGGGCTATGCCGGCGGCCCGCGGTGGTTGGTCAAAGCGCTGGAGATGTTGCAATCCCAAAGCACCAGCAACCCCAGCTCGGTTAGCCAGGCCGCCGCCATCGCCGCGCTCGACGGGCCGCAGGATTTCCTGGAGGACTGGATGGCGCGCCTGCGCTGGCGCCGGGACCTTGCGATCGATCTGCTCGCGGGGGCGGCACCGCTGTTGACCATGCGCACGCCACCCGCGGCCTTCTACCTCTATGCGGATTGCAGCGGCACGCTTGGCATGCGCACGCCGAGCGGCGACATCATCGAAAGCGACCTGGACCTGGCGCGCTACCTGCTGGAGGAAGCGGGTGTCGCGGTCGTGCCTGGCACCGCATTCGGACTGGCGCCGTACCTGCGGTTTGCGTATGCGGTTTCCGATGACCGGCTGCGCATGGCATGCGAGCAGATCGTCCGGGCCTGCCGCAGGCTGTCCAGGCCATGAAAGCGGCGGACATGGATGCACCGGCGCATTCCGGGAGCGCGGCGGAGCCCGCGTCTGCGCACCAGCACCTGCGCGACGGATGGCACATCGAGCCCGCCGGCGACCGCTGCCTGTTGATCCGCCTGGGCAACCGGGTCGATGCCGAAGTCAGCCAGACGGTGCACGCGGTGACGGCATGGCTGTCCAGCCGCGTCCTGCCCGGCGTCATCGACGTGGTGCCGGCGTTCACCACGGTGGCCGTCCACTACCTGCCCGCCCAGTTGCCACGCGGCGAGGGCTCCGCCTCGCAGGTTCTGAGCGCGACCATAGACCATCTCCTGTCACAAGGCGTGCCCAGGATCGCGGGCTCCGGACGCCTGGTGGAAATTCCGGTGTGCTATGGCGGCGAGTACGGCCCCGACCTGGAAGACGTCGCGCACCAATGCGGCATCTCCACCGGCGAGGTCATCCGCCTGCATACCGCCGCGCCACTCGTCCTCTACACGTTCTTCTTCGCGCCGGGCACCCCGTTCGCCGGACCGCTGGATCCCAGGCTGCAGGTGCCACGGCGCGCAGTGCCGCGCACCTGTGTGCCGGCCGGGTCCGTGGCGATCGCCAACGGGATCTCGTCCATCTACCCGACTGAATCCCCCGGCGGGTGGAACCTGATTGGCCGTACGCCCTGGACCTTGTTCGACATCCGCAAGAGCCCGCCGACGCGCCTGCAGATCGGAGACCGCATGCAATTCATGCCGATCACGCCGCGCGAGTTCGAAGGGCTGCTGGAGCCGCACCAATGAACCATATGCTGGTTGAAAAGCCCGGGGTGTTTTCCCTCCTCCAGGACACGGGGCGCAACGGCTACCAGCGCTACGGCGTACCGGTCAATGGGCCGATGGATGAGTGGGCGCACCGCGTCGCCAATGCCCTGGTAGGCAATGGCGAAGAGGCCGCCACCCTCGAATGCACGCTGAAGGGACCCTGCGTCAGCTTCTCCCGCAACACCTTGATCGCCCTGAGCGGCGCGGATATGCGGGTCACCGCGGGCGGCGCCCAGATCCCCATGCACTGTGCCGTCATGCTGCGCCACGGCGTACGCCTGGAGTTCGGCGAGCGCAGGTCGGGGGCCCGCGCCTACCTCGCGGTGCGGGGTGGATTCGATGCCCCGCTCGTGCTGGGCAGCCGCAGCACCTACGTGCGCGGCAGCTTCGGCGGCTTCGAAGGCCGCGCGTTGCGCCGCGGCGACCGGGTGCCGGTGGCATCGCCAAGGGGAGAAGTCCTGGAACTCGAGCGCATGATGATCCAGAGCGGCATGCCCTTCGTCGCCGCGGCGGCGCCGGACACCGCACCACTGTCATCGGCCACGCAGGCGCTGCGCTTCGTGCCTGGCCCGCAGTGGCAGTCCTTCACCAGCCAGGCGCAGCACGACTTCGAATCCGAGTGTTTCCGGGTTTCAGCGCAATCCGACCGCATGGGCTACCGGCTGGAAGGTCCCGAGTTGAGATTGGCGCAGCCACTGGAAATGATCTCCGAGGTCGTGACCTTCGGCACCGTCCAAGTGCCACCGGGCGGTAGTCCTATTGTGCTGATGGCCGACCGCCAGAGCGCCGGCGGGTATCCGAAGCTGGCCTATGTCGCCAGTGCCGACCTGCCCTCGCTGGCGCAGGCCCTGCCAGGCGATGCGCTGCGCTTCCAGGCCATCACCCAAGCCGAGGCAGAGGCACTCTGCCTGGAAGTCGAAGATCGCTTTGCCCGCGTCAAGGTGCTGGCCGCAAAGGCGCTGGGCCTCCCCATCCCATAACGCAAAAGGAATCCATCATGCCGTTCATCGATATCAACTGCGATATGGGCGAGAGCTTCGGGCCCTGGGTCATGGGCAACGACCGCGCGATCCTGCAGCATGTCACCTCCGCCAACATTGCCTGCGGATTCCATGCCGGGGATCCGGACACGATGCTCGAGACGGTCCGTGCGGCCGCGGCCGCCGGCGTGGCGGTTGGTGCGCATCCGGGACTCCCCGATTTGCAAGGCTTCGGCCGCCGCGCCATGGCCATGACGCCAGACGAGGTCTATGCCCTCATTGTGTATCAGGTGGGAGCCATGCTGGGCGTCACCCGCGCGGTGGGGGTCCCCCTGCACCACGTGAAGACACACGGCGCGCTCTACAACATGACCGCGCGCGACCCGGCGCTTGCCAAGGCGGTAGCGCAGGCCGTGCACGACATCGATCCCAAGCTGATGGTCTACGTCGCCAACGCCAACATGGCGAGCGCCGCCCGCACGATGGGCCTGCGCGCGGCCTTCGAGGTCTATGCGGACCGCAGCTACCAGGTCGACGGCACGCTGACCCCGCGCTCCGAGCCGCACGCGATGATCGAAGACGTGGCGGAATCGATCGCCCAGGTCAAGCGCATGGTGACCGATGGCAGCGTGATCTCGCTCGCAGGCAAGACCGTTCCCATCACGGCCGACACGCTCTGCATCCATGGCGACCAGCCCGGCGCAGCGGTATTCGCGGCGCGTATCCGCGCCGCGCTCGATGCCGATGGCATCGGCGTGCGGCCCGTCTGACGCATTCCGCCACCGATGCACGAGCGCTCACGCAGCGCGCCCCGCACCCCATTCCGACCGACCCTCCCCACACCAAGGTAATCCTTATGTCTTCCAAGCTGACTCCGCGCCCCAAGCGCATGCTCAACCTCACGGCGTGCGCCGTCGCGCTGGCGATCGGCACGCTCGCTGGCAGCGCTGCGCATGCGCAGACGCGCGGCGGCACGTTGCGCGCGATCGCGCAGCCCGAGCCACCCACGCTCATGCTTGGCCTCAATCAGCAAACGCCCACCCAATACGTGGCGGGCAAGATCTATGAAAGCCTGCTGACGTGGACGCCGGACATGAAGCCGAAGCCGGGCCTGGCCAGGTCCTGGACCATTTCCCCCGACGGCAAGGTCTACACGTTCGAGTTGCAGCCGAACGTCAAGTGGCACGATGGCAAGCCGTTCTCGGCAGACGACGTTGTGTTCTCGGTCGACAAGTTCCTGCGCACGGTGCACCCGCGCGCGCGGGTCATCATCGAGCAGTTCGTGGACACCGTGAAGGCGCTCGGCCCAAACAAGGTGCAGATCACGCTGAAGGCGCCATTTGCTCCGTTTCTGAAAGCCTTCGTCAGTGACAACATGCCGATCGTGCCAAAGCACATCTATGACGGCACTGACTACGCCAAGAACCCGGCCAACCAGACGCCAATCGGGACCGGCCCGTTCAAGTTCAAGGAGTGGAAGAAAGGCGCGTACATCATCCTCACGCGCAACCCCGATTACTGGCAGGCCGGCAAGCCTTACCTGGACGAGATCGTCTTCAACGTGATTCCCGATGCGGCCTCGCGCGCGGTTGCTTTCGAGCGCGGCGACGTTCAGGTGGTGAGTGCTGGTGACGTGGACAACGTGGAGGTGAAACGTCTCAAGGCGCTGCCGGGCGTGCAATACACGACGAAGGGCTGGGAGATGTTCTCCAAGCTGGCCTATATCCAGATGAACCAGCGCAAGCCGCCTTTCGACAACGTCAAGGTGCGCCAGGCTGTGATGGAGGCCATCAACCGCAAGTTCGTCGTGAACAGCATCTTTTTCGGTCTCGGCAAGGTTGCCACAGGTCCGATTTCTTCCACCACGCCGTTCTACGATGCCAACGTGCCGGCCTACAACTTCGAACTGAAGAAAGCACGAGCACTGATCAAGGAGTCGGGCGTCGACCCCGCGAAGACGCCGATCAAGATCCTGTCGTATCCCTACGGCGCGACCTGGGACCGGCTCGGCGAGTACACGCGCCAGAGCCTCGAGCAGCTCGGCTTCAAGGTCGAGATAGAGTCGGCGGATGCGGGCACGTGGGCCAAGCGCGTCTCGGATTTCGATTTCGACCTCACCTTCAGCTTCACGTCGCAATATGGAGATCCGGCGCTGGGCGTTTCGCGCCTTTACCTGGCCCGCAACATGGTCAAGGGCTCTGCATTCGTCAACAACCAGGGATACCGGAACGACGCGGTTGACGCGATGTGGGACAAGGCAGCCGCCGCGACCTCTAACGACGAGCGCCAGAAGCTGTACTCCAGCATCCAGAAGACACTCGTGGAAGAGGTGGCGAACGGGTACCTGTTCGAGATGGAGATTCCGACGCTCTACAACGCGAAGGTGCACAACCTGATCCAGACGGCGATCGGTCTTAACGACACATTCGCCGATGCCTACATCGACAAGTAGGCACCCGTGCGCGGCGATGCGCCGGGCAAGTGGCACGGCGCATCGTTCCTCCTCGTTAACTTTCTTGGAATCTATTCCGTGGATAAGGCACTGTCAGTGTTCGCGCGGCTCGGCAAGGCAGCCCTGGTCGTGCTGGGTGTCGTCGTCGTCAACTTCCTGTTGATCCGCCTGGCGCCCGGCGATCCGGCCGCCGTGCTGGCGGGCGAATCGGGGGCCTCGGACCCCACCTACGTGGCGCAGCTACGGCAAGAGTTCGGCCTCGACAAGCCCGTCTATGTGCAACTGGCGAGCTACCTGAACGGCGTGGCGCACCTCGACCTGGGCTACTCGTACCGTGAACGCTTGCCGGTGCTCGATATCATCCTCGACCGCCTGCCCGCCACGCTGCTGCTGATGTCGTGCGCGTTCGCTTTCGCGCTTGTGTTCGGCGTGTTGTTCGGCGTGGTGGCCTCGCGCAGCCGCTATCAGGGCACACACCCATGGCTCGACAGCGTGCTGATGACGGGTTCGTTGCTGATCTATGCCACGCCGCAGTTCTGGCTGGCGCTGCTGGCCATTCTCTTCTTTTCCCTGCACCTCGGCTGGCTGCCGCCCTACGGCATGGAGACGGTCGGGGGCGCGTTGACCGGCTGGGCGCGCGTGCGCGACGTTGCGCATCACCTGGTGCTGCCTACCGCGTCGCTCGGCTGCTTCTTCATGGCGGTCTACGCGCGGCTGACGCGCGCTTCCATGCTCGAAGTGCTTGGCATGGATTTCATCAAGACGGCGCGCGCCAAGGGGGTTTCAGTGGGCGGGACCATCCGCCACCACGCACTGCGCAATGCCTTGCTGCCGGTGGTGACTTTCGCGGGGATCCAGCTGGGGCAGATGGCCGGCGGCGCGGTGCTTACCGAAACCGTATTCGGATGGCCCGGCATCGGACGGCTGATGTTCGATGCGCTGCTCCAGCGCGACTATCAATTGCTGCTCGGTGTGTTCCTGGTGACATCGACGATGGTGGTGGTCTTCAACCTGCTCACCGATCTCGCCTACCGGCTGATCGATCCACGCATCCAGCAAGCCTGAGGAGCCTCACATGTCTTTCCTGAAACGATTCGTCACTAACCGTGGCGCAGCCGTCGGCCTCGTGCTGCTGCTGGTGGTGATCCTGACGGGCATCCTTGCGCCGACGCTCTATCAAGATCCGCCATGGATGATGGTGGCGGAGCCGCTGCTCGGCCCGTTCGCCGACACCGCCTATCCGCTGGGCACCGATATGCTTGGCCGCGACATCGCGGCGGGCCTCGCCTACGGCGCGCGGGTGTCGCTGATGATCGGCGTGATCTCTACGCTGGTGGCGGTCCTGATCGGCATCGTGGTAGGTGCCCTGGCGGGCTACCACGGCGGCCGCGTGGACGACGCCCTGATGCGGGGAACGGAGTTCTTCCAGACCATTCCACAGCTGGCCATGGCACTCGTCCTGGTGGCGATCTTCAAGCCGTCGCTGTACTCGATCGTCGGGGCCATCTCCATGGTGTCGTGGCCGCCGGTGGCGCGCCTGGTGCGATCCGAGTTCATGACGCTCAAGCAGCGGGAGTTCGTGCAGGCCGCCATCGTGATCGGCCAGAAGCCAGCCCGGATCATTTTCACCCAGATCCTGCCCAATGCCGCCTCGCCGATCATCGTGACGGCCTCGCTGATGACCGCGACGGCAATCCTGACCGAATCGGCGTTGTCTTTCCTCGGGCTGGGCGACCGCAATCTGATGAGCTGGGGATTCATGATCGGCGCCGCGCGCACGATGCTCCGCGAAGCGCCGTGGATGAGCCTCTGGCCCGGCATTGCCATCATGCTGACGGTGCTGGCCATCAATCTGATCGGCGAGGGGCTCAACGACGCCCTCAACCCTCAACTGCGCAAGCGGGGAGCTTAAAACCGTGGCTACAGGCAATCCAGGCCAGGGCGCCGCCCTGCTCTCCATCCGCGGATTAAGCATCCCGCTTCCGGCTGGCGGCGACCGTGAATACGCGGTGCGCGATGTGTCGTTCGACATCCGCGCCGGCGAGATCCTCTGCATCGTCGACGAATCGGGATCGGGAAAATCGATGAGTGCCAACGCCATCATGGGCTTGCTGCCCGCCTATCTGCGTCCACGGCAGGGGCAGATCCTGCTGCACGGCAAGGATCTGCTCGGCATGGATGAGGCGACGCTGCGCGGCATGCGTGGCAAGGACATGGCGATGATCTTCCAGGAGCCGCTGTCGGCGCTCAACCCGCTGCAGCCGGTGGGAGAGCAGATCGCCGAGGTCATGCGCGTCCATGCCGCTTATCCCGGTCCGGCACGCGAGGCCCGTGTACTAGAACTGCTCGACTTCGTCGGCTTGCCGGATCCGGCAGGTTTGTTTCATGCCTGGCCGTTCAGTCTTTCGGGTGGCCAGCGCCAGCGCGTGATGATCGCGATGGCGCTGGCGCTGGAGCCGGCGCTGCTGATCGCCGACGAGCCCACCACGGCGCTGGATGTCACCACGCAGGCGCAGATCCTCGCGCTGATCGCCCGCATCCAGCGCGAGAAAGGCATGGGCGTCATGTTCGTGACGCACGATTTTGGCGTCGTGGCCGAAATCGCTGATCGTGTCGTCGTGATGGAGAAGGGCCTGCTGGTCGAGGAGGGTACGGCCGACCAGGTGCTGAACCGGCCCCGCCATCCCTACACGCAACGGCTGATCGCCAGCGTGCCGTCACACCGGCCGGGCAATCGCGAGAACAATGACCCGGCCGACGCAGCGAACGGATATCCGGTGCTGCGCGTCGAGGCGCTGCGCAAGACCTATGTTAGTCCGGGCGGGTTGTTTAAACGCAACCGCGTGGTCGAAGCCGTCAAGGACGTGAGCTTCTCGGTCGGCGCCGGCAAGACCCTAGGTATCGTCGGCGAGTCGGGTTCAGGCAAGTCCACGATCGGCAGATGCCTGCTCAAGCTGACCGGAACCGACGGCGGTGGGATGTATTTTGATGGGCGCGACATCGCCCCGTTGAGCGAGCGGGAGTTCCGGCCGTTACGCCGCCATATCCAGATGATCTTCCAGGACCCGTTCGCCTCGCTCAATCCGCGCCATACGGTCGGGCGCATCCTCTGCGATGGCCCGCTCGCGTGCGGCGTGTCCCGGGAACAGGCACTGGCGAGAGCGCGCGAGCTGCTGCAGCTGGTCGAGCTCGATGCCTCGGCATTCGACCGCTATCCGAGCCAGTTTTCAGGCGGCCAGCGCCAGCGCATTGGCATCGCGCGGGCGCTGGCGATGGAGCCGCGGCTGATCGTGGCCGACGAATCGGTGTCTGCGCTCGATGTCTCCGTGCAGGCGCAGGTGCTGCGGCTGCTTCGCGACGTGCAACAGCGCCTCGGCATCGCGCTGGTCTTCATTACCCACGATCTGCGTGTGGCGGCGCAGATTTGCGATGCGGTGCTGGTCATGCACCGGGGCAGCGTGGTCGAACAGGGCAGCCCTGCCCAGATCTTCGAGACACCCCGGCATGCCTACACGCGCCGGCTCATCGACGCGATGCCGGGGCGTGACTGGGATCCGTCACTTGCCAGGCAGACGGCCACGCAAGCCGAGGTGCAGGCAGACACGATGGAAACCATCCGATGACCATTGCCGAACCGGATTTCGCCCTCGCCACCGCGCTGTTCGACCGCTTGCGCGAACAGAGCTTCGACGGCGTCGGCGTCACGCGAGACAGCTACGGCGCAGGCGAGCAGCGGGCGCACCGGCTTGTCGCCGACGCCGCCCGCGCGCTCGAACTGCAGGTGGCGACCGATGCGGCGCTCAATCTCTATCTGACATTACCGGGCACGGATCGCGGCGCCGCAGCGGTCATGACGGGTTCGCATCTCGACTCGGTACCGCGCGGCGGCAATTTCGACGGCGCCGCCGGGGTCGTCGCCGGTCTCGCCGTGCTGGCTGGCTGGCGCAAGGCGGGCTTTGTGCCGCGTCGCGACGTCACCGTGGCCGCAATCCGCGCCGAGGAGAGCGCTTGGTTTCCGGTGTCCTATGCCGGGAGCAAGGCCGCCTTCGGACTGCTGGAGCCGCAGGCGCTTGACAGCGTGCGTGCCGACACCGGGCGCAGCCTGGCCGACCATCTGCGTGAAGCCGGCGGGCGGCCGGACGACGTCCGCGCGGGCCTGGCGTATCTGTGCGCCGGCCGCATCGATTGTTTTGTCGAACTCCATATCGAGCAGGGACCGGTGCTGCTGGAGGCGGGCGACGTCGTGGGCATCGTCACCGGCATCTGCGGCAGCCAGCGCTACCGGCATGCCCGCGTGCAGGGAGCCTATGCGCATTCCGGCGCGACGCCGCGCAGCCACCGGCAAGACGCCGTGGTCGCGACCGCGGCACTGATCCACGCGCTGCAACAGGACTGGATCGCACTCGAGGCGCAAGGGCATGAACTCACGCTGACCTTCGGCCGCTGCATGACGGACCCGGATCAGGCCGATTTCAGCAAGGTCGCCGGCCTGGTCGAGTTCAGTATCGACATGCGTTCCCGCAGCCGCGCCACGCTCGACCTGATGGATGCGCGGGTACACGCTGCCGCGGCTGGCATTGGCACGCAGCACCACGTGCAAGTCGATCTCGGTGCCGCGTCGTCCAGTGCCGTGGCACAGATGGATCCGTCGCTCCAGCACGCCCTGCTCTGCTCCGCGAGCCAGGGCGGCGTACGCGCACGGGCCATGCCCAGCGGCGCGGGACACGACGCGGCACTGTTCGCCGCCCAGGGCATACCCGCTGCGATGATCTTCGTGCGCAACGCTCATGGCAGCCACAACCCCAACGAGTCGATGGACCTCGCCGACTTCGCCATCGCCACGCGACTGCTGGCCGACACGTTAGCAGCGCGTGCAGGCTAGGCTGCCTGCAGCACAACCCACATCGCACTTCAAAACACAACCCATGCCTGATTCCCATGCAACGCCCATGCCAGTCTGCCTGATTACCCAGCCCATCCACCCCATCGGCGCAGAGCGCCTGCGCGCCGCGGGCTTCGAGGTGCGCCCGGGCCAGGCCGGTGACGAAGCCGCTGGCATCCGTGAAGTCGCCCGCGCCGACGCTGTGATCGTGCGCGAAGGTCTGACCGCCGCGATGATCGATGCCGCACCGCGGCTCGCGGTCATCAGCAATCATGGCACTGGCACCGACAAGATCGCGGTCGCACATGCGCATGAGCTGGGCATCCCGGTGGTGTCCACGCCCGACGCCAATATCGGCGCCGTGGCCGAACACACGCTGATGCTGATGCTCGCGGTCGCGCGCCGGGCGCCGCTGGCCGACGCAGCCACGCGGCAGTCAGACTGGCGCTACCGATACGCGGCACCGATGCTCTCGCTCCATGGCAAGACCCTCGGCGTGATCGGCTTCGGCCGCACGGGGCGCCTGGTCTGCAACATGGCGCGCGCGGGACTCGGCATGCGTGTGCTGGTGTGGTCGCCCAGCGCGCCGACGTGCGAGGTCGAAGCGCACGGCGCGACGCGGGTATCGGCGCTGCCCGAACTGCTGGCGGCATCCGACGTTGTCTCCCTGCACCGTCCGCTGCGTACCGACACGCGCCACACGCTCGATGCGAACGCGCTGCGCAACATGAAGCCGCGCGCCATCGTCATCAATACATCGCGCGGCGGGCTGATCGACGAAGCCGCGCTGGCTGCTGCGCTAAAGGAAGGCCGGCTCTTCGGCGCCGGACTGGACGTCTTCGCGCAGGAGCCGCTCTCCGCGGCGTCCCCGCTGGCCGGGCTCGACAACGTCGTGCTGAGCCCGCACCTTGCCGGTTCCACCGAGGAGGCGCTACATGCCACGGCGCTCCAATGCGCCGAACAGATCATCGACGTGTTCGCGGGACGGCAACCGAAACACCTTCTCGACGCGCGCGTGTGGTTGCGCAGGCGCGTTCCCGTTATCACGCCATCCAAGGAAGTCCAGTCATGAATCCCCCCGTTTGCAAGCTGACGCAGGGCACCATTCCCCTGGTGGTCTCGATTCCGCACGGCGGCGAACTGTTGCCCGACGCGTTCGCCGCGCAAATGCAAGATGTGGCGCGCGTGCGTGCCGATACCGACTGGCATCTGGGGCGTCTCTACGCGTTCGCGACAACGCTGGGCGCGTCCGTCGTGGCAGCCAATTACTCGCGCTACGTAATCGACGTGAACCGCCCCGCCAACGGCGAAAGCCTCTATCCGGGCCAGAACACTACGGCGCTTTGCCCACGCGACACATTCCTGGGCGAGCCGCTGTATCCCGATCCCGAGGCCCCGTCCTCTGCCGAGGTCGCGGACCGTATCCGCGATTACTGGAATCCGTATCACAGCACGCTGGCCGCCGAGATCGCGCGCCTGCGCCAAGTGCACGGGCACGTGCTGTTGTGGGAAGCGCACTCGATCGCCAGCGTGCTGCCCCGCCTGTTCGCGGGCCGCTTGCCTGATCTGAACATCGGCACCAACAGCGGCGCCAGTTGCGCGCCGGCGCTGCGCGAGGCCGTCATCGCCGCCGCGTCGGCCAGTCCATTCTCGTGGGTCGCCGACGATCGTTTCAGAGGCGGGCATATCACGCGGCACTACGGCCAGCCGCAGCGGGGGGTGCACGCGGTGCAACTCGAAATGGCGCAGGCCATCTACATGGATGAAGCGGCACCGTTCGGCTATCGTGAGGACTTGGCCGCGAAGCTGTGGCCGACACTGCGCGACATGGTGGGGCGCGCGCTCGCAGCAATGGCGACGCTGCGGCCCGTCGCGGCCGACGCGTAGGCTTGACACCTCGCTCGCGCCCGACGGGCGGCGTGAATCCGCCGTCCGATGGCGCGCTACTTGCGTCGTCACGGGATCTTCTTGCCGTTACCGCGCTTCTGCCCTGGCGCCACCTTGTATGTCAGCCGTTTGCAGGCCTCCCGCCATACCCCTGAACCTTCGCCAGATCGAAGTCTTCCACGCGATCATGGTCACCGGCTCGCTGAGCGAGGCCGGGCGCATGCTGTGCGTGTCACAGCCGGCAATCAGCCGGGTGCTGGCAACAGCGGAAAGCCGCCTGCGGTTCCTGCTGTTCGACCGGGTCAAGGGACGGCTGCAGCCCACGCCGGAGGCGCGCCGGCTGTTCGAGGAAGTCGAGGTCATCCTCAAGGGCGTCACCCAATTCAATGCGGTGGCCAGCAGCCTGGGCGAACAGAACGATGGCAAGCTGTCGATTGTCTCTAGCCCGAGCTACGGCGAATGGCTGATGCCGCGCGCCATCCAGCGCTTCCGGCTGCGGCATCCCGCCGTCCGTGTCCACTACCGCCCCATGCCGTTCGACGCCTTGCTGCCGTTCGTGGTGCAGGGGCACGCAGACCTCTGCATTGCATCGATGGCGCCGCCCGACGGCGCGAATCTCCGGACCCGGGAAATCGGCGAGGGGCGGATCCTTTGCGCGCTGCCCAGGGGACACGCGCTAGCGGCGCTGGACGTTGTGACAACCAGCGACTTGCGCGGCCAGACCTTCATCGGATATGGCGCAGACACCCCTTTCGGCCAGCTCTCTTCGCATTTCCTGTCGTCGGAGCAGGGGCCACTCACGCCGGATATCGAGATTCGCTCGACGCCCGAAGCCATGGCACTCGTGCGCCAAGGGGTCGGGGTGGCATTGGTGGAGTCGTTCGGATACACGCCATCCGCATCGGACGACGTCGTGCTCAAGCCGATCAGCCCGGCGCTCAGCCACAAGATCTATCTGATCCATTCGCGGCAGAGCCCGATGTCGACCCTTGCCAAAGGCTTTCTTGCCACGCTCATGCATCTGCTGGACACCGCACCGCGTGGGGATGCGCAGCGCCCGCCGATGTTCGCCTGAGCGGCGGTTGGCGGCGCGGTGGCGCGCTTGCCACACGCCACCACCGCGCCCCATCACATATTGCCCAGGACCCATAACAAGGGGCTATGAGGCGGCTGTGCACCAGGGCTGTTGCCGAGGCATTTGTTCTTTTCAAATCAATGCGTTGGCCGTGCGAGACGGCGCCGATGGGCGCACTGCCGGCGCGCGGGGCGCCGCATTTCAAGGGCGGTATCGCGTCCCTATACTCGACACCACCTCATCGCACCAGAGGCTCCAGTACATGTCCAGCATCATCACCGTCGCCGCCGCCCAGCTCGGGCCCATCCAGAAGTCCGAAGGACGCGAGATCGCGGTCGCGCGGATGGTCCAACTGCTCGAGCGTGCCTATCGGCGTGGCGCACAGGTCGTCGTGTTTCCCGAACTCGCGCTGACCACGTTTTTCCCCCGCTGGTACCACGAGGACCTCGACGAGGCGGACCGTTGGTTCGAAACGGCGCTGCCCTCGCCGGAGACCGCGCCGCTCTTCGAGGCAATCGGCCGCTTTGGCCAGACGGTTTACCTGGGCTACGCCGAGATCGCGTATGAACTCGATGAAGCCGGTGTCATGCGCAAGCGCCGGTTCAACACCTCGGTGATCATCGCACCGTCGGGCGAGGTGATCCTCAAGTACCGGAAAGTCCATCTGCCCGGCCATGCAGAGTACGCGCCGGCGCGCAAGGTACAGCACCTCGAGAAACGCTATTTCGAAGTCGGCAATCTCGGCTTTCCGGTGGTCCGGGCGCCGGTCGGCGAAGCCGAGGGCGTGAACATGGGCATGATGATCTGCAACGACCGCCGCTGGCCCGAGGCCTGGCGCGTGCTCGGCTTGCAGCAGGTCGAGCTCGTCATGCTGGGCTACAACACGCCTAGCATGAACATGGAAAACCGTGGCTTCGAGGCCCATCACTTGCGCGTGTTCCACTCGCAGCTGTCCATTCAGGCGGGCTGCTATCAGAACGCGTGTTTCGCGGTCGCCGTCGCGAAGGCCGGGACAGAGGACGGCCACGAAATGCTCGGCCATTCGATCATCGTCAATCCCCAAGGCGAAATCATGGCGCAGGCCACCAGCTGGGACGACGAGCTCATCGTGGCCGACTGCAACCTGGATATGTGCAAACTGGGCCGGTCCACCGTCTTCAACTTCGGTTTGCACCGTCGCGTCGAGGCATATTCACGCATCACTGACCAGGTCGGCAGCGTGGCTCCGCCAACCTGGCCGGCGCGCTGATCCCGTTTTCTGTCTTTCCTCGACCACCCACGGGCCTTCTCCATGCAGCCAACCGAAACCCTAGATATCCATCCGGTACGACCACGACCCGCGCACGCGATCCGGCACGAGATGCTGGGTGACATGCGCGTCCCCGATTTTGCCGACGTCGAGCTGGCGGCCCTGGACATCGCGCCCCATGTCGTTCGCACGCCGTTGCTGCGTTCGGCGGCACTCGACGCCATTGCCGGCGCGCCGGTCTGGCTCAAGGCCGAGAACCTGCAGGTCACGGGCTCGTTCAAGGCACGCGGCGCCTTCAATGCTCTGCTGTCGCTGCGCGGCAACCAGCGCGCGAAAGGCGTGATCGCCTATTCCACCGGCAATCACGGGCAGGCGATCGCCTGGGCCGCGCGCCAGCTCGGTGTGGCGGCGACCATCGTGATGCCGATCGATGCGCCACGCAACAAGGTCGAGCGCGCGCTGGCCCAGGGTGCACGCGTGGTTCACTACGACCGTCTCCATGAGAGCCGCGAGGCGATCGGGATGCGGCTGCTCGGCGAAACCGGCGGAACGCTGATTCCACCGGGCGATCATCCTGCGGTGCTTGCCGCCCAGGGCACGGTGGCGCTCGAGGCGTTGCAGGACCTACCCGAGGCGGCGCTCGACAACCTCGGCCTGTTCGCGGGGCCCTGCGGCGGCGGCGGGTTGATGGCCGGTTGCGGCCTGGTTGTCGACGCGTTGAATCCAGGCACGCGGCTGATCGCGGCCGAGCCCGCTGGTTTCGACGACACGGTGCGCTCGCTGCGCAGCGGCCTCAGGGAAATCAATGCAGCGGGCACCACAACGCTCTGCGACGCGTTGCAGGCCATCACGCCAGCCGAACTGCCCTTCGAGATCAACAAGCGCTTTCTCGACGGCGCGGTGGCGGTCACGGATGCGCAGGTCCGCGCCGCCATTCGCTTCGCACTCGAGGAGCTTCGGTTGCTGGTCGAGCCGGGCGGAGCCGTCGCGCTGGCGGCCTTGCTCGCCGGCGTGATCGATCTCGAAGGCCGCGACGGCGTCATCGTCCTGTCTGGCGGCAATATCGATCTGCCCTTGCTTCAAACGATGCTGCAGCCCACTGCAGCCAACGCGCACGGTACCTGAGACAGCCGTGTCACCGGCACTGCGCACATTGGCGCGAGCCGGCCTTGATGCCAACTTGCCTACCACGAAAGGAACGCCACGATGTCTCTCTTCCGCAATTTCGATCGGCTACTCAGACGGATGTCGCTGACGATCGCCGCCACGCTGCTCACGGCGAACGCCTTTGCAGCCTATCCCGAGCGCCCCATCACGTTGATCGTCCCGTTCAATGCAGGTACGACGCCCGACATCGTCTCGCGCTTGCTGGCCGATGCGGTCGGCCATGATATCGGGCAGCAGATCGTGGTCCTCAATCGCGTGGGCGCGTCCGGCATCATCGGCACGCAGGCTGTGATCAACGCGCCGGCCGACGGCTATACCATCGGCTTCGCGAACGCCGGCACATTGGCCATCAACCAGTCCCTGTACAAGAAGCTACCCTACGACGCCGACAAGCAACTGGCGCCCGTGGCCCTGACGGGCTTCGTGCAGAGCGTGCTGGCGGTGCGCAAGGACCTCGGCGTCAAATCGGTCTCCGAACTTTCACGCTCGCCAGGAGCGCTCCGTCGGACCACATGATGTGGACGGCGTTGCCGTGCAGCGTGCGAGCGGACTACTGCATGCGCGGTTTGAAGCACATCTGAGATGTTTCAGTATAAAATAGGCATATGGCTTTTTTATACTGAAACAACATGGATCCGTGGATCGAGTTGGACGAGGATGCGCTGCGCCAGTACATCGACGCTAAAGCGGTGTTCGAAGCGTGGGAATCTGCGCGTGCCAAGGCCGCAGAAGTCCGCGGCGGCATGCTCTGGCGAACCACGAAGGGCCGCGAGTACCTCATTAGGACCGGCGTCGACAACAAGCAGAAAAGCCTTGGGGCGCGCTCCGAAAAGACCGAGGACATGTACTCGCGGTTCATCACGCGTAAAGAAGCCGCCGAAACCAGGCTGAAGACACTCACTGACGAGCTTGACCGACATCGGCGCCTGAACCGTGCGGTCCACGTGGGCCGGGCGCCAGACATCCTCGTAGCTATCCTTCACGTAATGACTCGGCTCAATATCGCCGAGCATTTCATCGTCATCGGGACACATGCCCTATACGCATATGAGGCCGCGGCCGGAGTTCGCTTGCAAGAACGCGCACTCGCAACGCGCGACGTCGATCTCCTTTGGGATACGCGCAAGCGCCTGCTGTTTGCTTCCCGAATGAAGAACTTGGACCTCTCGATGCTGGATGTTCTACGAAAGGTAGATAGCACGTTCGAGATTCGGGATGATCAACTCTTTACGGCAGTGAACGCAAAAGGCTTTGAGGTGGACATCCTGCGCCGTGAGGCCGCAGATCTTGACCCCCACCCGCTTCAATTGACCGACGATGAAGACGACCTCTGGGCAGTCCAGGCGCGACGCGCAAATGTCCTGCTGGGATCGCCTCCATTCTCGGCGCCCATCGTTTCCGTGACCGGACGGATGGCTCGAATGACAACTATCAGTCCAACGGCGTTTGTCGACTTCAAGCGTTGGATGGCATCGACCGCGGATCGCGATCCGCTCAAGGTTTCCCGCGACAGACTACAGGCATCGATCGTCGAAGAACTCGCCAATCGCTTCCAGCTTGGTGTTTAGCGAAACGGCCCGTCTGCTCGATGGGCCCTCGCCACGAAATCGGATACTCAGGACTCCATACACCGCGCGCGTGGCAACACCTCGTCACCATTCGCAGCGTGTTCGGCAATATGCCGATATTGCAGGAGGCTGTGCATCGCCTCACACCGCATCATCATCGTAGCTGTGGGTTCCTGGTCAGCGCCGGCAAAGCCATCATCTGCGGTGACCTGCAGATAGACTTGCCGCGAGACAACGGCGATGATCACAATGATGGCGCCGACGCCGAACGCTCGAACGGCAATGGAGAGGTACTGCGCCATGGCGAAATTACTGTATAAGCAGGAGGTGATTGGCAGTGAGCCTACACGAGGCCGTCTCGCAACGGTCTCACGCCTTTGCAGGATTGACACAATCCGTTTCGCCGCGGCGGGTCGGATCGCTCGTTGCGTGACACCGCATGGCAGTACTGAAGAGAATGTCCCGAAAATCGATCACGGCCTTACCGAACGGCCACTACTGGGCCACGCCACACGCGCCCTTCGCGCTGGACGGTCCAAACGGCCACGAGGAGGTCTTCCCCGGCGCCCAATGCCTCAGCGACGGAAAATGGGTCACCTTCTATAAGGACGGGGAAGAAGTATGGGCGTGCAATGCCGTGTATGCTGCCGCCCATTTCGACTTCGCACCGGTTCCAATCAACCGCTCGCCGACGGACAACTGAGTGTCGGACGGTTCCCCAGGCCGTGAGGTACGTTTCGCAGCCTACAAACAGTCGAGTCCATTTTTCGGCGACCGTTTATTATGTTAAACAACAAAATGCAAGCCAATATTGGCGCGGCTTTCCGGGATTTCCCTCGTTATCGCGTGATGCAGCCGCGCTAGTAGAATATCCCGTAAATAGCTTGAATAAATAATCGCCTCGGATATCATGGCGGGATGAGTCGAGGCCGCTATGCAACGCCAGTGAAGCTGGCGAAGAAAGAAAGACAGGAACTGTTATCGCTGATCGAGCGCAAGACGGCGCCGCAGCGAGATGTGATGCGCGCGCGAATCGCGTTGTGGGCCCACGAGGGCCACGCCAATACAGTCATTGCGCGGGAACTGGGTGTATCGGTGCAAACGGTCTGCCTGTGGCGCAAGCGTATTGCCCAGCAAGGTGCCCAAGGCATTCGCGAGGGCGAGCGCAGCGGCCGTCCGCCACGCATCACGCACGAGGCGCGACTACAGTTGATCGCGCTGGCTTGTAAGACGCAGGAACCTGAGGGGCGGGTCACGCCCACGCTCGATGAGATTGTGGCGCGCGCCGTGGAGCGTGGCGTTGTCGAGCAGATCAGCCGCAGCCAGGTGCAGCGCATTCTGCAGGCCGGCGACGTGCGTCCGCACCGGGTCCAGCAATGGCTACATAGCCCAGACCCCGCCTTTCGCGAGAAGGTCAACGGCATTTGCAAACTGTACCGCAAGGCGCCGCGAAACGCGGTGGTGCTCAGTATCGACGAGAAGACCGGCATTCAGGCCATCGAGCGTAAGCACCCGGGACGGGTACCCGCGCCGGGGCGGCTGCGTCGGCGTGAGTTTGAATATATTCGTCACGGCACCCAGGCGTTGATTGCGGCGCTTGACGTGCATACCGGACAGGTGCTGGCAGACTACCGCGACCGGCGCACCCAGGACGATCTGGTCGCCTTCATGGAGCGCGTGGCAAGCGCGTACCCGGGCAAACAGGTGCACGTCGTCTGGGACAACCTGAACACACATTGCGCCCAGGCCGTCTGGCAGGCGTTTAACGCGCGGCACGATGAGCGGTTTCACTTCCACTTCACGCCGTTGCACGCAAGTTGGGTCAATCAGATCGAACTCTGGTTTGCCCGCTACACGCGCCGGGTACTGCGCCATGCGAGTCACACCAGCATCGCGCACCTGCGCGAGCGCACAGAGCAGTTTATCCGCGCGCACAATCAGGCGGCACGCCCGTTCAAATGGAGCTTCCGGGGCTATCCGCTGCAAACCGGCGCATCGTAATCGAGGATCGACATGCCAGCTTTACCCGCCAAACATTACGCTGCCGAACTGCAGCGGCAACTACGCACCCTGCTCGGCCACGAGCAGATCGTCACGCAGGCCTACGGGCGTCACCTGCTGATCAAACGTCTGGACGACGAGGAGCCGACCGTGGTGGCTCGGCTGACCGAACTCGCCCGCAATCGTTATGGCGCCGCCTTTCGCAACCATAGCGGGCGTTGGGAACCGTTGCCAGGCGAAGGCTCGCTCGACGAGATGGCCGAGGTGGTCGTCACGCTCCTGCACCTATATCTGCAGCCCGATAATTATTAAAGCCATTTACGGGATGTTGTACTAGCGTGCCGAAACACTGTGTGATTCGCGCTGACACCCCGGTGTCACAAGGCCGTGGCGATTAATTTTGTGCGTTTCACTTCAACAGCCAATACCATCCGCCAGCACCACCGCCCAAGCAGACCAGCATCAACCCCTTTCCCCGTAAATCGGCGAAGCCCCCAAAAAAAGCTCACTTCAGCGTGCAGTCAACCGCGGGAAAGTGGCCGGCGCCCGCTGAAATGCAGGAGCCCCGGCTCAGCCCGCCTCAACACGGTTGCGCCCATCAGCCTTGGCGCGATACAGCGCCGAATCGGCACGCGCCAGCAATTCGTCAAGGGTCGCTTCCCCGGCCTCGATGCTGGCCAACCCCAGGCTTGCCGTGCAGGCGGGCTGCCCCGCGATGGCCGATTGCTGCTCCACTGCCTGCCGCACGCGCTCGGCCATGGCAAGCGCGGCCTCCATGCCGGTATGCGGCAGCAGCACGACAAACTCTTCGCCGCCAAAACGGCCGAGATAGTCCGTGTAGCGCAGCGCCCGGCCCACGGTTTGTGCGAAATGAGCCAGCACGCGGTCACCCACCAGGTGTCCGTGCTGGTCATTGATGCGCTTGAAGTGGTCGATATCCATCAGCAGCAACGACAGTGGCTGGCCGTTGCCGCGCCGGTTCTTCAGTTCACTACTACCTGCGTGCAGCACAGCCCGGCGGTTCAGTACGCCTGTCAGGTCATCGCGCTGCGCCAGGTACTCGAACTCCGCGCGCAAACGCTCGCTCACGGTCAGCAGCAGACCAAGGCAGACGAACAGCGACGCGAAGCAATACGCTGCAATGTACGTGGTCTGAATAGCCGAAGGGGAAAACCGCGGAGTATTGACGGCATCCTGGAAAAGCGTCGTCGCTGCCCGCATCATCAGGACCAGCCCCTGGAAAGCGAGGACAACTGCCATGAAACGCGGCGCAAAACCCCGGCCGTGCTGCCAGGTCATCCGCGCATGGGTCAGGCATATTGCCGCCAGCACCGTGGTAAGCAGCAACACGCGGATCCGGTAGTCGGGATGGACCAGCAGGAACCAGGTGATGCCAGCCAGGCAGCCAATGCCCAGGGCGAGCCAGCATTTCCAGGTGCAGGGGACCCCGTAGAAGCGCTGGCTGCCGAAGTAGAACAGTGCGCAGCCCGAAAGCAGCAGCGCGTTACCGCCGAGTGCGACGAGCACGGCCGGCCACTGCCCATCCATCGCATAGAAGGCGGTGGAAAGCGCGCAAAGCAGCGGTGCCAGCGCCCAGGGCAGCAACCCTTTGATGGAGGCAGGATAGGCGCGGCGAAAGGCCAACAGGATGATGCCCAGGGCGATATTGATCATCCCCGTCATTGCCGACATGGAGCGCAGGTCCAGGTTTAGCATTGGTCAGCCATGGAGATGCAGGATGGACTGTGGCCGGTCACGGGTCGGGATACTGTAGGAAATGCGGTCATGTGAGTGTGCCCATTCAAGCTGGCGTTGCACCCTGCAAGGCTAGCCGTGGCACGTGGAGATCGGCAATCCCCCCGCAGGGGCAGTGCATTGGGGAAACTACGGACGCAAGACCTTCCTGCGCCCGCGCGAGGCAAGGCGAAGCATACGCGATTTGGCTCGGGAGCAGTAGGCCGGGCAGCGCTCAGCCAGCAAAGACCGCCATGCACTCCACGTCGACCCGCGCCCCCAGCGCCAGGCCATCGGCACCGAGCGCGCTGCGCGCCGGATAAGGCGGCTCGAAGAAGCCTCTATGGACCTCGTTGAACTCCTGCCACTCGCCAATATCGGAGCCGGCCAGGACGCTGCGGCAGCCTACGTCGCTCCACCCGTATATCGTAACGCCACCAGGCGTTGAAGTCATACACATAGACGATGCCTTCGTGTTCGCGGAGACGAAACGCGATCAGCTGGGCGGCGACAATCATTTGCTTCAAACGGAACGGTGAGTTGCTCGTCGAGGTAGTAGTACCATGCCATAGACCGCTCCTCTGAGTTGTAAGCGTCGACGACCACCTCCATCTCGATTCGCTGTTCGCGGTCCGGCTCGATCTTGCGTTTAGACATGTTTGTCGTACTGATGTCGATGGAAGGCTGGAAGCTCAGAGGTCGACGACCTTGCGCAGAAGTGCAAACGAGACACGCCAGTGGCCCTCATCGGGATTGCACTGCACAGAAGCAGTCTTCTGGTTGATGCGTACGATCGTGCCGATGCGCTCGTGCAAGTGCTTGTCCGTGAAGGCCACCGTGTCACCGACCACGAAGTCAGCACGTTGCGCACGGGGCGGTGGCGGTGGATCGTGCGGTGATGGTTGGGCCGCAGCGTTGGCGTCGGCGATGACCGCGGCATAGGGC
>JYOD01000118.1 GCA_000955785.1 Burkholderiaceae bacterium 16
GCTTATCTTGGGTGGATTGGGGCGGATGCTCGTATGCGCCCGCGGAGATCGCCGCGCCTTCGCCATGTTCATCTCAATATTTAGACTTTCTTGGACAGCAACTGAGCCACACGGATTGAAAGCAACGCAAACTAAACCCCACCATGACCATAAGTTATCTCAGACCATAAAATAATCCTTGCAAACGCGGTCGTTGCCGCGCTGTCTAAAAAAAGATTGGCCCCGTCTGGCGAAGGCGACAAGCGGATCACTAAGCACTGGCGCGTGTTGCATCGATCTCGTCGTCACCACCGGCGTGGTCAGCACCAACCCGGAAGAACACGCGATCTCCCGCATTCCCGGCGTGGCGAGCCTGAGTTTCGAGGCGCGCAGCAAGAGCGTCGAAACGCTGGAAGGTTTCTATCAGTTGCTGCGCGCTGAGTGCAAGGCGATTTCGCGCGACCGGGGCGTGCGGTTCGAGTTCGACCCCCGCATCGAATCCGCCCCGGCCATCATGGACGGCAAGCTGTCCGGCCGGTCTTGCTATGCCACGTTTCCGACCGGCACAGTGGATAGCAGTGCATAGACCATAATAGCGGTCGCCCCAAGCATCCAGCTTCCGCCCCGCACCGTGCCAGACGCCGATAGCCCCTCTTCCTGTCCCGCCAACAGCCCGTCGGGCATGGCCCCGCCCCTCCCCGTTTCCGGCTGGCACCGCCGCGTCCTGTCGCTGGCATTCCCCATCATCCTCGCCAACCTGACGCAGCCCATCCTCGGCGCGGTCGACACCGCCGTTGCCGGCCACCTGCCGGACCCGGCCTACCTGGGCGGAGTCGCCGCGGGCGGGTTGTTCTTCAGCTTTGTGTTCTGGGGTTTTGGCTTCCTGCGCATGGGCACCACGGGCCTCGTCGCGCAGGCGTTCGGCGCCCGGGACGGCGCGGCGCTGCGCGCGACGGTGGTACGCGCGCTGCTGCTGGCGGCTGTCATCGGCGCCGGCGTGCTGGCGGTGCGGATGCCGCTGATCACGACCGCGCTAGGACTGATCGGCGGCAGCGATACCCTCCAGCACCACGCGCGCGCCTACAGCCACGCGCGGATATGGGCCGCGCCTTTCGCATTGTGCAACTATGTCGTGCTGGGCTACCTGCTTGGCTGCCAGCACGTGCGGCTCGCCTTGCTGACCCAGCTGTTCATCAATGCGGTGAACATCGCCGCGGTGCTGCTCTTCGTCTATGTGTTCGACTGGGGCATCGCTGGAATCGGCGCCGCCACCGCAACCGCCGATGCGTGCGGCTTCGTGCTGGGCGCCGCATTGCTGTGGCGGCTGCGTCCCCGCGGCCTGCCGGCGCTGCGCTGGGCGGCCATCGCCGACGCGCACGAGCTGCGGCAACTGGTCTACCTCAATCGCGACATCTTTATCCGGACCCTTTGCCTGATCGCGAGCTTTGGCTGGTTCGCGCATGCCGGCGCCAGGCAGGGCGACGTCATCCTCGCGGCCAATGCGCTGCTGCTCAACTTCCAGACCTTCATGGCGTACGCGCTGGATGGCTTCGCGCATGCGGCAGAGGCGCTGGTCGGGGCGGCCATCGGCACGCGGGACCGTCACGCATTCCGGCGCGCGGTCCGGGTCACGATGATCTGGGCGGTGGTTGGCGCGATGGGTTTTTCGCTCGTTTATGCCTGCGCCGGCGAATGGATCATCGCGTGCCTGACCGACCAGCCGGCGGTGCGCGACGCCGCTGTGCGCTTCCTGCCGTGGGCGGTCGCGTTGCCGCTGGTTTCGGTCTGGGGTTTCCTGCTGGATGGCGTCTTCATTGGCGCGACCTGCACCCGCGACCTGATGCATTCGATGGCGCTCTCGTTCGGGGCATTCATGCTGGCCGCGGTTACGCTGACGGGGCCGTTCGGGAATGACGGATTGTGGGCGGCGCTGTTGTTGTTCATGGCAGTGCGCGGGATCACCCTGGCGCGGGTGCTGCCGCGCATCAAGGCCAGGCGCCTGGGCAGTTGCTGACCGTCAGAACAACGCCCTTTGCCGCGTCACCAGGGTCTCGAACGCGTCGCCCAGGAAAGGCAATATGGCATCGGCCACCGGCTGCAGCTGCCGGCTCAGGTAATGCTCATAATCAATCGCGGAGCGCCGCGTCTCAAGCGGCTCCGGGCCCGCGACGGTCATCACATAGCTGATCCAGCCGCCGTTCTGGTACTGCAATGGCCGCCCTTCCTTGCGATTGAATGCATCGGCGACGCGCGCCGCGCGGACGTGCGGCGGCACGTTGCGCTGGTAGTCTTCCAGGGTCCGGCGCAGCCGCTTGCGGTACACCAGCAACGCTTCGAACTCGCCGTTCAAGGTGCGGGCAACGTAGTCCTGCACGTACTCCCGGTACGGCTGCTTCTTGAAAATGCGCTGATATAGCTCTTGCTGGAATTGTTGCGCCAGCGGCGTCCAGTCGGTGCGTACCGTTTCCAGGCCCTTGTAGACCATCTCCTCGCTACCGTCCGCCTTGGCGACCAGCCCCGCGTAGCGCTTCTTGCTGCCTTGCTCGGCGCCGCGCACGGTCGGCATCAGGAAGCGGCGGTAATGGGTCTCGAACTCCAGTTCCAGCGCGCTTTCCAGTCCGAACTGCTGTTGCAGATGCTGCTGCCACCACTGGTTCACATGCTGGACGAGCATGCGGCCGATCTTTGCGGCCTGTTCCTCCGAGTGCGGCTGTTTCAGCCAGACAAAAGTGGAATCGGTGTCGCCGTAGATGACCTGGTAGCCCTGGGCCTCGATCAGTTCGCGCGTCCGGTGCATGATCTCGTGCCCGCGCATTGTGATGGAGGACGCCAGGCGGGGGTCGAAAAAGCGGCACACGCTCGATCCCAGCACGCCGTAGAACGCATTCATGATGATCTTCAGCGCCTGCGACAGCGGCTTGTTCTGCTCGCGTTTCGCGGCCTCCCGGCCTTGCCAGATCTGGCTGACGATGGCGGGCAGGCAGTGCTTTGTGCGCGAGAAGCGCGCGCCGCGGAAACCCGGCACCGAATTCGCATCCGATGGGTCGTCCAGCCCTTCCACCAGTCCGAGCGGATCGATCAGGAAAGTGCGGATGATCGACGGGTACAGGCTCTTGTAGTCCAGCACCAGCACCGAGTCGTACAGGCCGGGTTGCGAATCCATGACGAAGCCGCCGGGGCTGGCGCCCTCCGGCATCTCGCCCAGGTTCGGCGCCACATAGCCCTGGCGGTGCATCAGCGGCATGTACAGGTGCGTAAAGGCCGCCACGGAGCCGCCGCTGCGGTCCGCGGGCAGCCCCGTGACCGCGGCGCGTTCCAGCAGGAAGGTCAGCAACTCGGTCTTGGCGAAGATCCGCGTCACCAGCTCGCAGTCCTTCAGGTTGTAGCGGGCCAGTGCCGGCTTGTCCTCGGCGAAGCGGCGGTCGATTTCCGCCATCCGCTGATACGGGTTGTCGATGGATTTCCCCTCGCCCAGCAAGGTCTGGGCGACGTTCTCCAGGCTGAAGGACGGGAAATTCCAGGTAGCGGACCGTAGTGCCTCGATGCCGTCGATAATCAGGCGGCCGGCGGCGGAGACAAAGAAATGGTTCTGCTTGAATCCGTGCTCGCGCCATTCGAGCAGGCTGCCGCCGCGGCCGAACGCCAGCGGAACCTGATAGCGGTCCGCGTGCTTTTGCAGGACGCGCAAATCGAACTGCACCACGTTCCAGCCGATGATGGCATCGGGATCGTGCACCGCCAGCCATTGGTTCAGCTTTTCCAGCATCAGCGCGTGGGTGGCGCAGTACTCCAGGCCGAAGTCGAGCCCGCTGTCGTCGCCGTTCGGCGGCCCGAGCATATACACCTGGCGCTGGCCGCAGCCTTCGAGCGCGATGGAATACAGATCGCCGTGGGCGGTGGTTTCGATATCCAGCGACACCAGCTTCAGCCGTGGGCGATATTCCGGCGCCGGCTTCATCTGGCTGTTGAGCAACGGAGCATTCCCTCCTGATTCGCCGGCAAACCAGACCGGCGCGGTGATGAACCGCTCCATCAGGTAGCGTTCTGGGGGGCGGATGTCGGCCTCGTAGACGCTGACGCCGGCCTCCTTCAGCTGCCTTTCCAGCTTGATCAGCTGGCGATGCTGCTGGCAATACAGCCCCAGTACCGGGCGGCGATGGAAATCGCGCAGCGGCAGTTCGCGTAGTTCGGCCTGGCGCTCGCCATGCAGCACGAGTTCGGCCATCTGGCGGTGTTCGGCGGGGATGAACGCCACCGAGGGCTGTGGGGCCAGGCGGATATGCCGGGGGCCGCTATCGGTTGCCAGCCAGAACTCGACCTCCGTGCCGGCGGGCGTATCGCGCCAGTGTCGAGTCAGAAGAAAACCCTGTTGTCGTTGCGCCACCTGCTGCCTTTGAGAACCTGCCGAACCTAGGGCGGCTATTTTACTGGTCGTTGGAGGGCGGGCCGCCATGTCAGGATGAGTCAGTTGACAGCCCCGGATCCAGGACGATTTTGTGCAGCGCGCTTGTGTGCAGCTTCCGCGCGCGCCCGCGCCGACACCGTATCATGTGCGTGATTTTGCCATTCCTGACTTCATCGTTACCCGTACCGCACATGCAACTCGTACTGTTTGACCTTGACCACACCCTGATTCCCTTCGACAGCGGCTCCACCTGGCTGCGTTACCTGATGCAGCGCGGCGTGCTGGACGAAGCCGAATTCGCCCCGCAGAACCAGCGCTTCGCCCAGGACTACCTTGACGGCAAGCTGGATATCCACGCCTTCCAGCGCTTCTGCATGTCCTTCCTGGCCCGCTACGACCGCGGCGATCTCGAAGCGTGGCGCAGCGCCTTTATCGCCAGCATTGCCGACCGCATCCCGGCGCCGGCACGCAAACTGGTGGACCAGCATCGCGCCGCGGGCGACCTGTGCTGCATCGTGACCGCCACCAACGACTTCGTCGCGCGCGGCTTTGCCGACAGCTTCGGCGTGGAGCACCTGGTGGCCTCGCAGGCAGCCACCATCGGCGACGGCCCGCTGGCCCGGTTCAGCGGCGAGATGATCGGCGTGCCGAGCTTCGGCGCGGGCAAGGTGGGGCGGGTGACGGGCTGGCTGGCCGCGATCGGGCGGCGCTGGGAGGAATTCGAGCGCACGCTGTTCTATTCGGATTCGCTCAATGACCTGCCGCTGCTGGAGCATGTCAGCCATCCGGTCGTGGTGGCGCCGGACCCGCGCCTGCGCGCCATTGCGGAGGAACGGGGCTGGCCCGTTGCCGAGCAGGCCGGGCCGCTGGTCGTTGCCTGACTGTAGTGCGTGTAGCGTCTGTGCCAGTGCGGCAATGAGCCGATCGGGCCGCGATGCTCACCACCGCCTGGTAATCCGGGCGCTTCAGCAAATGGGCATTTTTTTGCGCATTGCGCCCGGGTCTGCCGCCGCCTATAAATAAGTGCCGGGTATTGCCCTTCCATGCTGCCCGCATCGCGGCCGATCACGGCCGGCGTGTCGCAAGGAGCCCGTCATGCACCCGTCACGTCTGAACGCTTGTCGCCTCGTGACCATCGTCTGGCTGTGCTTTCCGATGTGCCAGCCGGTCTGGGGCTACGGCTGGACAGGGCACTGGCGGGTCATGGAAGCGGCATGGCCGTCGCTCAGCGCCGGCCTGTGCGACGGCCAATCCAAACAGCACGCTTTCACGCCTGGCGCGCTGGATCTGACCCGGCAGGAAATCGCGCTCGCCGCGGGCCTGGGCGCTGTCATCAACGATATCGGCTACATCACCCAGGGCACCGAACAGTTCAGCGACCTGATGCACTACGTCGGCACCGGCAACTTCATCGACAACCTCGTCAAGACGACTTGTGAAAAATACGGTGACAATCCGGCGATGATTGCCTTCCTCGCGGGGGTGCGATCCCACTACTGGGCGGATCGTGTGGGACATCACGAGGGCACCAACGTCGCCGTGGCTACGCTATCGGCCAAGAACCACGACAAGGCATTGATGCGCGTCGCCTACGAAATGGACATTCCCATGCACAAGCGGCTCGAACTCGGGGCTTTCTCCGTTTACGACCTTCGTTACGGCACCATCCGCGTGGCCACCAGCTTTATTGTTGGCGGCAGCGAGGGCCGCCTCGTCGAGCGAGTGAGGTACGTGCTGACCTTGGCCGCGGAGATGACCTATGGCAAGGCGGGCGCGATGATGGTGCCAGACTACGCCACCATCCTCACCTTCCTGTACCACGTCAGCGACAGCGTCTGCCAGACCGCCCACGCTACGTACGGCGAAGGTCCCGCGCGGACCGCCGACCTGCGCGCGATGCTCGACGCGTGCAAGAAGATGGCGCAGACCGTCAAGCCCGCGGGCGCGCAGAAAGACCCCGCCTCCTACCAACTGGCCGCCGAGGGCATCCCGCTGGCCAACCGCGCCGGTCTGGAAACGATCTACGAGACCTCGATCGGCGAGGTCACGGTGGCGTTGCGCCACGCGGGCAAGGGACCGCTCGCCAACTACAACCTCGATACCAACCTGCCCTCGGTCGGGGGCCAGTACGCGCATGCGGACGTCGCCTATCGCCGCCTCGGTGCCGCGTCCGGTGACCGCTGCGATCCGGCGCATCCCGAGGCCATCGTGACCGGCGCGCTACGTGACTGGCATGGCTACCAGGCCGCCGGGGTCTGCGTGCGCCACGCCGCCAGCGAGCCGATGCGGACCCTTTCGTGCGACGCGCGCCCGCCGTCGGCCGCGCAGGCATTGATCGAACGGTACTGGCTGTGGGATCTCACGCTGCCGGTGCTGCCGGGTGGCGCAGCAGCACCGGCAAGTGCGGCAACGAGTGCGGCAACGTCGGCACAGACGACACCAGTCTCCGCCGCCCGGGCCGATTCCTGCCGGCCAGCGAACTTCCGATGGCACCAGACCGCTTTTCGCCTGGACGCGCAATGCGTGCTCAGCGCCGAGCCGTCGGCCCGCGCCATTGAGCTCATGCTGGCCTGCCCGGCGGCGCGCAATGGCAGCACCAGGTTTCAGCCGGACGAGGCGCTCGACCGCTTGCGCCTTGCCCCGCGGGAGTACTCGCCGCTGGACCCTGCCACGGGCCTGTACCGCTGATGTCGATCAGCGCCTGCCGCTGAGGCTGGCCGAGTGAAGTCGTTCGATGAATTTCATGTTTCTTCCTCTGTCGATTTCCGAGAATCATCATGACCACGTCCACAATTTCCCTCACGCCCACGACCGTTTCGCGCCTG
This sequence comes from Burkholderiaceae bacterium 16, assembly GCA_000955785.1. Classification (GTDB taxonomy): domain Bacteria; phylum Pseudomonadota; class Gammaproteobacteria; order Burkholderiales; family Burkholderiaceae; genus Cupriavidus. The sequence continues at coordinate 7,210 of JYOD01000118.1, forward strand.
TATTCTGTCGGCCGCGCCCTTCTTGGCTCGCTCTTTCTAATTTCGGGGCTTTTGAAGATCGGCAGCTTCGCGGGCTACTCAGCCTGGATTGCCAGCGCCGAACTGCCGGTGCCGGGCCTGCTGCTAGTACTAACCATCGTGATCGAAGTTGGTGGCGGCCTTACCCTTGTCACGGGCTGGAACGCGCGATGGGGCGCACTGGTTCTTGCGCTGTTCCTGGTCCCCACGACCCTGATCTTCCATTGGTTCTGGCGCGCCGATCCCTCGGACGTTGCAAACCAGCTCAACCACATCCTGAAGAACGTCTCAATCCTGGGTGGCATGCTGGTTGTATTCGCGATCGAATCATCACGCAGGCAGAAATGAACCGTTGACTAAGCGTTATCCGAGCCATGCAGAGTGACCTAATCGCCGGTTTAACCCGCGCGTCTCCCGGATGGCCTGCGCCAACGCGCGCGCCGCTTCGCCGTGACCTCGGCATGAACTATGCTGTACTTGCCTACCCCCGATCTGAAAGGAGCCGCCAATGACCTGGACCACTCCCGCATACATCGATATGCGGTACGGATTCGAAATCACCATGTACATCGCCAACCGCTGACCGGCGGACGGCGGAATCCGCGAAAGCCCGCTGTCCAGCGGGCTTTTTCCTTGGCTCCGGCTGGACAGGCACCAGGCCATGACGACACTTCGGGTACTAGGTTCCGCCGCTGGCGGCGGCTTTCCACAATGGAACTGCAACTGTTGCAACTGCGACGGCCTGCGCCGCGGCACCATCGCCGCCACGGCCCGCACGCAATCCTCCATCGCGCTGACCGAAGATGGCCTCCACTGGCTCCTCGTCAACGCCTCGCCTGACGTCCTGACCCAGATCCGCGCCACCCCGGCCCTGCAGCCAGCCCGCGCGGCGCGCGACACCGGCATCGCCGCCGTATTGCTGATGGACGCGCAGATCGACCACGTCACCGGCCTGCTGATGCTGCGCGAGCACCGCAGCGCCCTGGCCGTCTACGCCACGCCCCCTGTGCTGCGGGACCTGTCCGAAGGTTTCCCGCTGTCCCGCATCCTGTCCCACTACTGCACCCTGGAAACCCATCCGCTGCCGCTGGACGCGAGTGCCTTCACCGTGCCGCCGCTAGCAGGGCTGAGCCTGCATGCGATCCCGCTGGACAGCAAGCCACCGCCCTACTCCCCCAACCGCGCCGCGCCGCAGCGTGGCGACAATATCGGACTGCGCATCGTCAGCGCCGGTGGCAAGCGCGTGTTCTACGCCCCCGGGCTGGGCAGCATCGAACCGCATGTGCGCGCGGAACTGGCCCAGGCCGACGTGATCCTGGCCGACGGCACCTTCTGGACCGACGATGAAATGCGCCGGCTCGGCCTGTCGTCCAGGCTCGCCAGCGACATGGGCCACCTGGCGCAGTCCGGCCCGCACGGCATGATCGCGGCACTGGACGAAGCGCCGGCGGCGCGCAAGATCCTGATTCATATCAACAACACCAACCCGATCCTGGTGGACGACTCCCCGGAGCGCCGCGAACTGGCAGCGCACGGGATCGAGGTGGCCTACGACGGCATGGAGATCGCCCTGTGACGCCCGCAACACTCCCCCAACCGGTTTCCCCCGAGGAACGCGCGGCCTTCGAAGCACGGCTGCGCGGACTCGAATCGCGCTACCACATCCATCACCCCTTCAACCGGCGCATGGCCAGCGGGCAATGCTCGCGCGAGCAGATCCAGGGCTGGGTGGCCAACCGGTTCTACTACCAGGTCAATATCCCGCTCAAGGATGCCGCCATCCTCTCCAACTGCCCCGACCGCGAAACGCGGCGAGAGTGGGTGATACGCATCCTCGACCACGACGGCACCGCCACCGAGCCCGGCGGCATCGAAGCCTGGAGCCGGCTCGGCGAGGCTGTGGGGCTGACGCGGGAGGCACTCTGGTCTCAACGGCTGGTGCTGCCCGGCGTGCGCTTCGCGGTGGATGCATACGTCAACTTCGCCCGGCGCGCACCCTGGCAGGAGGCGGTGTGCTCCTCGCTCACCGAGATGTTCGCGCCCGCCATCCACAAGGAACGGCTGGCCGGCTGGCCGCAGCACTACCCCTGGATCGAGGCCGAGGGGCTAAGCTATTTCCGTTCGCGCATTCCACTGGCGCAGCGCGATGTCGATCACGGCCTGCGGGTCACGTTGGACTATTTCCGCACACCGGCCGAACAGCAGCGCGCCACGGAAATCCTGCAGTTCAAGCTCGACATCCTGTGGTCGATGCTGGATGCCATCGAAAAGGCCTACCCCGTATGAACTCCCCCGCCACGCCCGTCACCCCCGAGACCGCTCCCGCCATGCCACGGCTCGACACGCTCTACCGCCTGCAATGGGAAGAGGCCCAGAAGGCATGGGTGCTGCTCTATCCTGAAGGCATGGTCAAGCTGAACGACAGCGCCGCCGCCATCCTGCAGCGCTGCGACGGCGCCCATACGCTCGACATGCTGATCGACGAACTGCAGACGTCCTTCGGCGTGCAGGGCATTGCCCCCGAGGTGCACACCTTTGTCGAACATGCCTGCGAACGCGGCTGGCTCGTCTGAACCGGGTCCGCCGCTGTGGCTGCTAGCGGAGCTGACCTACCGCTGTCCGCTGCACTGCGCCTACTGCTCCAACCCGGTCGACTACGTACGCTACGGCCCGGAACTCGACACCGCGCAATGGCGGCGGGTCCTGGAGGAAGCGCGCGCGCTCGGCGCCGCGCAGCTTGGCTTCTCGGGCGGCGAGCCGCTGGTACGCGACGACCTGGAAGAACTGGTCGGCCATGCCCGGCGACTGGGCTTCTACACCAACCTGATCACCTCCGGCGTGGGCCTGACCGACACGCGCCTGGGCGCGCTGCGCGAGGCCGGGCTCGATCATATCCAGCTTTCGTTCCAGGACGCCACGCGCGAGATGAACGACTTCCTGTCGAGCACCCGCACCTTCGACCTGAAACAGCGGGTGGCAGAACGGATCAAGGCGCATGGCTACCCGATGGTGCTCAACTGCGTACTGCACCGGCATAACCTGGCCCACGTCGGCACCATCATCGACATGGCGCTGGATATGGGCGCCGAATACCTGGAACTGGCCAATACCCAGTACTACGGCTGGGCCTGGGAGAACCGGCTGGCGCTGATGCCGACCGAAGCGCAATTGCGCGAGGCCGAAGCGGTAGTGGAGAACTACCGCGCCAGGATCGGCAAGCGTTGCCGCATCCTGTTCGTGGTACCGGATTATTTCGAGACGCGGCCCAAGAAATGCATGAACGGCTGGGGCTCTGTGTTTCTCGGGATATCGCCCGACGGCGCCGCGCTGCCCTGCCATGCCGCGCGCATGCTGCCCGGCCTCATCCTGCCGAACGTGAGCACGCAATCGCTGCACGACATCTGGTACCACAGCGATGCTTTCCAACGCTATCGCGGCACTGCGTGGATGCCGGAGCCGTGCCGGTCCTGCGACGAGAAAGTGAACGACCTCGGCGGCTGCCGCTGTCAGGCCTACCTGCTGACGGGCGATGCCAACCGCACCGATCCCGTTTGCGACAAATCGCCGGATCACGCCACCGTGCGCGAAGTCGTCCTGCATGGACGCCTTGCCGCCCACGGCCAGTTGCAGGCAACGGCGCACGAGGCGCCGCTGGTGTTTCGCGCGGACGCGGCGTCCCGCCGTTTCAGCGAATCGGGCCGCTAGCGCGGCGCGTGACAGCCTGTTCGAAGCGCGGAACAGCGGGCGCGGAATAGCGGAAAGGACTGTGCAAGGACCATCCGCTTGCGACAGGCCGGATTCCTGCACAAGCCAGGCCGCCTCGCCTTACTTCCCCTCTCCCCACGACACATCCCGAAACGCCTCCACCAGGTAATCCACCAGCCGGCGCACCTTGAGCGGGAGCTGTTTGCGCGTCGGGTAGACCGCGTACACGCCGAGTTCGCTCGCCCGGTATTTGGGTATCAACTCGACCAGCGCCCCGCTGCGCAGGTCTTCCTGCAGCATGAAGCTCGGTTGCAACATGATGCCGCCATGGGCCAGCGCAATGGCGCGGCAGGTGTCGCCGTTGTTGGTGTACACACGGGCGCGCGTGCCCACGCTTACCTTGCCGTCCGGGCCATCGAAATGCCATTCGTCACGGCCGGACCAGTTGGTGTAGGCGAGCACGCGATGCATGGCCAGTTCCTGTGGATGCGCTGGCGCGCCGTGCCGCGCCAGATAGGCGGGCGATGCGCACAGCATCATGCGCGTGCTGGCCAGCTTGCGGCTGATCAGCGCGGAGCTTGGCATGTCGCCGATACGCACCGCGAGGTCGTAGCCTTCATCGACGAGATCCACCACGCGGTCGTTGAGGGTGATGTCCAGGTCGACCTGGGGATACACCTGCATGAATGCGCTCCAGAGCGGCGCGAGATGCATGATGCCGAACGTCAGCGGCACATTGATGCGGATCAGGCCGCTGGGCTCCTGCGTGCGCGAGGTGATCTCGGACTCGGCATCGTCTAGTGCAGCCAGCACCTCCTTGGCGCGCTGATAGAAGATCCGCCCCTCCTCGGTCAGGGACAGCCGGCGCGTGGTGCGCTGTAGCAGGCGCACGCCCAGGCGCTGCTCCAGCGCGTCCACATGGCGCGAGACCGCGGCCTTGGACATGCGCAGGCCTTCCACCGCGCCGATAAAGCTGCCGGCCTCGACTACGGCGGCAAACACACTCATTTCCAGGGCCCGGTCCATGCGCTACGTGTCGGCTTGCGCCTGATTGTCTCGATAATCGGGACTATATATCACGATGAAGGCTATTTATCGTCGCCAGTCGAATCAATAGACTGGCAGTTTTCGAGATGGGACTTCCACCATGTCAGCCGCTCTTCCTCTTCCCGTACTGTTCGTCTCCCATGGCGCGCCCACCTTCGCCATCGAGCCGGGCCTTGCCGGCCCGCAACTTGCCGCGCTGGGCCGCGCGCTGCCGGCCGCCGAGGCGGTGCTGGTGGTCTCGCCGCACTGGATGACGCGGGGCGGCGTGCGCGTGACCGCAAGCCAGCTGCCCGAGACCATTCACGATTTCGGCGGCTTTCCGCGCGACTTGTACGCGTTGCGCTATCCCGTGGCCGGACACCCCGCACTGGCCGCGCGCGCGGCGGAAGTGCTTGCGCAGGCCGGCTACCCTGCCAGTCCGGACCCGCAGCGCGGGCTCGATCACGGCGCGTGGGTGCCGCTGCGGCACCTGTATCCCGAGGCGCAGGTGCCGGTGTTCCAGGTATCGCTGCCGCAGCCGCTGGACCCGGCGGGTGCGCTGGCCTTTGGCCGCGCCCTTGCGCCGCTGCGCGACCAGGGCGTGCTGATCGTCGGCTCCGGCAGCATGACGCACAACCTCTACGAGTTCCGCGGCCACGGCGGAGGCGATACGCCCTATGTGGCGCAGTTCACGCAATGGGTGCGCGAGGCCACGCGCAACGCCATGCGCGATGGCGACGTCCAGCCACTGATCGACTACCGGCGGCTGGCGCCGCACGCCGAGCGCGCCCATCCGACCGACGAGCATTTCCTGCCGCTGCTGGTGGCCATCGGCGCGGCGGCGGCGGGCGAACCGCTGCAGGTGATCGACGGCGGCATTACGTACGGCATCCTGTCGATGGAGTCCTATGTGATCGGCCAGTACCGGCACGACCAACCCGTGGCGGCCTGACCGGCGCCACGCACCGCCACTGAAAGCGTTACCAGATCCGAGATGACATGAACACCACCAGCACCGACATCAGCCCACTGACCCAGGACCCCGCAACCGGCCTGCGCTATCGCCTGCGCAACGCGCTGCCGGGCACGACGCCGGCAGAGCGGCTGCTCCTGCTGCATGGCGTGGGCAGTAACGAGACCAGCCTCGCGGCGGTGGCCACGCGTATCGATCCGCGTGTCCAGGTGGTACTGGTGCAAGGCCCGCTGACCTTTGCGCCGGGCCAGTATGGTTTCTTCGAGGTCAGCTTCCAGGGCGGCGCGCCCGCCATCAACGCCGCCCAGGCGGAGCGCAGCCGCCAGCAACTGATTGCGCTGGTGCGCGCGCTGCGTGCGCAGGATGGGGCCCTGCCCGCGCGCACGGTGATCGCCGGCTTCAGCCAGGGCGGCATCCTCAGCGCCAGTGTCGGCCTGAGCGCGCCGGCCGACGTCGCCGGCTTTGCCGTGCTCAGCGGCCGCATCCTGCCGGAAATCGAGCCGCATCTCGCACCGCGCGATGCGCTTGCCGGGCTATCGGCCTTCATCGCCCACGGTGAGTTCGACAACAAGCTGCCGGTTGGCTGGGCGGAACGCGCGGACCAGTGGCTGGATGCGCTGGGCGTTGCGCACCAGACCCGGCGCTACCCGATCGGCCACGAACTGAATGCGGATGTCGTTGCCGATTTCCGGCAATGGCTCGCCAGCGTGCTGTTTCCCGGCTGACCGGCATCCCGAGCGACACTACGCCCCCCGGCGCAACCCCGATTTCATTGGCATGTACAAAAAAGGCACCGCAGTAGAGATCCAGTTTTCCCCTGACCGCCTGAATGACGGCGCGGGCGATCCGTATTGGATCGACCTGACGGCGGAAGAGGCGCAACAGCTCCTTGCGCTGCTGCAGGCCCGCGTGGCCGCCGGCGGGCAAGGCACGTCCGCGCCGCTTGTCTTCAGCCTGGACGAGCCGGAGCAGGCGGAGAAAACCGGGCCAGATGACACAGCAAGGCCCATTGAGGCAGCCACGGCCACGGCCGTCGCCGGCGAATTCAAGCAATGGGTATGCATCATCTGCGGCTGGGTCTATGACGAGGCCGCCGGCCTGCCTGAAGAGGGCATCGCGCCCGGCACCCGCTGGGAGGACATCCCCGCCGGCTGGCGCTGCCCGCTGTGCGACGTGGGCAAGGAGGACTTTGCGATGGTCGAATTCTAAGTGGCGCCTTCCGCGTAGCCCTTAGCAATCTGGTTGTGTCCGCAACCATTTTGGTATATCTTGAACTGGTTGCGCACACAACCAGGAGACAAGACATGTACCAGCGCGAAGTCCACGCCGCATCCATACCGGTGCTGAACCCCGACGGCACGGATGCGCCGCGGCAGGTCGTCATTGCCGGCGGCGGCCCGGTCGGGCTGGCGGTTGCGTTGGCCCTGGCCCGCCACGGCATCCCCAGCGTGGTGCTGGAGGCCGACGACGGCACCTGCGAAGGCAGCCGGGCCATCTGCATTTCCCGGCGCTCGCTCGAAATCCTCGATGCGCTCGGCGTTGCCGCGCCGGTCCTCGGCAAAGGGCTCGCGTGGGCAGGCGGCCGCAGCTACTACCGCAACGAGGAAGTGCTGCACTTCACCATGCCGCACGAAGCCGGGCAGGCTTTCCCGCCGATGGTGAATATCCAGCAGTACTACATCGAGCAATACCTACTGGACGCCATCGCGCGCTACCCCGGACTGATCGAAGTGCGCTGGCAGAACCGCGTCACCGGCGTTGCGCAGGACGCCGGCGGCGCGACGCTGGCGGTGGCGGCGGGCGACGCCACCTACACCGTGCGCGCGGACTGGCTGGTGGCCGCCGATGGTGGCCGCAGCGCCGTGCGCGATGCGCTGGGGCTGTCGCTGCGTGGCATGCAGTACGAGGGGCGCTACGTGATCGTGGATATCGCCATCGACGCGCCGCGCGAGGTCGAGCGGCTGGCGTGGTTCGATCCGCCGTCCAACCCCGGCTCCACCATCCTGCTGCACCAGCAACCGGACAAGGTCTGGCGCATCGATTACCAGGTCGGCGAACACGAGGATGCGGAGCAGGCGGTCAAGCCGGAAAACGTGCTGCCGCGCGTGGCCAGCCACCTGGCGATGATGGGCGTCACCGCGCCATGGGAGCCGCTGTGGATCTCGATCTACAACGCGAAGTGCCTGACGCTGGACGACTACGTGCATGGCCGCACGCTCTTTGCCGGCGATGCCGCGCACCTGGTGCCCATCTTCGGCGTGCGCGGCCTGAACAGCGGCTTCGACGACGCATTCAACCTGGCCTGGAAGCTTGCGCTAGCCGTGCGCGGCAAGGCCTCGCCCGGCCTGCTGCCGTCCTATTCCAGCGAGCGCGTGGCCGCTGCGCGCGAGAACATGCGTTTTGGCGCCAAGAGCACGGAGTTCATGGCCCCGCCCTCGCCCGCTTTCACCCTGATGCGCGAAGCGGTGCTGGGGCTGTCCGCCTGGCATGCGGAACTGCGCTCGCTGATCAACCCGCGCCAGACGAGCCCCGCAACCTTTGCCGACTCGCCCATCGCCGCGGCGGATGACCCGGCCTTCGCCACCGGGCCCGCGCCGGGCGCCGCGCTGCCGGACATGCCGGTGCTCGACGCGCAGGGCTCGCCGGCTTCGCTGCTCCACTGCCTCGGCACGGGCTTCACCGCCTTCTGCTTTGCCGGCGCTGGCCAGGATCCGCACGCCGTCGTGCCAGGGTTGCGCGAGCTATGCGCGGATGGCGTGGAACTGGACTGCCACCTGATTGCCGGCGGGGCACCGGCGGCCGGCAGGCTTGCCGATCCGGACGATGCCGTGCGGCGCGCGCTGGACGCCACCGACGGCACGCTGTACCTGATCCGCCCCGATGGCTATGTGAGTGGACGCTGGAAGCATGCCCGTGCCAGCGATGTGCGGGATGCCATCGCCCTGGCCATGCGAATCGACTGAAGAAGATTGAAGAAGATTGAAGACGACTCAAGACGATTCAAGACGATTGAAAGCGGAAAGACCGAGGACCGTATGCAAACCACCATGACCCCGACCGAACTCGATGAAATCTACACGGCGATGTGCTACCGCATGACAGCACTCGGCGAGCGCGATGCTTCCCTCTACCTGGCCCGGGTCGCACTGCTGGCGCTCAGCCGCCATGCCGGCTTCGCGGATGCCTCGCAACTGCTGCGGGAGGTCTCGGATAGCTTCGGCGGGCACAGCGGCGCTCTCCCCGAATGACGACGATGCAGGCATACTGCCCGCCTTGCCCTACCCGGCCCTGCTAACCATGACCAGCCCCAAGCCGTCGCTCGCCGACTTCGCCACCTATCGCCTGCACCGCATCGTCAAGCAGTTCGACCGCGGTATCGCGCGCGCATACACAGACGAACTGGGCCTGTCGCTGAGCGAGGCGCGGACGCTCGCGGCCATCGGCGAATTCGGCCCCTTCCTGGTGATCGATCTCGCGCGTTTCGCCAACCTGGACAAGAGCCAGGCCAGCCGCGCGGCCGATCACCTTATCAGGCAGGGACTGGTAAAGCGCGAACCGTCTCCGACCGACGGCCGCGCGGTGCTGATCTCCTTGTCCGCCACCGGCAAGCCGCTGTACGAGAAGATCATGCGGGTGGCTTCCGGCCGGCACGAAATGCTGATGTCCGCCCTCACCGCCCAGGAACGCGCCGTGATGGAGCGCGCCCTGGGCAAGCTGCTCGCGCAGGTCGAGACGATGTTGTAAGGACGGGGGCGTCCCTTCTTCCACGGGACGCACTTCCGCCGCATGTGGGCTAGCGCACAGGCCGGCGCAAAGCGCCGGCATAAGCTCGTCGCGCGGCCCGTTCGAGGCGATTCCGTCCCCCCGGTCCTTGTGCATGAGACGCGGGTCGGGTGATGAATGATTGCAGTCCGGATTTGCGTTGTGCCCGGTTCGTGCCAGCGCACCGGGCGTGGCTTGCGCCATTCGTCAACCCTGATCGAGGACAGACTCCATGACGCTCTACCTGCTCTCGCTGTTCATCGGCATCGTGGCCGGCCTGCGCGCCATGACGGCGCCCGCTGCCGTCAGTTGGGCGGCCGGCCTTGGCTTGCTGGATCTGTCAGGCAACTGGCTGGCCTTCATGGGTTACCGGTTCACGCCCTGGATCCTCAGCGTGCTGGCGCTGGCCGAGCTTGTCACCGACAAGCTGCCCGCCACGCCGAGCCGCAAGGTGCCGCAGCAGTTCGGCGCGCGCATTCTCACGGGCGCCCTCGCCGGCGCCGCGATCGGGGCGGGCGGCGGCATGCTGGCGGGCGGTGCCATCCTTGGCGCCATTGGCGCCGTAATCGGCACGCTCGGCGGCGCGCCCATTCGCGCGCGCCTTGCGGCAGCGTTTGGCCGGGACCGGCCGGCAGCGTTGACCGAGGACCTGGTTGCCATGACCGGCGCCGTGCTGGTGGTCCTTTCGCTGGCCTAGCCGGCAGCGGCGGCGGGCCAGCGGACTACAAGGAATCAACCAGGCTTCTGATGACTTCCGCCAGCCGCGCGGCACGCGCACGCCCCTTCTGGTCCAGGTCCAGCGCGCCGCCCGCGGCCAGTGCCTGCAGCCCGAACGAAGCGTCGGTCATGTCGCGCCACGACGGGTGATCGGCGTGCATGGTCTCGAGCGCCTGCGCGCCCGCCACCAGGCGGTTCCGGTCTGGCTGCAGGCCGGCGGCCAGGTCTTCCAGTACCGCGGCTGCATCTAGCAAACCCTTTCGGTTCATATCGGCGTCTCCCCCCAGTATTTGTCTGGTTTCGCCCCACCCGGCGCCTATCGCACGTCGCGCATGTATTGCATCTCAGGCGGGCCGAAACGGTTTGCCGCACCGCAAACAGTGCGCGTTGCTTCTCACCCCTCGGCGAACACAGCGGCAGATCAGCGGGCGGGGTGATGCCAGCATCTTAATGGCCGGCGCCGTTCCAAGGCTGCCGCGGCACCTCCGTATCTACCCGCGTATCGGCAGCGCCCTTTTCCTGTCTCGCTTTCCCTCGGTGGCATAGCCGGGCGATGCCGCTACACTATCGCCTGAACCCAGCCAGTCAATCAGGAACCCGCCCCACATGAGCGAACAAGAACAGAGCGGAAGCACCCCCCCTTTGCGATCCCGATCCACCTCCCTGCGCCACGCGGCAAGCATCCTGGTCGTGCGCGATGGCGCGGCCGGCATGGAAGTGCTGCTGGTGCGGCGCCCCGAGCGCAATGACGACCGCAGCAGCGGCGCTTTTGTCTTTCCCGGCGGCACGCTCGACCCCCAGGACAGGGCCTTGCATGATGTCTGCGCCGGCCTGGACGACGCCGCGGCAAGCCAACGCCTCAAGCTGCCGGACGGAGGCCTGGATTTCTACCTGGCGGCCGTGCGCGAGTGCTTCGAGGAAGCCGGCCTGCTATTTGCCAGCGATGCCGGTGGCGAGCTGATCGCGCTGGATGCCCTCGACGCGGCGCGGCATGACTGGCTGCGGCAGTCCGCCCGGCGTGGCGGCCCGGGCATGGCGCAGCTGTGCGAGCGCCTGAATGTGCGCCTGGCGGTGGACCGCCTGGCCTACCACAGCCATTGGCTGACGCCGCCCGGCCTGCCCAAGCGCTTCGACACGCGCTTCTTCGTCGCCGTGGCGCCCCCTGGGCAGACCGCCGCGCACGATGGCGACGAGGCCATGGAGCATATTTGGGTGCGCCCCGGCGATGCCATCGACCCGGCAAGCGGTATCAAGACCGTGCCCGTCACGCGGCGCACGCTCGCGTCCATTGCCCGTTTCGACAGCGCACAAGCCTGCTTTGACCATGCCGCGCAGTTGCGCGACATCGCGCGCATCATGCCTCGCCTGGCCCAAGGCAGCGGCGGCCCGCGCCCCGTCTTGCCTAGCGAGGCAGCCTATGCGGAGATCGAGCGCATCGACCCGCACGGCGAAGGACATGCACGCTACGAGTTGGCACCAGGTGTCGCGGTGCGCCTGTCCGAGCGCGTCTGGCGCGTCACTGCCAACAATGGCAGCGTCATGACCGGGCCCGGCACCAACACCTACTTTGTGGGCGATCCGGCGCGCAACGAGTGGGCAGTGATCGATCCGGGCCCTGACGATGAAGCCCATGTAGCCGCCGTGCTGGCAGCCGCGCCCGGGCCAATCCGCTGGATCCTCGCCACCCACACGCACATCGACCACTCGCCGGCGACGCCCCGGCTAATGGCCGCCACCGGCGCCCCGGTGCTGGGCCGGCCCGCACCGCCAACATCGCGGCAGGACCAGACATTCCAGCCCGAGCGCATCCTGGAGCATGGCGAGCGCCTGTCGCTGGGCAATGGCTGCACGGTGCGGGTGATCCACACGCCGGGGCACGCGTCCAACCACCTGTGTTTCCTGCTTGAAGAAGAAAAGACCTTGTTCACCGGCGATCACGTGATGCAAGGCTCTACCGTCGTGATCAATCCGCCCGACGGCGATATGCACGCTTACCTGGCCTCGCTGGCAGCCTTGCAGAATGAGGACCTGGAATGGCTCGCGCCTGGCCACGGCTTCCTGATACCCAGGCCCGCCGACGCCATCCGCACCCTGATCCGCCATCGCATGCAGCGCGAAGCCAAGGTGCTCAACGCGCTGCGCGACCTGGGGGAAACCGATATCGACACCCTGCTCCTGCGGGTCTACGACGACGTGCCCGAACGCATGCTGCCCGTGGCAAAGCGCTCGCTGCTGGCGCACCTGCTCAAGCTGGTGCGGGACGGCCGCGCGCAGGAGTCAGGCGAGCATTGGAAGGTAGTGGCGGACACGCCGGGCTGATGCGGCGGCGGATCTCCGGGCGGATCATCGGTTGCATCGCCCAAACAAAAAGCCGACCGCGAAGGGTCGGCTTTTTCATGTGCCGGCGTGCTTATTCGGACACCGAGGCCATCAACAGATCCGCCGCCGACTCCAGCCGCTCGGGCGCCCCGAACAAGCGGGCAACGATCAAGCCGTTTTGCAGCGCACCGTAGATCACCTGTGCCAGCGCGCGGGGCGTCACCGGGTAGACCTTGCCGTACTCACTCTGGGCGCGTTCGATCAGGCCCATCAGCCAGTTTTCGTTCATGCGATAGAACTGCTTGAGCTCGGTATGGACCGACTCCGGCAGGCATAGCGTCTCAGTGGACAACATGCCTGCCAGGCAGATCTGGTCGCCGCAGGCCGCGGTGCGCAGGAAATTGAGGTAACCCTCCGCCTGCTCGCGCGGTGAAAGCGACGAATCCACGCTACGCAGCCGCTCCGAGATACGGGCGCTGTATTCCTTCACCGCCTCCAGCACCAGGTCGTCCTTGGCTGGGAAGTAATAGTGGATGCTCGAAGTCTTGACCCCGACCAGATCGGCCAGATCGCGGTAGCTGAAACCATTGAAACCGCGCCGGCGGATCAGCACCAGCGTGTGTTCGAGCAGTTGTTCGCGTACGGATTGCGTTTTCATAGCGAGATCTTATCTATCTATTGATAGATCCTCAAGCCAAATTCGTGTGCATTCGCACAAGTCGTTCAATGCTCACTCAAGCCGGCAGCACTTGCGCCACCACCGTGATCAGAGAGCCACTGGCTACGCAGAGGACCACCCAGCCAGCCAGGATCAGGAAGCTGTCCCGTAGGTTCATGATGCACTCCCACTCAAATGTCTAACCTTGTTTTTTTCCCTGCCCGGGTCGCCGTTCAGGCCGTGGAACCGGTGCGAACCGCCTCCCCGCCCTGGCGATCCCGTTCCCGCGCTTGCCTGCGCTCAGACATTGGCGCCATCGGTGAACACATCGAACTTGCCGGCACGGGCGCCATCGGTATAGGCATCCACGCTGCGGGCCGGGGAAGCCGACACGCCGGTGCGATCCAGGCCGGCGACGATGCGGGCGCCGTCCGTGTACAGGTCAGTCTTGCCTACGCGGGCACCTTCGGTGAACGGGTCGAACCTGCCGCTACGGGCGCCATCGGTATAGCCATCCACGCTGCGGGCCGGGGAAGCCGACACGCCGGTGCGGTCCAGGCCGGCGACGATGCGGGCGCCGTCGGTGTACGGGTCAGCCTTGCCGACGCGGGCACCTTCGGTGAACGGGT